>JAGBMJ010000056.1 GCA_017634975.1 Lachnospiraceae bacterium | reverse complement strand
CAGCGTCGTGGGAGTGAAGCTGGTGCTGTTCTGGGGCTTCTTCCCGCCTTCAGCGGTCACGGCGGGGCTGCCTTCATAAGCACCCTGCCTGAAGTAGGTGATGGCGTTGCCGGAGATGATCGCATTGGCGAAGAAATCAGCGGCAGCGACGCGCTTGGGCTGCGGAGCCACAGAGCGGTCGTAGTCGGTCATGGTGGAGCCGGTCACAACGGTCGTAGCGGCCTTAATGTGAGCATTCACGCTCCATCCCTTCACGTTCTTGTCGGTCGCCGCAGCTTTCGCGGTGAACTCTTCCAGGGCGGTCTTCTTCTCTTCCACGGTGCTGTCCTCCTCTTCTTTCGTGCCGATCACATTTAGCAGACCGGCTTTCTTCTCCGCCGCTTCAATGGCGGCTTCCTTCTCTTCGATCTTGGCCTTCAGCTGAACTCCTTCAGCGATGGCTTCCTGATCGTCGGCCTCGATGCGCTCTTTCAGCGCGGCCAGATTGCCCTTCAGCTGGGCCAGCTCTTCTTTCAAAGACATGCTTCTGTCCTCCTCAGATAGATTTGATGTATTCCAGGAGTCCCGCCTTCTCCGGGTTGCTCGCCTTCTGCTCCTCCGCCGCCGCGTTGGCTTCCGGTTCGTCCTCCCCGTCAATGGGTTCTTCCTCGTTAAGCTCTCCCAGGACATCCTGAAGGAGCTCAATCGCCTGTCTGATCTTGCCTTCGTCAGCCTTGCTGTTCCTGCGTCCGCTCTTCACGTCCACCACGCCGGCGTCCTCGTTCGCCGGGACGGTCACCGCGCTGATCTCGTACAGATCCAGCTCGCGGAGTTCGTTCGCCTTTGTTCCGTCTTCCAGGGTCACCGTGCCGGCGTCCTTCACGTCATAGGCAAAGCTGAACTTCCGCAGCCGTCCGTCCTTGTACAGCTGTCGGACCTTCTGCGCCTCTTCGGTGCTGTCAAATGTCGCCACAAAATGCAGACCCTTGTCGTCTTCATCGGCCTCAGCGGTCCCGATGAACGATTTCAGGTTGTCCATCTGGTGGGCCCAGAGGAAAGGAATCCCCTTTCCGCCGTTCCAGCGTTCGGCAAGTGTTTTGGTAAAGGCCCCTTTGGCCACAACATCGCCATAGCTGTCCGGCTGCCGGATCCAGGTGGACGCATAACCCTCAATGCTTCCGGTGCCAGCGTCTTTATACTGGACTTCAAAATCCTTAAACATGGCTACCTCCTCATTCAGTGATAATGATCACCTGCGTGGAGCAGTTACATCCGCAGGACTCATCCGGATCCAGGGAATCATCCCCCGGCCAGTCAGCGCCGTTGCTGAACTTCTCATAAATCAGCACTGTTTCGCCGTCCATCGCAGCATGAGAGGCGCGGGCCTTTGGTCCGGTCTTCCATTCTTTGTAAACCGTCCGTTTTACACCCTGCTCTTCTCCCTGCCTGGCCGCTTCCTCTGTTGCCCATCCGGCCGCCCACTTGGCCAACGCTGTACCCAGTAAGCCCGCTTCAAAGCCCTCCCGGACATCGAATTCATGTTCGGCAGCTTCCTGCGGGCTTGTCTCTTCTTCGCTGTCCAGCGCAGCTTCAACAGCCGCCTGCAGCTTTGCCAGCGTCCTGGAATTAATCTGCTTTGCGCGGGACTCTGCTACCTTGCGGATGTAATTAACAACCGCTGCAGCGGTAAACGTAGACCCAAGCGCATTCGCCATGATCTCGCCGTGCGCAGCTACGATATCCGCAATGATCGGCTCCAGGTCATCAGCAAGCTCTTTGTCCCAGCGCCGGACGTCCCACCAGCTCACAGCCTTTGCTCCGATCTTCGGCAGGATACTCTTCCGCTGCCGCGCAAAGAACTGTTTCAGCGCGTCTCCAACAGCGTCCGCCTCCTCATCCGTCTGGGATACCGTTACTTGAGCCCTTTTTGCTTTCTGAGCCGCTTTAACAACCATATCCTTGACAGATACACTCTCTGCCCCGGATGCGCCCATGTGAGTATCCGTCGGGCTGGCCTGTCCGCCGCTGATAACATTCAGCGGGACGATCAGCTCATCGCCACCGGGAACCGGCGGCAGATTGTTGTCTCGCCGTGCCTCGTTCCTGGTGAGCCAGGGGCCGCCAACAGAAGACTGCATCGCGCTGGCCCGCTGTTCGAAGTCGCCCTTCAGCTTCTCCGACAGGTCAAACTCGACATAAGTCCCGGGGGCCGCTCCGATCATCGGCAGAAGGAAGGAATTGATCCTCTGCTGGATCATTTGCAGATCTGGCCCAAGGCACTCCGCATACAGCGCCCTGGCGTTATCCTTACTGCTGGCATAGGTCTGCGTGTCAGAGTGCCACACCAGGGACGGGTTAATCCTGTATGCAGCTGCTACCGCCTCCCTTGACAGCTTCACGCTTTCGACCCACTGCTGTTCCTTGAAGGAAGCGTTGAAAGTCTTGATCTCCATACCGTCTTCCATCAGCGGGATGGATCCGGCACGGCTGCCATTCGCGCCCCATGCCTCGCGGAAAGCCTCGATCCAGCGTTTCTTTGTTTCCTCAGACCATGGCTGCACGTCCTTCGGGCGGACAATCTGCGCGTTCAGCCTGCCGGAAGACTTCCACAGCTCCCGCCGGAAGCGCCCGGCCTGGATCTGTTCCTCCAGTGTCTGTCGGAGAGCTGAGATCGGCGAAACATACCCGCCTGGATTGCCAGGCGCGTACATGGAGAAACGGACGAACTCCGTCCGTGGAATCTCAATCGTGCCGGCAGTGCTGGTCACGGTGATCTTCCCTGGGCCGTAGCTTGTGGTCTTTTCCGTGTTGGTGATCCAGTCCGTCGGAATAATCCGGATCTGCTGACCGCTTTCGCTGTCAGGATCCGGCAGGACCCACACGTACACACAGCCGAAAACGTAATACTCGACCATCAGAGCGCGGATAAACTCATACTCCGTCTGGTCGCTGTTCGGCAGCCACAACACCTTCGCCGCCTTACTGTCCCGGTCACGCTTCCGGTTGTCATTGCCATCCCTGACATAGACTTTCAGCGGAAGATGAGCGATGCTGTTCGCCAGGAAGTTGACCACCGCCGCCAGATTGTCCTGGCTGTTGTAGAGCTGCCGGGCCGTCAGGTTCAGAACCTGTGCCGGCGCATCCGGGCCGAAACTGATGTTGTAGACCATGGGGCGGAATAGTGTCCGCCACCTTGTAAGGATTCCGGGCATTCACCCGCCCCCTCTCCATCAAATAAAAGTCAGGGTTGATCCGTTCTCATAAACGGATTCATAGATTTTCTTTTCCGTTGTCGTTTTTGTCGCAGCCGTGAACGCCATGATGCACGCGAAAAGCGGCGCGATGTCATCCGGACTTTTGATCCGGTCCGGCAGTTTCACCCCTCCGCCCATCTGCTTCAGCTGCATAGTGTGTCCCGGCGTATCCATGACCGGCTGCGGCAAGTGATAGATCCGCACGCCCTCCCGATCCGGAAGGCAAGCGCAGACTCCATCAAAAAACCGGCCCCATCCGTTGGACAGGTCCGGCCCTTCTATCGCGATTCGTTCGATTCCCTGAATGGTACAGATCTGCTCCGCGAGCCCTGAGACAGGAGCCCCCCGGCTCTGAAACGCGAGCTTCATCCGTCCTCTGAGCGCTCTCTCCCTGAACCAGTCCAGCGCCCACTCCGTGCCGATCCTCCGCGCCACAAGCTCAATGTGCCAGTTTCCATCCTCTCGCAGGCCGCAGACCCCGATGGATGTCCATCGCCGATCCTGCGACAGATCTATCCCGTAGTAAACTGGCGACGCCGGCGGGATGAAAGAATTGACATCCGTCCCGCTGTCCCATGCTCCATCCGGGAAAGGTGGAGGAAGGATTGTCTCCACCTGCTGACACATGCACTCGGATCTGAATTTCGCCTCCGGGAATGTCGCGCGGTTCGCCATCAGCGCACGCTCAGTCATGAGGCCATATCCAAGCGCCGGATTAGCCTGCGCGAGGGCTTCCCAGTCATCCATAGCGGCACCTTCTTTCGAGCTCCACTCGAACAGACCCAGCGTGCCGGAATCGATGTCTCCTCCGAAATCTGCTTTCTGTCCCTGGGCCTGTGCACGGATCTGCCGCAGGACGATCGACTCCGGATCTCCCGCATTCGAGAAGCACATGACGATCCCATTTGGTTTCGCGCTGATGCTGGCCACGGCTGCCGCCCAAGTTTCCCAGTCGCGATGCTCGCGCAGCTCATCCAGCATCACCAGGTCGTTGCTGTCACCGCGGCCCGCCCGTCTGGATGGCGCCCCGACTTTATATTTTCTTCCGTACAGCAGCTCCAGTCTTTTCTTTCCATTCGTCCTGGAGATCTTCGTGATGTCGCAGGAGAGCTCCGGAAAATCTTCCTGGTCTTTGATGACAGCTTCCCAGACTTCCTCCGCTTTCTCCAAAGAAAGCGATGTACCGAAAATGTTTTCGCACATGAGGACATTCAGGAAAAAGCTCGCGATCACTTCGGAGAGGACCGTCTTCCCGTTCTGCCTGGAGATCAGAAAAAGGACAGTCCTATATCTGAAATGCCATGAGCCGTCCAGATCTCCCACGATTTCCAGAGCATGAATCAGCGCCCATTCCTGCCATGGATATAGAGTCTTCCGGAGGACCGTCTTTGCGTACTCGATGCAGGCGAAACCCAGCGTCGTTTCTTCCGTCAGCGGTCTCAGCTCCGGAGTGTAGATCCGAGGTTCTGTCTTTCCTGTCATTTCGCAATCTTCAGCTTGCTCCGGAGAGCGCTGATGGATGTCACCTCGACCGGCGCTGTCTTACTGGCGAGGATATCCTGCTGCACCTTGACGATGGTGCAATAGTCCCGGAAGGTTGCCCTGATCTCCTGCATGGCCGGATTACTCTTCAGTACTTTTTCTCCCTGAGTGTTGGTGACGGTCTGAGTCGCCTCGGCCTCCTTGAAGATCGGGATCAGCTCCTTCACCTTCGCCCGGAAAGCCCGCTCGATCCGGCAGACGGTTACTGCCTGATCCTTCATGACCGGATCCACCCCGGAGAGCATTGCTTTTTCTGCCTTCGTCATGCTTTCGCCGCCTTTCTCAATCAGAATTTCCGAAAAAAATTCCCGGATCTTTCGGAGGGGGAAAAGACTGCCGTCGGTGGTCTCTTCCTCTATCGCGCGCGCGAGATTTTTTGGCCCCTTCCCCCAAGAAGCCATCAAAAAAAGAGCTGAATTTTACCAAATTCTGCTCCTTTTTCCGAGCTCGTTCTCGCCGTTTGTTCCATCTCCTCGCGCTCTGTTGCATCGCATATGAGATGCCAGGATATTATTCAGATCCAGCTCCCTTTCCGGATCTTTTGCGACCGGGATCAGGTGATCCGGCTCCCAGGAATCCGGAGCGGATGACGGATCCAGATGATAATCAATCGCCATTCCGCAGATGTGACACGGAGCTCTCGCTTTTCTGTCTCTGTCCCACGCCAGCTTTCTCACATACGGCCAGCGGCTTGATCTTGATCCCATGCAGTGCCGTCCCTCCTCGCGCACTGGTGCAAAGCGTGCCCCGCCTCCGGTAAGGAGCCGAACCCGGAAGCACTCCTGAAAACTATATCCTTGTTTCATGCATTTCCATGCTACAAGCCTACAATCTTTCCGGTATGCAATCAATTGTTTTTTATGCAGATTTCAGATTCTCGATGGCTCTGTTTCTGATCCGGTTGACCGTGCTCTGGTCCATATGAACCTGCACGGCGATGGTTTCGTCTGTCAGTCCGAGTGCGTAATACTTCCGGCAGATCACTCTCTCCTGATCGTCCGCCAGCAGCGCGATCACGGTCTCAAACTGATCGCAGATGGAAATCAACTCATCGGCTTTCTCCCGGAGGCGGCTGATATATCCGTCGAAGCTCTGAGCGCTGGCCGATTCCGGATCATTTGTCCCCCGCGGCAATCCCAGAAGCTTATCCATTGTCGGCCATGTTGAGCGCATATCCGCCGGCGCCCCGATCTTCATGACCTTGTCCGCCTGACGGATCAGTGTCTCTGCCTCCATCATCAGCCATCTGTACCTTGTCAGGATCTCATACCTTTCCATCACGCTTCCCTCCCTGGATCTTTCTCATCATCACCCGGATATAAACTCCATCGATGACATCGCTGTAATAGACTCTGCAGTCCACGAACCGATAACCCGGATAGATCTTCTCCATCTCTTCCTTCGCCTCGTTCCGGATATCGTGTGCGATTTTTCTCACCCTGGCATTGCTGCATCTGCTGTCGCTCGTTCTGCTCTTCGGCTGTTTCAGGTTCCTGCTGGCGCTGTACCTCCGCGATGAGATCCCCTCCTGCCGTTTCGCCCGATCCCTGTGCTGCCGGAAGAAGTACCTGCTCAGTTCCTCCAGCCCCATCTCGTTCGGCTGCAGTCTGTCCGTATTCACCCGGCCCGCGCCCGGCGTCATCATCCAGCAGGCTTCCAGCTCCTCCCTGCTGAGTCCGTCTCCGTTGATCATCAGGTGAAAGTGCAGGCGCTTTTCTTCCTCGCCCTCTCCTCCGCCCATCGCATAGATGTATTTCAGATCCGGCAGTTTCTTCCTCGCGCGGATCCGGCGCACCCTCCCGAAGAAGTTCTTCAGATCCCGGATGGCTCTGGCATCCGTCTGCGGTTCCACGGCATAGGTCAGCGTCATGTGATAGTCATCCTTCGTGAAGTTTGCTTCCGCGAGCAGGATCAGCTTCCGTTCTGCCCTGCGGTCGTTCAGTTTCCGCTGGGCCTCCCGCGTGACCATGTGCCTGGCTGCCCTGGCGATGGCATTGTCTCCCCGTCCGTAGATCGGGAAGACCTCCGCCTCCAGCCGGTCACCCGCCCAGGTTGTCCGCGTCCGGTATCCCATCTTCCCGACCTTGATCGCGGTGGGCGTGGCCGACCAGAAATCCAGCTGCTGATCCCGCGGATCCTGCCGGTTGAACAGCGCCTCGTATTCCCAGCTCATGGTCAGCCCTCCCTTCTCTGTGGACTATCCGGGGGAACCTGCTCGGTTCCCCCCTTCCCCCTCCCCCTGTGGTTGTCAGCTGACGCGCTGCCGCTCGCTGATCCTCCGCCGGAGGTCGTCCGTTCCATCACACACACCTATCGAATCAGGATCTAATTTTCCTTCTCGCGTTCTTCCTGATGCTTCATTTATTAATACTCTATACAAGGCTCTCAGTGGGGTTCACTGCGC
Source organism: Lachnospiraceae bacterium (assembly GCA_017634975.1). Taxonomy (GTDB): domain Bacteria; phylum Bacillota; class Clostridia; order Lachnospirales; family Lachnospiraceae; genus NK4A136. The sequence continues at coordinate 2,229 of JAGBMJ010000056.1, read as the reverse complement.
CCCGCTTCCGGATCCGTCCGGAGTGACTCTATATAATAGAAGAAAGTCCGTTTATGATTCTTCTCCCAGCTCTTGCATGATTTCATCCATGCTGATCTGATTGCTGATCATACAGAATCCTTCTCCGGTCTGGATGATCCTGCATGGATCCATGATCTTCCCGTCGATGCTGTCTTTCAGCGGAACGGCATATCTGCTCTTGTATTCAATCTTCGGCCTAATGAACGATTCTCCGGTCTTCTTGTCGAAGTCTTCCTCCAGCTCAAATCGTATGTTGAGCGTCGCTGTACCTTCCATGCTCCCTGTGCTTATCGCCCTGGCGACGGCAAGCTTCATAATCGAGTTCATGGCCTGCTTTGCCGCCGTCATGACTGGATTGTCCAGTCCGAGATCGATCCTTTTCTTTTTCTCTTCCATTGTTTTGCTCCTTTTCATTCCAAATAGCGCCAGCTTTGAGGCGGCCTGCACAATTCCGGAAGATTCGCTCTGACCAGCGCCGCCGGAATCGGAGGACAAACCGCATTCCCGCATCTCGCGACCTGCTCGCTCCGAGGATATTCTTTTCCATCCGCATCGACATCGATGATGTAATCGTCCGGGAATCCTTGAGCGTCGAATAATTCCCGCGGTGTCAGCATCCGGAGTCCGATGTCCACAATCTGATAATCCTCTCCGCGGACCGTCACCAGCCCCATCCGGTCTTTTGCCGTGATCGTTGGTGCCGGGTCTCCGCAGGAAACGGCGTTGTCGCCGTTTCCGTAATATTTCACCAGGAAAGCGCACACTTCTCCGAAATGGTTGGTTTGCGCCGTCAGTGTGTTCAGCGGTTTTGTTACTTCCTGTCCGATGCTGTAATGGTTAAACTGTGTAATGTTCACTGCGCACAGCGCGTTATGGTCAATGGCTGTTATTGTCGGCAACGGCTTTTCCGCTCCGCTGGCGATGCTTTCCCCGCTGTAATATTTGCTGATAAACGTGGATACCAGTCCGTACCGGTTTGAGCTGTCCACTGTCATAAGCGGCTTCTGAATATCCTGTCCCCGCATATCTTCAGACTGCTCGCTGTGATACTGAATCAGGTTAAATGCCTGTGCATCATTGACCACATATGGATTCGGACTTTCAATAACGAATTTGATAATGCCCTTCGCAATCCGTTTCATGGTAGCCTCCGCCAGCGGCCGGACTGCCCGGATCCGGTATTTATCCCATATTTCCTCCGATGTATCGAAGATGGACGGACATGGCAGGCTGAAATCCAGCACATCCGCCACCGGCCTCCATGGCTTTTTGATGCCCGCCGCAACTTCCAGTCCTTCCGGATCTCCGTATTCCGGTTCCGGCCAGCAGATGGCTTTCCCATCGCACCGTGCAATCAGGAAAAATCGTCTCCGGACCGTCGGCGCTCCGTAATCACAGGCCCGCAGCATCCGGTATTCCACCTTGTACCCCATCTTTTCCAACTGGCCTACAAATCGGCGGAAGGTTTCTCCCTTGTATTTCGGATCCGGTTTGTTGTCCGCGGTCAGGCGGCCCCATTCCTGGAATTCCTCCACGTTTTCCAGCATAATCACCCGCGGATGAACAGCCTTCGCCCATTTAACAGCTACCCATGCGAGGCCCCGGATCTTCTTGCTCACCGGTTTCCCGCCCTTTGCTTTGCTGAAATGCTTGCAATCCGGACTGAACCAGGCCAGAGCCACAGGATGCCCTTCGCAAGCCTCCGCCGGATCCACCTTCCAAACATCCTCTGTGTAGTGCTTTGTCCCTGGATGATTTGCCCTGTGCATCGCGATCGCCGCCGGATCATGATTGATCGCGACATCGACGCTCCGTCCCATTGCAATCTCGATCCCTGTTGAAGCTCCTCCGCCTCCCGCGAAATTATCGACCACAATTTCTCTCATCTGTATCCTCTCTGCCCCTCCGCTTCCGCGGTGCTCTTCCATTGTTTGGACAATTGCCCAGGTGTGGAATGTATGCCTCCAGGAAGTTGGTATCCGGATCGTCATCCGCATCCCCGGCCAGGTGCCCGGAAACCGGCCTCCCGTCTGCTGTGTAGAAAACGTTCCCCCCGCTGGCCAGCCGGATCCAGACCGGCTCCGCCTCAACCATCACATTTTTATAGACGGTTCCTGTCTTCATAATCCGGATTTCTGCTCCGCATCCGCGGCAAATCCTGACTTTATTCGTCTTGTCCATCTCTGGTTCTCGCTCCCTCCGCTTCTG
>JAGBMJ010000055.1 GCA_017634975.1 Lachnospiraceae bacterium | reverse complement strand
ATCCTCCTCTTGATTGGGTTTGTACATCCGGCCAAAGATGCAACTCAATCGTAAAGGAAGATCCTTTTTTATGCAACTGTCAATGTGCTATGCCGCCTGATCAGCGGTATGGGCATCACATAGAATTTGTGATTGACCCAGCATTTTTTTATCTATTTGTCTATTTAACATAAACCTAATAATACCAGTAAGTAATAGTATCGGAAGCATAATCATCAGTATTCCAATAAGCGAATCTCCAATTTGAGCAATCATACGCATTCACCTCGTATCTCTAACACTTTTTCTCATCTATCGCCAAACAATTCCCGTTGTTCTACCACATAAATGCCTGTGTAATCTTTATACGGTTTCGCTGCAATAGGCACATTCTCTGATTCAAGATTCAAATCAGCTCTTACTGCGTGCGAACTTATCGAGCAGGTAACCGCGTACCTTTACAGATTTGTTAAGATTCTTAACACTTTTGTAACGGTAACCGGTCACCTACTCACTTGACGGTACATGGTTCTATGTCCCTGTCCCAAATTAATGTCCCTATCTTTCTATCACAATGGTTTCCAAGTCTGGCCAATAATCGTGCCAATCAATCCCTATGTCATCCGCCTTGTCCTGAATCTCCTTTGCAACATGAAGCTCACGAATTCCTTCAATCTGAGAATATAACTCTGGATAACATACAGTATCATCATACCAATCCTGATCTACATAATAAATAGATAAGCAACACATGTTATCATATATATATACTCCATTCTCCGATAGAGTATAATTACGAATAGCAAACATTGAAACGCTACCTCCCGATCCTCCCGAAATAGGTATACATACAGTTAATGATGTTTGTGTTTTTTCAGGTGAAAGGTTTTCATTAAACGTATCTACAATTCTTTCTATTGTCATTGGAGAAATCTCCCTTATTTCAAAACTATACCATATATTTGTATCATCCTTGATCTCCCTATCAAGAAATACATAACTGTCACCCACACTTTCTTTCACTATTTGAGATAATTCATCTATGGGTTTTCGATCATAGAAATCCTTTCGACACCCCGACACTAATAAAACAACAGCAATCATAGGTATTATTATTCTTTTTTTCATCACTTAATCTCCAAAATATTCGTTGTAATATCCAGAGTCGTTTCAGTATAGTTATCATAATTAATATAGAATATTTTTCCCCAACTAACAACTTTCAAGACAAGCAGGTAACCGCGTACCTTTACGGATTTGTTAAGATTCTTAACACTTTTGTAACGGTAACCGGTCACCTACTCCGAGAGCATAATAGCAGAAAGGGCCATAGTAATCCTACGGGTTACTTTTGAATGTTTCTTTTTCATATGACTTCTCCCACTCTCATAATCTGTGCTTATGTAAGCACTTACCTCGATATAATAACAAATATAAGAAATCTTGAAAATATGTAAATTAGCTAAAACCATCTGTGGGTACTCCTTTTGAGTTTTGGTTTGGTCACTAATACTCTAACAGAGACACAGATGGTTTTTCAATTGTAAATGTGCATCAGAGCGCTGGCTGGGTACCCACCATCATGCCAGAAGCCTTCTTTTTTTCCAACATTTTCTGAGGCTTTGATACTCCTGTTCAATTCATTTTGCAATACGCGCATATCTTCGTTTGTCAATTCCAAAAATCTACGACGAAGATCCTTTTTGTTTGCCATTCCCTTCGGGAAAAGAACATCTGAACCCATAATTCTTTTTAACTCATTAATCTGTTTATTTATTCTATATTTATCTATTGTTTTTATAAATTCCGGTTCAGCATCAGCTATAGCCCTAAAAATTGTATTATACAGGTTTAGGGCGCCTGCTACCTCATAATTCTCAGTAGTATCTTGTCCATAAGAAACTAATAAATCCTGCAGTTCATAAGCAGGTAACCGCGTACCTTTACGGATTTGTTAAGATTCTTAACACTTTTGTAACGGTAACCGGTCACCTACTCACGTGGGATAAGGAATGCGTGATCCCGCTGCCTTCGCCGATGATAAAGGGCACTACCTTGTACCGTTACAAAAACTATATTCGAATAATTTAACTATTATCAAGTATCACCAAAAGACGTATTCTCAACATAATCTATAAATTCTTTTTTTGTAACCCCAAAATATTGAAGCATTTTTTCCATACCATTTTGTACATAGACCGGAAAATATATATTACCTTCTGAATGTACATATTCCTTTGCAAAGGTCTCTATATCATAATACTTCGGTTTCTCTCCTCGAATAAAATACTCTCTTGGATTACTCACAAAAACCGTCCCCTTAAATACTTTATTAAATTGCTCCTTTGGCACCTCTTGAATCATGTAGTAATATTTCATCCCTTTATCATCGGTATATAAATAATACCCCGCTGAATTTGACGAATACTCGCCTTCATAAAGATGCTCAGGTAATACCACATCGAAATCCCCCCAGTATTTCTGGATATCTTCCAATTCCAGGTTTTCAAGTAGAATATCAGGGTATTTCCAATAAGTAGGGCATATAATTCTATTAAGAATTAGCACCACTCCCCCAAAACATAACATCGATGGTATAATCAACTTATATTTTCCAAATGCTATGAGTCCTATAATTATACCTACTATAAGGCTCGCGATAATAATGTATGAAAAAACAGATATGCTCATTAGCTTATTCTCCATACTCTTATCAATAATGCATATGTGCCGCTCTTTGATAAATAAGAAAAGGGGAATTCTCGCTTTTAAAAAACCATTCTTCCATACTCGATGTTTCTTTATCATCTATAGACAAATCTGCTTTAATCCCACTTGCGTAAAATTCTTTCTTGAGCCAATCTGCTATAAGTGAATCTACGAGATGGGCCTCCCATCCAAAAGTGCTATTGGGTGTAGGGTCAATTCTTAGTGCAAAAATCGCCCCGCTAACATATAATGTTGCCTCTGCATGAAAAACAATCTCTGCTGCAAATGAGTCATAATTAGGGTTATTTGTTCTGCATGAAAGTATCGCTTCTTTTTCAACTTGTGAAAGTATTTGCGAATCCGCAATCTTTATAGATTTACTACTCTCATCGTATAAATTGCATTTGGACAATGCTGTTTTCTGATAATCTGTCTCTTCAAACCCTGGAAGAACAGCCTTTACGCAATTTTCATCTGTTTCATTCTCACCTAGTTCGTCTTCAATTACTTTTCCAACATAAATATCCGCCAATTCATATAAAGCATCTGATGTACTATTATAGAAGTAGTTTATAATAATACCATTATATGGTTGATCCGAATTACAAACTATAACTCTTCTGGTTTCTTGTTTCACGAATTCAATATGATCATTATCCAAATATGTATTATCATCAAATACACTCACATCTATCGACGCAAATGGAATAGAAACACCCGGAGTCGCCTTTATGGACGAGTTATACGTTCTTAATTTTAGTATACTATATGCCACCTCATCATTCTTACTTACAGAATATAGATACCAATCCCTCAAATAAAAATCATCTGGTCTCGTATAGTCGCCATGTTCGTCCTCATCTATATTAGTATAAACCACATACCCATCAAATCCTATATTTCTATAAATATCCGCTATAGGAGTCATACATATAGTAAAACCATCTTCCGTTTGACACATTTTATTCATGTCTATATATTTTTTATTTATTAATTCATCATACAGGTCAGGATAATCATCAAAAACAAGCCTTCTAATATCTCCCGCATCATAAATCCCATCACCATCTGAATCCTCGTTTATAGGATTTGATATAATAGGTAATACTCTCGTTTCCTTGCAAATAGCTTGAATTTGAAAGCCATCCTTCGCAACTTCTGACATGTCATCGAAGAATCGACTGATTCCTTCTTGTACATACGGTTTATCAATGCTGTTAATGCATTCATTCACCGACGGTAATACATACTTCCCATTTTCAATCGTCAACATCCATATGTCTATTTCTTCCAGATCAGTCAGCCCATCTAAATCAGTATCAATATTACTTCCAACCTCTGGCGGTGCTGCCAACTCAATCACATTCCATCCAGTCAAAGAGATAACAGGAAAACTTCTCCTTGGTTCCTCTTCTTTCTCCGATTGTCCAGACTTTATGCCACATATATGAGTATATACAATATCTACCATATCGCTTTGATAGATCCATCTTTTTCCACCTGTTTTTTCCACAAAGGTCGGGTACTCAGCTGACGGATCCGTATCCACATATGAGCTTACTGTATTTCCGATCTCCGAATAGTTTACCCTTCCGATAAAATGATTGCAGAAATGCCGCGGGTTTCCATCGCTACTGTTTTCATCACCATATGACACTTTACCATTGTGTAACATAAAAACATAGTTTTTATTACCCAGATCACCCTCTATATACCAATATAAGCTATTAAAAGCATCTTCCATATTAACGAATACATAACTTTGATTATCGTATGATACTTCCATTAATTCATTGCACAGTTCCTCTGGGTTCTCAAACCACATCGTATTGCTTTCATTTAGCAACAAACTACTAGCGTATTCTCCAGCAATTGTTATAGATATCCTGTATCTGTATTCTACACTTTCCCTCTGTAATTTTTCCAAAAGTTCCGGAATCATCTTTCTTTGATTCTCAAACAACACTTCGTTCGCCCCAGCAGCCTGCAGAATAAAATAAAGATTAACCAGTTCTCTTTCATCTGTCTCCTGCACGGGTTCTTCCTTCTCCGGAACCGCATACTTACAGATATGTTCATACATAGTTTGTGTAGCAGTATTGCTCCATTCTAGCTGAATACCATTTACGGACTTAATCTTATCCGTAAGATAATCCCTGTATGAATCTCCCTCAAAATATGAATTCTTTTCAAATACCTCGCAATAATTCACACCCCTGTTACATACTACAGCCTGGTTTTTCTCGAAAACCGAGAATGTATAATTTCCATTTACCAGAAAAATGACATATTGTGGTTTTATATCCTCATTCAGTTTATCTAACATCAAACCAAAAGAATCCATCATTTTGTATGATGATGTTGTTGATCGATATGTTACTCCATCGAGCGCATCCACTATATCCTGTCTCGATTTAAACCACTCTGATCCTGCAGGATCTTTTAGAAATTCTGACGGAATATAGGCTCCCGGTATATTCATAATTGAAATCTCAATATTCCACTCCTTGTGTTCTTCCAAAAGTTTATCATATATATCAAGGATCATTTGTTTTTGATTGTTGAAAAGATTCAAATTCTGCCCATGAGACATCAACATATATGTTATCCTGACAACACCTTCTTTTTCCAAAACGTCCGGCAACTCTGCACCTTCGCCTTCACGTACAATAGATGCTCCCATTACAAGACCATTTTCAGTTTCAATCGGAGTGGTTGGGTACACGATCTCGCTTGCAGATAATAACACATCATCTTCAATAGTTCTGTTAGTTTCATAATCATTGACCGTATCTGTTTTTGCAAAAGAATCCAGGCGCGCAAAAACCTTCTCCATGTCCATCAGACAGTACGTTCCCAGTTCGTCTGTTTCGGCATATGCAGTATTCGTTGCATCATCAAAGAATGTTTCTACAGGAAGAAGCATATTCTTGTCTTCAAAATAATGGAAAACATTATATCTATGAAGCCCCTTCAGCTCAGACATTTCCGGGTACAGAATACCGCCTCCTGCTACATAGGAGTCATTAATCTTGAAATTAAGGGTTACGCTCTCTACTGTATCCTCAAAGTCATAATGAAGCTGCAACGGGGTTCCAATCATAGCATCATTTTCAATTGCTACTGAATAATCGGATTCCTTTACTTCCAGACTTCCCTCCAAATATCCTGCGCCTTCAATATCTACTGAAACCTGATATGCATTATCTGCTGTATTGATTTTGCTGAATACATCACTGTTCGCATCGATCGTCTGCAGGATCGGGTATTCTGAGTCTTTAACTCCATAGGTGACAGGATTTGTCGGATCTAAGCCCAACTTAAGCTCGTCTGCATCTTCAATACCGTCATCGTCTGTATCTCGTTTTAACGGATCAGTGCCATAATCCTCAATTTCCTCGATATCATCCAATCCATCACCGTCTGTATCCTTATTAAGCGGATTCGTACCTAAACGCTGTTCCTCTTTATTGCTAATTCCATCCTCATCACAATCTGCGTCACCATCGGATACACCGGAAGTAATTGAATCCCATACTAACGGATCTGATTCAATAATAAATACTTCCAAGTAATCGCTTAATTCATCCTCATCGGTATCTTCTGATAAAGGATCCGTTCCGATCAACTTTTCAATATCATCCGGAATACCATCTTCATCGGTGTCCGTTTCATAATCTATTTCTTCTGTTGCAGGCAAAACAGCTACATCTATACCATTTATCATTATTTTCTTTGCTTCAATGTTTCGGATCTCAGCAAATTCACCACTAAACAGAATTCCAACGATACATGTCTCTCCTGCAGGGATATTCTGTGTATAGTCAACATTTTGGATAGAATAATGCTCACCGTCGTGGTTCGCAATCACCGCTCCCCAGATATCCACAATTTCCAGAGCACTGTCAAACTCCAGAGACCAGTCTTCAATAGGCATATCAGACTTGTTCTCAATGAGAATCTGTGCAAGACCGCCATCTTCCCACTCATCAGTAAGCAGCAGGCTCACTTCGCACTCAGCAGCTGCCACTTCTTTCTCGATCTGAGACAATGCAAAACTATTGGGAACATCAAATTTTCCCTCATATGTAGCAGTATAGCCAACTTCTAAGCTTCCACCTACTGCAATGTCCTGGTTATATCCTGTGTTCTTGATTAGGCGAACGCCATCATCGTTTGACAGTTCCGTTGCATTATAAAGACCGGAAATGGTGTCTTTAGTTTCCATCACAAAAGCCCAGTTGTGGATAGTTTTCTCACTGGTATTAGTGATCAGAAGTTTAACATTATAGGTATTGCTCCAGTTTGACGGAATCACTACCTCAACAGTATATCCATCATACACATAGGTTCCGCCAACAAGCTCAGCTGATTCATTATATGTGATCTCAGCTTTCTCATCCCAGATATCGTGATTGCTTCCAACTGCACTGTAGCCGATCGTTACACTTTCACCTGCAGCAATTACAGCATTATAATCCAGAGCGTCTACCGTATACTGATAATATACTTCCGCTCCTTCTACTGCTGGTGCATCATAAGAGTATTCCTGACTTTCTACTGACAGCTCTTCCTCATCGACTTCTGTCTCGTCCTCAGTCGTTTCTTCTACTTCTTCAAGATCATCCGTTGTATCCCGGAACTCGTCTTCAAGACTCTCTTCGTTATTAAAGTCCTCCTCATGGACATCAACTAACTCATCCTCAAATTCATCATTAATTTCATCTTCAAAGGCTTCTTCGAAGATATCTTCGAACGCTTCCTCAGCCTCTGCAGATTCCTCGTCCTCTTTGGTCTCTTCCAATTCCTCTGCCTTATTTATCTCAAGGCATTCTGTTATCGTTCCGCCCCAAATACTTTCAATCTTGTCTTCAGTGCAGAACGTAATAGACCAATCCTGCGTCTCTCTGTCAGCAAGATTGGTCAGTATAATGTTCGCATTGCAGCCACCATCCCAGGATGCGGTGACATTATGCTCTATTTTATATTCGTTCTTTATCTCATCTTCTGCATGAGCATAAAGTACAGCCCCTGTTCCTGCCAGTTGCTCAGAAAGCATAATAGCAGAAAGGGCCATAGTAATCCTACGGGTTACTTTTGACTGTTTCTTTTTCATATGATTTCTCCCACTCTCATAATCTATGCTTATGTAAGCACTTATATAATAACAAATATAAGAAATCTTGAAAATATGTAAATTTTTATAAAATATTCAGGGATGATAGATGGCTTAAGATATATTTTTGCCAAAATTCTTCTTTGTTAAATCAACCCAAAATTTGGAGAATTTTGATTAAAAAACAGAAAAAATAACACACCGAAGACTTTTGCAGATAATCTTATGGATAATTACAAATTTATTTTTCCTTAATCCCGATTTCTTTCAGAAAACGGCTCGGAAGCACCTTTTTCTCAATGTTCTTTTTCAGATAAAACAGGAACAGCTTTTCTTTTGCCCGGGTCATGGCAACATAGAATACACGCCGTTCTTCTTCCGGATTATCAATCTTATCCGCCTTCTTTTGCGGAACGTTTCCTTCGTTCACATCCGGCAGGATCACCGTCGTATACTCCAGCCCTTTTGCCCCATGCATCGTAACCAGCTGCACGGCATTCTGACCGCGATCCTGCGAGCTTTCTGCCAAAGCCGCTTCATAAGCATCGATCTGTTCCAGCCAGTCCGGATACCCGCTCACCTTTCTGGTGGAATCCGCGATCAGATCCAGTGTATCAATGATCTCGGATACATCCCGCTTTTTCTCGCGGGCTTCCTTGATCAGAAGTGCCTCATAGCCCATACCTTTCCGTATAAAATTGACGCCGGCAAACGGATGCATATCCCGGAGCAGATCCAGATCGTGTAACAGTGCGCGGATGTTTCTTTTGATGTTGACGGGAATTTCCGGATGATACAGAAGCGAACTGAGATCACAATCCTCTTTTTCCAGCAGGCCGCGCCGGATGTAGCGGGGCGGTTTGTTCAGAAAACGCAGCAGATGCCGGCGCTCGTGTTCGCCATGCGCGTATGCGAACATCGCAAGAATATCCTGCCCGATACTTCCCTGAAAAAGGCTGCTGATCCTGTCTTTGAGATAGAATGGGATTCCTGCAGCGCTGAGTTTCTGCGAATAGAACCTGGCAGATGCATTTGTGCGGAACAACAACGCGATCTCCCGGTATGGCATATGCTGTACCGCGCCCCTGATCACATTTACGATGGCCGCTGCTTCCTCTTCATGATTCTCAAATCCTGCGGAAACCACATCATTTATACCTTTTTTTTGCGCCTTCAGTTTCTTGGCATAGCGGCTTTTGTTGTGCCCGGCCAGCTTCAGTGCGCTGTCAACGATCCCCTGTGTGCTGCGGTAATTCTCCCGGAGCAGCACCTTTTTCAATCGCGGGTATTCTTTCGGAAATTCCAGCATAATGCCGGGCTTTGCCCCGCGGAAGCCGTAGATGGACTGATCATCATCGCCGACTATGAACAGATTGTTTTCCGGCAAAGCAAGCATTTTGACAACATCATACTGCATCGGATTGATATCCTGAAATTCATCGACCAGGATATACCGGTACTTTTGCTGCCATACCGCAAGGATCTCCGGATGTTTCAAAAACAGATCCCTGCAGCGGAGCACCATATCATCAAAGTCCAGCTTGCCTTCGGCTGCCATGATCTTATGGTATTCACGAAAGATTGTGACAAAGGTTTCCTGTTGGATGATACAGCAGGCATCGTAATAATCCTCCGGTGCGATCCCTTCATTTTTGATCTTTGAAATCGCACTCAGCATGTATGCATACGTCTGCTCATCGTCCGTCACTTCCGGATGGGCGCTGAACGCCTCCTTCAGATACCTCCGTTTTTCTTTCTCCGTAACGATACAGGAAGCTTCGTAATGATAGGTATTTTTCAGAATCTGAAAATAGATGGCATGAAAGGTGCCGAACGTAACCCCAAGCGTTTCGTCGCCCATCAGTTTTAAGAAACGCTCCTGCATCTCCGTTGCCGCTGCCTTTGTGAACGTGATCACCAGGATCTCCTCCGGAAGGATCCGGTATTCCTTGACCATATAGCGCAGCCTGCGCGTGATCACGAAGGTTTTACCGGAGCCCGGTCCTGCAAGTACCATCATAGGACCGTCTTTATGCCGGATTGCCGCGGCCTGTTCGGGATTTACCTTTTCATAAATATCCCGGGAATAATTCGTATTTGATCTCGTAATGGATTTCGTATTTGATTTTGTATTTGATTTCATTGGCATACTCCTTTACCACGAAACAGCCGGGCCGCCTATTACCGCATAACGCTTCGTGACCGTATCGATTTGTATGCCTTCTCAGATGTGGGGTATTATAGGGCAGATTGGATCATTTGTCAAATAAAAAAGACACGGCGATTTTTTCCGTGTCTTTTGTGTTCTGTTGCTTTTATGCTTCCAGCAGCTCGATGCCTTTTTTGATACGTGCGATGCTCTCCTCTTTACCGATGATCTCCATGATCTCGGTAGCACCGGCCGGTGTCATCTGCTTGCCGGAGACAGCGGTACGTACCGGCCACAGGACATAACCGTTCTTGTACTCATGCTCTGCAGCATAGTTCTGCAGCAGCGCATACAGCGCATCATTGCTGTAATCCTCCTGCGCCTCCAGTACCGGCAGCAGCTCTTTCAGCACAGCCAGCGAGCTCTCCTTTGTCGTCTTCATCTTTTTGTGCACGTACATCTCCGTATCGTATTCGGGCAGCTCGTTAAAGAAGTCTACCAGACCGGCGATATCCGGGAACACCTCGATACGTGTCTTCACCATAGCCGCAATCTTTTTCAGATCCAGATCTTTGGTCAGCGCTTCCTTCAGATACGGCTCTGCCATCTCATAGAAACGGTCAAAATCCATTGCCTTTAAATACTCACCGTTCATCCAGCGGAGTTTTACAATATCAAATACCGCCGGCGACTTGCTGATGCGGTGATAGTCAAATTCTTTGATCAGCTCATCCAGAGAGAAGATCTCGCGGTTGTCTTCCGGACTCCACCCCAGCAGTGCGATAAAGTTCACCACGGCCTCACTCACAAAGCCCTGTTCGATCAGATCTTCAAAGGAAGAATGTCCCGAACGCTTGGACAGCTTCTTGTGATTCTCATCGGTGATCAGCGGCAGATGAATATATACCGGACTCTTCCAGCCAAAGGCATCGTAGAGTCTCTGGTATTTCGGAGAAGAAGAAATGTATTCGTTTCCGCGTACCACATGTGTGATATTCATCGTATGATCGTCGACCACGTTTGCAAAGTTGTAGGTCGGATAGCCGTCCGACTTGATCAGGATCATATCGTCCAATTCGGAATTTTCCACCGTGATATCGCCGTACAGCTCATCGGTAAAGGTTGTCGTGCCTTCGTTCGGAATGTTCTGCCGGATCACAAACGGCTTGCCGGCTGCCAGGTTTGCCTCTACCTCTTCCTTGGACAGATGCAGACAGTGTTTGTCATAGATCATGATCTCCTTACCGTCTTCCCCCATCGAGGTCTTTAAGGTTGCCAGGCGCTCCTTATCGCAGAAGCAGTAATAAGCCTCTCCCTTCTCGATCAGCTCCTTGGCATATTTCATATAGATACCGGTCTTCACACGTTCGCTCTGTACGTACGGACCGTAACCGCCATCCTTGTCCGGTCCTTCGTCATGGGTCAGGCCGGTCATTTCCAGTGTACGGTTGATGATATCGATCGCGCCTTCCACGAAACGCTCCTGGTCAGTGTCTTCGATACGCAGCATAAAATCGCCGCCCTCGTGTTTTGCCACCAGGAACTCATAAAGCGCCGTTCTCAGGTTTCCTACATGCATCTTTCCCGTCGGGCTCGGTGCATACCTTGTTCTGATCTTAGTCATAGTGTTTTCCTCCATTATATGCATTTATGAATTAATATATTAACATTACCCATGTCTTCTGCGATACCAGATCCCGATACCGCACAGGAGCAGTACCGCCGGTACGATCCCGATCAGTACGACCGAGAAGAAGCTCCGTGCGCCGTTTGCCACGACGATCGAATTATAGGAGTAACTCTTCACCGGAATGTCTACGATATCATCCGTCTGGCTCACCTTGGCCAGTGCTTTCATAAACAGATCGTAGTTTGTTCCGTTCACCGCCTGGTTGATATCCTTGTACATAAAGTAGTCGGAAGAGAATACCACCAGCCGGGAGGTGTTTTCCGCCCCATATCGTTCGGCATAAACTCCTAGAGAAAACGGTCCCTGGATCTCTTCCTCGCCGCCCTTGGTATGGGACGTGCGGGAGGAACGCAGGAATGTAGATGCCGTGGCATCCGCGGCTTCTACCAGCTGCAGTCCCTTGGCGAAAGGCAGGTATACAAAACGCGTACGTGTTGCCGTATAGATCTTTTCCGTCAGGTCACATTCCTCGATCTCCGGCAGCAGAAAGGTCGGTTCCGTGTTATAGTAAGCCGCATCATCTTCATAGACCACGCCGGGCAGCACCTCGATCCCGTAATCCGCCAGGATCCCGTAATAGTTCTCCAGCTCCGAGGAATCGGTAAAGGCCGTGACCATGATCGCGCTCTTTCCCTTCGCCAGAAAACGTTCCACTTTTTCAGCATCCTCCAGATTGAAGTCTGCAAACGGTCCCAGGATGAAAATGATGTCGCCGTCCTCCGGGATGTCATCATGCATCAGCAGGTTGATCGACTCCACTTCATACATTGCATTTTCGATCCTGCTCTTCAGCTCCTCTTCCAGCTCCAGCTCGCTGTGTCCCGTGATGCAGTAGATCTTGGGCACATGTGCGCTGGTCACATAGGAGATGGCCGAAACGATGCGTCCTTCCCCATCGTAACCGGATACCTTGTAATCCGTGGCGATATAGGAACCGGTCGCCACATCATAGGAGTAATCGTAGCTCACCTGATAGCAGTCGTAATAGTTGATCACACGGCTCTTGGAACCGCAGGTCACGATCATACTGTTCGGTACCGGCTCCGCATCCGAATAGGACAGATAAAAATACGGATCTGCCTCCGGATCGATGTATTCCACCTTCAGTCTGGAAGACACTTCCTGCATACGCTGCAATGTCGCATCCAGGTTTTCGTCCTTTTGCTCCGGATCCACCAGCACGTAGATCGTCACGTTCTGATCGAGCAGTTCCATGATCCGGTGTCCTTCCTCCGTCAGGGACCGGATACTGTTGTAGGTCATATCGATGCTCTGCTTTTCCTCCGGAAGCGTGGAACACAACGCATTGGTCACCAGCAGCACCACCAGAACGACCACGCCGCGCAGGATCTGTCCGAATGCGCCGGCGATCCCGTGCGTGCGTACGCGGAAACGCCGGAGCGTCAGCACGTAATCCGTCAGAAACAGCGCGATCACGATCACCGAGATATAGTAAATATAGGACGGCCAGTGCAGTACACCGTATAACGAATACGCAAACGGTCCCGTCAGCTCCAGGATATGCAGCACTCTGGTGAACAGATTGCTCTCCTCACTGATCATCGTCGAGATCCCCGGCACCATCGCACTCAGCAGCAGCACAAAGAAGGTCAGCACCGCTGCGATGATCTGGTTCTCCGTCAACGCCGAGATGAAGATCCCCACCGCCAGCGCTGCCAGTCCGAAGAACAAAAAGCCGCAGATCGCCAGTGCATTCTCCGCAAACGGCACTTCGCCGTAGATTCCCAGCACCAGCGGATAGATCGCCAGGATCGGGATCACCGGCAGAAATACGCTCACTGCCGCAAGGTATTTGCCGAGGATGATCTGCCATACATCCACCGGAGACGTAAATAACAGCTGGTCCGTTTTGTAGCGTTTCTCTTCCGAAAAACTGCGCATCGTCAGAAGCGGCAGTGTGAACAGGAAGATGAACTGTACCGCACTGATGATATAGGACACATACGGAAGTCCGCTGTTCAATCCGAAATAATTAAAATACCATCCCAGGAAAAAGATGGTCACTGCCAGGAAGATCCAACCGGTCAGTGTCCGGAAGTTCCCCTGCCACTCCTTCTTAAAGACTGCCCACATCTTCGGCCTCCT
Source organism: Lachnospiraceae bacterium (assembly GCA_017634975.1). Classification (GTDB taxonomy): domain Bacteria; phylum Bacillota; class Clostridia; order Lachnospirales; family Lachnospiraceae; genus NK4A136. The sequence goes on along the minus strand of JAGBMJ010000055.1, from coordinate 10,166 downwards.
CCTCTGTCACTGCTGCCGCATGATCTCTGGTCAGTTCCAGATACACATCTTCCAGTGTTACCCGGTTGCTCGCCAGTTCCAGCAGGGTATACCCCGCACTCACGCAGGCCTTGGACAGAACTTCTCTGATGTCACAGCCTTTTTTTGCCACCACCTCCAGGGTTGAGGATTCCTCCTCCTCCTTTACCACCCGGTAGGACTCGATCTCTTCGATCCGTTTGATCCGGTACTCCGCTGCTGTTGCATTTCCCTTCAGCACCAGCTTGAGACGCTGCTGTTCATTGTATTTTTCCAGCAGATGCTCCGGTGTATCATCCGCGACCAGCGTCCCTCCCGACAGGATAAATACATGATCGCACAGACTGCTTACCTCCGCCAGGATATGCGTGCTGAAGATCACCGTATGGTCTTCTCCCAGTCGGCGCACCAGCTCACGCATTTCCACGATCTGTTTCGGGTCCAGACCGGAGGACGGCTCATCCAGGATAATGATCTCCGGATTGGCCAGCAGCGCCTGTGCCAGACCCACACGCTGTTTATAGCCTTTGGAGATCTGTCGCAGCAGATGCTTTTTCACATATTCCAGACCTGCCACATCCATGACACGCCCCACTTCTTTTTTACGGAATTCTCCGAACAGCCCCTTCAGCTCCGCCGCATAGTTCAGATACTCCGTAACGGTCATATCCAGATATAATGGCGGCTGTTCCGGCAGGTAGCCGATCTGTTTCTTTGCTTTCTTCGGTTCTTTGATCATCGAGATATCGTTGATCAGGATATTTCCGTCATCGGGCGCCAGATACCCGGTGATCATATTCATCGTGGTACTCTTGCCCACGCCGTTCGGTCCCAAAAAACCGTAAATCTTTCCTTTCTGCGCTTCAAAGGATACGTCCTTTACGATCTGCTTCTCCCCGTATCCTTTGCTTAAGTGTGATACCTTAAGCACTTTCTTTTTCCCCCTATTCACTGTATCGGTATGCCCCCATAAGAGAGGGCAGATACCTTACACGTAATCTTCAAACTCTTCCAGTCCGGCTGCGGTACGGTACATTTCCGGAAACTCTCCCGCAAGCCGTTTCATACAGCGCCTGATAAAACTGCGGCGCTCATCCATATTGTACTTCAATATGTTTTTGTGCCCCCACAGATGCGTGAACATATGCTGTTCCCGCAGCTGCTCGATACGATCACAAAAGGCATACACCGCGATCCCCTTCGCCTGCGCCATGGTCGGCAGGATACGCTGCTCCGCAAAGACCATAGGGCACAGATTATCCTGCGGCGGCCGGATACTTTGCATAAACCGGAACGCCTCCCGGACATAGCTGTCACGAAAAGTCGGATCCTTAAGATACAGCATCGCCGTATTGGCCGGAAGGACGGAAAAATCCCAGTCCTCCGGAAAACGATACTCTTCCTTCATCGCAAAGGAATACGGATCCGGATAGATCTGCTCCCGCAGTTCTTCCCGGTGGATCACCGCGATCTGTTTTCCTTTCAGCATCTCCGTCAGGTCCTCCCAGATGATCAGATCTGTATCGATCATCACACTGGGCAGCTCCTCCATCTGCAGGGCGCTTAATTTGCCGCCGGCCCAGAAGACCGCCGGATCGATCGTATCCGGCACCTCCATCTCTCTGGTGCCACGGGAAAAGATCCCCTCCAGAGAACGCTCCCGCATATACTCCAGTGCCCGGGCATCCGCATAAAGCTTCGTTTTTCCGTTATATTTTTCAAAGGCCGCAACCGACAAAAGCAGGGTGATGAGATCATAATCCTGCATCACAAACCCTGCATCCCTTTTCTTTAAAAAATAGGGTGCCGACCAAAGAGAATAAAAACCGTTCATACTGTCTTATATGTTATCCCGGATCCGGAACTTCAGATTCAGATCAGATCCAGCCCATAGCCCATTTCTTCAATGATGCGCGCATAGTAAACTTCCCTGCCGCGCTCCGCAGATCGCAGCTGCGTTTCCTTTGCTTCTTCGCCCGGTGCAGCAGCCGGCGGCATCATTTCCGCACGTTCCGCCAAAAATGCGATCCCGCTGCCGTTTCGTAAAAAGCTTCCCTTCCGAAACAGGCTCTTACGAAAGCTTCCGCTGCCAAACCGTGCCGGTCGGAAACTGCCCCCTGCATAACTGCCGGCGCCATAACGAGCCTGTGCATAGCTGCCCTGCCACTGCCAAAAAGCCCCGGTGCGGTAACTGCTCGTGCCGGTACTGCCGAAGCGGATACCGCTGCCGCCAAGGATCCCCCACCGCAGCGCATAGCTCCCGGTAAAATAGCTGCTTCTCCAAAGGCTCCACAAAGCCCCGGTCCGATAGCTGCCGCCGATAAAACTGCCCAGCCAATAACTGCTGCCGGTCAAGCGGAACAAACCGCCCCGGTAACCGATGCCGCTGCCGTGCCAATAGCTTCCCGCGCCAAAGCCGCGGTAGGAACCTTTGATCCGTCCCAGCTTCCGATAGCTTCCCACAGCTGTCCCCCCGCACGGATCTGCGGGAACCGCCGGCCGGTCCGCCTCCGTCACATACTCCTCCCGATGCGCCTCCTCCGGTACCCGTGCTCCGGCAAAAACCAGTCCCAGCCGTTCCGGCGGGAACATTTCACAACCGTTGAAATAAAAGTCAAATATCCGATCCGCATCGGCCAGCACCATATGCTCTGCCGAAAGCCGCCCCTGTTTGGCATAAAGCTTTACAAAAATCGGAAAACCCTCCGGCTGCTCACACATCCGCTGTGCCTGCTCCGCATCGCAATGCAGCATAAAGCCGCCTGCCGGCATCGGGTTTTCCAGCTTTTCATTGAATTCCCCGTTCCATACCACATACGCGGCAAAACCGGCCAGCTCCGGATCGTAATTCTCGAACGACAAAAAGGCATATCCCGCATGGAATGCCTGCAAATGATTGATCCGGTTGTCGTAGTCGCGGACCGTCTCTGACTTACTGCGGTCCAGCCAGCCAAACAGTTTGCCCATTGTGTCGTCCTTATCCCTGTTTCAGGGCATATATAGAAGTATTTTAACACAAAAAAATGGCTATTCCTAGCCATTTTCCATCATTTCCGAGTTTTTTTGTATCAGGCCTTTCCCGTGCTGCCAAAGCCGCCGCGATCGACGCCGTCCAGATGATCCGTTTCGTCAAACTCGATCACCGGCTGGTGCTCAAAGATGCGAAACTGACAGATCCGGTCATTCACATGGATCTGCGTATCACGCACCGCCAGAACCGGCATATACCACTGATCATTGTCACCGGAATAGCTCTCATCGATGACCCCGCAGTGATTCGTCTGGATCACCCCGAAGTTTTTAAAGGTGGAGCTTCTGGGTACCACGTGTGCTTCGTATCCGGCCGGCAGCTGCATCGCTACCCCCAGCGGGATCAGTTTGAACTCTCCCTGCTTAAGTGTGATCTCCTCCGCACAGCGCAGATCGATCCAGTCGGATTTCCCGTCGATATATTTCAGTTTTTCGATCTTGTCCGTAAAATATTTGATCCTGATCTTCGGCATCTCTTCTCTCCCCTTTATGCAAAGTCTCCGCAGTACAAAACCACCTTCTCCTGCTGCATACTCTTCGGTACATCAATCACTCTCTGATTGGCGCTGCCCTTCCACAGAAGGTTTGCATCAAAGGTCTCCTGCTGGAACTCACCGTCCACCAGCACGTCCACATACTGCATCACCGGATCGTTATGTACTGCCTCCCATGTAAAGCCGGTGTACAGCCAGATGGTCTTGTCCGGGTACTTTGCGCGGACTTCCTCTGCCAGCTGCCGCACCGCGGCACGGTTAGAGGAAAACAGCGGGTCTCCGCCGGAAAAGGTCAGGCCGGAGATATAGCTCTTGTCCAGCTGCTCGAAGATCTCCTGCTTCGCCGCCTCATCAAACAGCAGTCCCCCTTCGGGATCCCATGTTGTCGGGTTCTGACATCCCTTGCAGCAGTGGTCGCACCCGGCCACCCAGAGCACCACGCGCAGTCCGTCACCATTCAGCATATCATCGTGAGTAATATTGTGATATCTCATTTCTCGCTCCTCTAGTCCGCAATAAGCACCGATCACCTCGAAAAACGCTTCGCGTTTTCCTCGGTGTCCGTTACACTCCGAACCACAGCGTTTCACACTGCCCAGGCTGCAAGCAGCCCGTCAGTGTGATCCGCTGTGGTTCATCGCTGCTTATCGCTCACATGATCCCTTCCATTTTAAATTGAGACATATTGTAGATTTTTTCCATATTTTTACTCCAAGTTTTCCATTTTATACTGAGATATCAATAAATATTCTCAACTATCGGGAGCACTTTTTTCCATTTTAAATTGAGAAAAATTCATTTTTAACTCAATCCTAGTGAATTATAATACAATTCCCATCGGTTGTCACTACCCAAAATACTATATTTTGTGCATATCCAATCGTCATATTACAAGAATAAGTGTTTCCTTCCGCCCTTTTTATCGAATCTTTTTCATAACATTCTTCACCTGTATTCTCCAATGTCACAGTTTGGGATTTATATTTTTTCCTGTTTCTCAACAATCCTGACTTCCCCGAACACTTTCTTTCTTCTAGCAACCGCGATCACCAGGATCCGGTACACCCACACGAACGGGATCAGCACCTTGTACTTTGCCGGCGGATACCACGGATACAGCAGTTCCTGCTTCGGGAACAGCCGGCTGAGATAATATCTGAGCCTCATCCTTCCGGTCACTTTTCCCTGCTCTCCAGTGACCTTTTTCATCCGGTTGCGGACCGCATTCTCCTGTGTTCCATAGGTTCCGCTATATAGGATGTTTTCAAACAGTTCTGCCTCCTCTGCCGTTAGTTGCATTTTCTGCTGTTCCTCCAAAATCTCCCTGGCAAACAACTTAAGCGACAGCGTACGGTTGGTCTCTTCAAATTCCCGGATCCCCAGTTTTTCCGTCTCGGCAGATACATACTCCATATTCAGTCTATTCTTTTGTAAATACACATAAGTATCCAGAAGCGAACGCAATCCGGTGCCGCCGGCAGAATAATGTTTATACTCGTGTGCGATCATATATACATAAAAGTCTTCCGGCGAAAAATGATATCCGTGCTTCCTGCCCTCATCCTTCAGAAGCCGCGCCTTCACGTTCTCGTAATACGCCTGCATCGCATCGGGATTGCCCTTGCCAAATAAAGCCCGGTGCATCTCAAAATTACAGACCGGCTCCTTGTAATAGCAGTCGTGGTTTCCGGCTCCGAAATGCTCCGGCCGGAATCCCATCTCTTCCATGATCGCTTTCACATCCTCCGCACGATCCGCATCAATGAGGATATCATGATCTGCCATCTCCCGAAGACCATACGCAGGATAAAAGTCTTTCAGCACCGTTCCCTTCAGCGGCATATACCAGATCCCGGCGTGCTCCAGCCTATCACTCAAAACCGCCATCTCTGCATCCATCAGAGCCAACTTGCGGATTGCTTTTGCCTTTGCCTGGATAAATGCCTTATCGTGTATCCCTGCACTCTCCAGCGCATAAGCAACGATTGCCGTCAGCAGATGTTGTTCTGCCGCATGATAAAGACGTTTCAAATCTATCCGGTTGATACACTCCGTATCCGGTGTTGCCCCGTTTACTGCGCAGACAGCCAGCCAAATCACATCTCCCATCACGTTCCTGTATTCTTCTTTCGTCATCGTCTTATCCTTACTTACGATGCCTTCCCGGCTCTTTTGTGTTTCCTCTGTCCGACGTCTGAGCGATGCTTTTTTCTTTATCCGTAGGATACACTTCTTTACAAATATCCTCAGTTGTACAGTATGCATCCACACAAAGGAATAGAGCTGGTACACGGGATGATCCACATAATATTTCCTTCTGCCGCGTACAAAGCCGGTCATCACCCCCAGGATATCCTCATCCGTCACACCATACTCCCTGCCGATACAGTTATCTCCCAATATGACATAGTCTTTCGGACGCACCTTGATGATCCGATGGAGTACATACTGGTCCGGCTGCCGGCGATAGAGGACCACATCTCCCGCCTTACACCGTTCCTTTCCTTTTTTACGGACGGTAAAAAGATCCCGTCCTTGACGTAATAAAGGGAGCATGCTTACTCCCTTATTTGTGTAAGTCAGGCTCCCGTTCTGTTCCAGATATTCCTCATACGACATCCGTTCACTCATCGATTGCTCCGATCTTCCTTAATTCTGCTATTGCTTTTTTCACATCATCGGCAATCTTTTCTTCCGGCGCATCAAAACGCTGCTTCATCACAGAAATGATCTGCTCCTCCGTGGTATCTTCCCGCAAAAGTGCAAGGATCGCCCCCAGCGTCTTATTCCCCTTTACCAGCCCGGAGAACCTCGCTCCCCCTGCCGGGATCAGCATAGACTCGCTGCCGGTTTCATGCGTGATAAATTCCTTCCTCAGTCTCATCCTCTCCCCCTTTCATCGTATGGTAAGCCAACTCCGCTGCACTTGGATCCATATTGCAGCCAAGCCGATACAGTTTCACATTCAGCATCTCGATCAATGCGATCGTCTTTTGCATCGCGCCGGTATCCATCGGACGGTACGCCTGCTGAAACAGCATCGGAAGAGCCTCCTGTTTTGTGATCTCCCGGATCCTGTTTGTTTCTGCCCGCTCCAGTATGCATATCGCCTTTAATGGAACAGAGATCGGAGTGCTCAGTCGGTGTTTCCCATCCCACGGCGTACCATAGATCACAGCACTGCCGTCAATTTTCACACGTATCAACGGCTTATCATCATTTATCATCGTAGCACGCCGCCCCAGCAGTTCCCGCCACAATCGTGTATGGGTGCTTTTCCCGGTACCGCTCTTTGCCGTAAACAGATATCCCGTCCCATCTACCGCGATTGCAGATCCATGAAACAAAAACGTATCATAAAACGGCATCTGCTCCGCGATCTTCCGATACACCGCCAGCGTCTCCAGATATTCCTCCGAAAACTGCCGGATCGGGATCCCCTCAGCAATATCCTCCTGCTCGGATTTCTGCCGCTCATATACGATGTCTTCCTGCGTGATCTTAATCTCAATATCACAATCATCCATATCCGATAAGGTATAATCCCGACAGTATTCCGCCATATAAGGATAGATATTTCGGATCTCTATTCTTCTGTCCGCCAGTTGTATGACCATCGTCCAATCCATCCAAAACTTTGCATTTCTGTGCTATTTTATACAGTAAAATGCGCCGGCTCAGTATACCGGCGCATCCTGTTCCTTACGGTGCGTAAGGCAGCTGTATACCTTGCTGATTGCTTGTGGTGATCACATCCTCACTATCGAACTCGATCACTTCGATCTTGAGATCTTCATATTTTTCTTTTACGATCTCTTCTTGCATCAATACTTACACTCCTTCTTTTCTGCTGTTTACGTCCACGGTCCGTTGCCGTGAGAATAAGCGCTGGTCGTGATTACATCTTCATTATCAAATTCAATGACTTCCATCTCCAGCTCTTCGTATTCTTCCTTGTTCTCGTTGTTCATGTTCTTTATTCTCCCTTCTGTTTATTAGTTTTGATTATATGCTGCGCAGGCATTTCCATAGTTATAAAATGCACAGAGCAGATTTTTCAACTCATTCGATTCATTTGTTCTGCCCAACAAAGTATACGCATAAGACATCGGTGAAATGGTTGCTGTTTTTTCCCCTACCTGAAGCGTATGTCCTGTAGTCAACTGACTTGCCGGGATACCCGAAACGGATACTAAACTGTAATTACCATCCGTATCCGGTGTCTTTTCTACGCCATCCAGTTCCACTGTTTCTCCCCCACCGGCCGTAAAACGGATATCCAGCCTTGTGGTGGAACCAAAATTCAGACGATAACTCAGATCCGCAATATCCGAATTCACCGCATACGATGCAAGCTCAGTACGGACAGTATTATAATTAAAACTTGTGCTATATCTGGTTTTCATCTCTGCATAGTCGGTTCCTATCGTCCAATTATTAAACCCGGAAAGATAGATCTGGGAATAGTATCCGTAATCTGCCAATGCACGGATAACATTCAACTCCCGTTCATCCGTAAGATTCGTAAGTCCCCATTTGATATAATCCTCTGCAGAATACGCTTCTCCAACGATCGTAGTTTCCACCTCGTTTTCAAAATAATGGAAAGTCGGTGTGATCTTATCTGCCATCTGGTAAGCCGGGATATACACGATATACTGATAACGGTTATTTCCGATTGCCTGCCCTGCAGCCCGATAATTTCCATCAATCTGATTCCCGCTAAAGGTCATATAGCATCCCTGTGCATCCATTTCCTCCGGTAATGTGATCAAGAACTCCACTCCGATCTGACCGGTGAGCAACAGACTGTGACCACTGAATATATCTGAGTTTGTCTGTAATTTCTTCCAAGTCGCCGCCACAGTAACATTACTGGCAGGCATTGTAAAGTAGCGGCTGTTCCCCTCACCACTTACTGTAACAGCAGTATCTGTACCTCCCAGCTTTACTACCAGACTCTCCAGTTCATAGCCCTCATCGGGAGTTACATTCAGAATAACGGTATCGCCGTTCGTAGCAGTTGTCGCATTTTCAGTTGTGCCAACACTTGCTGTAACTGAACCGTGCTGAATCGTATTATCAATGCTGATGTTATATGTGAAGGACGCATCGATAGTCACAGTCTCAGCAGGCATAGAAAAAGTATAATGTGTATCATCTACCTTAGTGATACCGTTTTCGAGACTATAATTTATTGTTTCTCCTATTACAGATAGGCTTTCCAATGTTTCTCCAAATTGTGAGGTAAACGTGAGTGTTACCGTTTCATTCTCAGCCGCTCTATTTGTAACTGAATACTGCTCCGTGCCGATGCTGAATTGGGGGTAACTATTGTTTATTGTAAAAAAATTTGATAATGTGTAGTCTTTTGTTAAAGTATAAGTCGTACCGCCAACATTGATCGTAACACTTGCAGTATAGTTTCCGGCACCTGTTGGATGCTCACCGCTTCCTGTAGGTTTTTGCGTACCAAGATCTTCTCCTGTTGTATTGTTTCTATATGTGATATTTCCTATAGTAGCTCCTGTCTCGCTCGCAAATAATGAATTGTTCAACAGTGTAGCAGGGTAAACATATCCAAATTGATAGTAAGCATCTTCTGCTTCAAGCGATAATGAAATCTGATGGTTTGAATCAGCAAGAGAACACGATTTACCATCACTGTGTCCACAAGTGGCAGTTAGGGTATTACCGTTCATGCTATATGTGAAGTCGTGCTCATGTGCTGGTTCTGCTGCAGGAATGTAGTGGATTTTGATCTCACACCCAGAAAGCATTGTAAACATTGATCTTTTTCCAAGCCAAAGAGACAGATTACCTTCAATTCCTTCCGGATCAGTGCTAATAAATGTGAAATTTTCACTTTCAGTCGTATTTCCTTTTCCATCAAGATGACTATCACCGGTCAACGCCTCATCAGTACCATTATATTTCATACCATCTATTGACATGAAGAACGAGGTATCCTCCCATGTAGGCGGCCACGCATCATGATCGCCCACAATTACTTGTCCAGCGACTCTGCAAGCTTTTGTGAACTCGATTTTAGTTACTTTTCCATTGACATTTGGCAAAACCCAAAACCTAACATTAGGGCTATCGTCATAGGACAATGTATTGCCCACTTGAATGCCGGAACCAAATTTTCTGATCATGTGTGTATAATTATCACCATCTGCTGTAAATACAGTTTTTGAAGTGTTATCATCAGGATCAGTCAACGAAAAGCTAAGCATATCGTCAGCTCTTACATAAGTGCTTAGTGAATAGGTCTTTGTAACTTCTTCGTTCGCTGCCTTAGTCACCAGCGTAAACGAATCTATCGGAACCATTGTCAGTACCATTATCACGGTTAAAATAATCGACTGTATTCCTTTTTTGAATCTTCGTTTCGTCATAATCTTCTTCCTTCCTCTATTTTGTAGCGCCTTCGGCTTATCCATAAGTACATCTTTGCACAATCCTCTTTAAATACAGGATTGCTATGTTCCGACACGCAAAAAATACCGGGCACTGGATATAATCATCCCCGTGTCCGGTATCTTATCGCCTAAATAAAAACACTTATTTACTGTAAAAAGAGTATAGTTATCCCTTGCTTGCTTGCTTGCTTGCTTGCTT
>JAGBMJ010000054.1 GCA_017634975.1 Lachnospiraceae bacterium | reverse complement strand
TCGGCAAAAGGAAGAGATACAGCACAAAAATATCCTGCTTCGCGAGAGCAATATGCGGCTTATGATGAGCCAGATCCGGCCGCATTTTATCTATAATACATTAAACGCCATATATGTTCTGTGCGGAAAGGAGCCGGAGCGTGCCAGAAAGGCGATCTATGATTTTTCAAAGTATCTGAGAGGAAATTTTGAGCAGATGGATCGTACCGAGCCGGTACCGTTCAAGGAGGAGCTGCAGCATGTGCGTTTTTATGTCTCCATCGAGCAGCTGCGTTTTCCGGATGCATTGAATGTGGAATATGACATTCAGGAGGAAGATTTTTCTATCCCTGCACTGACATTGCAGCCGCTGGTAGAAAATGCCGTACGCCATGGGATACGGGCAACGAACCGGACCGGGATGATCCACATCAGCAGCTTTCTGGAGAACGGGGAAGTCTGTGTTGCCGTAGAGGATGACGGTGAAGGGTTTGATGTAGCGGAATGGGAGAAGAACATCCGTGAAAACGGCGGCGAGGATGAGAGCGGCAGGAGACACGTGGGACTGGCAAATGTGCGGGAACGGATCCGCAAGTACGGAGGGGACCTGCTCATAGAGAGCAAAAAGGGCGTCGGGACACAGATGATCTTGTGTATCCGAACGCCGTAACAGGGGGAAGAAAAGAGGAGGTAAGAAGATGAAGATACTGATCGTGGATGATGAACAGATGGGGATTGACGGACTCACGGAATCGGTGACGGAAGCACTGGGGAAAGGGATCGAGCTGGATACGTTTCTGGATCCGAAGGAGGCACTGGCTGCCGTGGAGGATGCGGCAAAAGGCGGTGCTCCCTACGATATCGTCTTTCAGGACATCGAGATGCCGGGGATGAACGGATTGGAGCTGGCAGTAGCGATCCGTAAGTGCAGCCCGGATACCAATCTGGTCATGGTCACGGCATACCAGGAATATGCTTTGGATGCGTGGAAGCTGCATGTGAGTGATTATCTGTTAAAACCGGCTTCGGCGGAGGATGTCAAAAATGCGCTGGGGAATCTGCGCAACCCCTTGCAGGAGAATAAGGCCGGGACGGAGGAAAAGCGTCTGCGTGTCATCTGTTTCGGAAAATTTGAAGTATTCATCGGAGATAAACCGCTGGCTTTTCATCGCGGGCGCAGTAAGGAACTGCTGGCATATCTGATCGACCGGAAAGGGGCTGTCTGCAATATGGCGGAACTCCTGGGGATACTGTTTGAAGACGACAATTCCAATTCCCGCAAGTCCTGGCTGCGTACGCTGGTGCAGGATCTGAAACATACGCTGGAGGAAGCCGGTGTGGGGGATGTACTGATCAAGGGCTGGAACAGTCTGTCGGTGAACTGTGAAAAGATCGACTGCGATTACTACAAACTGCTGGAAGGCAATCCGCTGGCACTGAATGATTACAGCGGTGAATATATGTCACAGTATTCCTGGGCCGAGATGAGTCTCGGAAACCGGTATTAAGAACGCGGTAAGTGTTGGATCCTTTCATATTTTCCGAAAGGCTTGCACTTTTGTTGCACTTTGGGTGGTATGATAGATCTGGAATGGGAAGGCTGTGCCTTTTCACGGTCTGAAATTGACACGTTTTTGTAAATGTAGTATAAAATAAAAGGATATGACACAATATTTTGTGTATATTTCCTGCAAATGGGGTTAAAAAGGAGGAACACGCATGGCAGAAGAACAGGAAAAAAGACTGGAAATGGTACTGGTGGATCCGGAGGGAAATGAGCATATCTTTGAACCTGTTCTGACACTGGGGGTGCGGGGACAGGATTTTATCGTGCTTCAGCCTGCCGGAGAAGGCGGGGAAGGCGAACTTCAGATCATGGGATTCCATGCGGGAGAAGATGATGAGATGATCCTGGATGATATCGAGGATGATGCATTGTATTATGAAGTGGCACGCCAGGCAGAAGCGATCCTGAACGGCGAGATGGACACCGAGGAATATATCATCGATAACGGCACGATCCCCGAGGAAGAGATGGCGGAGCTGCGCCGGGCACAGATCGAAGAAGATATGGAAGAGGCCGAGGATGAATACTGTTATGAAGATGAGCACGGCAACCTCTTTATCTACGGTGACGACGGCCGGGTGATCTACTTAAATGAATACGGCGAACCGATCGAGGAATAAAAAAACGGAGGACTATGAAAATGGCAGAACAGACAATCTACAAAACCGAAAAAAAGATCGATACCAGAACAGCACCGAAGCTTTCGGCGGATCTGGAAGCGTTGGCGGCAGAAGGCAAATATGACCTGGTGATCGATATGTCCGAGACCGGATATATCTCATCTGTGGGCTTGCGTGCGCTGCTGACCATGCAGAAAAAAGTAAATGCGAACGGCGGCACGATGTTGATCCGGGGCGCCAATGAGCAGGTGCGTGAGATCTTTGACGTGACCGGATTTTCCGGATTCCTGACGCTGGAAGATTAAGGAATGTCCGGAAAGAAGAGGCCGGCGAAGCGGCAGAACGAGGAAAGCTCCGAAGTAAGATCCGAAGAAAAGCGTTCGGAGCGACAGTCCGTGAAGAAAGCGGATAGCAGCAAAAGCACGATGCAGCAGCCCGCGAAGGAAGCAGGAAGCGGCGAAAGCACACAACGACAGGCAGCAGAGGGAAACAGCGAAAGCTTAGAGCGCCTGAGCCGGGCGGCGGATGCGGTCACACGCATGGTACAGCGGGAAAAACCGGTGAAGCCGCCGAAAAAGAAGCCGGTAAAGGTAGTCAAACCGGCACCGAAGAAGGAATGGCCCAAGGGGCCGCTGACAACGCAGCAGAAGATCTGGCTCTACGGAGGACTTTTCCTGCGAGCGTTATGGCCGCTGTTTCTGTATGCACTGATGCCGTCGCTTTGTCTGACACTGGGATATCTGTTCGGAGGCTATCAGGAAGCGAAATATACCATCGAGGAATTCTTTTCCTACGGCGCGAATTTTTATACCACGGTGGGAACCTTTCTGACATTGTGGATCCTGCATAAGGGGGCAAAGCGCCGGGGCAGCACCATCTGGGAAGAGAGTACCCTTTTTTTCCGGGAAATGCGTCCGATGCGGGCGATCGGATTTTTTGCTTTCGGCTTTGCCAGCGCCACGGCGGTATCGGCTCTGGTGACGCTGTTGCCGCGTTTTTTCCTGACAACGGCTTATACGCAGGCCGCGAATAAACTGTATCTGGGTGTGGATCTGATCTTTATGCTCGGTACCGTACTGTTTCTGGCACCGGTGGTGGAGGAGATCATCTTCCGCGGGCATATGCTCAATACACTGCTGGAACATATTCCGGAAAAAACGGCCGTGCTGATCAGCAGTATCATCTTCGCGCTGCTGCACGGCAGTTTCATTTGGGTTCTGTATGCGTTCCTGCTGGGACAGATTCTGGCGAAGACTTCGATGAAGGAAGACAACATCGCTTACGGGGTGATCCTGCATATCGGTTTTAATGCGACATCGGTAGTCAATTATTTCATCACGGACGATCCGGTGAAATATAATCTGTTCTTCGGCAGTAAGGCGCTGATCGCGGTTTACGGTATATTGGGAGTGGTAATATCGCTTTTCCTGGCAGCGGTGTATACGGGGCAGCTGGATCTGAAACTGTTGTGGAGAAGAGTTACAGGGAAATAGTTTTTTAGGAGGAAATAGGGATGGACTGGAAGGAATTCGGGAAAAAACTGGCGATCTGGGCGGGGGTCGGCCTGGTGCTGGCGGTCATCATCGGCGCCCTGGCAGCGATGGCACAGTGGGCTTATATCGGAGTTCCGGCAAATGCACCGAAGTCCGTGGGGAATCGGCTGTTGCCGACAGCACAGGCGATCGTGGTGGAAAACTGGAAGTCGCAGGAAACCGATATGACGGATGAGGAACTGGCGGCATTGGCGGTGGAGACCTTTCCGGATTATGCAACATTTGTGAACGGTTCCGGCATACAGCTGAAAAACGAAAAATTTTTGGATATGGGCGTTATGGGCTGGGGCACGACCTACATCTACGGTCTGATCCTGGAAATCCTGTGTATCGTTTTGTATTTTGCAGTCGGCAGTGGCACACCTTTCAAGAATGGCGGCAAGATGCTGCGTTCCAAGGTGGAAGGCATCGAGGGTAACCTGGAGAATTCCCGCTTCTTAACGGATAAGGAACGTGACGACTTGTTCCCGCACAAGAAATACAGTGCTCTCGGTGAAGAGAAAAAGGACGGTGTGGCGGTTTACGCGGTCTACAACCAGAAGAAAAAGGAAATGGATATCAACCTGATGTCGCCCTGCCACGGTATCATCATCGGTGCTACCGGTTCCGGTAAGACCACCACCTTTGTAAACCCGCTGATCCAGATCCTGGGACATGCGGCAGCCGGTTCCTCCATGATCTGTACCGATCCGAAGGGCGAACTCTTTCAGATGCATTCCAAGATGCTCAAGGAGCATGGTTATAAATGTATGGTGCTGGATCTGCGTGATCCCTATTCCTCTTTCCGCTGGAATCCGCTGGGAGATATCTATGACCGCTATCAGGAATATCTGCATACGGGGGATGAGATATACGAAAATACTTTCTCCATCGATGAAGCGGAGGGGCTGGAACTGGTGAACCCGAGGGAGACTTTCGGAGATGTCTGGTATGAGTATGAGGGCAAGGCGTATTCCGACCGCAAGGCGCTGATCGGCAAGATCCGTGTGGAAAAACAGAAGATCTACGATGAAATGTACGAGGACTTAAACGACCTGATCTCCGTCATCTGCCCCATCGAATCCAAGGACGATCCGGTTTGGGAGAAAGGTGCGCGCTCCATCATCATGGCGACTTGCCTGGCAATGCTGGAAGATTCCGCCAATCCGGAACTGGAGATGACCAAGGAGAAATTCTGCTTCTTTAATGTCTCCAAGGCGATCATGAATTCCGAGAACGAATTTGCCGCACTGAAGGACTACTTCAAGGGACGCGATAAACTGTCCAAGGCAGTGGGCCTTTCCAGACAGGTGCTTTCTGCAGCGGATCAGACACTGTCTTCCTATATGTCCATCGCATTTGATAAATTGTCGATGTTCAATGACGAAGGTCTGTGCGCACTGACCGCGGCAACCGATATCGAGCCGGCACAGTTTGCCTATGAACCGACGGCACTGTTCCTTAAGATCCCTGATGAAAAAGATACTCGTCACGCGCTGGCAGCGGTATTCATCCTGTGCATCTACAAAGCGCTCATCAAGGTGGCTTCCGGTCGGGAGGATCTGTCCCTGCCGAGAAACGTATACTTTATCCTTGATGAGTTCGGTAATATGCCGAAGATCGACAAGTTTGACAAGATGATCACCGTAGGCCGTTCCCGTAAGATCTGGTTCCACATGATCATCCAGTCCTTTGCACAGCTCAATAATGTATACGGTGAGACCGTAGCGGATATCGTAAAAGGTAACTGCGGTATCAAGATGTTCATCGGTTCCAACGATATCG
Source organism: Lachnospiraceae bacterium (assembly GCA_017634975.1). Taxonomy (GTDB): domain Bacteria; phylum Bacillota; class Clostridia; order Lachnospirales; family Lachnospiraceae; genus NK4A136. Next base: position 29,486 of record JAGBMJ010000054.1, on the reverse strand, counting down.
GCACCTGTGAAGAATTTTCGAAGCTGTGCGGCAATATGACGGTACGATCCACCAGCGTGTCCGGATCGACGGGAGATAAGGGAGAGCAGGTCAACTTCTCGAATCAGCTTACCAACCGGCCGCTGATCTATCCGTCGGAACTGATGAAGCTGAACAATAAGTATTCCACCGGTAACTCGATCATCGTTACCTTCGGCAATCATCCGTTAAAGACGCAGTTTACGCCCAGCTACAAGTGCCCGCTCTACGAGTTCGGACAGATGGATATGACGGATGTACGCAATAATGTATTTTACAGTGATGAAGTTTTCTACGATCTGGATGAGAGAAACTATCTGATCCTGGACCAGGGAGCAGATGAGGAAAGCGCAGAAGCGGAGGGCTGACATTGAAAACAGCAACGGATCTGAAAAAACATTTGATGTTCCTCGGGACGGCGGCACTGGCGGTCGGCCTGTGGTTTGCACCGGCGGCAGAGGCACGCGCGGCGGTCCTGCAGACCGATGTGGCTGTGGATCTGACGGTGGGGGGTGAAGAAGGAGAAGAGACCACGGATCCCGATCAGCCGACGGAACGCACGGTCAATGTGAACCTGACCGAGAATTATAATATGGACTTTGATCTGTATGAAGAAGGTTTCAACAACCGGTATTTCTTCTACAGCAATATCGGTAACGGCGGAATGACGGCGGATGCCGTGGTTCTGGATATCCCGGCCAATCTGCAGTATACCATGGAGAAGGACGCGACGCCGATCGTTTACAATTCCGGCACGGCGGTGCAGTCACTCGGTTCCTATGTGCTGACGATCACGGTGGACGAAACGGATGGTCTGAATGTGACACATTACATCGCCACATTCCGTTTCCGTATCATGGAAGCGGCGGCACAGGTAACGGAGGATCCTACGACCACTACCGGAACCACGGACGGCACCACGGATGTTTCCCTGGAGGGAACGGAGCTGGAAGGACGGCGCTATGAGGATCTGACGCCGGAAGAGCAGGCAGCATTGGAGATGGTATTCGGCAGCGACGACGGCTCGGAAGAGGAACTGCTCAATCCGGACGGTACCATCAACCAGGAGATGCTGGATGCATTGATGAACGAAAGCATGGAAGAAATGGGCGAGATCGGTGATATCTATGTTTCGGAAGGGATCAATGAGGCGACGGGTATGTCTTCCGCACTGGATCCGGTGACCGGTTATTACAAGCATATTCTGCGCAGCGGACAGGTTTTTTATACGGATGTACCGAACGGCTGTGTGACCAAGCTGGCGGTGTCGGTACACTCTGACGAGGGCGTGGATTTTATTGTATATAAGGACGGTGTGCTTTATGAAGAGGAGGATAAGAGCAGCTTCGATCAGGCCGGTACTTATATGCTGATCCCCGATTCTTCGGACGTGGTATTTCTGGATGCGTATCAGGAGGAAAAACCGGTATTTTCCTTCCGCATCATGGATAATGCAGCCAACGACCTGTCGCTGGTGCGGGCACCGGAGGGCTTCCGGATCCAGATGGTGTATAAGGATGATATTCCGGCAGTCACCGCAAAGAACCTGGGGCCGCAGAGTGTGCTGCTGCGGGAGGACGGGGACTACCTGATCGAGTTTACCAATGGTGAGTTTACAATGGATATGCGCTATACCCTGGATCGTGTGAAGCCGCGCTTTTATGTGCAGACACAGAAGAACCAGGCAGATATCGCGTATCTTTCGCAGGATGTATTCTCCACGATCGTGTATCTGGACGAGAAGCCCTACGAGACGGAGGGCAAAGTGATCTACCAGCTTAAGGATACCGGAAAATACTGGTTTTATGTATTTGATGAGGCAGGCAATATGAGCGCACAGGAGTTTTATGTGCGGTACGGTTTCAACAAGGGAGCGGCCATAGCCATCTTTCTGAGCGTTGCCTTCATCGTGGGACTGTTTATCTATCTGCGGTATCTGAATACACATGTGAAGGTAAGATAGGCTGTGTTTTATGTCAAGGAGAGTAAGGTATGGTACCTGTTAACCTGAGTTTTCTATCCATATTGCAGGAAGTTCTTCGCTGGGTGTTTGAGAATGTGCTGATGCCGGTCATCAAGGATGTGTTTAATATCCTGGTGACGCTGATCGGCGAGCTGATCATCAATGCCTTAAGCGGTATTTTGCTGGAAATCTGGGTGATATTGCTTAAGGTCGTGGATTTCCTGGAAGATATCTTCTCGATCTTTTCGGGACTGACCTCTATCTCGCTCATTAAAGACGTTGACCTGAAAACCGGTGTGCAGTATGAGACGACCAATCAGGGCATCGTGCAGTATCTCTTTGGGCTGGGCAGTGTGCAGAAGACCTTTATGGTGATCATGGCCATATCGCTGGTGCTGTGCATGCTGACCACTATGATCTCGGTGATCCGCTCTATGGCGGATTCGCCCTTTGAAAACAAAAAGCCCATCAGCGCAGTGCTGCAGACTTCTTTGAAATGCTGTCTTACCTTTGCACTGCTGCAGTTCGCATGCATCTTTGCGATACAGATGACCACACAGGTGCTGCTGCAGATCAATCTGTCTATAAATGCGAAGAACGACCAGTCATCCATGGGGGATCAGATCTTTTATATGCTGGCGCAGGGGCATGAGAAAGGCGGTACGGATATAAAGAAGTATGCCAGCGGGGCGAAGTACGCCAATGTGAGCGATATCACTTCGCATTTTGATTATGTGCATTTCAACTGGATCATAGTCATCGTGGCGACGGTATTCATCCTGGGGATCCTGCTGGCGACCATCATCGGTTCGGTGCAGCGGCTCATGATGATCCTCATCCTGTATATCGTGAGTCCTCTGTTTGTGGCTTATATGCCGCTGGATGAGGGAAAGAGTTTCGGACAGTGGAGGGAGACCTTTGTGGCCTATCTGATCAGCGCCTTTTCGCCCATCCTGAGTATGAAACTGTTTATGATGTTCCTGCCTTTTATGATGGAGGATAAGCTGCGGATTCCCGGCATCGATGAATCGCAGATGGTCTGTGTGAAGCTGCTGTTCATCATCGGAGGGGCACTGGCGATCTATACCAGCCGCAATCTGTTCCTGAAGGTGCTCAATCCGTCGCTGGCGGGACAGATGGACGGAAACGGAGCAGCAGGCTCCAAGGCGGGCAGTATCGCCTTTGCCGGCGTGAACAAGATCATTGCAAAGATCGGTGCATAAGGATAACGGAAAGGGAGAGGAATGGAAACCGTATATCTGGGATTATTTTCCAGCCTGTTTAAAAAAATATTCAACGCGATCCTCAAACCGGTCATCGAGTTCATCGGCGGTCTGATCAACAAGGTGTTCACATGGATATTTGACAATATCCTGAAACCCCTGCTGGTGGACGTGCTGCTTCCGCTGTTCAAGTGGCTGATCGAACTGATCTATGAGATCCTGGCCAGTGTGATCTACGGGGTCTTTGCGGAACTACTCAAGATCATCGATACGATACAAAAGATCTTTGATGTCTTTGCGGGGATCAAGCCGGTGTCATATGACGGTCAGAGCTATTATATGCTGGATCTGTTCTTCTCCAGGGATTTTGTACAGAAGGCGACATGGATCCTGATCAGTATCTCCCTGGCACTGATGATGGCCTTTGCCATTATCGCGGTGATGCGCAGCATGGCGGATTTGAGCGGCGAGATGAAAAATCCGGTCAGTAAGGTGCTGCGGCTGACCTTTCAGTGCTTTTTAAAACTGGTCATGATCCCTTTTGTGTGCATGCTGCTGATCCGTCTCTCCGGTACCATACTGGTGTCGGTCAATGACGGTTTAAAGCTGGTGGCCGCCTCGGAAAAAGACGGGGCGCACGAGACCACCATGGGCAGGATGATCTTTTGCATGGCATCGCTGGATGCGGCAAAGGACGGCCCGAACGTAAGTAACGTAAGCAGCAACGCAGGTATGCAGGACAGTCTGCGGAAATATTATTATTTTTCCGATATCTCCGGAGCAAAGAAGTATTCCGACCTGGGGCAGGTGGGGAATGATTTTAAGTACGAAAAATTCAATTTCGTGACCGGCTTCGGCGTGGGACTCATCTTCCTGATGATCATGGGAACCTGCGTGTTTAAGTTTATCAACCGGATCTTTAATGTGATCCTTCTGTATATCACCGCGCCACTGTTTGTGTGCAGTATGCCATTGGATGAGGGGAAGAATTACAACCAGTGGAAAGAGATGTTTGTCGGGCAGCTTTTCTCCGGTTATGGTGCGGTCATTGCCATGCAGATCTATCTGATGGTGGCACCCTATATGCTGGACAGTAAACTGAATCTTATGAGTACCACTCCGGAAGGCGATATCGTGATCCGAATGGTATTTATCATTGGCGGAGCGCTGGCCATCGAAAGCGCGGGCACTATGCTGACCGGACTCATCAGTTCCACGGCGGCGTCCATGGAGAGTGCCCAGGCACAGCAGGGCAAGGGTCTGATATCCGCAGGTCTGTCACTGGCAAAGAATGTGGCAGGAGCGACATATCGTACTCTGAAGCCGAAGGGCGGGAAGGACGACGAAAAGGATAGCGACGGCAAGATGCCGGAGCTGCCGGAAGATGACAAGGGCGGCGGAGGCAAGGAAGGTTCCTCCGGAGGCAAGGAAAGCGGCAGCAACAAATTTGACGGTTCCAAGGGCTCCGGAGAGAAGGGCACGGGAGCGAAATTTGAAGGAAAGAAGCAGGGCGGCGGTGCAGGCAGCGATGCCCAGAAGAAGAGTGCCAAGAATCTGGCGGAGAAGAGCGGCGCAGGCAAGGGTGGTGCTTTGGGCGCGGATAAAGAAGACGGTGCCGGCAAGGATGCCGGTAATAAGAGTGAGGCAGGAGCCGGCAAACCCGGTGCGAAGGCAGATCTCGGTGAAGCAGGAAACAAGGATGCTGCGGCAGGAAAGAAGGGGGCAGCCGGCGGCAAGAAGGGCGGTGCAGGCAAGCCCGGTATGCCGGCAAAACCGGATGCAGACGGAAAGGCAGATGCCGACGAGGAAGAAGAGCAGGAGGAACAGTCACAGGCAGCAACCGGCGGCAAGAAGGGTGGAGCGTCCGGCGGCAAGAAGGGCGGCGCAGCATCGAAATCGGATGCCGGAAAGAAAGACGGCAAGAAGGATAAGAAGCAGAAGTTTAACAAGGCAGGCGTGCGCGTGACCAGCAGTTTCCTGGGCGGTATGTTTGTTAAGGGCGTGGATAAGGACGGCAAGTCCCGCTGGGGCCTGAACTTGGGCAGCAAGTTCAACTTCGGTCTGAAGAAGGACGGCTCCGTGGGCTGTAATGTATTTGGTCTCGCCAGCTGGAAGACGGATGCGGAGGGCAACAAGACCAGGAGTATCCTGGGCGGCGCTGCGAAGTGGGGACAGGATGCGGAAGGCAACAAGACCAGAAGCCTGCTGGGCGGTGCTGCGAAGTGGGGCGAGAACGCGGACGGCACCAAGACCAGGAGCCTGTTGGGCGCTGCCAGCTGGAAGGTGGATAAAGACGGCAATACCACCAAGATCTCTGTACCGTTTATGCGATTCAAGTCCGTAGATGACGGTAAGGGTGGCAAGACCTTCAAACTGTCCAAGGTACAGCTGACCAAGGGCATGAAGTTTAAGCGGGCGATGTATTATGATAAAGAAACCGGCGCGTTAAAGACGGAGATGTACTGTGCGGACTTCTCGCCTCTGGGTGTGAAGAAAGCTTTTGACGCGGAGACCGGTAAGGTAGAGACGCTCCGCAGCATTACGGGCGATAACTTTGCACGTACGGTAAACAAGCAGACCGGCAAGGTCGAATATGTCAAGACGCACAGCGACTTTTTGGGACGCACCAAGATCTACGACCGCGACAAGGCCGGCAATTACCATGTGGTGGCTTCCAGAGGCTGGGTATCTTCCGAGGTATACTCGCTGAATAAGGATACCGGTGAGACCACGCTGCTCAAGTCGCAGCTGAACAGCGGCTTCTCGCTGTATGATGATTTTGAGGCGCAGGAGAAGAGCGAGGAAGCGGCAGAGCAGAACAACAACGGACTGGGTGTACCGACACTGGATGCAGGCCCGGCAGGCACGCAGGAGAGTGGCAAAAAGGAAGGCGGAAAGACGGGCAGCGGCAATGCAGCGAACCTCGGCGCGAAGAAGGAACCGGGACAGGGCAAAAAGACCGGCGTGCAGGGCAAGGCGGCACAGTTCAGTATTTCGGCGGGACCGTCTCTCAGCGCAGACAAAGACGGCGTGAAGGCGGAAGCACACACCATCCAGCCGGCAGCCGACAATATGGACGACATCGGGGAATCCCTGAATATGCTGTTTAATGAGGAACCGGCAGGTGCGCCGCAGGGAGGGGCTGCACAGTTTACGATGCAGTCGGGGCCGACGATGAGCGGCAACAAAGACGGCATCAAAGTGGAAGCACATGCGGCACCGGCAGGAGCAGCACAGCCGAACGCACCGCAGGCAGGAGCAGTACAGGTGGAAGCACCGCAGCCGGGCGCAGCGCAGCAGGTGGAAGTACCGGTGGATGCACCTCAGGTAGAAATGCCGCAGATGGATGCCGGCGGGCCGGATATGCTGATGGAAGATATGCTGAACAGCTCGTTCTCCTTAGGTGATGATGGTGTTGACAATACGATCCATGAGCAGGCGATCGAATCCCTGAACGTGGGAGTACCGCAGATGGAGATCCAGCAGACGGAAACCATACAGATAGAAGTGCCGAAGGCAGGAGCAGCGCAGCCGGAAGCACCGAAAGCACCGCAGGGATCGGGTGTGCAGTTCACGATGCAGTCGGGGCCGGCATTGAGCGGCAACAAGGACGGCATCAAAGTGGAAGCACATCAGGCACCGGTACAGGCGGAAGCCACGGGAAGCGCACCGCAGGTGGAGATCCATCAGGCGGGAGCACCGACGGTGGAGAACGTAGAGATAGAAGTGCCGCAGGCAGACGTGGGCGGCGCGGACTTCAGTGAGCCGGACATCCTGATGGACGATGTGATGAATACCGCATTCTCTCTGGATGACGACGGCGCGGACAATACGATCCATGAGCAGGCGATCGCATCCCTGAACGCGGATGCACCGGCCGTGGAGCCGGAGGAAAAGATCATCGTGGATGAGGTGCCGGGCGCGACCGAGATCAATATCGTGCAGAAGCAGCTGGATGGAGCACCGGGCAGCGGAAGCACGGGCAGCAGTTCCGGAGGAAGTGCCGGCAGCGGATACGGGGGCAGCGCCTTTGGCGGCGGTTACAGCGGCGGCAGGGCCGGCGGTTCCGGTAGTCAGGGCAGCGTGGCACAGGCGCAGCAGGCTCCGGCGCAGGAACGCCCCGTAGTGGAAAAGCACGTAGAGAAGGAAGTAGAAGGCGCAAAGATTGAGATCGAGCAGTTGGTATTTGCCGACGTGCCGCAGGGTGGTGACGACGGCGGTAATGATGGCGGCGACGGCGGCATCGCGGAGGATTACGGTTATCCGCAGGAGAATATCGCGGACGGCTTTGAAGTGATGGAGCCGGAGGACTTCGCACAGCCGGAGATGCCGCAGGTAGAAGCACCGCAGGTCAATATCCCACAGCCGGAGGCACCGCAGATGAACATCCCGCAGCCGGAGGCACCCAAAGCAGATATGGGCAGAGCGGAAATGCCGAAGCCGGAAATGCCGAACATGAATATGAGCAGGCCGGAAATGCCGAATCTGAATACGGCACCCGGGACCGGAAGCAGTACGGGCAGTACCGGCAGCGGAAACACCGGCAATAAGAGTAGCAGTGGCAGCACCGGTGGCGGCAACAAAGGCAGCGGCAGCAGACACGGCGGTAAGAAGAAGTAAAGATACAACAAACAGTAACATGAAAGGGTAACAGAATTATGAGAGTCATTCCCAAACGGACAAAAGTAAGACTTGAGTTGTTCAAAGGCATCGAGGTGGTGGATGTACTGGTGGGTGCGGCCGGGGTCGGTCTGAGCATCTCCCTGATCTTCTCCAACCTGCCGGGCAAGTACGTGATTGCCGTGATCCTGCTGCTGCTCACCGTGGCGATGGTGGTACCCATCGATGATGACAAGGGCTATCTGTTCGTGCTCTACCTGATACGTTACCTGGGACGCAAGCGCGAGTTCCGGAAACGCAGCGTGCGGGAGGAGGAAGAAGCCGAAGCGGAGGCAAAGGAGAACGCCGCTTTTGAGCGGGCAGTGGCGGAAGGCCGCAAGGTCAAGGCACCGAAGAAAAAGGGGGATACTCTGCTGACGAAACTGTTCCCGGCGGGAAAATTTGATGTGGAAGACATCATGCCCTTCACCGGCATCGACGGCAATTATATCCAGTACGGCGACGAATACAGTGCCGTGGTCATGAGCGTGCCCAGCGTGGAGTTCCGCTTCTTCAGCGAGCACCGGCAGAACAGCGTGATCGACCGCTGCTTCGCGACGATCCTGCGTACATGCGCCATGGACGAAGTGATCAACCTGGTAAAGGTGGATCGTCCGGTGATCTATGACGAGTATATCGAAAATGAAAAACTCAAGATCAATGACCTGAAGGAAGCCTACTTAAACGGCCTGCTGAACGATGACGAGCTGACCACCCGTGTGGGTATCATTTATGACCGTATCGCGCAGCTGGAAACCTTTGACTACAAGGAAAAGGTTTATCAGCCGCATCATTATGTGATGTTCTGCTACAATGACCGGGCGTTTTTGCAGAACCAGATCGAGGACGCCATCTCGAATTTTGCCAACAGCAATATGGAGTGCCATCAGTTAAAGGGCAAGGAACTGGCGGTCTTCTTAAAGTACCAGTTCGATATGACCTTTGATGAGAGAGAAGCGGACAAACTGTCACCGGAGGAATATATGGAATGGATCCTGCCGGACAAGATCAAATTCGGTCTGCGTACCGTGCAGTATGACGATCTGGTGACGCACAATTTCCGATTGAGAGACTACCCCACCATGGTAACCAATGCGTGGGGTGCCACCTTCTTTAACAAGATCGGTACCCGCGTGGTGATGAAGATGACACCGGTGGACCGTTACAAGGCAGTGAAGCAGATCGACGGCTCCATCGATGAGCTGCGGGAGCAGGGCGGCAGTACCGGTAAGTATTCCAAGATCATGGAAGTGAGCGAACATATCCGCACCCTGACAGAAGTGCTGCGTCTGCTGCAGGGGGAAAATGAGATCCTCTTTAATGTATCTACCTACGTGCAGGCGAATGATTATGAGTTGTCCGAGCATCTGCTGGATGCGGAGGCGGGGCGTGCCAAAAAGAGTGACGGCAAGATCTACGGCTTCAAGAAAGAAGTGCGCAGGGAGCTGGCAGAGGACGGCTTCAAGGTGACGGACAATATGATGCAGCAGTTTGAGGCGTATGCATCGTCCATGCCTTCCGCTTATGATTACTTCAAGAAATTCCAACGAGGGATCCATTCGTCTTCCGTGGCGGCGGTATTCCCTTACGTTTACAGCGCACTGAATGATGAAAACGGCCTGTATATCGGCAATTCCGCCGGCGTGCCGGTATTCATCAATTTCTTCCGCAGGGACAGCGAACGCGTCAATTCCAATACGGTCATCATCGGTAAGTCCGGTTCCGGTAAATCCTATGCGACGAAGACGATCCTCACGCAGCTGGCAGCGGAGAACAGCAAGATATTCATACTCGATCCGGAAAACGAGTATACGAAGCTCGCAAAGAATATGAACGGCAAGATCATCGACGTGGGCGCGGCTACCCAGGGACGTCTGAATCCATTCCATATCATCACAGGTCTGGCAGATGATGAGGGCGACGATGAAGAAGCAGCAGCCAACAGCTTTGCGATCCACCTGCAGTTTCTGGAAGAGTTTTACCGTCAGATCCTGCCGGGCATCAATACGGACGCGCTGGAAGTGCTCAACAGTGTGACCACCAATATGTACGCAGCATACAACATTGACGAGAATACGGATTTAAGTAAGCTGACACCGGCGGATTTCCCGACCTTTGACGCGCTGTACGAAACGATCCTGGACGAATTCCAGAAATCCGGCGAAGGCTACCGTCGTAACGCCCTGCGTATCTTGATCAACTACGTGAGCAAATTTGCCACCGGCGGTCGCAACTCACAGCTCTGGAACGGCGAGGCGACCATCTCGACGAATGAGAACTTTATCGTATTTAACTTCCAGTCACTGCTGGCCAATAAGAACGGTACCATCGCCAATGCGCAGATGCTTCTGGTGCTGAAATGGCTGGATAACGAGATCATCAAGAACCGAGAATACAATATGCGCTATAATGCGCAGCGCAAGATCGTGGTAGTCATCGACGAGGCACACGTATTCATCGACGCGAAATATCCCATCGCCCTTGACTTTATGTTTCAGCTGGCCAAGCGTATCCGTAAGTACAACGGTATGCAGATCGTTATCACGCAGAACATCAAGGACTTTGTGGGGACGGAGGAGCTGGCGAGAAAATCCACGGCGATCATCAATGCCAGCCAGTACAGTTTCATCTTCCCGCTGGCGCCCAACGATATGTCCGACCTGTGCAAACTGTATGAAAAGGCCGGTGCCATCAACGAGACCGAGCAGGAGGATATCATCAACAACGGCCGCGGCCGCGCTTTCGTGATCACCTCCCCACAGGAGCGCACCGCCGTGAATATAGTAGCATCTAAGGGTATCGAAGAACTGTTTACGATGACGTAACCCTCTTGGCTTCCCCTTGAGGGGAAGGCAAGTATAAATTTCAGAAAGCAGGAAAAACCATGAAAAAGCGAAACCTAATGATCACATCAGCATTAGCCGCCCTCGCCCTCACGGCGTGCGGACAGAAGAAGGAGGAAGCACCGGCCATTCCGTCCGTGCTGGATGACGGCATTCTGGTGGTGGGACTGGTGGATACGGAGGACCGCAGCTGTTTCCGTATCGTGGATGAAAACGGAGATCCGTTCTATTCCGGCTGGGAGCCGGAGATCCTGAGACAGCTCGATGAGGTCATGGAAGAGTGCACCCTGGAATACCGTGTGGCGAAGGATCAGGCGGAACTCATCAGCTGGCTGAACACCGGAGAAGTGGAGCTGGCGGCGGGAGCCTTCACCCGGCTGGAGAGCTATAACGGCCAGTACCTCATTTCCGATGATTACGGTTACGGCAGTCTGTACATTGTGAACGGTAAAAATGCCTATCTGGATACGCTGGCAGCCTTTGCGGACTGCGCGGTGGGCGTGTCCTCCCGCATCCCGGCAGGCAGTCTGGCGGAGATGGCCGGCGTGGAAAATGTGGTGCAGAATCCTTACGCGGATATGGCACAGCTGGCGCGGGATATCGCCGGCGGTGTGGTCTCGGCGGGCGTGGTGACGGAGGATGAGATGCTCTATATCCTGACCACCACGGAACTGAAAGCGGCCGAAATGCGCAGCACACCCCAGGTCGGACTGGTATTTCTGGCGGGCGTGGGACAGGAGAAGCTCATCAGCTGGGTAAATTACGCCATTGACCTGCATTTCTACTACGAGGCAGTCGGCCCGCAGGATGAGGAGGAGGAATAGTATGGGATATTTTGACAGTCCGAAGAACCTGGCCATGTGGAACCGGGAGCTGGCGGAACTGAAAAGAGAAAAAGCACGCCGTGCCGCAGAGGGCTACCATCCGCAAAAGAAGGAAGAGCAGGCGACAAAGCAGGCGGAGGTAAAAGAAAATAACCCCCACCGCAGGCGTATCAATCTGGCAGAGCTGGAGCGGATCGATATGCAGATGGGCAAGATCCGCCGCGTGAAGCGTCCTACCAGATCCAAGCCGTTTTCCATGGAAAATGTGGGAACGATGGAGCCGGGCGAACCGGCAGCGGGGACAGCAAGAAAGGCGGGCAGCTGATGCGCAGGTATTGCAGTCTGTTCTGCTGCGTGATCGCCCTGGGTTTCGCACTGTGTTTCAACAGTATCGCACTGGCAGCCGATAGCGATGTGCCGGGAGAAGACGGAGAAAGCACGGTTTCAAGGAACGAAGCCGGAGAGATGGTTCTGGATGTGCCGGGAATGGGCGGCCTCACGCAGGAGGATCTGGACGAGCTGGAGGGCTATGCCAGACAGATCGCTGATGAGTATCTGGACCGGCAGTCCGACCGCCCTATGGAGATCTTCCGGGAGCCGGACACGCTGATGTATTACAATACGGAATATAACAATTACCGCTATATACTGCCGGACGGGCAGTGGATCGAGTGTAATGTGCCTCAGGGGGCGTTCTGCCGAGGAGAGGTGCGCTTCGCCGAATCGGAAGCCATCACCACACTCAGTTATATGAAGGATGGTGTGGTGAGCGCAGGCAACGGCCCTTTTCTGGAAAACGGCAGCTATGTGGTGACCTTTTGGGATCTGAACGTAGGCGGAGATGTGAACAAGGCCTATCGCTATGACTTCTGCTTTACCATATATTCGGATCATACCATGAACTTAAGCCATATTCAAGCGCCACAGGGTATGGAAACCGTGGAGGTCACGTATAACGGCAGTGAGCGGGAGATATCGGAGCAGGATAAGCGCTTCCTGCAGGCCAATGAGGACGGCTCCTACCGGATCGCCTTTGAGGGCGGCGGCGGGCGCTATGAGATGGAGTTTGTACGGGATACCACGCCGCCGGCGCTGGCCATTACACCGGAGTACCGGTATGGGAAGGAGTTTGATACCACGGTGCATTACCGCGTGACGGAATATGGCACGAAGGTGGATGTCGAGCGCAACTATGTCACGGCGGAACTGCCGGAGGGAGAGATCGGCGTCAACGGGAATTATGAGATCACGGTGCGGGATGCCGTGGGGAACGCGAGAACCTATGTGTTTTCCGTAAAGGCGCCGCTCCCGCTGCCGGGAAAGCAGTTCCTGATCCTGGCGCTGGTCGGATTGCTGGCTGCTGTGGGTGTTGCGGTCTATGCAGGACAGAATATGCGGGTACGATAAAAATATTAAAATTTTTTCAAAAAAGGGTCAAAAACTTGCACTTTGCTTGCACTTTGTTTTGTATAATGATCTTAACAAATCAATTTTACCACTTTTTATTACAAGGAGGAGACAAGCAATGTTAAACACCGCTACAATCTCAACATTCTCAACAATGGCAATGATGTTACTGGACAACAACTCAAATGACCCGTTTAAAGCAGCTGCCGGACCGGTCGTGTCGCTCATCAACAGTGCAACCGGTCCGCTCCTGGCTATCGTGGTGGCTTTGGGTGCCATCTATTCCATCTTCCTGGGCGTGAAGCTGGCAAAGGCGGAGGAGCCGCAGGATAAGATGAAGGCAAAAGGACAGTTAAAGAATGCCATCATCGGCTTCATACTGATCTTCGTGCTGATCGTGGTACTGCGTGTGGCAACTGGCCCGATGCTGAACTGGGTAAACGGCCAGCCGGGCACACAGGGCAACATCAATATGGCTGTTCCGACATCGACATTAAACTGATTTTGACAGGCGGCAGTACCGGTGATAAACTACAGCCGGTACTGCCTTGTTTTGCAAAAAGCAGCTGGCAAGCAGCGCAGACCCGGGGAGTGGGCGGAGCGCTGTTTTTTGCAAAATGGGGCAGAAAAAAGGGAGTAGATTTTTTATGCGGTTTCGATTTGAATGGGAGAGGAAAAAGACAGGTCGCAGGCAGCGCAGACGATGGCTCTGCCTTTTCCTGCTGTGCGTCTTATGTCTTTCGGGCTGCGGCTCCATCATCTTAAACGGGGATCTGACCTTTACCGCCAACTCGCCGGTGCAGCCCATGGCAGTAACGAGCAGCGTAGTGCAGGACTATATGAAGAATGTGTCCTTCGCCTACGGCGATGCCGAAAAGTATGCCATCTCCGGCAAGCGCGCCTTTGTTACGCTGCCCGGCCATGTCAATCCTGCGGATGTGCAGGTTTTAAACCAGGCCATCAATGATTACAACGCGGAACTGGTGGATATGAGCAAGCAGAAAAAACTCTACAAGGGCGATTTTAAGGTGATCGATTACAATGAGGTCACCAAACGCTTTGTCTATGCCTATTATACCCCTTATATGAAAATAAGGGATAAGAACGGGAACCCAACCAGCAAGAAATATACGGACAGCAAGTATCCGGAGGTGGAGGATACGGGACTGGACGTTGCGAAGAAAACCGGCACTGCCAGCGATAACTGGATCATCGAACGCCCCAACGGGGAAGCGGATGTGGATGGTGCCGTGCTGGTGCTGATGAGTTATGATCCGGAGAGCGGAGACTATACCGTCTTTTTCAGCAAGCATTTTACTGCGGAGGAAGATCTGAAAAACGACATGCGCTGTCTGGCGGGCAAGGCAGGCTTAAGCAGCGGTGTCCAGAACAGCGAGGCGAAGAATAACGGCGGTATGACCGCAAATACGAATATCAGCAGCGCCGGCAAAAACTATTTCGTATTTGCCGATGATTATCTGTATCTGTATGACCAGTGGGGCAATCTGGTCTATTGCGGTTTCTACCGTTCCGTGATCCAGCAGAAGGCTTCTGAACTGAACTGGCGCTATGGCTGGCATGCCTACTGGCGCTATACCGTGGCGGATGTGGAACTGGATGACAGGGGTGTGCCCTATTTCACCCTCAATATGGAGGTATCCGACAAGGACTTTGAGCAGGCGGATGAGCAGGCGGAGAAGCAGTTGGATCAGGAAGTGGAAGAAGATGATGACAAGGATGATGCTCAGGGAGATGACCCGGAAAAAGTAGGGGACATCACCTATTTCCATGGTACCTTCTCCGTCAACCGCATCGAGATTGGTGGAGCGAACGGTTTGAGTTTTTATTCCGAGATCGAGCCGGAAGCATGGAACGCGCTGAGTACAAATGCCATCAACCACCGGCAGGAGGTTTTTGATTATACCAAGTACCGGAAGGAGATCATAACAAAGGATGTGTCCGGCAACGAGATCAGCCGGCGCTACGAGACTTTTGATGAGACATTGGCGCGTCTGAAAAAGGATCCCTCTGCTGTGGTCAGTACGGATGCCGTCAATGAACATTCCGGCAACAAACTGATCGAGGAGTTTTATAACGACGCCAGCGTGAGTGTCAGTCTGAACCAATTCACCGGCTTTACCGCAAATAAGGGAGGCATGTTTGAGTATTCCCTGGCCGGAGGACCGACCGTCCACAGAGTGACAGTTCTGAATACCGATGGAACCAGGTGGCAGACCGACAACTATGGTGTACAGGTTGTTGTGTATAATGCACAACGTTGGCGTAATTATTCACAGGCTAGTTTGCTGAACCAGTTGCGGCAGGATCAGGATTATGCTTGTGGAAATCTGGTATCCGTGCTGAATCGTTGGGGAAAAATGCTTCCGGATCTGAAGCCGGGTCTGTTCGGTGGAAAAGATTACGCGTCTTACAATATCGGGGATTACAAAGAATCCAACGGCGACTATTCCGTCAGCGGATCGAATCTGATTAAGGGGCATGCCCAGCCATTGGTATCTGCTTCGTATTTTAAAAGTGGCACTAATTATGGTTGGGGGACTCTTTTGTCTTTTAATGAAGGCTCCGGGCGTATTGAAGCTACGGCGGATGGTACCGGGCTAGAGGCAAAGAATGCTTCGGATATGGTATATGGCAATGCCTACCATGCCGGACGTTATTATTACCATAACAGTCTGAACAGTAAGTACTGGCTGGATCAAAGTACTTCTAAATACGATATAAGTGCTCAATACAGGCTGGGAACAAATATGCCCTATACGATCATAAAAAAAACCACGCTGGATACAGATGGAAAAACATCTTCGCAATACTTGACCATAATGAATGATGGATTTGGCAGTTTCAAACTGCCGGTCATGACACTGCAGGCCAAGAAGGATATCAGTTTAAGTTACGACTGGGTATTGAGGGATGATTCGGCAAGTGACAACTCGGCCAGCGGAAATTCTGCCAGTGGTAATTCCGCAAGTGGGAATTCGGCGGGCAAGGTGGCATCTTTCCTTACCAAAAAAGCGACGGTTTCGGTTCCGGTGCAGTACCGTATGATGTATCCCGAAGGCTGCTATATCGGCAGTGTAGGCGAGACCTGGGTCGGCAATACGGTAAAGGCGGGTGCCGGGGATTTGAATGCGCTCACCTATTACAGTGTAAACGGTACACGTCTGGCACAGGACAGCGTCTATGACACCGGCTGGTGGTGGGTTCAAAGATACCGCGAAACACAGTATCCCATCTATGACAATGCCTCCGGGCAGAAGATCAGCACGGCAGGAACTTACAATAATTGGGCATGGGGGAGTTACTGGTGGTTTTTGCATAGATATTACCTGAATAACAATTTCTGGAACTTCTATTCCGGGGCAGAGAGCGAAAAGAAGTTCGGCACCCTGCAGGTGGAGAAACAGGGCGTGAACGGTGTGATCTATGACCGCATGGTGCCCGGCGAGGCACAGGATCTGGGCATCTGGGATGTGGGCGACAAAAAGATCGTAGCCTACTTTACCGACCAGGTGATCCGTTTCTATGAGAAAAAGGATGGGGAAACCTATAAGACAGGCGGAAAGACAGGCGTTTACCGTGCCTCTGTGGAATTGCGTGTGGATGAATTGAAGGGACTTACCGCCGGCTATCTGCTGAAAGAAGAGGACGGAAACGTGTCCTCCAATACCACCGCCACCGACATGACCCGGGAGGAAGAGGCACTGCAGCATGCCGAGGAGGTCTTGAACAGCGATGAGGCTATGTATAACCTGACTTCGGATAATATCCTGCCGGTGGGTAATGATCTGAAACGCTTTTTGTATTTCTCCAACGATGGCGGTCTGCACCTTTTGTATGTATTGAACGGCGGTACCGGCGCGCAGTCCTGGCAGAAGCAGGGGCGTATCATGAAACTGCTGGACGGTTCCTATTTCCGCGTGTTCCCCAATGGGAACGGTTACAAGGTGGTAGGCTTCCAGACGCAGGAGTACAGCTACAGCGAAGCGGATGTGTGCATGGCGAGGGTCTATGACTTAAACCTCGGAGATTTGGTAGACCAGCACGGAAACTCGGCAGTAAGCGAGTATCTGGAGAGCCTGCGGAATTACTTCCTGACCCAGACACATACCATCCGGACGACGACATTATCCGGTAATGAAGCAAAGAATATATCTGCGGATGATACTTCGATCGTATCTTCGAATAATGCAGTCATAAAGGTGGAGATCGTAAAGCCGAATGCGAATGACGCGGAATACGCACGCGCGAAGAAGCTGATCACCGGGGATTATGAAAAAGAGGCCTATCCGGAACTGCAGGCGATCTGTAAGGAATACGGCATCGATAAACCGACGGATGACTCCGTGAACGTGCTGAAGAATATACGCGCGAACTATGCGGGCCAGCGTGCGGCCATGACGGAGATCTATACATTCCTGGGGATCGACGCCACAAAGCTGGATAACAACTGGCGGTATCTGCGCTATGAAGGACAGCTTTTCAACGCGTCCTACCAGAGTCTGCTGGAGATGACCATGGTGCAGATCGTGCTGTCCGATTTTTATCTGAAAAATCTGTATACGCCGCAGTTAAAGGGCGCCACCGGACTGGCGGGCGTGCATAAATATGACGCGGCAATCGACGGCGGCAAGCGCTATGTTTATAATGACAAGTTGAACAATTCGTTTATCCATGTCTATGATCCGACCTGGGATGGCAAGGAGATCCTGAACAGTGAGGGTAACAGTACCGGCGCGACGGATAAGAATCTGTACTTTGTGACGAATTTCAGCGCTACGCTATATGTGGACGAATACGCGGCATACCGCAGCCAGTACAAGGACTGGAGCAGCACCCAGGCGAATACCGACATCATGAATGAACTGATGAATACGGAAAAGGCACAACAGCGCAACTTAAGCCTGCAGAGCGACAAGATCAACAATGAACTGTACGATATGATGAAAAAGCAGGGCGATACCACGGATTTCAGCGACAGCGACTTCTACAAGGCAGTCTCGGACGACCTGGAAGACAAGTACTTAACCGCTCTCCGCCAGCAGGAAAACGCAGGACAGTAACAATAAACCACTTGCCTTCCCCTTGAGGGGAAGGTGCCCGGATACCAGTTCCTACTTAACGAGCTTGCGAGTTTAGTAGGACTGTATGCGTTAGCTGGGCGGATGAGGTGGATCCTGGCATACGACACATACGAGGTAACTCTATCACATGAACCAAAAGCGTAACAACAGGAATGTATTTCTCTGGGTGGCCGTAGGGATCGTGATCCTTGCGGGCATCATCTTCCTGTTGATCCTGGCATGGAAAGGAGCGGGAAACGGGGGCGACGGCCGTAACAAGCAGGACCATATCCCCAGACCTACCAATTCCGTGATCCCGGAACCGCCCGGTGGTCCTACGCCTACCGAAGGCAGCGGTAACGGCGATAACGATGAGAACAGCAGAAAAGGAACACCCACCCCCACGCCTTACGGCTGGGGAGGCTCACCTACGCCTACCAACGGAAACGGTGACGGAGATGAGGACGAGGATGGGAAAAACGGAACTCCTACGCCCACGCCGACCCCCTATGGCTGGGGAACGACCATAACACCGACTCCGACCGGAGGCAACGGAAACGGGGATGACGATGAGAACGGAAAACGTACAACGATCACGCCGACCCCCACAGGTGGAGGAAACGGCGGTGATGATGAGAGCGGAAAAAATGTAACAACGACACCCACACCGACCCCTTACGGCTGGCCGTCACCGACCCCCGGCGGCCCTACGCCGACCCCTTACGGCTGGGGAGTCACTCCGACCGTTGCCAGAATAACACCGACCCCGACCCCCTATGGCTGGGGAGTCACCATTACCCCTACCCCGACGGGAGGAAACGGTGATGATGATAACGGAAAACGTGTAACCACGACACCGACGAATACGCCGCCCCCGACAAACGGCGGCGACAGGCCAACCCCGACGCCTTATGGCTGGGGAGACACGCCGACTCCGACAAAATATAACGGACCGTCCGGAACGGTAACACCGACGCCTAAGGGTGGAGATGATGATGAGGGAAAACGCGTAACGGTAACGCCGACAACTACGCCGACCCCTTATGGCTGGGGGGATAAGCCGACCCCGACGAATACGCCGACCCCGACTCCCTACGGCTGGGGGGATAAGACAACTCCTACTCCTACGAACGGCAATGGGAATGGAAACGGAGACCGCGTGACCACGACGCCGACGCCGACCCCTACGCCGACTCCATACGGCTGGGGTACAACGCCGACGGTCACTCCGACCCCCTATGGCTGGGGAGTGACCCCGACACAGAAGCCCGGAAACGGGGATGACGATGAGAACGGAAAACGTACAACAGTTACGCCTACACCTACCCCAACACCGAAGGGAGGAAACGGCGATGGCAGCGGTCTGAACAGCTGGAATATCCTGAATGAGAGCAACAAGTCGGACTATAACGGCGGCGTGAATTTCGGCGATGACCGGTGGAACGAGTATCTGGCGTCTCTGTTTAAGGAAGTCAGTCCGGATTATTCCGTGGATGCGTTTACCGTGCTGCAGAACGAGGGCATGGAGCTGTTCTTCCGTATGTCCGAGATCTTCGGCAGCAAGCCGGTGACCCGTGCCGGACTGGCAGCGGCTCAGCAGGCTGAATGGGATACCATCACGGAGGAAGTGGGTAAGGCGGCTTACCGTTGGCAGCTGGAGGAAATTATCGTAAAATATATGGTGGAGCGTGCGGAATACAAGCAGAGCTACCAGCAGGCTTACCTGACCTTTTCAAACGGCATCTATGCGGATGACGATGCGAGAAAGGCGTCGCTGATGCGTTCGCCCTGCTATAAGATCATTGCGGATCTGCAGTCGAGGATGGAGAATAAAGCCCTGGGTTATACCTGGAACGAAGGTCTGGGCGTGGTACTGCGTGACGCGGGCAATCCTATGGCGGAAGTAGCGGTAGCGCAGGATGATGTGTCACTGTTTATGGAGATGGGAGGTTTCTTCGCTTCCAGGAAATTTGATTCCTTATCCTATGAGGATAAGCAGAAATGGTGGGACATCGAGGAAAGCCTGGCGCTTTGTGAAACGCAGCTGGATCTGGAAGTGCTGATGATCGAGTATTATCTGAAGACGGATATACAGAAGGATGCTTTTTACAGCTGGCTGTATCAGCAGAACGAGTCAACACGCTGGCAGACGCTCAAAAACAACGCCACGTATTACGATACGATTACACGGCTGAAGAAGGCTTTTCCGCAGAAGAACCTGAGCTACAGCTCCTGGGATGAGGCGATGGCGCATATCCTGAAAGGACGCGTGATCGTAAACAGTTCGGATAACGGGGAAAACATGATACAGAACTACAGCAGTACGCAGATCGGTGCCACCCCGACACCGACCCCGCTGCCCACCCCGAAGCCGGCAGGTAGCAGATAATCGCTACCCCCTGGCTTCCCCTCAAGGGGAAGCCAGGAGAGTATCGTTGATTGGTACAGTATAGAACAAGGTAAAGCATGGAGCAGATTGAAGCAGAGATAACAGAACCGGAACAGGAATCACCCCCCCCGCGGCGGAAAGGACGGCCGCGAGGTGAGGACATCGAGCCTCTGGAAAAGAAACTGCTGCGCTGCGTGTGCTTCTGGATCCTGTTCGCGGGACTGGCAGTGTTTTTGCTCATGCTGTGGCTGTGGGCGCTCCACAATATCCGTCTGGTCACGGAAGGCACCCGCGCGGTGGCGGAACTGGCGGCACAGGCTGTGGATGACCGGACGGCGCAGACGGCAGCGGAGGAACTGCTAAAGATCCGTGCGGACGCGCCGCAGAAAGCGACACGTGACTATACGGCAGATGAACAGGTCGTGCTGCTGGCCAGATATGAAGCAGTGGAGCAGCGTGGAGACTGGCAGGCGCTGTATGCGTATATGTCGGAACTGACCGGGTATTACGCCTATGCAGCGGAGTTTTCGCTGGTGCTGCTGGATGCGGACTCGCAGCAGCTCATCTGGCTGGCGGGTCCGGGACATAAGACCGGTTACGCGGCGTGGTTTTCGGACATCGCCCTGCCCGGAGAAGAGGGGTATGACTTAAAGGACTTCGCCGGGCGTAAGGAAGGCACTATGGTGCTCCTGCCGCTGCGGACGCAGGAGGGGAAGAACCTTACACTGACCGCTCCGGATAGCGGCACGGCGGAATTATACATCGGCGGTACATTTTCCTTCGCAGGCATCATGAGCAGCGAACTGAAAAAACTGCTGTTCCCGCTCATCGCGATCGCCCTTGCGCTGCTGTGTTGCAGCCTGCGCATCCTGTGGATCGTATACAAAAAACAGGGACTCGGAATAGCTCAGGAGCCGCAGCCGGACGATCACGACGACGGCACTTTGGATTTCGAAACGATAAAACACACGGAGTAAACGAATGGAACCGGTATATCTTGGTCTCTTCAGCAAAATATTCGACTGGGTTTTTGATAACATTTTGCGTCCGGTCATTGAATTTCTTTCCGGCATACTAAATGAGATCCTGGCCTTTCTCTTTGAAGAGGTGTTAAAGCCTCTTCTTGTGAATGTCTTTTTCCCCATGTTCCAGACCATTGCCAAGATGGTCTTTGATATCCTGGTGGATGTCCTTTTCGAGTTTTATGTCAAGGCACTGCAGGTGCTGGACTGGATCGGGGAATGCTTTAATATCTTCGGCGGCATCACCAAAGTAAAATATAACGGAGCGGAGAACTATCTGATCCTGACACTGTTTCAGATCTCGCCGGTATGGCGGGCCATCTGGATGTTGATCGGCGTGTCGTTTGCCCTGTTGCTCTTATTTTCCATTATTTCGGTGATCCGTTCCATCGGAGAATTGGGTAATGAGGTGCAGCACCCATTAAACCGTGTACTGCGGGATATCTTTCAGGGCTTTCTGCATATGATCATGGTGCCTTTTGTCTGCGTTTTTCTGATGATCGGCACCTGCGTGCTGCTCAATTCCGTCAACACCGGCCTCGGCAGTATGCAGGCAGCGCAGTCGAATACCACCTACCGCGGTACGAAGACTACCATCGGACGCGCCATCTTTGTCGTAAGTACCATGGATGCGGCCTGGAATCCCAGTTATAATATCAACAGCAGGAGTCAGGCGGAGATACCGGGCACTTCGGACTCCATCCGCAGGCAGTACTATTACAGTGATTATGCGACTATAAGCGGGAAAACAGAAACTCCGGCGGCAAAAAAATTCTGGGAAAAAAATGCCAAGGGCGAATTCATTGCCAAGGGAGACTTTGATGTCCGGGAGATCGATTATCTGATCGGCGTGGCGCTGCTGCTTTTGTTCTTCTTTATGCTTGGGCGCGGCGCGCTCACTTTCATTACCCGTATCTTTCATCTGTTTGTGCTGACCATCGCGGGACCGGTCTTTGCCTGTACCTATCCCCTCGATCAGGGCAAGAAATACGAGGGCTGGAAGGATCTGTACATCGGTACCTTTTTCTCCGCCTTTGGTCTGATGATCGGCATGGAGGTCTATCTGATGCTGATCCCCTTTATCATGGACGGCGGCGTGCAGTTCGGTACCGGCACACCGGCAGCACATTACCTGATCCGCCTGATCATGCTGGCCGGCGGTGCCTTTATGATCAAGGATGTAGGTCCGGTGATCACCGGCTTTGTCAGCAGCGCGGCAGCCAATCTGGAGAGCAGTGCCAATGCTTCGTCTGTTTCGAACGCACTGAAGGCCGGACAGATGGGCTGGGATGCCGCAAAATATACATACGGCAAGGCGACAAGCCTCTTTGATAAGAAGCGGAAGAAGGAAAAGGAAGACAAAGAAAAAGAGAAGGCGAAAGGAAACAAGAAGGGAGGCGATGAGGACGACGGAGATTCTGACAGCAATAAATTCTCCGGGAAATCGTCCTCTTCCGACAAGTCCTCCGGCGGCGGTAAAACCGGCGGTGGCGGCGTAGGCGGCTTCGGCGCAGCTGAGGGTTCGGCGGCAACGTCAAAGGCTACTGCGGAGACCGGCAATGCTGCAAAGCAGGACGCAAAGAGAGGCACCGGCGCAGACAGATCCGGTGCGGAGAGCACTACGAATAAGGGCAAGGTAAAGAAGAGTTTCCTGGGCGGTATGTTCGTCAAGGGCACCGGACCGGACGGCAAGAGCCGCTGGGGCATCAACCTGGGCAAGAACTTTCACTTTGGTATGCAGGCGGACGGTTCGGTGGCAGGTAATGTATTCGGTCTGAGCTGGAAGCGCGGCGCGGACGGCAAGATCGACAAGCTGGCGGTACCGTTTGTGAAATTCAAGCGCAATGCCGACGGCAAGCTGCAGGTGGCAAGGGTACGCCTGACCAAGGGCATGCAGCTGAAGCGAACCGAGCAGGTGGACGGAAACGGCAAGCGCACGCTGGGCGGTATGTATGTGGCAAACTGCTCCGCCATCGGCTTAAAGAAGCGTTTTGATGCGGATACCGGCAAGGTGGAGACGCACAGTAAACTGGGTGTGCATTATGCGAAGAATGTCAGGGAAGACGGCACAGCAGAATTTGTCAAGACGCATCGCAACTTCCTGGGCACCACTTCCGTGTATGACCGCGACAAGGCGGGCAACTATCACGTGGTGGCACGCAAGGGCTTTACCTCCAACCGCGCGTACAAACTGGACAAGGAAACCGGAAAGAGGAAACTGGTATCGGTGAAGAGTTTCGGCGGCCGCAGTCTCTACGAGGATATGGAGGAGCAGGACGACGATGACGATGAGGAGGATACCGGAGATAAGAAAGAGTAATCGTGCCCTCAAGGAGAAGTCAGGGGGATAGCGCGAAGCCAATGAATTCTCCCCAAATAGGAGCTTATACGAAGGAGGTATAACTATGCCAAAGGAAAATATACGCGAGACCAAAGAGATCATGGACGATATGACACTGACGGAGGAAGAATGGCGTCAGGAAATGACCGAGTCCTATAAATCCCAGTATATGCAGATGCCCGATATCCGGAGAATGGAGGAGGAGCTGAAGGAGATCCGTGAGAATATCGCGGCAGCGGTGCAGGGCGACAAGCCGGATCCCCAGCTGTTAAAGGATCTGACGGAAAATCTGGAGAAAACATCCGAAAAGATGGCGAAGGCCGAGCAGAAGATCGATGAAACGGTTGAGGATCTGGTGAAGGGCGACCGCGAGAAGCGTACCGAATTTGCTGCGGAATCGAAGAAAAAGGATACACCGGAGAAGGAAGAGAAAGAGCCCGGGAAAGAAGAAATAGCACCGGAGAAGGAAGTCAAAGAGCCTGGGAAAGAAGAAAAGGCTCCGGAAAAAGAAGCGAAGGAAGCGGAAAAAGCGCCGGCGAAAGACGAAAAGAAAAAAGAAGCGCCCCAAAAAGAAGAGCCGGAAAAGAGCCTCGAGGAACTGAAAAAGGAAAACGAGGATACCATGGAAGCGCTCCGCAGCAATGCGGATATGCCGCAGGAGGAGTGGGACAAAAAGATGCGCAAGGCGATCGAGGAGGGATGTCTTCTTGAGAACCATGACCTGTTTGAGGAACAGAATAAGAAAACAAAGGATCTGACCGAACGCATTGACAAAATGCGTAAAAATCTGAAAGAGGGCGATGATAAAAAGCCACTGGAAGATCTGGAAAAGGAAATGGGCGATCATCTGACGCAGGTGACAAAAGACCGCAGCAGGGTGGCGGCGCAGGTTGAAGACCGCTATGCGGATGAAGTCTATAAACGCAGGGAAAACCTGTTAAAGCCGAAGCAGAATGCGCTGAAGAAAGAAGGCAAGGCAGAGACCAAAGAGGCAAAACAGCTGGAGGAGGACATTGAACTTACCCATAAGCATGAAAAAAAGGCAAACGATGATGCGGCAGTCTATCATGCGGAGGCAGCGGACCCTAAGCCGAATATCTTCCAGAGCGCATTTATGAAGGTCTTTTCGGGCTGGCTGCCGCAGACGGCTTTCAGTCTGGTGGGAGAGCTGTTTGGACGTCCGGGCTTAACGGCAGTGCAGGTGCCGATGCCCAATTACGGATTGCCCTCCTTTTTCGGAGCAGGTGATGTTACATTCCCGACCGGACCGGATCGTGTGAAGGATCTGTTCCTGCCGTCCGTACCCAAAAGAGAAAAAGACAGTGTGGTTCTGGAGGGAGGTGCCGATACCACCGGGCTCTTCAAGGAAACGGAACTTAAGAAGGAAAAAGCCTCCGAGATCATTCTTCGGGCGGATAAGAATGCGGATCTGGATTTTGACGGGATCGATCATGAAGCGCAGAAGCAGGCGGAAAAAGCAGGACGTATGTCTTACAAGCCGGTACGCGGCAAATTGAAAAAGGAGGATATCGAAGAACTTCCCCATGCCGAGATAGAGGGAAAACAGCCGGAGGTCAAAGAAGAGCAGAAAACAGAAAAGAAGCCGGAGAAAGAGGCCGGAAAGGAGCAGAATTCTGCACGGAAGAGCTTTTCTCTAAAGGAAGGCAGCAAGCTTTCCGGGAAAGCGTTAAAGGGTGTGGCGCACGCGGAACTGAATGAGGCGGCACTGCAAAAGCAGGAGAAACAGTCGGCAGAGATCGCCGAAGAAGCAAAGCCGGCAAAAGGAGAGCCTGCAAAAGAAGAACCTGCAAAAGAAGAACAGGCAAAAGAAGAGGCAGCGAAACCGAAGAAGCCGAAATTTGAAATGGGGCCGAACATTGAAAAGGCATTTAAGCTCATGGATCTGATGGATACCATGCTGGGACATACCGGCAAGGGGCATAAGAATTCGGATAAATATGATACCATGATGTCGGCCTTGGGCAATGTAAAAGGATCCTTAAGTGAGGAACTGGGGGGAAGCTTCGGCTCCCTGAAGCGCGATTTCGGCGAGATGGCGGTATATAAGGATCTGATGCGTCCGGGTGGTCCGATGGATCTGGCAATGGGACAGCGGCTGGCGGAAGTGGAAAAGAAAACGGAGAATTATATCCGGGAAAAGACTCTGAACGGAAACAAGCGTAATATGGGTTCCGGTCTCGGTAACACACGTATCAAGGATGCGCTGGATGCTATGGATATCTTAAATCCCGAACGGGCAAAGGAACTGGGAGCCAACATTGACATTACCGTAAAGCAGGGCAAGGCCACCAGGAAGATGAGTTATAACGAACTGAATGCCCGCTTAAGTGAGCTGGAAAAAGAGGGCGATGAAAAGGCAGCAACCAGGGAGAAGACAAGGCAGAATGCCGATAAGAAACGCAAAGAACGGGAGATGCTGGATAAGGAGCCGCTGATGAGCAAAGAGGAAAAATCCAAACAGCATGGCATGCGGATAAAATAAAGGGCAGGAGCGGATAGCGGAGGTGTCGTATGGAAGAGCAAAAACTGGAACTGACTGTGATCGCGATCCTGGAGAATTACGGACAGGTGGCGGATTTTGTGGATACGGAGCTGGAAAAGAGGGATGTTTCCATGGGGGATATCTCATCCATAGATATTGCCTTGGACGAGATCTATGCCAATGTAGCAAATTACGCTTACGGGGATGATGAAGCAGGCGAGATCACGGTGCGGCTGGATTTTACGCCGGACACATCATCGGTGCGGATGACTTTTCTGGATCAGGGGATTCCGTACGATCCGCTGAAAAAACCGGATCCGGACGTGACCCTCGAAGCGGAGAAACGCCAGATCGGCGGACTGGGGATCTATATGGTCAAGCATCTGATGAATGAAGTGACTTATGAGTACCGAGGCGGCATGAACATCCTGCGAATGCGGAAAGATTTTGCAAAACAGATGTAAAATTCCAAAAGGAAGTACCGGAGAAAGGTTCTTCCTTTTTTTAAAGACAGGAGCAGTGTAAACGGTCAAAACAGGTGGCGGAAGCTGCCTGTTTTTGGTATAATGTTCTTTAAAAACAAGATACAGGGAAGAAAGATGAAACGCATAAAAAATTTTGTGATCGGCGGGATCGAGAATAAAGTATTTAACCTGGTTTTTCTGACCATTATAATGATCGTTCTTGTTTATACGCTGGTGATCTACCATCAGTCAAAAGAACTGGCCGGAGTGATCGAGGAGACGAGCCGTCAGCAGCAGGAGAGTGTAGAGACGATCTCGGCTGCCGTGATGCAGGGCGTGATGGATAATACCATGAACGATACGGCGGTCATGCAGGCGGATCTGGCGGATCGTATGTTCTGCGAGATCCGAAACGATGTACATATGCTGGCCGATTATGCGGAAGTATTGTATGCGGATCCGGAAGCGGCGGCGCGTGTGGAGCCGGCTGTACCTGCGACATTTCCGGAAGGCGAAAACCTGACTGCCTGGCTTCATGCGCAGCAAACGGATGTGACTTCGGAAGAAATCTTAGAAGAGATGGAACTGATCGGCAATATGAGCGGAATGCTCAAGTCCCTTTTGGATAATTCAGAGTATCTGGGAGCGTGCTATATCGCTACCCCATCCGGGCTGACGCTGATGTGCGATGATGCAGCGGTTATAAAGGAATGTGCGGAAGCGGATTATATATTTGATGCAAGGACGCGTCCCTGGTATCAGGGAGCCGAGCAAAAAGGCAGCCTGTATTTTACGGGGATCGAGAGGGATTATTACACGGACCGCATCGGTATTATCTGCGCCATACCGGTCTATCAGGACGGAAAGCTGGCCGCGGTGGTCGGAGGCGATCTTTTTCTGGACGATATGGAACAGGCGATCAGCGACAGTGCCACTGACAGCGGATTCCAGTTTATCGTGGATGAAAAAGGGCACGTGATCTTTTCGCCGAGGACGGAAGGTATACTTCGGGTGGTGCCGACTGCAGAGGCGGTGGATCTGCGCAATGCGGGATCCGAGGATCTGGCAGCGGTAGTGAAGGATGCTTTAAACGGAGTGCGTGTAATACGTCCGGTGGCGCTGGAGGACAAAGAATGCTACATGACAGGGGCGCCGGTCAAAAACGTGGGCTGGGCAGTGGTCGTGGCAACCTACCGGGAGGCGGTGGAAAAACCGGCAGAGATGATGAAGGCACAGCAGAGGGAGATCCGGGCGGCAGCAGAAGAAAGCTATCGCCGTGGGATCACACGATCCGGGAAGATGATCACTGTGTTGCTGCTGCTGTTAGGAATACTGGCGCTGGTCAACGCATTGATCCTGGCGAGACGTATCGTACGGCCGCTCAATCGTATGACTAAGCGGATCGCTGTTCTGACAGGTGAAGATCCGGCTTTTGAGATGGCGGAGGAATATAAGAGTGGTGATGAGATCGAGGTATTGGCACAGTCTTTTGCGGAACTGTCCCGGCGTACCAGAGAATATATTGCCGAGAATACGCGTATTACCGCAGAGAAAGAGCGCATCGGGGCGGAATTGAATGTAGCCGCCAGGATACAGGCAGATATGCTGCCACGGATCTTTCCGCCGTTTCCGGAACGCAGTGAGTTTGATCTGTATGCCTTGATGGATCCGGCAAAGGAAGTGGGGGGCGATTTTTACGATTTCTTTATGATCGATGAAGATCATCTGGCACTGGTGATGGCGGATGTGTCAGGAAAAGGTGTACCTGCAGCCCTGTTTATGGTGATCGCAAAGACACTCATCCGGAATCGTGCGCAGATGGGTGGTTCACCGGCGCAGATCCTGTCGGATGTAAACCGGCAGCTGTGTGAACACAATACCAGCGGATTGTTTGTTACGGTCTGGATGGCAATCCTGCAGATCTCTACCGGAAAAGGAATGGCTGCGAATGCAGGGCATGAGCATCCGGCACTTCGTCATGAAGGAGGAGCGTTTGCGCTGGTGGAATATAAACATTCTCCGCCGCTGGGGCTGCTGGAGGAGATTCCGGTTCTGGAACACGCATTTGAGCTGCACCGTGGCGATACGCTCTTTGTATATACGGACGGTGTGACCGAGGCAGCACAGAAAGAGAATCAGCTGTTTGGGGAAAAACGGCTGGTGGACGCTTTAAACAGTAAAGCGGATACAACGCCTGAAGAAGTGCTGGAAAACATAACGGAGAGAATTGCGGAATATGTGGGAACGGCTGCGCAGTTTGATGATATCACGATGCTGTGTCTGAAGTATTATGGAAAAGAATAAAGGAAGAAAAAAAGATGGTGTCTGCCATCTTTTTTTGAAAACTTTGAAAACATACAAAATACTTGCACTTTTGTTGCACATGGTACTGTAGAATGAATGCAACAATGAAAACATGGTTGAAAGGGAATCATTATAAATCAAATACCGTCAGGGAGAGCGCTTGCACAATGCTTGCACTTTGCATGATAAGATGAGAAAAACGCAGACAATGATGGTTTTGAAAGATTTATGAAGGAGGAAAGACTATATGCCAAGTCATCTGGTAGAAGAAGGGAAAAAGTACGAATCAAAGCTTGAGAAGACTCGAACCATCCTGTATGGAGAGAGCTATGACAAAGCGAATGTGTTCGGTAAGATGTGGTACAACACGTACTCTTTCTGGCGCCTGAAAAAAGCGGAGACCGGAAATGCGCTTTCCGCAGCAGGCCGGTGGATCTCCAAAACG
>JAGBMJ010000053.1 GCA_017634975.1 Lachnospiraceae bacterium | reverse complement strand
GTCATTCCGTTTGCGGACAGATATCCGACAGATACCAAGACGTATGCGATCATGAACACTCGTCCACAGGAGGAAGAGGAACATACTGCTGACAAGGGAGATGATGCGGATGGCGAAGAAAAAGAATAATACGGCAAGGAAGGCAGTATCGGATATAACCGGGGCTAAACCCGAGGGATTTGATGCGAAAGCCGATGCCGGAGATTTTAAGAAAGCACGGGCGGGTCCTACGGGATCCGCTGATGGAAAGGTAAAGAGCAATGCTCACAAAGGCAAGGTCGTAAGCGAAGCACAGGAGATGTTTAATGCTGCACCTGCAAATACGGTTTCCCAGGCAGAAGAAAAGAGCAGAAAGGTCAATCAGGAATTCTTTAAAAAACATGAGAATGAAGATGATAAAAATACCGAGTATGCTTCTCAGCGTGAGGAAACAAGGGCACTCCGTAAGCACAGGCAGCATGAGAGCCGTGCAAGGGTAAAGGACAGCTTCATACAGTCCGATGGGGATTTCCATGGAAAGACCGGATTTGTGGAAGAAGCAGGTGCTGAAACGGCAAAGAGCCATAAGCTTGAGATGCTTGAAAAGAAAGCGGAAAAGGCTGGTGCTAAAACCCAGAAGGCGAGAAAGAAATTACCACAGCGTAAGGAGTACAAGCTGGTGCGGCATTTCGATGAAAAGACCGGGAAAGTAACCTATGAGCTTCAGACCAATAAGGTACTTAAAAAGCCGAAGAGTGATAATCCCATAACTGCGGCAAACCGCAGGGCGATGATGGAAGCGCAGGGACTTGTGCATGACAAGATATCGGAGGATGAAAAGGATAATTCCGGTGTGGAAGCTGCACACAGAACCGAGGAAGCAGGTGAGACTGTTATAGCAAGAGCCGGACAGCTTAAGCAGGCCAGATATGCCCGCAGGAGCAATAAGGTGGCTGTCCTTGAAAAGAAGCAGTTTAAGGCAGAGGTTGATTTTCGCTATCAGAAATATTTGGAGGAGCATCCCGAGGTTAAGAAAAAAGCTCTGCAGAAGAGGCTCCAGAAACAGCGGATAAAGCGTGAGTATGCCAAAGCCCTGAAAAAAGGATCAGAAGCAAAGCAGGCTGCCGGATATGCAAAGAAAGCGGCAACGACAACCACCAACATGGCAAGAAAAGTAGAGGAATTTGCCCGGAAGCACATAGGAACTATTGCAACTATAGGACTGTTCGGGCTTTTCTTTATGCTGATAGCGGCAGGTATTTCAAGCTGCTCAGCAGTCTTAAACGGTGGTCTGTCGGCAACCATGGCAGGAAGCTATCAGAGTCAGCCAGCTCAGCTTGATGCATCGGATGAAGCCATGACCTCAAGGGAAATGGCATTGCAGAACACCATAGACAGTATCGAGGAAGATTATCCCGATTATGATGAGTACAACTATAACCTTGAAGAAATCGGGCATAACCCTTTTACGCTGATCAATTACCTGTCAGCCATAAAGGTTGATGTGGTGGCTGCGGATGTGGATGCGGAGATCGAATCACTTTTTGATGAAATGTATGAGCTGACACTTACACCGAGGGAAGAGACGAGAACCCGCACGGTAACTGTTACGAATGAGGAAACCGGTGAAGAGGAAGAAGTGGAAGAGGAATATACCGTAACAATCCTTGATGTGGAGCTTACCCGTAAGCCTTTGGAGGATATCGTAGCAGAGCGTCTTACCGGGAATGATGATGCAAGTACGCTTTATGCGGCATATCAGCAGACCAATGGTGCGCTTCAGCAGTTTTATACGCCTCTTGATACGGACTGGTACAGCCTGATAAAGAGCTACTACGGATACAGGAAGAATCCCATCACCGGAGAGAACCAGTTCCACAGAGGTATTGATATCGCAGTACCGGAAGGGACAGAGGTTTATGCCGGGCATGACGGTACAGTTACCACGGCAGCCTATGACGATGATTACGGGAATTATATCGTGATCACGGATTCAAAAGGCTTTACTACGAAGTATGCGCATCTTGAAAGTATGAATGTCAGCGCAGGGCAGACAGTAAGGCATGGAGAGATTATAGGCAAGACCGGAAGTACGGGAGCCGTAACGGGAAGCCACTTACATCTGGAGTGCTTATC
>JAGBMJ010000020.1 GCA_017634975.1 Lachnospiraceae bacterium | reverse complement strand
CGATGACTGCTATGATGGAGACAAGTGGAAGAATCAGAAGCATTATTTCATTGAGGCAACCATTAAAAAGCAGGCAAAAATTCTTGATTATTCTGATATCATAGGAAAACAGGTGGATTGTAAGATAGACCGGCCATTGGGAAGTAAGCATCCCAGACATCCGGATCTGTGCTATCCTGTAAATTACGGTTATGTTCCGGGGATCATAGCCGGAGACGGAGCGGAGCAGGATGTGTATATCCTGGGCGTAGATGAACCGCTGAATTCTCAGGGACGGTAACCGCTGTATACCATAGATTAAATGATAATGAAGATAAGTGGGTAGTTACAGCGGAAGGGGCTAAGTTCACATCGGAAGAGATCCTGGCGAAAATAGAATTTCAGGAGAAATTCTTTGATGGGAAACTGTATCTGTAATTTTCGGATGATGTCATGCAGTATAACAAGATTGAATGGACGGAGTTTACCGTAGAATAGGAAAAGAACATGAATCTGAAAAATGTATATTTTGTAATAGGGACTTCCTATGCGGGAAAGTCAACGATTGTTAAGAATTTAGCGAAGAAACACAATGGGATTGCTCTGGAAGAAAATTATCACGATGAGAAACTGCCGGAACTGGATAGCAAAGTATTTCCGGGACTGACATATACCAGGGATCTGCAGGATTGGCATGAGTTCATCCGAAGGACGCCGGAGGAATATGTGACTTGGTTGAATAATACCAAGAAAGAATGTGAGATCGTGGAGTTGCAGATCCTGGAAGAATTGTTGGCGAAACCGGAGAATCAAGAGAAAAAAATCTTTGTGGATACCAATATCTCTATCGAAACATTGCATAAGATCTCGGATACGAAACATGTGCTGGTACTGCTTTCGGATCCGGAGATATCCATACACCGGTTCTTTGACCGGCCGGATCCTGAAAAACAGTTTTTGTATCAGCTTATGTTGGAAGAACCGGATCCGCAGGCGGCGCTGGATAACTATCGGGAGATACTCACAAGGATCTGCAGCAAAGAATGCTATGATGAACTGGAAAACTCCGGCTTCCCGGTGATCTATCGTGATGAGAATCGAATGCAGGAAGAGACCGTAAGACTTGCGGAAGAAATTTTGGGTATATCTGGCAGGGCCGGGGGCATTCGCCAGAACCATACCAAATGAGATCCTTGTAAAGATCATGAAGGATCCGAAGCAAAGAGAAGAAAGGGGGGAGAAGTGATGCTGACTGCAATGGCACCAAAGAGCAGAAGGATCCGGAGGATCGAAAGAAAAGAGGAAGGGCTGTATCTGTATTCGGAATATGGGATTTTATGTTTGGAGCCGAAAACGGAATCCATCGTGCGGATACGATACCGGGTAGCGGAAGCATTTTCACAAAAAGAAAAACCGGGCGTTGTATATCATGGGGATTTTTCCGGATGGGAATATAGTGAAACAGAAGACAGTGTGGTCCTCACGCTGCCGGAATTAAAAATACAAATAAACCGGGGAACCGGTGCGCTTCGCTTTTATGACCGAAACGACCATCTGCTCTTTGCGCAGGACGCAATACAGCCGGTGGAGTTTGAAGCTTTTGACAGCTATCATCTGGCAGATGTGGAGCAGAAGACGAAACAGATTCAGACGGCTGACGGAAAGAAGGATGTGATCGAGGAACCACTGAAAGTATTTACCGGGAAGAGCTATCATATCCGTACGCATTTTACCTTTGGAGACGAGGCAATCTACGGACTTGGTCAGCAGGAGAAGGGCTGTGCGTCACTGCGTGGACAGAACCTGTATCTGCAGCAGGCCAACCGAAAGATCGCGATCCCTATGTTTGTATCGACCAATGGGTATGGAATACTTACTGATACCTATGCACCGATGATCTTTCATGACGATCCAAAGGGTGCCTATCTGTATCTGGAAGCGGATCAGGAGCTGGATCAGTACTTTATTGCCGGGGATATGAATACCGTGATCAAAGGATATCGCCTGCTGACCGGGAAAGCCGCGCTGCTTCCGAAGTGGGCCTTTGGTTATGTACAGTCGCAGGAACGTTATGAATCGCAGGAAGAGATCCTCAAGACGGTAGAAACATCGCGGAAACTGGGGCTTGGCATGGACTGCATCGTGCTGGACTGGCTCAGCTGGGGAGAGAACCAGTGGGGGCAGAAATCCTATGATGAAAAGCGGTTTCCGGATCCGAAAGCGATGATCGATCAGCTGCACAAAGAGCATGTGCACTTTATGATCTCCATCTGGCCGAATATGGGACAGGAGACGGAGAACTACCGGGAATTTGCAGAGCAGAAATTATTGCTGCCGGGCTGTGGTGTATATGATGCGCTGAAGAAGGAAGCAAGAGATCTGTATTTTGCACAGCTCAAGCGGACGCATTTTTCCTATGGGACGGATGCGTGGTGGTGCGACAGCAGTGAACCCTTCACCCCGGAATGGGGACACGCGATAAGGCCGGAGGAAGGACAGAACTGGCAGGAATATTTAAAAGAAGCGGGACTGCGTCTTCCGTATGAATACAGCAACAGCTTTGCACTTTATCATGCGCAGGGGATCTGGGAGAACCAGCGGGAAGCGATGAAGGAGACGCAGGAGAAGCGCGTATGCAATCTGACCAGAAGCGCCTATACCGGGCAGCAACGCTACGGGACGGTCATGTGGTCCGGAGATACCGCAGCCTCATGGGAGACCCTGAAGGATCAGATCGCGATCGGCCTGCATTTTTCCGCCAGCGGTCTGCCTTTTTGGACGATGGATATCGGAGCGTTTTTTGTAAAGCCCGGCAGCATCTGGTATTGGAATGGGGAATATGCCGAAGCGACGGATTCCAAAGCGTACTGCGAACTGTACACACGCTGGTATCAGTTTGCGGCATTTTTGCCGATGTTTCGTGCGCACGGTACGGACTGTCGCAGGGAGATGTGGCATTTTAAAGATGAGTTTTACGAGGCGCTGAGGAAAGCAAACCGACTGCGTTATCAGCTGATGCCATATATCTATTCGGAGGCCGGGAAGGTATGGCAGAACGATCAGTCGCTGATCCGCTGGCTGGCATTTGACTTTACGGAAGATAAGAATACATGGGAGCTTACGGATCAGTTCATGTTCGGTGAGTCCTTGATGGTATGTCCGGTTACCGGGCCGATGTATTATGAACCGGATGGAACACCGAGGAACGATACGGACGCATCCAGGATGGTTTATTTCCCGGCAGGCTGTGACTGGTACGATTTCTATACCGGGGAAAAATATGCCGGCGGAAGTACGCATAAGATCGCGGCACCGTTAGATACGATCCCGGTATTTGCCAGAGAGGGCAGCGTGATCCCGCTGGCGGACGCAGCGCGCTCTACGGAAGAACAGGGGGATGCTTATACCGTAAAACAATTCCCGGGGAAAGCAAGACCGTATGCGTTTTACCGTGATGCCGGAGACGGGTACGGTTACGAAAGAGGCGAATATGAGATAACGACCATATCCTGATACGGTCGTACATCTTTACGGTAATGGTATTGCAAAAGTGCTGAACCCATTACCGGTATTTTTTGTGGGTTTCATAGTATCTGGCTTTATCTTCGTACATGCGCTCATCGGCTTTGCGCAGAGCCTTACGGATATCTCTGGCATTGTCTACGGAGGCTCCGCCGAGAGCAAAGGAAACCAGATCGTAATCCTCGGAAGCGGTACGGATCGTCTGGATCTTTTCCTTGATATCCTCTTCGGTCATACCGAGTACGATGATCGAAAATTCATCACCGCCGGCACGATAGATATTCTCTTCATTAAAGACGCTGCGAAGAGCTTTGGCTGCATCCTTGAGCAAAACATCACCGGTGGAATGACCCAGGAGATCATTGACTTCCTTTAAGCCGTTCAGATCGGCAAAGATTACGCCGACCGAATCCGTATCGTCGGCACTGCCTTCGCAGATCCCATCCACAAAATTATTCATTTCGTTTCGGTTCATCACACCGGTCAGCATATCTCTGGAGCTTAATACTTTCAGACGGTCGACCAGAAGATAATTGCCAAGTTCAGCCCCCAGGACAAGAGTGGCCAGTTCCAGAGTCTCTTTGATCTCAGTTGCTTTTTCGGTATCGAAATTGATCGCCCAGATATAACCGAGCAGACGTTCCTGTGATTTTAACGGAAAGAGAACGATATTCTCTGCACCGGCGGCTGTCAGAGACGCATACCAGACCGGATTACGTTCTTTTACGACTTCCATATCGGCTTCATTTTTTGCGATCAGGCAGTTGCTGCCGGCGATCGTTGCGTCCCAGGTCTGTACGAGATCATAAAACTCCGGATTTACATAATGCGCCATCGGAAGGAGATCGGTAAAAGCGGAAAAGGCTTCACAGAATACGGTGAGCTCTTTTTTGACGTCATCCACCAGCAGGATACAGCAATGTTCGGCATCGCAGAGATCCCGGATATCCCCGATCACTTCTTTCATAGCCTCGGGAAAATCCGTGGTACCGCGCAGTTTGATGCTGGTCTCGAGAATAGCCGAAGCCAGATCGCCGGAGATTGTAGACAGATTTCTCGAATCGGCAGTCTGATTGATCTCCATCATATAGATACAATAGTGCAGATTGCCCTCGTCGGGAAAGACCGGCAGGAAAGACATGTTGAACCATAAGGGCATCCGGTTCGGATGGGCATAGGAGTGGAGACATTTTTTCAGAACGGCTGCCTGATAGCAGGCGTCTTCAAAATTCAAATCCCGCGTGAGATAATCGGTATACTCGGAATTCGGGGTGAATTTGTTTGTGAGTATTTCCGTACCCGGAGCAGGATGCTCGATCGAATCCACATAAGCCTTGTTTCCGGCAACGATGCGAAATTTGCCCGTGCGGCCGTCCTCCAGTGTTTCCACAGAAACCACACAGCTCATAGCTCCCATATGATCTATCATTGATTGAAAATCTGTCATAAATGTATGCCCCCGATCATCATATAAAGAACAAAAAATACACATACATTATACTATAAAATAAGGATTTCGGCAAAGTTGTCAACTTGCATAGAATCTATAGAAAATATGAGTAAAAATGCATAAACGGGGACAGGGGAGAGGACACGGGGACGGTCCTGTTGTCCTCAGTCCCCGCTGTCCTCACAAATCTGCTTGACAGAAAAATACTTCGGGTGTAGAATTAAATTACTTCGAAGAAAGAAATAAAATGGAGAAGCCGGAATATGGAACTGGAAGAGTACGGTATACCAAAAGATATTTTTGAAATGATGATACGGTATGTTGACGAGGTCAAGGAACTGCTATCCTCGGAGATCTGGGAGAATATCTTTTTGAACTGCTCGAAAAACGAGATCCTGATCTTTTGGCTGCTGTACCTGAAGAAGGAAGTGAATATGACGGAGATCGCCGAGTATATTCATGTACCG
Source organism: Lachnospiraceae bacterium (assembly GCA_017634975.1). Taxonomy (GTDB): domain Bacteria; phylum Bacillota; class Clostridia; order Lachnospirales; family Lachnospiraceae; genus NK4A136. Next base: position 58,306 of record JAGBMJ010000020.1, on the reverse strand, counting down.
CTCAATACGGCAACCGGGATGATCGGCAGGCTGGAAAAGAACGGTCTGGTGGAGCGTACCAGATCGGCAGAAGATAAGAGAGTGGTTCTGATCCGCTTCAGCGCGAAGGGCAGCCGCCAGTTTCAGAAACTGATGGGGGAACTGCTCCGGTACGGCGGGAAGATCTTCAGTGAGATGACGGAAGAAGAGGTGCAGCTGTTCTTTAAGATGATCGAGAAGGCGAAGAGAGTCTTAAAGGAGGAGCGGAAGAAAGAAGAACCGCAAAAGAAAGTACGGAAGATCGTGATCGAATAACAAAGGCAACAGGGCAGCGGATGCGCTGCCCAAAAGATCGCCCAAATACTTCGAACACGGAACTATTCGCAAACGGAACTATATAAAGGAGAATGCTATGAACAGGATCTATATTTTTACAGGAAAAGGCGGCGTAGGAAAAAGCAGTGTGGCAGCAGCACATGCACTTAAGAGCGCAGAGGAAGGAAAGAAGACTTTGCTGGTGAGTACGGATATGGCACATAACCTGGGAGATATCTTCGGGGTAAAGCCGGGAAAAGAGATCTTAACCGTCCGCAAGGATCTGGATATCTATGAGATCGATCCGACATATGCGATGAAAAATGACTTCTCGGAATATATGGATTATGTGAAGAAGTTATTACAGATGGTCGATGACTCCGAAGCGATGGGAATGATCCCGGGCATGGAGGAACTGTTTTCATTGCTTAAGATCGCAGAGATCTACAAAAGTAAGACTTACGAGAGGATGATCGTGGACTGTGCACCGACCGGAGAAACGCTATCGCTGTTAAAATTTCCGGAACTGCTCTCCTGGTATATGGAGAAATTCTTTCCGATCGGTAAGGTGGGCGTAAGACTTCTGGCACCGTTTTCGCAGAAACTCTTCTCGGTGGATATGCCGAACAAGGAAGCCATGAACGAGATCGAGAGGATGTTCGTGAAGCTGATGGATCTGCAGGAGATGCTCAAAGACCGGGAGATTACCAGTGTACGGATCGTAACCACACCGGAAAAGATGGTGGTGGAAGAAACGAAACGGAACTATATGTATATGAATCTGTACAACTTTAATGTGGATGCGCTCTATATCAACCGCATTCTGCCGCAGGACATCGGCAATGAGTTCTTTGACCAGTGGCTGGGGCTGCAGAGGGGCTATATTGAAAGCCTGAGGGAAAGCTTCGCAGCGCTTCCGGTCTACGAGATCCCCTGGTACGACGAGGAACTGGTAGGGGAAGCCAATATACGACGGATCGTAGAGGATGTGCTGAAGGATAAGGATGTGTTTGCATCAAAGGTTCTGACGCAGAGGGAATACTTCAAGGCAACGGAGGATGGTTATCAGCTGGACATTCATCTTCCGGGAGCTGAGAAGGCGGAGATCGATCTGTATCAGGGAACAACGGATGTGGTGATCAAAATGGGAAACTTCAAACGGAATATCCCGCTTCCGAATGCACTGCGAACCTATGCGGTATCGGGAGCAAAGTTTGAGGATGGTGTATTACAAGTGACATTTGCGAAGGAGGAGAACGACGATGCTGAAAAATAAGATGATGAAAAAACGTATGGAAGTGCTGGGCAGGATCAAAGAAGCAGCGGGCTATCAGAGAAAAGCGGTGCTGGCGCTTTTTCCGGAGCGGACCAGAGAGCATCTGAAAGTGATCGACGGAGAATTCCGGGCAATGATCGCAGAATGCACAGAAATGCATAGACACGATAAGGAAAAGGATACAGATGTGAGGGAAACAGCCAAGACAAAAAAAGTAGAAATAATGTAGAGTCCATCAGAGGCTGCCCCTTGAGGGAAGGCGGACGGATGAAGTGGAAAAACAGCAACTATTTTAGGAAAGGACGATTACTATGAGGATCATTATCTATACAGGAAAAGGCGGCGTAGGAAAGACGAGTATGGCGGCAGCCACGGCGTGCAGGATCGCTAAGAGCGGGAAACGGGTGCTTGTGATGAGTACCGATCCGGCACACAGCCTGGGCGATTCCTTTGACCAAAAGATCGGAAAAGAGCCCACAAAGATCGCAGAGCGTCTGGATGCTCTGGAGATCGATACGGTCTATGAGAGCGAGAAAAGCTGGGGAAACCTGAAAGGATATTTTAAGGAACTGCTGACGTCCCGCGGGGAAGGCGGTATCGAAGTGGAAGAACTGCTGGTCTTTCCGGGGCTGGAGGAACTCTTCTCCATGTTTAAGATACTGGAGATTTATGAAAGCGGGAAATACGATACCCTGATCGTTGATTGTGCACCGACAGGGGAAACACTGCAACTGCTCAAATATCCGGAGCGTCTGTCCGATCTGATCAACAAAGTGCTGCCGGTAAAAAAGAAGGGTATTACGACCATCGGCCCGGTGGTAGAGAAGATCGCAAAGATCCCCATGCCGGAAGAAAACGTATTTGACGATATCGAGTATCTGATGGATAAGATGCAGCGGCTGCAGGAACTGCTGCTCAACAAAGACATAGTAAGTCTGCGCGTGGTGACCACTCCGGAAAAGATCGTGATCAGCGAGGCAAAGAGAAATTTTACCTGCCTGTATCTGTATCATTACAATGTGGATGCGGTGATTGTGAATCATATCTATCCGGAGAAAGCGATGGCGGGATATTTCAGCAAATGGATCCGGCTGCAGGACGAAGGGCTGCGGGAGATCCGGGAAAGCTTCAGCGAGGTACCGAAGTTTTATGTGGAGCTGCAGAAAAAGGAACTCTGCACTTTGGAGGTGCTTTGTGAGATGGGGGATCGGATCTACGGAGACACCGATCCGGATGAAGTACTGTTTCGAAAAGAAATCTATGCAGTGGACAGGGATGCGTCGAATCTTCGGATCTACCTTCCCTATGCAGATAAGCAGGAACTGGAACTCGAGCAGCAGGGACGCGAGATCATGGTCGGGATCCGGAACGAAAGCCGCAGATTTCCCTTACCGGAAGAGTTTACGGACCGGGAGATCGTCGGCGCTAAATTTGCCAACGGATATCTTAACATCCGCTTTGCCTGACCCGACACGGGGACGGTTCTCCGGCTTTTTTTCAGCCACAGGGACGGTTCTCTGGCTCGTTTTGAGCCGGAGAACCGTCCCTGTGGCTGTTTTTTTGCAGAAGCGGGATTTCATGATATAATAAAGACTATGTTTTAATGAAGAGGAGAGAATGGCACAGATGACAGAGAGTCAGAAGGAATGGGTAAGGGCGAAAGACCATCTGGTAACAGTGATGGCGCAGCTTGGTTTTCCGGCAGAACTGGGGGAGCAGATCGCAAAGATGCTGGGGAGCCCGAAGGCGATGAGCCGTATGTGCTCTTATCTGTATAATGTAAAACCGAAAAGCACCGAACTGGTGGTGGATGAAGCTTTGGCCATCTGCTCGGATATCGACCGTTGGCGGGATAAGAAAGCCGCTGAAGATGCGAATGCAAGATATAATGAGATCCTGTATTACGGATTGGGAACAGAAACGGAGAATGAGGGATGAAAGTATGGACTTATTGGATCTGTCCGTCATGTGACAGCATGATCCAGGGAAAGCACAGGGAGTGCCCGAACTGTGCAACCCCTGTGCCGGAGGATGCAAAATATCTGATGCCGGATGATCCCAGAGTGATCGATGCTTTGGCAAAAGGCAAAGTGATACTCAATACAGAAAATGTCAACGTGGATGAGAAGGGGATCAAAGCGGAGGTCGTAGCCAAAGAAGAGGAACGGACCGGCCCCAACTGGATCTGTTCCTATTGCGGGGCGCAGAACTATTCCGACAGTAATACCTGCGCCGGTTGCGGAAGCCCGAGAAGTGAAAAGATCTATCAGACCGAACCAAAACCGGCACCCACACAGTCGAGACTGACACCGATCGACCGGCCGGTCCTGCCGCAGCCATCCGGTAACAGAAATAAGCTGCTCAAGCCGGTGCTTGCGATCCTGGGAGTACTTTTTCTGCTGTGGCTGTTTTTACCGGTCACCAGAAAAGCGACAGTACAGAGCTTCCGGTGGGAACGCAGTATAGAAATTGAGAAATATACACTTTGTCATGAAGATGACTGGTCTGTTCCACCCGGCGGGAAGATGACCGGCAGCAGGCAGGAGATCCACCATTATGATCATGTCCTGGACCATTACGAAACGAAGACCCGGCAGGTAAGCGAACGGGTTTTGGACGGATATGATACATCCTATAAAGATCTGGGAAACGGGCAGGCGGAAATGGTGCAGACGCCCAGGTACAGGACGGAATATCATACGGAGACCTATCAGGATCCCGTATATGTCGATGTTCCGGTCTATCAGACAAAGTATTATTACGATATCGGCAGATGGAAACATGCCTATGATCTGGAAACGGACGGCGGAGATCAGAATCCGTACTGGCATGAAACCGACATCCCTCAGTCGGTGAGCAATCCGGATTACGACGATCTGAAGCAGGGAACCAGGACGGAGCATTATTATGTACAGCTTAAGAAACCGGACGGAAAGTTTTACGAGGCTTCCGTAAACTACAGCGAGTGGGGCCGCCTGAAAGTGGGCGACCGCCTGACCTATAAATCCTTCCGGTTCAGTAAAAATCCGATCTCGGAACTGGAGATCGAGTAAAAAGATAAATTTGGAGAAATGAAAGATGACAGATAATAAGAAACGGGAAAAAGCGATCACAAGAACCAGCATCATAGGGATCTGTGCCAATATTTTTCTTGCGGCATTTAAGGCGGGAGCAGGTTTGATAGCCGGTTCGGTTGCAATCGTGCTGGATGCAGTCAACAATCTGACGGATGCATTCAGTTCGGTGATCACGATACTGGGCATAAAATTGGCGAAAAAAGAACCGGATGAAAATCATCCGTTCGGGTACGGGAGGATCGAATACTTCAGTACGATCATGATCGCATTGATCGTTTTTTCTGCCGGAGCAGCGTCTTTTGTAGAATCTGTTAAAAAGATCATAAAGCCGACACAACCGGATTACACGATCGTGACAGTAGTCATCATTATTGTTTCCGTGATCACAAAACTGATCCTGGGGCATTATGTGAAGGCACAGGGAGAAAAGTACAGTTCGGATGCACTGGTAGCTTCCGGTTCGGATGCAAGTTTTGATGCCATCATATCGGCATCGACGCTGATCGCGGCAGCGGTAATGTACTTCTGCCACGTTTCGGTGGACGGTATTGTCGGTGCGATCATCTCCTGTTTCATCATCAAGGCCGGTCTGGAAATGATGCTGGAGGCGTTCAGTCATGTGCTTGGCAAACGCCCGGAGAGTGTCATTACCGGGGAGATCAAAGAAACGGTCAATGCGATCCCGGGAGTACTCGGGACCTATGATCTGATCCTGCACAATTACGGACCGGACTCTGCGATCGGCAGTCTGCATATCGAAGTGGACGGAGCTATGACTGCGAATGAACTGCATACACTGACGCAGAAAGTACAGGGAGCGGTATTGGAAAAATTCCGTATCTTTATGACAGTAGGGATCTATGCCGTGGACAACGCGGATGAAACTAAGAAGACGATGCGGGAGAAGATCACGGAAACCTGCAAGGCGCATGAAGGTGTAGTCAACTGTCATGGCGTATATATTGATTCGGAAGAAAAAAGTATTTCATTTGATATCACGCTGGATTTCAGTATCCGTGAGAAGCAGAAGATGTGCGAAATGATCCGTGAAGAGATCGGGCAGATCTATGAGGGGTATTCCCTAAATGTAAACTGTGATACCAACTACAGCGACTGATAAATTACAGGCAAACCAGGGGGACGGTTCTCCGGTCCAAAATGAGCCGGAGAACCGTCCCTTATTTTTTGACTTGACGGCTAATTTGAATTAGCTTATAATAAGGCTAATCCGAATTAGCTAAAAGAGAGGTTTGAGATGAATACCAAAGAAAGAATTTTGGATGAAGCGCTGACTTTATTCTCGGAAAAAGGATATACGAATGTTTTTGTCGGGGAGATTGCAGAGCGGGTCGGTATCAAGGCGCCGTCTCTATATAAGCACTACAAAAACAAGCAGGCCATCTTTGATGCGATCATCGGGGAGATGAACCGGCGGTTTTCAGTGACGGCAGATATGCTGCATATTGCGGGAAATGACGCCGGAAAAGATGCCGGGATCTATCAGGAAATGTCGGAAGAGAAAATGATCGAGCTTGGAGTAAGTCTGTTTCAGTATTATCTTCACGATGATTATACGAGGCGCTTTCGGAAAATGCTGACCATCGAGCAGTTTCATGATAAGGCATTGGCAGATACTTATATGAAACAGTACTATGACGATCCCCTTTCCTATCAGGGGATGCTGCTTGGAATGATGGCAGCGCAGGGATTTTTAAAGACGGATAATGTTTCGATCATGACTCTGCACTTTTATGCGCCGATCTATCTGCTGCTCACGGTGTGTGACCGTGATCCGGACAGAGAGGAAGAAGCAATCCGTATTCTAAAAGAACACCTGCGGCAGTTTGATCAGATTTACGGGAGGAAAAAGAAATGAAGATCACAGTGATCAACGGAACGGAAAAGCATGGCATGACCTATCGGTTAAAAGAGATTTTTCTGGAAGAATTTCGTGAAAAAGCAGAGATTACGGAATTTTATCTGCCAAAGGATTGTCCGCACTTCTGCGCGGGATGCACAGTATGCTTTCTTACGGATGAAAAGAAATGCAAAGCTGCCGAATATGTACAGAAGATCGAAAAGGCGTTACTGGAAGCGGATCTGCTGGTATTTACTTCACCGGCTTACGTATTTCATACAACCGGCGCGATGAAAGCAATGCTGGATCATTTCGGTTACCGGTGGATGCCGCATCGACCGGCCGGGGAAATGTTCGGAAAGCGGGCGTTAGTCATTACGCAGTGTCTGGGAGCGGGCGACACGTCTGCGGCAAAGGATATCAAAGACAGCCTGTCCTGGTGGGGGATCAGTGATATACATACCTGTTCTTTTAAACTGATGAGCGATATCACATGGGAAAAGATCCCGGAAAAGAAGCGGGAGGCAATGACAAAATCTCTTAAGCGTATGGCACTGAAAATGCAGGCAGTCGATTACAGCAGGCCGGCGCATACGAACCTGGCGACTAAGATGAAATTCTATATGGTCCGCATGATGCAGAGCGGGCTCGGAAAACAGGATCCGGAATATACGGACTATAAATACTGGAAAGCCAATGGATGGTTAGATAAAGAACGCCCCTGGCGATGATCTTTCTCCAGCCACGGGGACGGTTCTCCGGCTCAAAACAAGCCGGAAGAACCGTCCCCGTGGTTTGCGGTCCCTGTGGCTTGTTTTGAAAAAAGTCTGTTTGTATATTGACAATACATAAGTAATAATAATACCATAATAAAAGTTATAAAAAAGAATGAATGAATGCTATAATGAAAAATTCCCGGAAAGTAAGATTAGTGTGACGGATCATATTAAGCCACAGGGCTATAAACTATGATATAATAAAAAATTGTATTGCAACTAAGAAAGAGAGGACACGGAAGTATGAAGAATAACAATCCTATAGTATTGCTTTTAGTGGCAGCAGTCATTGTTGTCTTGATCTTTGCGATGAAAGGAAAGGGCGGAAATGAAACGAATGGCGTAACAGGGGTGACAGGCGTGTCAGACTATGATAAGATTGAAACCGTTCGTCAGGCAGTGGAACAGCTGGCAGGTACATCGGCTGTAAAATCGCTCGGGACTGACCAGGGGCAGTGGTATATTTTTGATCTGCGTCTGATCTATCAAAAAGACGGAGAGTTTTATACGAAACTGGCGGAGAAGCTTGGAGAGAATTTTGATTCGAAGCTTTCCAATGGTGATTATCTTTTCGTAGGGGTATATCCATTAAGAGGCAGTTACAGGGTTTATGCCGGGGATCCGGCGAATGAGAACAATATGCTTTATCCCGAGTGGAAGTACAGCAAGCTGGAGAAGAAATAAGAATATGAAAGTAGAAAAACATGTTAAAGGTGTGGTCAGACAATTCGCCTACTGGTTTGCGCATGGGACGATCGGAGGCGGTTTACTTGCGGGGATTGATTATGTCAGTCAGCTGCAGGAAGAGAGTTCGTTTGTGGAGCAGGCATTTGTGATCTTTATGAATCATCTTGAGTATGATGAAAACGGTGTCATAAATTATAAACAGGCCGAATACAGAGCAGCGCAGTATGTCCGTAATTATTTCGATGCCTCCTATACGGTGGAGCCGCCGTTTGAAGATTGGGAAACAGAAGGGGATCCGGTGAGCGAGAAAAGCTGGAATCAATGAGATTCGCAACGGAGAAGAGAGTATATGTCAGTTCTGATCTATGGTATTGATGATAATGCAAAACAGTTTCATACCTTGACCGTTTCCGGTGAAGAAATGTTTCATAAGATCTGGGAACCGGTGATCAAAGAGCTGGAGCTGAAACGGATCGGGGATCAGAGATGGCTGTACCGGAAAGATCTGCCGGAGATTCGGGAAGAGTTTCGGCAGATCCTTGTTTATGCAGAAAAAAATAATATAAAAGCTATTTCAGAACAGGCGGCTTATATAATCGAACATCTGGAAGAAAACTGGAATACATCTGCGCCGGATGCAGAGCGGCTATGGATGGGATGAGCCATAGAACCGTCCCTGTGGCCCGGAAATGAATTGGAGAGAAGAACGAAGTGAACATACTGAATCTGGAAAATGTTTCGAAAACGTATATGTCCAAAAAGGTGCTGAGCAACGTCTGCATCGGGATCGATGATGAAGATAAGATCGGTGTAGTCGGCGCGAACGGTACGGGAAAGTCGACGATACTGGGGATCACGGCGGGGGCGATCGAAGCGGATGAAGGCGCGGTTGTAAAGGGAGCGGGGATACGGATCTCTTATCTGCCGCAGGAGCCGGTGTTTGATGAAAACAGGACGGTACTGGAGAATGTGACAGCTGCGATCTATGCAGGTGAGGATCATTGGGACAAAATGGGAGAGATCAAGGCTAATCTTGCAAAGTTTGGTATTGATGATCCGGAATGCAGCCCGTCGATTCTTTCGGGCGGTCAAAAAAAACGCGCAGCACTGGTAGGGGCGATCATGACTCCGGCGGATCTGCTGATCCTGGACGAGCCGACCAACCATCTGGATTCCGAAATGATCGAATGGCTGGAGGAGTATCTCAAACGGTATCGCGGCGCAATCTTTATGGTGACGCACGACCGTTATTTTCTGGATGAAGTGACCAACCAGATCGTCGAGATCGATAAAGGGAATGCATACCGCTATACAGCTAATTACTCAGGATATCTGGAACTGAAAGAGCAGCGGATGGATTATGAGCAGGCCGCAGAACGCAAAGCGGCTGCATTATATAAAAAAGATCTTGCATGGATGCTTCGGGGGGCGAGGGCACGTTCCACCAAGCAGAAGGCGCATATCAAGCGCTTTGAAGAACTGAAGGATCGGAAAAAGCCGGAAGAAGAACGGGCAATGGAGCTGAGCTCGCTTTCGGTGCGTATGGGAAATAAGACGATCATACTGGACGGACTTACCAAGAAGTACGGAGAACGGACGTTGTTCTCCGATTTTTCCTATCATTTCAAAAAACTGGATCGCATCGGTATCATCGGGCCGAACGGCTGTGGGAAAACGACTTTGTTAAAATGCATCACGGGTGATGTGACACCGGATCGCGGAACGATCGAGATTGGGCAGACGATCGAGATCGGATATTTCCGGCAGGATAATGTGGCAGTCGGAACAGGCGGGGAAGCTGCTGGGAAAATCATTGATGAAAACATGCGTGTGATCGATTACATCAAGGAAACGGCGGAGTATATACATACGAAAGACGGGCCGGTTTCGGCGTCACTGATGTGTGAACGCTTTCTTTTTGACGGAAATATGCAATATGCGCCGATCTCCAAACTGTCGGGCGGTGAACGCAGAAGACTTTTCCTGTTGAAAGTGCTGATGGGCGCGCCGAATGTGATCGTGCTGGATGAGCCGACCAATGATCTGGACATCGCGACACTGCGTATTCTGGAGGATTATCTGGATACGTTTGCGGGAATTGTGATCACGGTATCGCATGACCGGTATTTTCTGGACCGTGTGGTCACGACGATCTTCTCCTTCGAACCGGATGGCAGTATTCTTCGGAGTGAGGGCGGTTATTCCGAGTATCTGGAGAAACGAATGGAATCTGCAATACCGACGGATAAACCAAAGGCAGAAAAGCAGACGGAGAACCGGGATGCCGGCAGGACGCGTGAGAAAAAGAAACTGTCCTTTAAAGAACAGTATGATTATGATCATATCGAAGAAGAGATCGAGACATTGGAAAAACGCAGCGAAAAGCTGGAACGCCTGATGGCGGATGCGTCTTCGGATTATTCGAAACTGATCGAACTCGGAAAAGAAAAAGAGGCAGTAGATCAGGAAATCGAACGGAAATTTGAACGTTTTATGGAACTGCAGGAGCTGGTCGATAAGATCGGATGAGCCATAGGGACGGTTCTTTGGTTCAAAAGGAGCCGGAGAACCGTCCCCGTGGTACAGGGGGAAAATAGTATGAAAAAGAAGACGGTTGCGGCATTGTTTGCGGCAATCCTGCTGATGACCGCATGCGGAAATGAGGAAGAGACCCATTTGGAAAAAGTCGATGCAGCTGTTCTCGACCAATATCAGGGCATGTCGGCAGAAGAGATCGTGGCATCTCTGACACTTGAGCAGAAAGCAGCACAGATGGTGCAGGGGGCTTTTTACAACGTAAGCTATGAGGATATGCAGCATTATGACTATGGTTCCGTGCTCTCCAAGTTTGAGACGTTTCCGAATCCTACGGCAGAAGAGTGGTACGGGATTGTAACTGACTATCAGACGAGTGCGCTTTCTTCGGAAGCAGGGATCCCGTACATCTACGGTCAGGATAGTGTTCATGGAGTAAATTTCGCATACGGTTCTGTGATCTTTCCTCAGAATATAAATATCGGCGCAGCGAATGACGCAGAGCTGACAAAGGAGTATGGAGCACTCGTCGGTTCGGATATCGTGCATACGGGGATGCTTTTGAATTTCTCGCCCTGTGTAGATGCAGCGCAGGATCCCAGATGGGGAAGGACTTATGAGTGTTTTTCGGATGATAATGAAGTGATCCAGAATCTTTCCACGGCTTATGCAGAAGGCCTTTTATCAGCGGGGGTAGTGGTCTGTGCGAAGCATTTCTTCGGAGGCGGATACACAAAATACGGAACCGGAGAAGAATCGGATAATACCATAAGGATCATTGACCGTGGGGATGCGCAGATGTCACAGGAACAGATCGATGCGCAGCTTTCCGTATATGAAAGTCTTGTAAATGCCGGGGTACAGTCCATTATGGTTTCGCACTCATCCCTGATGGGAACGAAGATGCACGAAAACGAAAAGTATCTGAGTTACCTGAAAAACGATCTGGGTTTCGAAGGCTTCCTTCTTTCGGACTGGGACTCGATCGAGAAATGTTCCGGGGCGGATCTGAAGGAAAACGTAATTCTCTGCGTAAATGCAGGGATCGATATGCTGATGGAAGCAGACCACTATGAGGAGTGCAGAAAGTATATTGTTGAAGCGGTGCAGGAAGGCGCGATCAGTGAAGAACGCGTAGACGATGCTGTTACAAGGATCATCCGGGTGAAGCAGCAGGCAGGGCTCTTTGAGGATCCGTATATCGAAAACTTTGATCCGCGTTATGAATTCGGAAGTGAGAGATCACATCAGGTCGCCAGAGAACTCGCGGCAAGATCGTTTGTACCGTTGAAGGCCGGAGAGTATCTGACGATCCAGCCGGGAATGAAAGTCTATGTCACCGGACCGGCGGCAAAAGATACGGGAGCGATGTGCGGCGGATGGACGTATTTCTGGCAGGGGGCATCGGATGGCGATACGGTAAAGAGGATGCTTCCGGATGACCCGTCTGTTTTGGAAGCGCTTAAGGCGGCTGCTGCAGAGAAAGGCTTTGAGATCATCACGGATCCGAAAAAGATAAAGGATTGTGATATGGTTCTGCTCTGTATAGGTGAAAGACCTTATGCGGAATGGAATGGCGATACGCAGGATCTGTCTGTTGTGGGTGATATGGCATTGGCCGGAAATAAAAAAGCGATCGAGGAAGCGAAAGCATCCGGAAAGCCGGTTACTACGATCATTATGGCAGGAAGAAATGTATTGATCCGTGATTATCTGGATGACTGGGATTCTTGCATTATGTGTTATCTCCCAGGTTCCGAGGGAGGAAATGCAGTGGCGGATGTGCTGACCGGAGATGTCGGCCTTACCGGCACACTTCCTATGCCGTACTACTCATCCGTAGAGCAGATCGGCACAGGAGAGTGCTGGCATGAAACAGGCTGGAGCGCCTTGAAGTGAGCCAAAGGGACGGTTCTCCGGCGCAAAACGAGCCGGAGAACCGTCCCCGTGGCTGGCAGTTGTGAGAACATTTCTTACCGTTCCGTTTCAATACAGGCGTTAACCAGTTTTAAAATGTCTGCCTTTTCATATCCCTTTCCGATGAAGACCAATTGGTTGGTGCGGTCACCGTAGACAGCATCCCAGTCTTCGCGGATATCCGGGAAATCTTTTTCGACCGCCTGCAGTTCCTCTTCGCTCCAGGCGGATACCCATTCGGAAAGCTCCGTGACGGAAGCATTTCTGCCGGCCTGTCACTATGTTAATAAAAAAATGAAAATGATTTTCAAATTGCGCGAGTGGGACGTAGAACTGTCTCTATGGTAGGTATCCGGTATTTTGACAGTTGGTCCTTGTTTTGATAGATTATCGAATAAATGAATGCTGTAAATAGAGGAAAATTGTATGTGCGGAGAGCGGCGCAGAAGGTATTGGGGCTTGTGGAAGAGCGGCAGAGAAGGATTGCGATTTTCGGAAGACTCGGCGAATGACTGGATGCAACGCAAAAAATGGAAACAACGTTAACAGGTTTTAAGAAGAGAGTAAGACCGGAAAAGTGATATGATAGTGACAATATAAAATGCAGGAGGTTGTGAGAGCATGGTTTACTATGTAGATTGTAAGGCAAAAGCAGGCGGGAACGGCAGCAGTGATAAGCCGTTTCGCAGAATCAATGAAGCGGCAGCGATAGCTCTGCCCGGAGATGAGGTCATCGTACGCCCCGGGATCTATCGGGAAGATGTCAATCCCATTAATGCGGGAACCGAAAAGCAAAGGATCGTATACCGTTCGGAGAAACCGCTGGCCGCGGTGATCACCGGCGCAGATATATTTGATACATGGGAGAAGTATCAGGGAGATGTCTGGAAACTGACGATCGCCAATTCGTATTTTAGGGATTACAATCCCTATACCACCAATGTCAGCGGAGACTGGCTGAATATCACGGTGCCGGTTCACACCGGTGAAGTCTTCTTGAACGGCAAATCCTTATATGAACGCGATACCCTGGAAAAAGTACTGGACCCGGAATATTATGAGCCATCATGGGATCGGGAATTCACCAAACATACATGGTACACCTGTCAGGATGATGCACAGGATGCGACCGTGATCTATGCAAATTTTCAGGGAAAAGATCCCAATCAGGAATGTGTGGAGATCAATGTACGTCCCCACTGTTTCTGGCCGGTGGCAGAGCATGTAAACTATATCACGCTGGATGGCTTTATCGTGACCAAGGCGGCTACACAGTGGGCGCCGCCGACGGCACTGCAGGAAGGCATGATCGGGCCGCACTGGTCCAAAGGCTGGATCATTGAGAACTGCGAGATCACACACAGCAAATGCTCGGGCATATCCCTCGGCAAATACCGGCAGCAGGGAAATGATAATAAGTGGCTGCACTATAAATACAAAGACGGTGCGCAGACACAGCGAGACTGTTCACTGATCGCACAGTTGGACGGCTGGAGCAAAGAGACCATCGGTTCGCATATCGTACGCAACTGCCATATCCATGATTGCGGACAGACCGGTATCGTCGGTAATCTGGGCTGTGTATTTTCCGTAATTGAGAACAATCACATCCATCATATTAATAATAAGCGGAATCTGGCAGGAGCGGAGATTGGCGGTATCAAGCTGCATGCAGCGATCGATGTGATCATCCGTAACAATCATTTTCATGACTGCACCCGTGGCATCTGGCTGGACTGGCAGTGTCAGGGCACCAGGGTGACGCAAAATCTGTTCCATGATAACTGCCTTTCCAGAGAACACCTGCTGAAACCGGAATGTGCGGAAGGATTGGGACTTGGCGAAGATCTGTGGATCGAGATCGCTCATGGACCGACACTGGTCGATAATAACGTGATGCTGAGTGAGCGCAGTGTGCGTTTGGCGGCGCAGGGCGTGGCATTTGTACACAATCTGTTCGGCGGGGCCATCACCGGTGTGGGACGCGGTGTCAATAACGGATCCGTAAATTATGCATCGCCCCGGTATACACCGATCCATAAACCGCATAGTACTGCGATCACCGGATTTATGACCGTTCTTCACGGGGATGTGCGTTTCTATAATAATGTCTTTGTACAACAGGAAGTACGACAGGGACTGGAAGATCTGTGTGCACCGCTTCGTGATGATGAGTGGGACAGCTTCAATCTGGAGTGCGGTACCATACCGTATAATGGTTATATGAAGGAAGAAGACTGGGCAAAGTGCTTTGAAGGCTATTGCGGAGAAGGCGCGGACAAGCCCAGAGACCGCTACTATATGCCGCTGCCGGTATGGACCGGAGGTAATGTGTACTTTAACGGAGCCAGACCCTGCGATATCGAAGAGGGGGCTGCTGTGGATACAGAGCATAGAGTGCAGATTTCTTTAAAAGAAGAAAACGGACAGTATAAGGTAGTCACCGACTATATACAGTATCTTCCGAAGGCGTCAATGATCCGCAGTGAATTGCTCGGAGAAGCCTTTGAACCGGAGGAAGGTTTTGAAAATCCGGACGGCAGCGGAATCGTATTTGATACCGATCTGTACGGAAAAAAACGTATTGACAACATTTTAGCCGGTCCGTTCGCAGAATGACAATCATCCGGCAACAGGGTACGAAAGCCCCGAAAATAAAGCGTTTCGGGGCTTTTTGCGTGGGAAAGGAAACGGCGTGCTAAACCGATCTTTTTAGCACGCATTTTATGTAACCGGACATAAAAAATACGTGCGAAATGTTCTGTAAATCACTTTTTTACCCCCCTCATGTTCACATAAAAGACATAAAATTGACTATTTCAGTCAATTTCAAAACGAAATTTAACGCCGATTTTGGCGGATTTTTATCAAGATGTGGTGTTTTTAAAATCGTTGACACGATATTTTGTAAACCCAAAAATCGGAGCATTTTTTCGCGGAAAAAATACTTGATTTTTTGTTTGCCTTTTAAAAATCGCATTCGTATAATCACATCATAGCCGAACACGAGGCGTAAACATAACACCGAAACAAAGCAAAAAGTTATGTATACGAAAACGGGTCCGACGGGTTACAGAAAATCAAATGAGAGGGATTATGGAAACTATGGCAGAGGAAATGACAGTAACAATGATGGAAAAAGAACTGGATGAATTCATCACTTATCTGAAAGATGTGAAGAAGACATCCCACAACACCGAGCTCTCCTACAAGAGAGACATTGCGAAGCTGGAAAAGTTCCTGCAGATGCAGGGGATCACGGATATCTCCAAGATGACCGTAACGACACTGCAGTCCTATGTACTGTATATGGAGAAGGGCGGCGCAGCGGCAGCAACCGTATCCCGAAACATTGCATCCATTAAAGCATTTTTCCATTTCCTTTTCCGCAAGGGATATGTGAAGGAAGATATTTCCGAAGATCTGAAAGCACCGAAGATCGAAAAGAAGATGCCGGAGATCTTAACGACCGATGAAGTAAATCGTCTGCTGGATCAGCCGAAGGGCAATACCCCGAAAGATATTCGGGATCGTGCAATGCTCGAGCTTTTATATGCAACCGGTATCCGCGTATCCGAGCTGATCGGACTCAAAGTATCAGATGTGAATCTGCAGATCGGATACATCATCTGCCGTGATGCAAGAAAAGAACGTGTGGTTCCGTTTGGTGCTCCGGCTAAGAGAGCCTTGAGCGATTATATCCGTAGTGCAAGAGATCTGATGCTTGCGGATCAGACCTCGGATGTATTGTTTACCAACTGTTCCGGCCAGCCGATGAGTCGTCAGGGCTTTTGGAAACTTGTAAAGTATTATGCACGGAAAGCCGGCATTACCGCAGATATCACGCCGCATACGCTGCGCCATTCCTTTGCAGCACATTTGGTAGAGAACGGTGCAGACCTGCGCAGTGTACAGGAAATGCTTGGACATTCCGACATCTCCACCACGCAGATCTACGCGAATATGTCGCAGAACAAACTGCGTGAAGTATACGCAAAGAACTTCCCGAGAGGGTAAGTTTATATTACCAAGACATTCACGATACTTCTTCTCCTCTATAAAGAAAATGAGCAGCCCGTTAAGGACTGCTCGTTTTCTGTTAGTAACTTTACTTTTCTATGGCGTTACGATATAATTTTTTAAGCTGCCGGGCCGGCAGGAAATACAATATAAGCAGGGTTGGCTCAGGGGTTGATCATTTTTTTACTGCGGTGTTGTACGCTTTTGTTGTTGAAGCGATCAAACACGAAAACCGGGATTGAGCAGGAAAGGAAGGAGAACGTTATGCAATTGGGAAATGTGCTGTTGATAGGGGAATCCGGAGTCGGAAAATCAACCTTGATCAACGCGGTTTTGAAAAGAGAAGAAACCGAAGTAGGATTCGGGATGACCGGCACTACCCAGAGAATGGAGATCTATGAAGGGGAAGGACTTCCGTTTCGTGTGATTGATACGATCGGTTTTGAACCGACGTTTTTCCGAAAGACAAAGGCCATCAATGCAGTAAAGAAATGGTCGAAAGACAGTGCAAAAAAGAAGAAAGATGAAGAAGAGAAAGAAGACAAGCAGATCCATGCTATCTGGTTTTGTGTGGAAGGAACGAGAAGAAAACTGTTTTACGATACAATAAAAAGTATGCTGCGGGCAACGAGTATGTGGAAGTCGATCCCCATAGTGGTTGTCATCACAAAATCGTATTCGAGTACGGAATCGGAAGAAAATATCAAAATGGTGAAGGAGGCATTTCGAAAGACCCGCCAGGCGGAACGGCTCAAAGAGGTGATTCCCGTGGTAGCGGCTCCTTTTGTAATACAGGATGATATCATAGTTCCTCCGAAAGGGATCGATGTTCTGATCAATAAAACAAATGAACTGATGCCGGAAGCGATCCGGATGTCACAGCAGGATGTGGCTGTGTATATTCTGCAAAGGAAGCGGGCGCTTGCGCAGGGCGTAGTTGCCACCTCGGTCGTGCTTGGCGTTACGGTGACTGCGGTACCGATCCCGATCGCAGACGGTCTGATGCTCAGTTCCTTAGAACTGGCGGAAATAAAGGCCATTGCCGGGATATACGAGATCAAAAAGGGGGATAAATCCAAACGATTTATCGATTCGATCATAGAAGTGGGAACCGTGAGTGCCGTAGCGCGGACCGCGATCAGTGCGTTAAAAGCGATCCCCGGGATCAACATAGCGGCAAGCATAATGAACGGCGTGATCGGCGGAAGCTTCGTAACGATCCTGGGAGAAGGTGCTGCTTATGCATTTGAACAGATCTATCTAGGTAAGAAATCATTGGATGATATAGATTGGGTGAAGAAAATGATGGAATCCAAACTGGCGGAAGAGTTTTCCGGTAAAGCTGAAAAAGTGATAAAGAATCTGCCGGAAAAGCCCAATTTCAAAAATGTGAGTCAGTTGATCGTTGATACGTTTTCTAAAAAATCCTGAGCGTGAAGAATAATAAAGGGGCTTCGCTTTCACTGATTAAATCAGTCGGGCGAAGCACCTTTTTCTTTTACACTAAATCCGCGATATCGTAGATCAGTTGTTCCGAGTCGGCCCAGCCGAGGCAGGGATCCGTAATGGACTTACCGTAGATACCTTCGCCGATTTTCTGATTGCCTTCTTTGATGTAACTCTCTACCATCACACCTTTGACCAGATTTTTTATGTCTGCGTTGACACGGCGGGAGTGCAGCACTTCCTTAACGATACGCGGCTGCTCCGCAAATTTCTTTCCGGAATTGTTATGGTTTGCATCGATGATGCAGGCCGGGTTTACTACGTTGCTTTCCTGATACAGTTCCAATAATAAAGCCAGATCTTCGTAATGATAGTTTGAGATCGAAGAGCCATGCTTGTTTACTGCACCGCGCAGGATCGCATGTGCATACGGATTACCGTCCGTCTTTACTTCATAACCGCGATAGATGAATGAATGCGGACGCTGAGCGGCATAAATGGAATTGAGCATTACCGACAGATGTCCGCTGGTCGGATTTTTCATACCGGCAGCCACATCGAAACCACTGGTAGCGAGGCGATGCTGCTGGTCCTCCACGGAACGTGCACCGATCGCAACATACGATAAGATATCGGATACATAGTGCCAGTTTTCCGGATAGAGCATCTCGTCTGCGGCAGTCAGGTGTGTTTCCGACATCACGCGCAGCTGCATCTGCCGCATTGCGATCAGCCCCTGCAGAAAGTCCGGTGCCTGTTCGGGATCGGGCTGTGCTACGATACCCTTATAGCCGTCACCGTTGGTGCGCGGTTTGTTGGTATACACACGTGGGATCAGGACCAGACGATCCTTTACTTTATCGTTGACCTTTGCCAGACGGTTGGCGTAGTCGCATACCGCCTCTTCATTGTCTGCGGAGCAGGGCCCGATGATCACCAGGAACTTATCGCTTTTTCCGGATAATACATCGAAGATTTCCTGATCTCTTTCTTTCTTTAATGCTGCCAGTTCTGCCGGAACCGGATACTGCTCACGGATCTCGTCCGGTGTGGGCAGTTTACGTATGAATTCGAATGCCATGCTTTATTTCCTCCCTGAAAAAACGTAACCGATGGGAACCATACAGGCTCCGGTCGGAAAAATCGTTCAAAGTATAACATAGGCGTAACAGAATACGCAAGCGTTGTTTTAATGAAGATACCCCGTTATTTTTCAGGGCTGTATATAATCGTTCGGATCAAAAGTATTATCCGTTTTCGAAATAAACAGTTGACGAAACGGTTTCGGCCGGTGTATATTACAAACAATCTGACAGACAAACCAGTGAAGCGGAAGAAAAAGTGTCTGATCACCGAGAGAGATGCAAGTCTCCACAGCGAGCCCGGGGTGGTGTGAGCCGGGTGGTACGATGGATGCGTGAGAACACAGTGTTCTCTTATATGGGCCGCTGAGGGCATGGGGAAAAGGAGTGATCCCGAGTATCCGTGACGTAGGGCATACGTTAGTTGCCGGGGATATGCAGGTATCCCGCAAGCGCACGAAGTCACATTCGTGAAACAGGGTGGCACCGCGGATAAAAGATTATTCGTCCCTGACAGAAACTCAGTTTTTCTGTCAGGGACTTTTTTGTGCGTTAGCAATGAGAAGGATCACTTTCGAAGTATTGAGCGTCTGATCCTGCTTGCAGGAGATCAGGCGGACAATACTTCGAAAAGAGATGCGGCGAATGCCGCATCACCGAGTGAGCAAAGCTCACGAGGTGATCCTTCGGAAATCTCAAATTCTTCAAAGGAGGAACAAAGAAATGATCAAGGAAGCAATCGTAAAAATCGTAAACAAGGGTGACTTAACTTATGATGAGGCATTCACCGTAATGAACGAGATCATGAGCGGTGAAACCACACCGACGCAGAACGCAGCATTTCTGGCAGCACTTTCCACAAAGAGTGCAAGAGCAGAGACTACCGATGAAATCGCAGGCTGTGCAGCAGCAATGCGTTCCCACGCGACCAGAGTAGAGACCGGTATGGACGTACTTGAGATCGTTGGTACCGGCGGTGATAACGCAGGCAGCTTTAATATTTCCACGACGACCGCACTGGTATGTGCAGCAGGCGGAATCAAGGTAGCAAAGCATGGCAACCGCGCAGCGTCTTCTCTTTGCGGTACGGCGGATTGCCTGGAAGCGCTGGGCGTGAACATTGACCAGAGTCCGGAAAAATGTGTCGAACTGCTGAAGGAAGTGGGAATGTGCTTCTTCTTTGCACAGAAGTATCACAGTTCCATGAAATATGTCGGACCGATCCGTAAGGAACTGGGCTTCCGTACCGTATTCAATATCTTAGGGCCGCTGACCAACCCGGCGATGCCGACGATGCAGCTGCTTGGTGTGTATGATGAATATCTGGTAGAGCCGCTGGCACAGGTACTGGTAAGCTTAGGCGTGAAACGCGGTATGGTCGTTTACGGTATGGATAAGCTCGATGAGATCTCTCTGTCCGCACCGACGAAGATCTGTGAGATCAAGGACGGATGGTTCAAATCTACCGTGATCAAGCCGGAGGACTTTGGCTTTGAACGTTGCACGAAGGAAGACCTGAAAGGCGGCGCACCGGCAGAGAATGCACAGATCACCCGCGATATCTTAAACGGACAGAAGGGACATAAGAGAAATGCAGTACTGATGAATGCTGGTGCAGCTCTCTATATCGGCGGTAAGGCAGAGTCGATGAAAGAAGGTGTTGCTCTGGCAGCGGAACTGATCGACAGCGGTAAGGCTACCGCTACACTGGAGAATCTGATCGAGGTAAGTAACAAATGACGATTTTAGATGAGATCGCAGCGTATACCAAAACGCGTATTGATGCGGCAAAACAAAGTGTTTCTCAGGAAGTACTGATGCAGCAGGCCTACGCGATGCCCAAAGGGGATTTCGCCTTTGAGAAAGCACTGAAGAAACCGGATCTGTCCTTTATCTGCGAATGCAAGAAAGCATCGCCTTCCAAGGGCATCATAGCCGAGGACTTTCCGTATCTGCAGATCGCCCAGGAGTATGAAGCGGCAGGCGCAGATTGCATCTCGGTACTGACCGAGCCGAAATGGTTTCTCGGCAAAAACGAGTACGTGAAAGAGATCACGGATACCGTAAAGATCCCGGTGATACGCAAGGACTTTACCGTGGATGAATATATGATCTACGAGGCCAAGACACTGGGGGCATCGGCGGTACTGCTGATCGTTGCGATCCTGTCGGAGGAACAGTTGCAAAAATATCTTGGGATCTGCGATGAACTCGGGCTGACGGCATTGGTCGAAACGCATGATAAAGAGGAAGTAAAAACCGCAGTTTCCATAGGTGCCCGGGTGATCGGTGTGAACAATCGTAATCTGAAAGATTTTTCCGTAGATACATCTCTGGCATTACGTCTGCGGGATCAGATCCCGAAGGAAGCGGTCTATGTATCCGAAAGCGGTGTACGGACACCGGAGGATATAAGAAGGATACGCGAAGCGGGAGCCGATGCGGTACTGATCGGAGAGACCCTGATGCGTGCACCGGATAAAAAACAGATGCTGGATGCACTGCGTGGATAACAGAAACGGGAAAGAAAACTCCGGCAGGGCGTCCGGGGAAGAACAGGACAAAGGAGGACGACAATGAAGGTCACACCGGGATATGAAGAAGTCAAAGAATTATGTAAGGGCGGAGATTATGATCTGGTCCCGATCAGTACGACACTGCTTTCGGATTTTATCACTCCGATCGAAGCAATGCGGATTTTTCAGGGAGTGTCTACACACGTATTTTTGCTGGAATCGGCAAAAGCTGATGAAAATTGGGGCAGATATACATTTTTGGGGTATGATCCCAAGATGTCGATGAGCTGCAGGGACGGCGAGATACTGTTAAACGGGGAAAAGCAGAAAGCGGAACATCCTTCGGAGTTCCTGCGCCGTATCCTGGCACAGCATAAGAGTGTCAAGGTGAATGGCCTGCCGTCCTTTACCGGCGGCCTGGTGGGCTATTTCTCCTTCGACTATATCAATTACAGCGAGCCGAAGACCAAATGTGATCTGGAAGATACCGAAGAATTTCAGGATATGGATCTGATGCTGTTTGACCGGCTGATCGCATTTGATCACGTAGGGCAGAAGATCTTTCTGATCGCAAATGTAAATGTAAAAGACGGTGAAGCGGGCTATCAGAAGGGAGTCGAAGAACTGGAAAAGATGGCACAGCTGATCAAGCACGGTACCCGCAAGAGTGAGATGCCGGGCAGGCTGACCGGGGAGGTGGAAGCCCTGTTCAGTAAAGAGCAGTATTGCGATATGGTAGAGCGCGGAAAGAAATATATCCGCGAAGGAGATATCTTCCAGATCGTATTGTCCAACCGTCTGAGCGCACCGTTTGAGGGCAGCCTGTTAAATACCTATCGTATGCTGCGCTGTATCAATCCGTCACCGTATATGTTCTATTTTTCCGGAACGGATGTGGAAGTGGCGGGAGCGTCTCCGGAGACATTGGTGAAGCTGGAGGACGGTGTACTGCATACCTTCCCGTTGGCAGGGACGAGACCCAGAGGAAAGACGGAGAAAGAAGATGAGGCACTTGAAAAAGAACTGCTGGCAGATGAGAAAGAACTGGCAGAGCATAATATGCTCGTAGACCTCGGAAGAAATGATCTGGGCAGGATCAGCAATTTCGGAACGGTCAAAGTGGAACGCCTGCACAGCATTGAACGTTTCTCACATGTAATGCATATCGGTTCTACGGTACGCGGTGAGATCCGGGAAGACAAGGATGCGCTGGATGCCATCGAAGCGGTGCTGCCGGCAGGAACGTTATCCGGAGCACCCAAGATCCGGGCCTGCCAGCTGATCGGGGAGCTGGAAAACAACAAGCGCGGAATTTACGGCGGAGCCATCGGATATATTGATTTTGGCGGCAATATGGATACATGTATCGCGATCCGCATTGCGTACAAAAAGAACGGCAGGGTATTCGTTCGCAGCGGAGCGGGCATTGTAGCTGATTCCGTGCCGGAGAAAGAATATCAGGAATGCATTAACAAAGCAGGCGCACTTATAAAAGCACTGGAGATGGCACAGGAGGTAGAAGGATGAACCTTTTGATCGATAATTATGACAGCTTTTCTTATAATCTGTATCAGCTGATCGGCGTGATCGATCCGCAGATCAAAGTGATCCGTAACGATGAACTGACGGTAGAGGAGATCCGCACAATGAAGCCGGAACATATCATTCTTTCACCGGGACCGGGCCGCCCGGAGGATGCCGGTGTGATCATCGATGTGGTAAAGGAACTAGGCGGAGAAGTACCGATCCTTGGTGTATGTCTCGGACATCAGGCCATCTGTGCAGCTTATGGTGCTACGATCACCCATGCAAAACAGCTGATGCACGGCAAGGCATCTGTGATTGACATCGATATTGAAACACCGCTGTTCAAAGACTGTCCGTCGGAGATCGGTGTGGCGAGGTATCATTCATTAGCAGCGGATCCGGATACGTTGCCGGACTGCTTAAGGATCACGGGACATACGACGGACGGCGAGATCATGGCAGTTCAGCATGCAGAATATCCCGTATACGGTGTGCAGTTTCATCCGGAATCGATCCTTACGATGTGCGGAAAAAAGATGATGGAGAACTTCCTGAATCTGTAATATCAGGGGAAGCAATGAAACATTGCAAAAAATAAAAAAAGTGCTTGACACTCACAGCACGTAGTAGTACACTAGCTAACTGTAAGGACAAGGGCGTCTTGAAGAAATCTTCAAGGCGCTTTTCTTTTTTACCGGTAAAGTAATAAAAAAATAATGATAAGGCGAAGGTGCCGCGTGGTGTTAACACCCCCGGCGCCTTTTTTCTTACCGTTTTAGCTACAGAGAGGAGATTAAAACAAAATGGCAAAGCAGAATGTACCGGAACTTTTTGGATCGCTGGTATTTGATGACAGAGTGATGCGTGCAAGACTGTCTGCAGACGTATATGAATCTCTGCGTAAGACCATCGATGAAAATGCAAAGCTGGATGAGAAAGTAGCAGAGGCTGTTGCAAAGGAGATGCGTGACTGGGCAGTAGAAAAAGGAGCAACTCATTTTACGCACTGGTTCCAACCGCTGACCGGTGTGACCGCCGAGAAACACGACAGTTTCATCACCCCGTCTCCGGATGGCGGCGTGATCATGGAATTCTCCGGCAAGGAACTGATCAAGGGCGAGCCGGATGCATCTTCCTTCCCCTCCGGTGGTTTGAGGGCTACCTTTGAGGCGAGAGGATATACCGCCTGGGATCCGACCTCGTATGCATTCATCAAGGATCACACCCTTTGCATTCCGACTGCGTTCTGCTCTTACAGCGGTGAAGCGCTGGACAAAAAGACGCCGCTGCTGCGTTCAATGCAGGCGCTGGACCGGCAGGCCAGAAGGATCCTGAAGCTGTTCGGCAAGGATGTGAAATATGTTCGTACCAGTGTGGGACCGGAACAGGAATACTTCCTGATCGACAAGGAGCTGTTTGAACAGAGACCGGACCTGGTATATACCGGAAGAACCCTGTTTGGTGCGATGCCGCCGAAGGGACAGGAATTGGACGATCATTACTTTGGTGTGATCAAACCGAGAGTTACCGCTTTTATGGAAGATCTGAATGAAGAACTCTGGAAACTGGGGATCCTTGCAAAGACCGAGCATAACGAAGTGGCTCCGTCACAGCATGAGCTGGCACCAATCTTTTCCACTACCAATGTAGCTACCGATAACAACCAGCTGACGATGGAGATCATGCAGAAGGTAGCAAGAAAGCATGGGCTGGTATGTCTGCTGCACGAGAAACCGTTTGCAGGGGTGAACGGATCCGGAAAGCATAACAACTGGTCTATGGCAACGGACACCGGAATGAACCTGTTATCACCGGGGGCTACACCGTATGACAATGCACAGTTTCTTGTATTCCTGACTGCGGTCATCAAAGCGGTGGATGATTATCAGGATCTGCTGCGGCTTTCCGTGGCAACCGCAGGAAACGATCACCGATTGGGGGCAAACGAAGCGCCGCCGGCCATCATCTCGATCTTCCTGGGCGATGAGCTGAGCGCAGTACTGGATGCGATCAAGAATGATACCCCGTATGTCGGTAAAGAACGTGAAGTGATGAAGCTTGGGGTGCATACCCTGCCGAACTTTTCCAAAGACACGACGGATCGTAACCGTACCTCACCGTTTGCGTTTACCGGTAATAAGTTTGAGTTCCGTTCTTTGGGATCTTCCAACAGCATTGCCTGCTGCAACATCATGCTGAATGCTGCAGTTGCAGAAGTGTTAAAGCAGTTTGCGGATCGCCTGGAAGGCGCAAAAGACTTTGAAACAGAAATGCATGCGTTGATCAAAGAAACTATCGCAGCACACGAGAGGATTCTCTTCAACGGAAACGGTTATACCGATGAATGGGTGAAGGAGGCGATCGAAGTAAGAGGGCTGTCCAACTTAAAGACCACAGCGGATGCTATGCCGCACCTGCTGGATAAGAAGAATGCGGATATGCTGATCGCTCATCAGGTATTTACCGAATCCGAGCTGCACTCCCGTCTGGAGATCATGCTGGAGAATTACTGCAAGACCGTCAATATCGAAGGTCATACCATGGTAGATATGGTAAGAAAGAATTATCTGCCGGCCATCGAAGGTTACCTTTACAATCTGGCAAAGACCACTTCACTGATGAAGTCGGTAAGCTCCAATGTAAAGTGCAACTACGAGATCAGTACAATGGAACGTCTCTCTGAGCTGACGGATACAATCCTGGAGAGAGTACAGAAGCTGGAAGAAGTACTGCAGACACTGAAGGGATATGACAGCGTTGTGAAGACTTCGGAAGCCGTCCGTGACGAACTGATCCCGGCAATGGAAGCACTGCGTAAAGCAGTCGATGAAGCGGAGATGCTGTCCAGTGAAAAGTGCTGGCCGTTCCCGAGCTATGGTAAACTATTGTTCTCGGTATATTGATCATACGAATAAACAAAAATTAAGAAAAATCATCCCACAAAGGCGTGGAGCGCAATTGTGGGATGATTTTTTATATCCCAAAAAAAGGAACTCAAACGAAGGAGACGTTTGAGGAAGGAGGAGAGACTATGACACAAGAGATTATGGAGGCGATCAATGGTGAACTCTTCGCGGTCTGGTTTTTGATCGGTGCCGCGCTGGTGTTCTGGATGCAGGCAGGCTTTGCCATGGTGGAGGCAGGCTTTGCCAGAGCAAAGAACGCAGGTAATATCCTGATGAAGAACCTGATGGATTTTTGCATCGGATGCTGCGTATTTATCGCGATCGGTTTCAGCTTTCTGCTGGGCGAGGATGTGTTGGGTTTTATCGGAAAACCGGGGTTTGATATTTTCACAACCTATCAGGATTTTGACTGGTCCAACTTCGTATTCAACCTGGTATTCTGTGCGACGACGGCAACGATCGTATCCGGTGCTATGGCAGAGCGTACCAAATTCTTAAGCTACTGCGTATACTCCGGTATCATTTCCGCACTGATCTATCCCATCGAGGCACACTGGATCTGGGGCGGCGGCTGGCTGGCGCAGATGGGCTTTCACGATTTTGCAGGCTCTACCGCGATCCATATGGTAGGCGGTATCGCAGCACTGGTGGGGGCAAAAATGGTAGGCCCGCGTATCGGTAAGTTTGAAAAAGATGAAACAGGAAAGATTGTAAAAGTAAATGCTTTTCCGGGACATAACATAGTCGTAGGCGCGCTTGGTGTATTTATCCTCTGG
This sequence comes from Lachnospiraceae bacterium, assembly GCA_017634975.1. Taxonomy (GTDB): domain Bacteria; phylum Bacillota; class Clostridia; order Lachnospirales; family Lachnospiraceae; genus NK4A136. The sequence goes on along the minus strand of JAGBMJ010000020.1, from coordinate 31,613 downwards.
TTTGGCTGGTATGGATTCAACGGTGCTGCCTGCACCACAAAAGAGCAGCTGGCAAGCGTATTCCTGACTACGACGATCGCTCCGTCCATTGCAACAGTGGTATGTATGATCTTTACCTGGATCAAATATGGCAAGCCGGATGTTTCGATGTGCCTCAACGCATCGCTGGCAGGTCTGGTAGCGATCACCGCTCCGTGTGATGTGACCGATGCATTCGGTGCCATCATCATCGGTGCAGTTGCAGGATTGCTGGTCTGCTTCGGGGTATGGCTGCTTGATTACAAGCTGCATATTGATGACCCTGTCGGTGCAGTTGCCGTACATATGATGAACGGTATCTGGGGTACCATCGCAACCGGCCTGTTTGCCACACACACGGCTCCTGGCAACGATGTTGACGGTCTGTTCTACGGAGGCGGATTTACGCAGCTGGGGATCCAGCTCATCGGGTTTGCGGCAGTAGCGGCCTGGGCAGCGATCGGTATGTTCATCGTATTTACGATCATCAAAGCGATCTTTGGTCTGAGAGTAACCGAAGAGGAAGAGATCGAAGGCCTGGATGCAAAGGAACATGGTCTGGCATCTGCTTATGCAGGCTTCTCCATCGTGGATATCAGTGCGGCTTCTATGTCGACCAATGAAAACACGGATCTTGGGGAAGAAGACTATGAGAAGGCAAGCGAAGCAAAGAAGAAAGCATCCGTTCCGGTAGAAAACTTATCCGCAAGTGTTGCGGGAACTTCTCTGGATACCGGTATGCACAAGGTAGTCATCATAACAAAACTTTCCAGATATGACAAGATCAAACGCGCACTCAATGGTCTGGGAGTCACCGGTATCACTGTAACACAGGTAACCGGCTGCGGTATCGAGAAAGGCTCCAGTCAGATGTATCGTGGTGTTGAGATGGATATGACACTCCTGCCCAAGATCAAACTGGAGGTCGTTGTCAGCAAGATCCCTGTGGACAGCGTGATCGAAACAGCAAAGAAAACATTGTATACCGGTAAGATCGGCGATGGTAAGATCTTTGTTTATCCGGTAAGCCGGGTGGTCAAGATCCGTACCGGAGAAGAAGATTTTGCGGCATTACAGGATGTGGAGTAAGCGTAATACAATCATAATCCCATAGAGTGTTTTACGAGAAGGTAGCTGTCGGAGCGATCCGGCAGCTGCCGTATTGTGTTTTTCGGGAAAATAAAAATCATAGATAAGGAGAAAAAACATGCAGGGAATGATCCATGAAGAATGCGGTGTATTCGGAATCTGGAGGAAGGAGAATGCGGACATCGCAAAAAGTGTATACTACGGGCTGATCGCGCTGCAGCATCGCGGACAGGAGGCGGCCGGGATCGCGGTAAATGAAGACCGTATCATCCGGTATCATAAAGGACTCGGTCTGGTGCATGAAGTGTTTGATAAGCGTACCATGGAGGAGCTCGGGCAGGGAAATATCGCCGTGGGACATGTACGCTATTCGACCAGCGGCGGCAACAGTGTGATCAACGCCCAGCCTATGGTAGTCAAACATGTAAAAGGTCAACTCGCACTGTGCCATAACGGGAATCTGACCAATTCCTTTGAGCTGCGCAGGAAACTGGAACTGGCCGGCTGCATCTTCCAGACCAGTTCGGATACCGAGGTGATCTCATATCTGATCACGCGCAATCGTCTGCAGTCGCCGTCCATCGAAGAAGCGGTGGAAAAGACGATGGACCAGCTGACCGGGGCGTATTCGCTGGTGATGATGTCACCGGCCAAGCTGATCGCGGCCAGGGATCCGCATGGCCTGCGTCCGCTTTGTTATGGCAGGCTGGAGGACGGCAGTTATGTGTTTGCTTCGGAGAGCTGCGCCTTGGATGCGGTGGGGGCAAAATACGAAAGGGAGCTGGATCCGGGGGAGATCGTGATCGTGGATGCGGAAGGGATCCGCAGTATCCGCAGTCATTGCGGCAGGAAAGAACATAAGCTCTGTATCTTTGAATATGTGTATTTTGCAAGACCGGATTCGGTCGTGGAAGGGGTGAGTGTACATGAAGCCAGACGGCAGGCGGGAAAGTTTCTGGCACAGGAGCATCCCTGCGAGGCGGATGTGGTGATCGGGGTGCCGGATTCCGGGATCGATGCGGCACTGGGATATGCGGAAGCATCCGGCATTCCGTACGGTGTAGGATTGGTCAAGAATAAATATATAGGAAGAACTTTTATCGCACCTGATCAGAACAGCCGCAACGGACTGGTACGACTGAAGCTCAATACGATTGATTCGGCGCTGAAAGGGAAAAGGATCGTGCTGATCGACGATTCCATTGTAAGGGGGACCACCAGTGCCCATATTGTCCGGCTCATCCGACAGGCCGGGGCGAAGGAGGTGCATATGCGTGTCTCGGCACCGCCGTTTCTGTTCCCATGTTACTACGGGACGGATGTGGATTCCAAAAACTCCCTGATCGCCAACGGGCATACGGTGGAAGAGATCGCTAAGATGATCGATGTGGATTCTCTGGGCTTTATGTCGGTGGAAAATGTAAGAAAACTGGCCGGACGGCCGGAGGAGGTGTGCGCGGCGTGCTTCAATGGCGACTATCCGACGACGGTATCCGAGCATGCGGAAAAGGAGAGATTTGAATAAGAAGATCCGTGTACCCTCTATAAAGTTATAGAAAATTTAGTAAATTAGGCAGGGAAACTTGCACTTTGCTTGCACTTTTTTTGCTAAAATTTTATACAGAGTATTATAATGCTCATCGGTATGGGATGCATAATATGATGTAAATATGCACATACAAAAATAATATTTTTATAAAATATATGTACAATTTGCATAATGATCCCTAAAGTGATATAATACTCATAAATGCCGCAGGGCGAAATCTACAACTTAGGGGGTACTATTGTATGAATTCAAAAGCAAAACTGAACATGCGACTGACATTGCTGCTTTTTGCGTTGATCCCACTGCTCGTGACAAGCTTATCGGTGGAAATCATATCCATCGAAAAGAGCAAAAAAGAGATCAAGGAATATACGCATGACTCGCTGGTGCAGGTGATCACAGGCGTGGGAAATTCCTTTGATTCGATGGTGGAAAAAAACAAGGAGATCCTGCGTGGATATGGTTCGGCACCGATCCTGAAGGAGCTGCTGGCGGATCCGTCGAATGCAGAGAAAGCAGCGCTTGCACAGCAATATACGCTGGATTATTTCAGCGGTCTGGACGGATGGGAAGGGCTTTATCTTGCCGATTGGGATTCCAAGGTGCTGACACATCCTTCGGCTCCGGTGATCGGTAAGGTCCTGCGGGAAGGAGAAGGGTTGAAAGCGTTGCAGAACTGCATGCTTTCTGCAGAAGATGGTGTTTTCAATACCGGTGCAATGATCAGTCCGGCATCCGGAGAACTGATCATGTCAATGTACTATCCGATCATGGTAAATGGCCAGCCGGCCGGATATGTCGGCTGCGGTTTCTATGTACAAAAAATTGCAGAGGCACTTTCGGATGTTTCCAGACTGGATCTGTCCACTGCGTATATCTATTTCGTTGACAACGAAGGAACCATGCTGCATCATCCCACACCGGAAAAGATCGGACAGCCGGTAGAGAATGAGGCAGTAAAATCCCTGGTAGCAGAACTGCAGGCAGGAAATATACCTGCACCGGATCTGATCGAGTATCAATACAAGGGACAGACGAAATATGCCGGATATTATATCGGAGGTGGGGGGCATTACATTGCCGTATTAACAGCAGATGAAAAAGATGTGCTTTCCGGTGTTGCGGATATCCGTAAAACAACGATCATAATCGCAACCGGGTGCGTGATCCTGTTCACAATCATTGCTTTGCTGGTGGAACGTCTGATCTCGGTACCGCTGATCCAGATCGCCGGTTCGTTGAACGATCTCAGTACCGGTGATGTAAATGCAGACTGCAGGGCGAATTCGCATATTAAGGAAACAGTAAGTATCATCAATTCGTTCCATGCACTGAAAGAGGCATTGGGAGGATCCATGCGGTCGGTCAAGGATGCGGCGGAGATCCTGAACAACTCCATTATCGGTGTGGATGATATGACCGGTAAAAATGTGAATTCGATCTCACAGATCAATACGGCGGTCAATGAAGTGGCGGATACTTCGCAGAGCGTAGCACAGAGTGCACAGATGATGGCGGAAAAGGCCGTGGATCTCGGAACGAATATTGAGCAGCTGAATGTAAATGTAGAGAATCTGCATGAAGCTTCGCAGACGATCAAAAATGCAAATCTGGAAGCTACGGATTGTATGAAATCGGTTTATGCGGGAGCAAATGAATCGGTGGAAGCGATGCAGGAGATCAACGGAAAGATCAACGAAACAAACACGGCGATCGAGCAGATCAGTTCCGCAATCCAGGCAATCGAATCCATCGCGGCACAGACCAATCTGCTGTCCCTCAATGCTTCGATCGAAGCGGCGCGTGCCGGAGATGCAGGCCGTGGTTTTGCGGTAGTTGCTGACGAGATCCGCAGTCTGGCGGACTCTTCTGCCGAATCGGCAAAGGAGATCCGTCAGATCATAGAGAATGTCATAACCCTTTCGAATGGGACGGTACAGATTTCGGATCGTGTATTTGATGTGATCAGCCGCGAGCAGGCGGATATCGAGCAGGCACAGGAAAAATTCAACCTCCTGTCCGAATCGGTAGAATCCTCCATCGGAGAGATCGAAACGATCCGTCAGATGGCAGTGACGCTGGATGGCATCAAGAACGAACTGACCAGCGCGACCACAGATCTGGGGGCAATCTCCGAAGAACTGGGCGCTTCTGCAGAAGAGGTAGCGGCATCCTGTCAGACTGTAACACAGGCTTGTGAGAATACGCAGGATTCCACGCAGGAAATGCGCAGGATCAACGAGAATATGAGTGAGGCGATCTCGTTCTTCCACATTGATTAAAAAAATTCAAAAAACAGTTTGACAAATGAACAGAAAAGAGTATACTGATTTTTTGTAGGGCAAAGGCGCCATGAGAAAACTCATGGCGCTTTTTCCGTTTCTTTTGTTTTGTATTATTTTATATTGTTTGACGAAGATGTCGCGAAAAGAGATTCTCTTTTTTGCGACATCTTTTTCTTTACAGGTTTAAAGGCGGCTGTCGCTTTACGAAACGGCAGAGCAACCAAGCGAAGGAGGAGAGATAAAAATGCAGCAGGGTTTGTACCGGAAAGAGTTTGAACATGATAACTGCGGGATCGGAGCGGTTGTCAACATCAAGGGAGCGAAAAGTCATGCGGTCGTGGAGAATGCACTGAGGATCGTGGAAAATCTGGAGCATCGTGCAGGTAAGGATGCCGAGGGCAAGACCGGGGACGGTGTCGGTATTCTTTTACAGATTTCCCACAGATTTTTTAAGGAACACAGCGGTATCACTCTCGGAGATGAGAGAGATTACGGTATTGCCCAGCTGTTTCTGCCGCAGCAGGAGCTGAAGCGGGCCCAGGCCAGAAAGATGTTTGAAGTGATCCTGAAGAAGGAAGGACTGAAACTGCTGGGATGGCGTGAAGTGCCGGTACGTCCGCAGGTACTCGGACAGCGTGCGGTCGACTGCATGCCATATATCTGCCAGGCATTTATCGAGCGGCCGGAAGAGGTGGCACGCGGACTGGATTTTGACCGCAAGCTGTATGTGGCCAGAAGAGAGTTTGAACAGAGTAATGACAATACTTATGTGGTATCCATGAGCAGCCGTACCATCGTATACAAAGGTATGTTTCTGGTAGGACAGCTGCGTACGTTCTTTGAAGATCTGCAGAGCGAGGATTACGAATCGGCGATCGCAATGGTGCATTCCCGTTTCTCGACCAACACGAATCCGAGCTGGGAGCGTGCACATCCGAACCGCTTCATCGTACACAACGGTGAGATCAACACGATCCGCGGAAATGCCGATAAGATGCTGGCCCGCGAAGAAAACATGGCAAGCGAGCATCTTCGGGACGACCTGCACAAGGTACTGCCGGTCGTAAACCGGGACGGATCCGATTCGTCCATGCTGGATAACACATTGGAGTTTCTGGTGATGAGCGGAATGGAACTGCCGCTGGCAGCAATGATCTGCATTCCGGAGCCGTGGGCAAACAATGATACGATCTCGCAGGAGATCCGCGATTTCTACCAGTATTATGCAACGATGATGGAGCCATGGGATGGTCCTGCATCCATCGTATTTTCCGATGGCGATATCATGGGCGCAATCCTGGACCGCAACGGTCTGCGTCCTTCCCGTTATTATATTACCGATGATGATACGCTGGTGCTGGCATCGGAAGTAGGTGTGCTGCCAATCGATGAAAAGCATGTCGTATTGAAAGAACGTCTGCACCCGGGCAAACTGCTTTTGGTCGATACCGTAAAAGGCCGTGTGATCGATGATCATGAGCTGAAAGAGCAATATGCGCATGCGCATCCGTTCGGGGAATGGCTGGACAGCAATCTGGTGCAGCTCAAAGATCTGCATATCCCGAATCACCGGCCGATCGAGTATGCGGCAGAAGAGAGGGCCAGACTGCAGAAGGCATTCGGCTATACCTATGAGCAGTATCGTACTTCAATTTTGAATATGGCATTAAACGGTGCGGAAGGCATCGGTGCAATGGGCTGCGATACGCCGCTGGCCGTACTTTCCAAAGAGGACCGGCCGCTCTTTGATTATTTCAAGCAGATGTTCGCACAGGTGACCAATCCGCCGATCGATGCGATCCGCGAAGAGATCGTGACCGCAACCACCGTCTATGTCGGAAAGGACGGAAACCTGTTAGAGCCGAGTGAGGAAAACTGTCAGGTACTCAAGATCAACAATCCGATCCTGACTAATACAGACCTTTTGAAGATCAAGAGCATCAAACATGACGGTTTCCGGACTGCAGAAGTTTCTACGTTATATTACAAGAGCACCCGTCTGGAGAGAGCAATTGAGCATCTGTTTGTGGATGTGGATAAAGCGTATCGTGACGGTGCCAATCTGCTGATCCTCTCCGACCGCGGCGTGGATGAAAACCATATGGCGATCCCATCCCTGCTCGCGGTATCGGCCGTACACCAGCATCTGGTACAGACCAAGCGCCGTACCTCTCTGGCGATCATCTTAGAGTCCGGTGAACCAAGGGAAGTACATCATTTTGCGACCCTGCTCGGCTTCGGTGCAAGTGCGATCAACCCGTATCTGGCACTCGATACGATCCATGAACTGATCGACAACAATATGCTGGATAAGGATTACTACGCAGCCGTAGATGATTACAATCACGCAGTACTTTCCGGTATCGTAAAGATCGCTTCCAAGATGGGTATCTCCACGATCCAGTCCTATCAGGGCTCCCGGATCTTTGAGGCTGTGGGTATCTCCAAGGAAGTCATTGATAAGTATTTTGGCGGTACCATCAGCCGTGTGGGCGGTATCACACTGGAAGATATCGAAAAAACAGTAGACAGGCTGCATTCCGAAGCGTTTGATCCGCTGGGGCTGTATACCGATCTGACGCTGGATTCCATCGGTGCGCACAAGATGCGCAGCCAGGGTGAGCAGCATCGCTACAATCCGGCAACGATCCATCTGCTGCAGTCTTCCACAAGATCGGGAAGCTATGAAAAGTTCAAGGAATATACCAAACGCGTGGATCAGGAAAACTTCGGTAACCTGCGCGGACTTTTGGATTTTGCCTATCCGGAAAAAGCGATTCCTATTGAAGAAGTGGAACCGGCGTCCGAGATCGTAAAGCGATTCAAGACCGGTGCGATGTCGTATGGCTCTATTTCACAGGAAGCGCACGAGACACTGGCGATCGCGATGAATCATCTGCACGGCAAGAGCAATACCGGGGAAGGTGGTGAGAGCGATGAGCGTATCGCATCGGCCGGTTCGGAGACGGATCGCTGTTCTGCGATCAAACAGGTGGCATCCGGACGGTTCGGTGTGACCAGCAGTTATCTGGTATCGGCAAGAGAGATCCAGATCAAGATGGCACAGGGAGCAAAACCAGGCGAAGGCGGACATCTGCCGGGTAAGAAAGTATACCCATGGATCGCCAAGACGAGACATTCCACACCGGGTGTTTCGCTGATCTCGCCGCCGCCGCATCATGATATCTATTCGATCGAGGATCTGGCGCAGCTGATCTACGATCTGAAGTGTGCCAACCGCAAAGCGGACATCTCTGTAAAACTGGTATCCGAGGCCGGGGTAGGTACGATCGCAGCCGGTGTGGCAAAAGCCGGTGCACAGGTTATCCTGATCTCCGGTTATGACGGCGGTACGGGGGCAGCACCGAGATCTTCGATCCATCACGCAGGGCTGCCTTGGGAACTGGGCCTTGCGGAAGCACATCAGACGCTGCTGCAGAACGGTCTGCGTAACCGTGTGCGTATCGAAGCGGACGGTAAACTGATGAGCGGCCGGGATGTGGTTGTCGCAGCACTGCTTGGGGCGGAGGAATTCGGTTTTGCTACGGCACCGCTCGTAACCATGGGCTGTGTGATGATGCGCGTCTGCAATCTGGATACCTGTCCGGTTGGTGTGGCAACCCAGAATCCGGAACTGCGCAAGCGCTTCACCGGCAAACCGGAATACGTCGAAAACTTTATGATGTTCATCGCCGAAGAGATGCGTGAATATATGGCAAAACTGGGCGTTCGCAGCGTGGAAGAACTGGTGGGACGTACCGATCTGCTTAAGCAGGTCAGCACCGGACTGGATGTACACCGCGGTATCGTGGACCTGCAGGCCGTGCTGAAAGAGGGCAATAACGACAGATCCGTATTTGATCCGAAAGCGGTATTTGATTTTGAACTGGATAAGACCAAGGATGTGAGTATACTTCTTAAGAAGTGTAAGAAAGCGATCGAGAGCGGAGAGCATACGGAACTGCAGATCGAAGTATCCAATACCGACCGCGCTTTCGGTACCATCCTGGGAAGCGAGATCACAAGAGCGCATAAAGACGGTATGGAGGAAGACAGCATTGTCGTGCACTGCAAGGGAGCCGGCGGACAGAGTTTCGGCGCATTTATCCCCAAAGGACTTACCCTGGAACTGACCGGTGATTCCAACGACTACTTCGGGAAAGGCTTATCGGGCGGTAAACTGATCGCAAAGGTCCCGGCGGATGCGGCATACAAAGCAGAAGAAAACGTGATCGTCGGAAACGTTGCTCTCTATGGTGCAACTTCCGGTACCGCATTTATCGGTGGTGTGGCCGGGGAACGTTTTGCGGTACGAAACTCCGGTGCGAATGCGGTCGTAGAAGGTGTCGGGGAGCACGGATGTGAATATATGACCGGCGGACGTGTGGTGGTACTGGGACGTACCGGTAAAAACTTTGCAGCAGGTATGAGCGGCGGTGTGGCTTACGTTTTGGATGAAGATAATGTATTGTACAAGAACCTGAACAAAGAACTGATCCTGTTGGAAAAGGTGGAAAACAAATTTGACTGCCAGGAGCTGAAAGGATTGATCGAAGCGCATGTGGCGGCAACCGGATCTGCGATCGGTAAGCGGGTATTGGAGAACTTTGAAGAGAGCTTAAAGCATTTCAAAAAGATCATCCCGCAGGAATACAAGAAAGTCGTATCTCTGAGTACAGCTCTGGAAGAAAAAGGTGTTCCGGCAGAACAGGCACAGATGGAAGCATTTATGCAGCTGCATGGTTGAGATTGGAGGATATCATGGGAAAAGCAACAGGTTTTATGGAATATGACAGGGAAGACGGAAAGGTAGTACCTGTAAAAGAAAGAATACAGAACTTTCAGGAGTTTCATGGAAGACTCAATATGGAAAAGCAGCGCAGGCAGGCGGCACGCTGTATGGCATGCGGTGTTCCGTTCTGCCAGTATGGCGGGATGCTTTCCGGTATGGCCAGCGGATGTCCGCTCCACAATCTGGTACCGGAGACCAACGATCTGGTGTATACCGGTAACTTGAAGCAGGCGTATCTGCGGCTGTCCAAGACACACTCCTTTCCGGAGTTTACCTGCAGGGTGTGTCCGGCATTGTGTGAGGCGGCCTGCACCTGCAATTTAAACGGGGATCCGGTATCGACCAAGGAGAATGAAAAGGCGATCATCGAGACGGCGTATCAGGAAGGCTGGGTGCAGCCGGTGATCCCTGCCGTACGCAGCGGTAAGAAAGTAGCCGTGATCGGCAGCGGACCGTCCGGTTTGGCGGCGGCACAGCAGCTCAACCGCAGGGGCCATCTGGTAACGGTATATGAACGCAACGACCGGATCGGCGGACTGCTGCGTTATGGCATCCCGAATATGAAACTGGATAAGTCCGTGATCGACCGTCGTGTAAAGGTCATGGAAGAAGAGGGCGTGGTCTTTAAAACAGGTGTGAATGTCGGTGTGGATATCACAGCCGAAGAATTGAAAAAAGAATACGATGCCGTAGTCCTTTGCTGCGGGGCATCCAACCCGCGTGATATCAATGCACCGGGAAGAGATGCCAACGGGATTTATTTTGCGGTTGATTTTCTCGGGAAAGTAACCAGACAGTTATTGGATACGGATTTTGAAAAGCCGCCTTATGAACTGGCGAAGGATAAGCATGTCATCGTGATCGGCGGTGGTGATACCGGTAATGACTGTGTCGGTACCGTGATCCGCCTGGGGGCCGCCTCGGTAACGCAGCTGGAGATGATGCCCTGCCCGCCGAGCGAGAGAGCGGCAAATAATCCGTGGCCGGAGTGGCCGAGGGTTTTGAAAACCGACTACGGCCAGGAGGAAGCCATTGAAGTATTCGGGCAGGATCCGCGTGTTTATACAACTACGGTAAAAGAGTTTATCAAGGATAAAAAAGGAAACGTGAAGCAGGCGGTGCTGGTGAAACTGAAAGGCGAGAAGGATCCGAAGAGCGGACGTATGATGATGGTGCCGGTCGAGGGCAGTGAAAGCAAAGTACCTTGTGATCTGGTACTGATCGCAGCAGGGTTCCTCGGAAGCCAGAAATATGTGACCGATGCCTTCGGCGTGGAACTGGATGGCCGGACCAATGTAAAGACCGAGGCAGGACAGTACGCAAGCTCCGTTCCGGGGGTATTTACCGCAGGGGATATGCACCGGGGACAGTCTCTGGTGGTATGGGCGATCCATGAAGGGCGCGAGGCAGCCAAGGCGGTAGACGAAGCGTTGATGGGATATTCGTATTTGTAAGGGAGGAAGTTTTATGTGTTCGATTTTAGGCTTTTGCGGTAAGGATACCGAGGGAAGGATCGTAAAGGATGCGCTGGAAAAAACACATTCCAGAGGCCCGGATGATTACCGGATCATGGATACCGGGAATGGCTTTCTGGCGTTTAACCGTCTGGCGATCATGGGGCTGACGGCAAACGGTATGCAGCCTTTTGCATACGGCGGGAAAAAGACGATAAAATATTCGACACAGATGTATGCAGACAGCAAGATCACTGCAAAACCGGAGGACAGTGAGATCCTGGTGGTTTGCAACGGTGAGATCTACGGGTTCCGTAAATGTAAGGAGGAACTGCTGCAGAAGGGATACGGGTTTATCAGTGATTCGGACTGCGAGATCCTTCCGGCGCTGTATGCGGAATATGGTACCGATATGTTTGCAAAACTGGATGCGGAATTTGCGATGATCCTGTATGATGCAAAAACAGATTCCTATATCGTTGCAAGAGATCCTATCGGTATCCGTCCCCTGTATTACGGAAAAAGCACGGCGGGGAGTTTTGTATTTGCTTCCGAGCCGAAGAACCTGACCGGTCTGTGCAGCCGCATCATGCCGTTCCCTCCGGGACATTATTTTAAAGACGGACAGTTTATCCGTTATCGCGATATGTCCGAAGTTAAAAATGTATGCCATGATGCGATGGAGACGGTGACCGGTGAGATCCATGACCGTCTGGTCGAAGGGGTAAAGAAGCGCCTGGATTCGGATGCGCCGGTTGGTTTCCTGCTCTCCGGCGGACTGGATTCTTCTCTGGTATGCGGCATCGCAACGCGTTTATCGGATAAGCCGCTGCAGACCTGGGCCATCGGTATGGATATCGATGCGATCGATCTGAAATATGCCAGAGAAGTGGCAGATTACATTCATTCTGATCATCATGAAGTGATCATTTCACAGAAAGATGTAGTCGATGCTGTAGACGAAGTGATCAAAACACTGGGGACTTATGATATCACGACGATCCGTGCTTCCATCGGTATGTATCTGGTCTGCAAGGCAATCCATGAGCAGTCGGATACGCGAGTGCTTCTCACCGGCGAGATCTCAGATGAGATCTTCGGATACAAGTATACGGATTTTGCACCGAGTGCGGAGGAGTTTCAGAAGGAAGCGGAAAAACGTATCCGTGAACTGCATATGTATGATGTACTCCGTGCGGACCGCTGCATCAGTGTAAATTCACTCGAGGCCAGAGTGCCGTTCGGAGATCTGGATTTTGTGGAATACTGCATGGCCATCGATCCGGAGATGAAGATGAACCGGTACGGAAAAGGCAAGTATCTGCTGCGTAAGGCTTTTGAAAAGGATGCCCTGATCCCGGAGAGTATTCTCTGGAGAGAAAAGGCTGCGTTCTCCGATGCGGTAGGGCATTCCCTGAAGGATGATCTGACGGAACTGGCGGAACATACTTACAGTGATGCGGATTATGAGCTTGGGATCAAAAAATACGAATATGCAAAACCCTTTACCAAAGAATCGTTAATGTATCGTGATATCTTTGAAAAGTACTATCCGGGGCAGGCAGAAATGGTGGTGGATTTCTGGATGCCGAACAAAAACTGGGAAGGATGCGATGTAAAGGATCCGTCGGCCAGAGTATTATCAAATTACGGAGAAAGCGGAAAATGACAAAATATATTTTTGTGACAGGAGGTGTGGTTTCCGGGCTCGGAAAAGGGATAACGGCAGCTTCTCTGGGGCGGCTTTTGAAAGCGAGAGGCCTCAAAGTAGCGGCACAGAAACTGGATCCATATATCAATGTGGATCCGGGGACCATGAGCCCGTATCAGCACGGAGAAGTATATGTAACGGAGGACGGTGCGGAGACAGATCTGGATCTGGGGCATTACGAGCGCTTTATCGATGAGGATCTGAACCGCTTTTCCAATCTGACTTCCGGTAAAGTGTATTGGAATGTTTTGAACAAAGAACGCCGCGGAGAGTATCTTGGGGAGACCGTGCAGGTCATCCCGCACGTGACCAACGAGATTAAGGACTTTGTATACAGCCTCGGAAAAACCACGCAGGCGGATGTGGTCATTACCGAGATCGGCGGTACGATTGGGGATATCGAATCACAGCCGTTTCTGGAAGCAGCGAGACAGATCTCCCTGGAAGTGGGCAGGGAGAACAGCCTGTTTATTCATGTGACGCTGGTTCCGTATCTGCATGGTTCGGATGAGCACAAATCCAAACCGACCCAGCATTCCGTCAAGGAACTGCAGGGGATGGGCATTCATCCGAACATCATCATCCTCCGCTGTGATGAGCATCTGGAGGATTCGATCTTTAAGAAGATCGCTATGTTCTGCAACGTCAAGGAAGACTGTGTGATCGAAAACATCACACTGCCTTATCTGTATGAGGCACCACTGATGCTGGAGGAAGCCGGCTTTTCCGGCATTGTATGCAGGGAGCTTAAGATCGATGCCAAATCACCGGATCTGACCGAATGGGAAAAGATGGTGCAGCTGATCAAGAACCGTGACCGCCGCGTAAAGATCGGTATCGTCGGAAAATATGTACAGCTACACGATGCCTATCTGTCCGTTGCGGAAGCATTGCATCATGCGGGTTATGTACATAATGCATTTGTGGATATCGAGTGGATCGATTCCGAACAGATCACCAAAGAAAACGTTGCCGAAACATTAAAGGATGTAGCCGGTGTGATCGTTCCCGGTGGTTTCGGCTCCCGCGGTATCGAAGGTATGATCGTGACTGCGGAATATGCGAGAACACATAAGATTCCGTATCTTGGTATCTGTCTCGGTATGCAGATCGCGGTGATCGAATATGCGCGCAACGTAGTGGGCTGGGCGGATGCAAACTCCGGCGAGTTTGCACCGGATTCCGAGCATAAAGTGATCGATTTTATGCCGGGACAGTATGAGAGGATCGAAAAAGGTGGTACCCTGCGTCTGGGGGCCTATCCCTGCAAGGTAAAAGCAGACAGCCTTTTGGAAAAATGCTATGGCAGTGCGGAGATCTCCGAACGCCATCGGCATCGTTATGAATTCAATAACGATTTTAAAGAAACGCTGACCGCTAAGGGGCTGGAGCTCTCCGGTCTGTCGCCGGACGGCAGCCTGGTAGAGACCATCGAGATCAAAGAGCACCCCTTCTACATCGGGGTACAGTTTCATCCGGAGCTGAAATCCCGCCCGAACCGCCCACACCCGTTATTCCTCGGTCTGGTGGAAAATGCGTTGAAGTGAAACGATAGATATATACTCATAAACGAAATGACCTGGCCGGTATATTGCTTTTGGGATTCATTAAAGACGCTGCCTGTTGGGGCGGCGTTTTTTCTTTGGTTTGCTTTATCCTTGCGGGTAGAGGGGGAATATGGTATACTATCAAGCGATGTTGTGGTTTGCATGAAAGAATGAGGGAGGGAATTCATGAAGCTGAAAACCAGATTATTTATAGCGCTTGCGACGATCGGCGTTGTTTTGACGTTCTTGGGTATAAGGGATTGGATGTGTCTTTCCAAACCGGTGAAAGACATTACCAATCTGTGGGACTACGATTACAGCAACCTTAAAGCGGGGGATCATATATGTTTCGATGTCACGCTGGTATGGGATCAGATCGGTTCGCAGGTAGAACAGTCAAAGACTTACGGCGTAACGACTTCGGAGCGGGAAACCGGACGTTATTATGTGATACCTTTTTGCCAGGATGAGGATAAAGACTACATTTACCCGACACCGTTTCTACTTGCAAAGATCCCCAGCAGCTTTAATTCTGCGATGGATAGCCAGATCAGCAAATCGGATGACTGGTGGGCAACTGATGAGGATTTTACTACGATACCGACAAGTACTATGCACTTTGACGGAAAACTGGTAAAGATCCCGAATGATCTGCGAAAAGAGATCGAATCAAAGGTTTATCCCGGAGAGGATCTGGAGGATTATATGCTTCCGGTGATGTTTGAACCCATTATGGCACCCGGAGCGGTAAAAGGAATGACAATCGCGGGTATCATTTGTCTTTTGATCACGGGTGGGATCCTCTTTGTGATGTTTAGGAATAAGAGCGGAGACCAGACCGCATTATACGGCGCGCCAAAAGCAACGAATGCAGGTTTTGTACCGCAGTCCGGAAATGCTGGCAGCACAGGTTTTGGAGCTCCGCAGGCGCAGAATGGAACCATAAATAACGTGGATCCGTATGCAGGCGGTCAGCCACAGAACACACAGAGTAATTTTGGAGGAGCTTTTGGAGGCCAGCAACCGCAGAATATGCAGGGAAGCTTTGGAACTTCGATGGGAGGTCAGCCGACGCAGAATGCGTCCGGAAATATGGGTGCAGCTTTTGGAGGCCAGCAACCGCAGAATATGCAGGGAAGCATTGGGACTCCGATGGGAGGTCAGCCGACACAGAATGCGTCCGGAAATATGGGTGCAGCTTTTGGAGGCCAGCAACCGCAGAATATGCAGGGAAGCTTTGGGACTCCGATGGGAGGTCAGCCGACACAGAATGCAGCCGGAAATATGGGTGCAGCATTTGGAAGTCCGCAGCCGCAGAATGTGCAGGGAGGATTCGGATCTGCAATTGCAAATCCGCAGACACAAGGCGCTGCTCTTGGTGGTTTTGCGGCAGCAACACAGTCCGTACAGCCCTTAGGACCGACGCAATCTCTCGGAAGTCAGCCCACGGGGCCGGCCGTATCTACAGGCTCTTTCCCAGGCACGGGAATAGGATCGCATGCTCCGGCACAGGAACCGGCGTCGATCTTTGGGAACGCACCGAAGCAGGAACCGGCGTCAATCTTTGGAAGTGAACCGAAACAGGAACCGGTGTCGATCTTCGGAAATGAGCCGAAGCAGGAACCGGCGTCGGTTTTCGGAAATGAGCCGAAGCAGGAGCCGGCGTCGATCTTCGGAAGTGAACCGAAGCAGGAACCGGCGTCGATCTTCGGAAATGAGCCGAAGCAGGAACCGGCGTCAATCCTTGGAAATGAGCCGAAACAGGAACCGGCATCAATCCTTGGAAATGAGCCGAAGCAGGAACCGGCGTCGATCTTTGGGAACGCACCGAAGCAGGAACCGGCATCGATTCTCGGAAATACACCGGGGCAGGAACCGGCATCGATCTTTGGGAACGCACCGAAGCAGGAACCGGCATCGATTCTCGGAAATACACCAGTGCAGAATCCGGCGGTGCCGATCGGGAATGCACCGACACAGAATGCCGGATCGACAGACGGAGACATAACGGTACGCAACATCTTCGGAGAAATCGATGTGGAAGCGACCGAAAAGGCAAGAAAAGAGAAGGAAGAAGCTGAGAAAACAAGGAAAGAGGAAGAGGCAAGAGCAGAACTGCTCAAGGCTATGGCATATGCATCCTCTCATCCGGCGGTACTTCCGCTGGGCGGAGGTGCTACAGCGGTACAGCAGTCTTCCCAGGCAGCTACACTACCGCTGGGAGTGTCTCCGACCGAGGTAAGCAGCGGTCCGGCGTCCAATGCTCCGGCGACACAGACGGAAAATGTCCCGGATAACAGTGTGACTACACAACAGCCGACACCATCATCGATCGGCGGAAGCGGTGCCCCGACGCAGCAGAACAACAATCCGCTGTATGCAAACGCACCTGCGCAGCAGCCGGCACCGTCGCAGGTAGGCGGAAGCAGTGCCCCGACGCAGCAGAACAACAATCCGCTGTATGCAAACACGCAGGCACAGCAGCCGGTACAGTCTCCGGTTGGTGGAAACAGTGCCCCGACCCAGCAGAACAACAATCCGCTATACGCAAGTACACCTGCACAGCAGCCGGCACCGTTTCCGGTAAGCGGAAATAGTGTGACGCAGCAGAATAACAATCCGTTGTATGGTGGTACACCCGCACAGCCGGAGAAGCCGGAAAACGGGAATGAAAATGCTCCTTTGTATGCAGATAATACGGAAATGAAGAAAGTATTCAGCGGAGCATTCGGCAACAATAATACGTGATATTCTATAAGATTCATATCATCAGAACGAAAACAAAGAAAAGCGTTCCACGAGTGGAGCGCTTTTTTCTACCTTTTTTTCAATGAATGAAAGTATGGTTTCGATGCTGTGTAAGAAAAAATAAAAAATATTACAAAACCTATTGACATAGTAGGTAAATAATGCTATAGTTGCATCATCACGAAAGTGATGTGAAAGAAATGTAAAGGAAGGAGATAAAGTAATGTCCGAAACAAAGACAAGACAAGAGAATAGCATGTGTTGCTGTCGAATGTTTAAGTTCCGGGCTTGTTTTGTGACCGGGGTGTATGAAGTACTGCGGAATCACCCTGATATAGTACGATGTTGATGTAAACTCGTAGAAAGGTCTTATGCCCGGAACCCAAAAAGGTCCCGGTTTTTTTATGACTGTCAGAGCGACGGCAATGAACGAAAGTATAACAAAATAATTCAAACACAGTTTAGGAGGATAAAACAATGGCAAATAATTATGGTTTCAGTACAAATGCAATTCGCGCAGGATACAATTCCGCAGATCATTTTCATTCGGTGACACCGCCCATTTATCAGACCGCATCGTTTGATCTGGAAGATATCGACCGGACCAGAAGATTGTGGACCGGTGCAGAGGCAGGCGGTATTTATTCCAGAGTCGGTACACCGACCGGCGGAATCCTCGAAGCAAGGATCGCAGAACTGGATGGCGGAAAAGCTACGGTAGCGCTTTCTTCCGGAATGGCAGCGATCACCTATACACTTTTCCTTTTGGGACAGGGCGGCGGCAATATCGTAGCAGGATCTTCCCTGTACGGAGCAGCACTTCTGGATGTACTGGAATTTCTTCCGAAGTACGGCATCGAAACCAGATTTCCGGAAGATCGTAATGATCCGGCTTCCTATGAAAAACTGATCGATGAGAATACCAAGGCGATCTATCTGGAATCCATCAGCAATCCGAATATTGAACTGTATGATATCGATGCGATCGCTGCAATCGCTCACAAATACGGAGTACCGGTTGTAGTAGACAATACAGTGGCAACACCGTATCTGTACAAACCGTTTGAACACGGTGCGGACATCACGGTTTACTCCGCGACCAAGGAATTGAACGGCCATGGCAATGTGATCGCCGGTCTGGTTGTTGAAAAAGGTGATTTCCAGTATCCGAAGGAGAGATTCCCGCAGCTCTATGAGAAGTCATGGAAGATGAGAGATCTGCAGAACAATCCGAGAAGCGGCGCGGAATTTATACCCGGAGCACCGGTGATCGCACTGCTTAAGATCTTCTTTACCGAGTTTTTCGGAGGAGCACTGGGTTCTTTTGAATCCTACCTGGTACTGCAGGGACTGCAGACACTGAGTGTCCGCCTGGACAAGAAGCTGCAGACCGTACGCAAAGTCGTCGAATTTCTGGAGAACCGTCCGGAGGTGGAGTTTGTAAATTATCCGTATGCAAAGGGCAGCAAATATAAAGATCTCGCAGACAGAGATTTTAAGAAAGGTCCGGGCGCATTGCTCTCCTTTGGATTCAAGGGTACCCGTGAACAGGAAGGTAAGTTCATCAAGGCACTGAACAATTTCTCCTACCATGTAAATATCGGTGATGTGAGATCCCTGATCACCAATCCGCCTGAGAATACCCATACCGAGCTGGAACTGAAGGTTCTGGAGAAAGCAGGCATTCCGCAGAATCTGCTCCGTGTATCCATCGGTCTGGAAGATGCGGAGGATCTGATCGCCGATCTGGATCAGGCATTCAAAAAAGCATTCGCATAAAGGACAGAGGAGGATACAGCAATGGGCGATTTTACGAATAAAACAGTATTCATTACCGGTGCAGCCAAGGGACAGGGGCGAGCAGTAGCCCTGGCACTGGCAGAAGACGGAGCCAATATCATCGCGTTTGACCTGGGAGAGAAGATCCCGTTTCCGGCATACAATCGATCTTCCAATGATGATCTGGAGAAGCTTAAAGATGATGTGATCGCAAAAGGCGGAAAGATCCTCATCTATGCCGGGGATGTGCGTAAGGCAGAGGATGTAAAAGAAGCGGTAGAGCGAGGCGTTCGGGAATTTGGAACGATCGATATCCTTTTCAGCAATGCCGGGATCGCAGCATACGGAAAGACCTGGGAACTGACGGAAGAAGAATGGGATGCGATGATCGATATCAATCTGCGTGGTGGATGGCTGGTATCCAAATATGTGATCCCGCATATGATCGAAAAGAAAAAAGGCGTGATCATTTATAATTCTTCCGTTGCCGGACTTCGTGGTTTTAATCGTATGGGACATTACAGTGCATCCAAACACGGACTGGTAGGGCTGACCAAATCACAGGCGATCGAGCTGGCGCCTTACGGGATCCGTGTGGTGTCGCTGCATCCGACCGGTGTGAATACGCCGATGAACGACGGGCTGGCAGAACTGGAAGGAACCACGCCTACGGAGATCGCAGAACGATCCGCAGGCAATCTGCTCCGGACACCCTGGCTGGAGACCGTGGATATCGTGGAGGCATTTAAATATATCGCAAGTGATCGGGCAAGATTTTTAACCGGCAGCCAGTTTGTTTTGGACGCAGGGCTGCTGACCGCATAAAGATTTCAATCGGAGATTAGGGAGGAAAACAAACATGGCAATATCTATCAACTCATTATTAATACACGGTGGTCAGGACGGAGACGACACCACAGGAGCAGTAAATGTTCCTATTTATCAGACTTCAACCTATAAACAGGATGGCTTGGGAGAAAATCGGGGATGGGAGTATTCCAGAACCGGTAACCCGACCAGAGCCGCAGTGGAAAAACTGATCGCAGATCTGGAGCAGGGACAGTACGGGCTGGCATTTGCATCCGGACTGGCAGCGATCAATACCGTTCTTTCTCTGTTTAAGAGCGGTGATAAACTGGTGGTATCCGACAATATATACGGTGGTACCTTTCGTATCCTGGATAATGTCTTCCGCCATTTCGGCATCACCTACAAGATCGTAAACACTTCGGATCAGGCAGCGGTAGAGGCAGCGATCGATGAAGATGTGAAAGCCGTATATGTGGAAAGTCCGGCGAATCCGCTGCTGACGGTAACCGATATCGCTGCAGTATCAAAGATCGCAAAGAAGCATAACAAACTGCTGATCGTGGACAATACGTTTTTAACACCGTATCTTCAGAGACCGCTGACTCTGGGAGCAGATATTGTGATCCACAGCGGTACGAAATATCTGGGCGGACACAGCGATACCATCTCCGGTTTTGTGGTGGTCAATGACAAAGCGCTGGCAGACCGCCTGTATTATCTGCAGAATGCGATCGGCGGAGTACTCGCACCCTGGGACAGCTTCCTGATGATTCGCGGTATCAAAACACTTGGTGTCCGGATGGACCGGCATGTGGCGAATGCACAGAAGATCGCGGAATGGCTGGAACGGAGCGGATATGTGAGCAAGGTATATTATCCGGGATTAAAATCGGATCCGGGCTATGAAGTGCAGAAGAAGCAGGCAGACGGAGCGGGAGCAATGATCTCGTTTGTACTGGATGCAAAATATGATTATAAGAAATTCTTTAAGAACTTAAAACTGGTCACTCTGGCAGAAAGTCTGGGCGGTGTGGAGTCACTGGTATGTCATCCGGCAAGCATGACGCACGCAGCGATCCCTGCAGATATCCGTAAAAGTGTCGGTATCGTGGATGAGCTGATCCGTCTTTCGGTTGGTATCGAAGGAGTGGATGACATTATCGCCGATCTGAAGCAGGCGATCGAGGCATCCAAATAAGAGCTTAAAGGAGTAGATAAAAAATGAATGTATATAGCAGCGTTCGGGAAATGATCGGAAATACACCGGTATTGAAATTAAATCAGATTGCAGCGGCAGCCGGGATTGATCCTAAGGTCGGACTTTATGCAAAACTGGAATTGATGAATCCGGCCGGCAGTGTAAAAGACCGTGTCGGTATGTACATGATCGATGATGCAAAAGAACGGGGCATCCTGAAGGAAGGCGGAACGATTGTAGATGCGACGGCAGGAAATACCGGTATCGGTATCGCCATCGCAGCACTCAATCAGGGATTTCGCGTGATCTTTACCGTACCGGAAAAGTTTTCAGTGGAAAAGCAAAAGGTCATGCGGGCGCTCGGTGCAGAGATCGTACATACGCCGAGAGAGGAAGGGATGCTTGGAGCAGACCGTGAAGCGGACCGCATCATAGCAAAGATCCCCGGGGCCATTTCTTTAAAGCAGTTTAACAATCCGGCGAATCCGAAAGCGCATTATGAGACGACCGGACCGGAGATCTATCAGCAGCTGGACGGGCAGATCGACATCTTTGTTGCCGGGGCCGGCAGCGGAGGCACCTTCAGCGGTGTCGTGAAATACTTAAAGGAGCAAAACAGCGGGATACAGGGTGTTTTGGCGGATCCGCTGGGCTCTATCATTGGTGGCGGTGAGCACTTTGATTATGATATCGAAGGCATCGGAAATGATTTTATTGCAGATACCATGGACATCACGCTGGTGGATCAGGTGATCAAGATCTCGGATTCGGAAGCGTTTGATACCGCCAGACTGCTGGCAAAAAAGGAAGGCATCCTGGCAGGTTCTTCTTCCGGTGCAGCGCTTGCGGCTGCGATCAGACTGGCAAAGACGCTGGATCATGGAAATGTGGTAACGATCTTCCCGGATCGTGGTGACCGTTATCTGAGCAAGGGGTTGTTTGATTAACTCAATAACAGAAATTAATCAAGGAAACAAATCAAGGAAACAAATCATGGACTACGTATATGAACTGGAGCATGTCAGTAAAATCTATAAGAATGATGGGAAGGAATTTGAAGCATTAAAGGATGTCAGTCTGTCGGTGGAGGAAGGAGAGATCTTTGGGATCATTGGTATGAGCGGTGCCGGTAAGTCAACGCTGGTACGTACCCTCAACCGCCTGGAGGAAATCTCGGAAGGAAAAGTGCTTTTTTACGGACAGGATCTGGCAGAATTGAAACCGCGTGAATTGCGTAATGTACGTCATTCGATCTCCATGATCTTCCAGGGATTCAATCTTCTGCAGCAGCGGACGGTGATCGAAAACGTGGAACAGCCGCTTCGGATTGCCGGTATGAAAAAGGACGAGCGCAGGCAGATCGCCAGACAGATGCTGCGTGTGGTGGGACTGGAGGAAAAGGAGAATGTATATCCGGCAAGACTTTCCGGCGGGCAGAGACAGAGGGTGGCAATCGCCAGAGCACTGACGGCAGATCCCAAAGTATTGCTTTGCGATGAGGCAACCAGTGCGCTGGATCCCAAGATGACCGGAGAGATCCTGGAACTGCTCAAAAAGATCAATGAGGAACGTAAGCTGACGATCGTGATCATCACGCATGAGATGTCGGTTGTGGAAAAGATCTGTGACCGTGTGGCGATCATTGATGAAGGACGTCTGGCAGAAGTGGGAGATGTGCGTACGGTATTCAGCAATCCGCAGTCCAATGCTGCAAAGAAACTGGTATTTCCGGCAATTGCAGCCAATCCGTTTGATCCTTCAGATCCGGACGGAAGGCTGATCCGTATCGTATTTGACGGTTTGACTGCCAGTGAGCCGTTTATCGCTAATCTGGTGGAGCAGACCGGGAAAAAGGTGAATATCTTAAGCGCAAATACCAAGAGTGTAGGCGGCATTGGCTACGGTCAGATGATATTAGAATTGCCGAAAGAAAAAGAAGATCAGGAGATCATCATCGACTTTTTTGAAAAAAGCGGATTGTTGATCTCGGAGGTACGATAACGATGAGTGCATACATAGTAGAAGCAATACAAAAAGGAATACTGGAAACACTGGAGATGACATTTTTTTCGGCACTGATCTCTTATCTGATCGGATTGCCTTTGGGAGTGATCCTTTATGCTACATCGAAAGGAAGGCTGTTGGAAAATACGATATTGAATGGTGTGCTTGGAACCATTGTGAATGTGCTCCGTTCCCTGCCGTTTCTGATTCTTCTGGTGTTATTGATCCCGTTTACACGTTTTGTGACCGGATCTTCGATCGGAACTGTAGCTTCTATCGTACCACTGACGGTGGGGGCCATCCCGATCGTTGCACGTATGGTAGAATCCTCCTTATATGAAGTGCAGCCGGGGATCATTGAAGCCGCAACTTCCATGGGGGCATCACCGTTGTATATCCTATTGCATTTTATCCTGCCGGAGGCGACACCGTCTCTTCTTCAGGGAGCGGCAATCAATGTAGCAACTGTTCTTGGGTATTCGGCAATGGCCGGTGTGATCGGCGGCGGCGGACTGGGGGCGATCGCATTACAGTATGGCTATTATCGATATCAGAAGGATGTACTCTGGACGACGGTTGCGTTGCTGATCGTAATGGTGATGCTGATCCAGGAAAGTGGTACATGGTTATCCAAAAAAAACAGAAAAGTATAGTATCTGAAGAAGTTCATCAGATGCTGTGTTACGGGAAATTGGTGATTGTAGAAATATAAGAAAGGAGCAGGAAATGAAAGTATCGACCAGAGTGGAGTACGGTTTGATCGCACTGACGGATATAGTGATCCATTGCGAAAACGGGCAGAGTGTATCAGCACCGGACATTGCCAAAAGACAGAATATTTCGCATAAATATCTGGAACATATCTTACTGCCGCTCAGACAGGCCGGATTTATCACGGCACAAAAAGGGCTTCGCGGCGGCTACGTGTTGTCCTGTAAACCGGAGTGTGTGAAACTTTCCGATGTGTTAAATGCATTGGACAATACCTTATTAGCCGGTACGGATACGGAAGGGGAGGAAGGCGGATTGCGCCCGGTGATCAACGGTTTTTTCTGGCAGAAGATCAATGGCAATCTGAAAGAATACACGGACCGAATGTCTCTGAGTGAATTTGTCGCGCAGGCGCGCAGCGGTGTATCTGATGGGTGGGATAATTACGTGATTTGATCGTACATTTCCATCTAAGAATACCGGGCGGCCTGACTGGACCGCCTTTTTTGCTTTATAGGAAATTGCTCTGCAATTCCTATAAAGCAAAAAAGCCCTCCGGGGGATGCGTACTTCTTCACTACGTTACGCATAGTGATTTTCTAACGGTAAAACCGTAAGAAAATCATCTATCGCGCGTAAGGAATGTGTTGCTATCGCAACCGCGCTCGGCGCGAGCGTTCTGCAGGCAGAACGCTTTCTTGTTTGCAAACAAAGAGGCAGGCAATAGCGTAAAGCAAAAACACGTAGCTATAAAATTTATTGATAGCACTCGATAGAATCAGACAATTTTACATCACGGAAAACGGATGTTACGATAAATCAAGTTTAGAAATCGGAGGAAAAAAGAAATGTCTCATATCAATCTTGACGAACCGGCAGTGCTGATCCGGGAAAAGAGACTCGGAACGATCAATGCCTATTCCGGAACGGCGGAAGAACTGGTAGAAAAATCGCATTCCGGTAATCTGAAAGACAGTAAAAGAAAATTTTCACAGTGTCTCGGATGTAATTCCGGACAGGCCTTCTGCCAGCTGTCGATGATCGACGATGTAGCAGTCGTCAACCACGCGCCGGTAGGCTGTGCAGGCGATTTTATAGATTTTAATTTTACCTATCGGATCGAACAGGAACGCAGAAACCTGCCGGAGCGTGACGGAAGATATTTTTCCACGAATATCACGGAACAGGATACCGTGTTCGGTGCAGTCAAAAAGCTGGAAGCGACCGTGGAAAAAGCATACGAGAGGGTACATCCCAAAGCAATCTTTATCACGACTTCCTGTGCGGCCGGCATTATTGGTGAGGACATCGAAGGAGCGGCACACAAGCTGACCGAAAAACTGGGCATCCCGGTAGCTACCTGTACCTGTGACGGCTTCCGCTCCAAGGTATGGACGACCGGATTCGATGCGGCTTATCACACGGTGCTGCGTAACATTGTAAAGGCGCCGAAGAAAAAAGCAGATTACGTGAATGTCGTGAACTTCTGGGGAAGCCACGTATTTGACGATATCATCGCGAGGTTCGGCTACAAGACCAGATATCTGATGCCGTTCTCCTCGATCGAACAGCTGCAGGAATGCTCGGAAGCAGCGGCAACGATCCATATCTGTCCTTCCCTTTCCACATATATGGGAGCGGGACTCAACCAGTTGTACGGTGTGCCGGAGATCACAGCCCCGCCGGCCTATGGTGTGGAAGGTACCGACCGGTGGCTCAGAGCACTGGGAAAGGTACTCGGCAAGCCGGAAGTGGCAGAAGAGATCATTGCGGAAGGTCATCGGGATATCGTTCCGAAGATCGAGAAACTGAAGGAAAACTTCAAAGGAAAAACGGCTTATGTAATGGCCGGTGCAGCACACGGACAGGCGCTGATCCATCTGCTTTCGGAGCTCGGATTTGAAGTGATGGGAGCGAGCGTGTTCCACCACGATCCTGTATACGACAGCGGTGATCCGGAGATGGATGTACTGCAGCACGCAGTGCAGATCTACGGCGATGTTAAGAATTATCAGGTATGCAACAAGCAATCCTTTGAGCTGGTAAACGCACTCAACCGGATCCGTCCGGATCTGATCCTGGCAAGACACGGCGGTATGACGCTGTGGGGCGCAAAACTCGGCATCCCGACATTGCTGATCGGTGATGAGCAGTTCGGTATCGGATACAACGGTGCGCTGAATTATGCAAGAAGGATCGAAGATGCGCTGGACTCCGTAGAATTCATCAGTAACTATTCGGAACATGCCAGCAAGCCATATACCAAATGGTGGCTGGAACAGGAACCCGGATACTTCCAGAGCGGCGGTTCCGGAAAATGTCCGGGCGGCAGACCGGTATCGGAATTATAAGAGAAGGCGGAGGAGAAAAAAGTGTCATCAACAATAGAACAACCGAGATTTACATGTGCACTCGGCAGCTGCCAGAGTGTAGTGGCGATCAAGAGAGGCGTACCGATCCTGCATTCCGGTCCCGGATGCGGCGGAAAGATCGGAGAACTGATCGGCCAGGGCGAAGGATATGCCGGAGGATCGACAGCACCCTGTACCAATGCGGAAGAGCAGGATGTGGTATTCGGCGGAGAAAAGAAATTACGAAGTGTTATCGAGAATTCGTTCAAAGTCATTGACGGTGATCTGTATGTAGTGATCACGGGATGTACGGCAGCGATCACCGGTGATGATCTTGGAGCGGTCGTAGGAGAGTTTCAGGAGCAGGACAAACCGGTGGTTTATCTCGAGGCCGGTGGATTCAAGAGCAGCAATTACGTGGCACACGAAAGACTGGTCAATGCGATCGTCGATCAATACGTTGACAAGTTTGCGGAAGATAAGGAAGTTGAAAAAGGTCTGGTCAATGTATTCGCTTCCATACCGTATCAGGATCCGTTCTGGAACGGAAATCTGGAGGGACTGAAAAGAGTACTGGAAGGCATCGGACTGAAAGTCAACATTCTTTTCGGACAGGAATCCGGAGGAGTGGAAGAATGGAAGACGATCCCGAAAGCGGAGTTCAACATTCTGGTCGGCCCCTGGGTAGGACTTGGGATCGTAAAGCATCTGAAGGCCAAATACAAAACACCGTATGTACAGTTTCCGTATCTGCCGGTGGGCGCGGTAGAGACCAGCCGCTTCTTACGAAAGGTAGCGGAGTTTGCGGGGATCGATGCAGAACCTTATATCGAAAAAGAGGAACGCAAGTATTACGCACACATTGACAAGATGGCATCATTTCTGCTGGAGTTCCGTTACGGAACACCGAGAAGACTTTACACGGTAGCGGATGCTTCCACGGCATTGGGCTTCTCCAAGTTTCTGCTCAACGAGCTGGGCATCATCCCGGCGATGCAGAACATCGTAGATGATACACCGGAGAAATTTCAGGAAGCGGTGCGGAAAGAATACGAGGAGATCTCCAATCTGGGAAGAAAGAGAGACATTGAAGTGCGTTTCGATCCGGACGCGGGAGCAGCACAGCTGCTGATCGAGGAGGATGCGAAAAAGTATCCGGACAAGAGGATCCTGCTTCTGGGCAGTGCCTGGGAGAAAGGGCTGGCATCAAGATTGCACGCAGATCTGCTGATCGTAACCGTACCGGTAAAATACCGGTTGATCATGAACTGCGGGTATACCGGTTACGAAGGCGGCCTGCGTACCATAGAAGATATCTTTGACAGAGTATTGGCAACCTATCGGTAAATAACAAAGAAGAGGGAAATCACAGGGAGGAAAAAGAAAATGAGACAGGTAGCAATTTACGGAAAAGGCGGAATCGGAAAATCCACAACCACACAGAATCTGACCGCAGGTCTGACGGAACTGGGCAAGAAAGTCATGGTCGTTGGCTGCGATCCCAAGGCGGATTCTACCAGACTGCTGTTAAACGGACTAGCACAGAAGACGGTATTGGATACGCTTCGAGAGGAAGGCGAGATCGATGATCTGAGCTATATCGTGAAGGAAGGCTTCGGCGGTACCAGATGTGTGGAGTCCGGCGGCCCGGAACCGGGTGTCGGATGTGCGGGACGCGGTATCATCACTTCCATCGGTATGCTCGAAGATCTGGGGGCTTATGATGACGATCTGGATTACGTATTTTACGATGTACTTGGGGACGTGGTGTGCGGTGGTTTTGCAATGCCCATTCGCGAAGGCAAAGCACAGGAGATCTACATCGTGGCATCCGGCGAGATGATGGCTCTGTATGCGGCGAACAATATCTGCAAGGGTATTCAGAAATATGCAGTAAAAGGCGGCGTACGTCTGGGCGGCATCATCTGCAACTCCAGAAAGGTAGACCGCGAAAGAGACCTGCTGGAAGCTTTTGCGAAGGAACTGGGCAGCCAGCTGATCTACTTTGTACCGCGTGATAATGAGGTACAGCGTGCGGAGATCCAGAAGAAGACCGTGATCGACCACAATCCGGAACATCCGCAGGCACAGGAATATCGTAACCTGGCGCAGGCGATCGAGGACAATCAGATGTTTGTGATCCCCAAGCCGATGACCCAGGAGCGGCTGGAAGAGATCCTGACCGAGTATGGTCTGTTTGATGATATAAAAGAAGAGAACAAAGAAGAGGGCAAGTCCATCCGCATTGCGGGATAAGAATAAATAATTTGCAAAACACTGCTCCGGGGGCATTCAGGGGGCTCCCGGATCGTGTTAAAAAGAAAAAAGATCAGGAGAAAAGCATTATGAAGACCAGAGTTGCATTTGCGACGAGTATGGGCTTTTGTGTGGACCGTCACTTTGGTGCGGCGGAACGCTTCGATATCTACGAAGTGGACACAGAAGCACAGGAATATGAAAAAGTAGATATCCGGCTGGTAGATAAGGCTTGTCTGGAACACCGGCACCACACGGACCGAATGCAAAAGGTCGCGGATACTATCGCAGATTGCAACGCGGTATTTGCAGAGTGTATCGGCGGAGGAGCAAGAGAGGTTCTGGCGCAGTACCAGATCGAACCGATCGAAATGGAACAGAGTGTGCCGAAAGTTTTACAGGCGATGCTGAGATCAAAGGTTTCCATCATAGACCCGCGATTTCTGGAGAAAGAGAAAGAACGAATAAAGACGATCACATCAGAAAGTCTGGCGAATTTCAAACATCTCGCCAAAAAGCATCCTTGTATGACTCACGAAGCGCACATCTCGCGCGGTCGGATCCATCTTCCGGTAAGTCCCAAATGTAACATCGGCTGTAAGTTCTGTACACGTAAGATCGATAAATCGGTAATACGTCCCGGGGTTTCTTCACTTGTATTGAAGCCCGAGGAAAGCATCGATATTATCCGAAGAGCCAAAGAGCTGTGTCCTGAACTGGCGGTGGTCGGCATTGCCGGACCGGGCGATACTCTTGCGACCGATAATGCGCTGGATACCTTTGAGCTGGTCAAAAAGGAATATCCCGAGATGGTATGCTGCTTGTCCACCAACGGATACCGGCTGCCGGATAAGGTAGAACGGATGGCGGCTCTGGGAATCGATACGGTAACGGTTACGGTCAATGCGATCGATCCGGAGATCGAAGCGCAGATCAACGAATTTGTGGTGGATGAGAACAATATCGTGCATACCGGCGTAGAGGCAGCAAAAATGCTGATCGCGCACCAGATCGAAGGAATCCGCAAAGCCGCGGAACTGGGACTGGTTGTCAAGATCAACTCGGTACTGGTACCGGGAGTGAATGACCGGCATATACCGGAAGTAGCGAGAAAGATGCATGAACTGGGAGCATCGCTTTTGAACATCCTGCCGCTGATCCCGCAGAATCAGATGGCGGATATCCCGGCACCGGATTGTAAGATGCTCGAGGAGGTACGCGCGGAAGCAGGAAAGTATCTGGAAGTCTTCCGTCACTGCAAACACTGCAGAGCGGATGCCATCGGTATCCCGGGAAGCGGTAAGGACCTGCATACGGAATTGTACAAGGATTATGATGCGGAAGTGGTAGAGAACTTCAGCCACGGATAAACCGGCGTGTGAGAAAGTGAGTAGAGGATGGAATGATTCCTTTTCGGATCAAAACAGCATATGGAGATCTGATTCCCTGTTATGATTCCTCGGATGTAAGGAAACGTTATCGCGAGGCACTGGAGCGTTATCCCTCCGGTGCCCTTCGCAGTATCTACCTGCAGGATCGTACAGTGATCTGGACACAGGTCGGAAGGATTCATGCGGAGCTGGTCACTTTTTATGAATGCGGGACTATCAAGAGGGTGTTTCCGACCTATGGCAAGATCAGTGCCTATCATACGGAAGAGGATGAGTATGAAGAAGCAGATCAGGACCGGCTGTCGGTCGGAAACAGTTCCGTGGAAGCAAAGATGCAGTGTGTTTATTTTGATCGCAGCGGTTATGTCAAAAGCATTACGATCTTTAATAAGGACCGGATGAATTTTGCGACAAAGTACGGAATGGTTACCACGGATCTGGGGGCGGAGTTTAACGAAGACGGCGGACTGGTATCCATCGAAAGTGTTTTTGCTGCCGAGCTTTACACCGATTTCGGCACTCTGCATCCCTTCAATCCACACAGGGATCCGATGCATGCGGAAAAAGGGTCTCTGGGCTTTGATGATAACGGTGATCTGCGGTGTTTTTGTACCGTACGGGATCGGATCGTGATCACGGAGGATACCGGGACGGTAAAAGAGTATGTACCGCGGATTGAGGAAGATCCGTACACCGGATTTCCGCTCTGGGTTGCGGTAAAAGTGATACTGGATGAAGAAACGATCCGTGTATCTTTGGATAAGAAAACAGAAGAAGTATGGGACCGGTCACGTTACCGGCTGATTATTGATAAGATGTGATCCGATGAAAAGGGGTTAAAAAATGACCTTACAGCAGATATTATATGCATTGACGATCGAGGAATGCGGCTCAATGAGCAGGGCATCCGAAAAACTGTATATCGTACAGCCGACACTCACGAGCGCCATTCAGGAACTGGAAAATGAAGCGGGGATCGCGATCTTTTTGCGGACACACAAAGGTGTGATCCCCACCCCGGAAGGAAAGGAGTTTCTGAACGATATCCGCAATCTTTACCGGCACTACAATCTGGTGCTGCAGAAGTATCAGGGAGAGGGTAATTACCGGAGAAAGTTCCGCGTCTCCACGCAGCATTATTCCTTTGCGGTAAAAGCGTTTGTTGAGATGGCGAAACGCTATGATATGAAGGAGTTTGATCTGGCAATCGACGAAACACAGACCAAGACGGTGCTTACGGATGTAGGCTCCTTAAAAAGTGAGATCGGTGTGCTATATAAAAGTGCCAGAAATGAAAAAACACTGGATAAGCTGATGAAGGAGCAGGGCGTGATCTTTCATCCGCTGATCAAATGCAGGGCATATGTCTATCTCTGGGATCAGCATCCGTTGGCAAAGGAAAAGAGCATCAGTATGGAGCAGCTGGAACCGTATCCCTGTCTTTCCTTTGAACAGGATGAAGATGAGATCTATCTGGCCGAGGAGATTTTGAGCGAGAAGGTATATTCGCGGACGGTTAAGGTGAATGACCGATCTACGATGCTAAACCTGATGGTAGGTCTGCAAGGATATACACTGTGCTCCGGCATCATTTCCGGCGACTTAAACGGTGACGGCTATGTGGTGGTACCGTTCCACGAGGATGAAGAGAATCCGAACAGTATTATGGAGATCGGCTATATCACAAAAAAGAACAGTATCCTAAGCCGGATGGGCGAAGAATACATCGAGGAACTGCAGAATTATCTGGCAGGCGTAAGATCAGAGGTGGTGTGAACCGCCTCTTTTTTACCTTATAGGAAATTGCTCCGCAATTCCCTATGGTAAAAAGCCCTCCGGGGGATGCGCACTCGCGCGTAAGGAAGATGTTGCTATCGCAACCGCGCTCGGCGCGAGCGTTCTGCAAGCAGAACGCTTTTT
>JAGBMJ010000052.1 GCA_017634975.1 Lachnospiraceae bacterium | reverse complement strand
ATTGCTATATGGGTCTGTAGAATCAAACTTAGATAAACCGAAGCCGGTATCTGCCGCCAGCAGCGTGACCGTACCTGCATCCACTGCTGTAGAATTATCCGAGATAATATACCACGGCATCCCATGAAAGGTCACCTGCAAGGCCGTCAGAGCATCACCGCTTTTCGTTTTGTTATCGTCTGTTGTTACATTATAAGCGGCGTAGGCATCTCCCGACATCGTATCTATATCCGCATCTGGAATCGTTATCTCCACGTCTGCTGTGGGCGTTCCGGAAACCGTGATGACCGTATCACTTGTCCTGGCAACGGTGATCCCGTTTTTCGTGGTATAGGCCTCGCTTGTCTCCGGGAACTTATACCCTTCGTCTGCAGTGTAGACCACATCCGTCATTGCGCCTGTCACACCGGTCTGCGTCGCTGCGCCGGAATCCGTTGTTTTGGTCATATTACTGCCCGGAGTGATGGTCACACTATGTAGAACCGTAAATGTATTTGTTTCAGATGAGAAGATGACCGATGGCAGATTGAGCTTTAAAGCGGGGCGAACACCGTAATCTACTGTCCAGACGGGGTCACTGTTTGCGTCGACGTTGTCGAGGTCGACGAACGCCGCTTCGTTATAGTTGCGGCCGGGCGAGCGCAGCCACCAATGATCGAAGTATTCTTCGCCGAAAGGACACTTATGCTGTCCAGCCTCACTCGTGCTCAAAAGATACAGCTTCGCTCCGGTAACACCAACATCACTCAAATCGGTATCGGCTATTGCATCTTTCACGGATGCAAAAGCGCCGCCTTCTGCGGTCAATGCATCAAGCACGCCCTTCACGGTCGAGTTGCTGTAAGCGTTGCTAAATGGGGACGTTGAATCAAACGCCGACGTTCCAAAGCTCGTGTCCGCCGCCAGCAATGTGACTGTTCCTCCCATGGTAGTAGAATCGTCCGCAATAATATACCAGTCGTGGTTGTTAAACTTTACAACTGTCTTGTTATTCATTAAATTGGTGTATGTCTCGGTCGCAGCATACGCTGTCAGACTCATCCCCGGCATCAAACCCAGTATCAGCGCAAGGCTGAGCAGGATGCCCATCAACTGTCTCCATTTTTTCTTCATTCGTTGTTTAACCTCCTTACACCTTTGCTCTTCTTAACATCAGTTGTCCTTTACATTATACAACCGTCCCAACCTTGCTAACACTGTCTTGTGGTATCGCTTCGATATTTGCTTATCTCACTTCCCAGCCGTTGATGCTGCGCTCTTTGGAATCGAAATTCACGCCGATCTTTAAGAGCTTTCGCTGATCTGCCGCATAGGGCGTTGCATAGCCCATATCCTCGATCTGCTTAAGGGCTTCTTCCGCACTCTTATCACGCTTGAACTCAAAAATATAAACATATTCCTCTGTCTCAACTATGCAGTCCGCCCTGCCTTTGGCACTGTGGAGCTCCGTGAAGTTATACTGCCCCAGCAGCATAAATACGATATAGATCACGTTCTGGAAGTTCTGTTCCACTACCTTCTCATCCACCGGATACGGCAGGCGGGCAAAAAGCGCCGTGAAACGCTCCTTAAGGGAATCCGTATTCCCTTTCCGTATATCCAGCACAAAACTCCGCACATCCAGAGGATTCGCCTCTTTCTCCGCACACAGATAGTATGGTGCCAGACTCTTTAAGAAGCCGTATTTTACTTCTTCATTCGGATAGGACAGCGCATAGCTTCGAAATTCCTTATCAAAACCTTTGATCGTAAGATAGCCGGTCTGATAAAAAAGTGGTACCGGATCATCACTCTCTACCCTGTAGTCCGTAAGACTTCCTTCTTCCTCATAGAATTCATCACCGGTAAAGCGCTTTGCATCAAAGCCGCATATCTTTAGTTTTTCGATCAGAAAGGTCGGCGTGCCTGTAGCAAACCAGTACATTCCAAATCTCTTATCGGCAAATGCATTTAACAGACTGAACGGATTGTATACTCCATCCGTATCCGCGCCAAAATGATAGCCGTCATACATTTTTTTCAGTTTTGCAAGACAGTCTTCCCGGTTCATTTTCTCAGTGAGCGCAAGCTCGTCGATCTCCGGCGCAAAATGCTCTGTAAGCTCTGACTGCGTGATCCCACAGATTCCGTTATACTCCGAAAGCAGTGAAATATCCCTAAGCTGGTTCAGATCACTGAAGATACTCACCTTTGAAAACTTGGTCACTCCCGTCAGAAAAACAAACTTCAGATAATGGTCATAGCTTTTCAAAGTACTGAAAAATCCCTTAAAAACGATTTTATTATGCTCCAGCCTATCTTCATCCGATTCCAGAAGTGCTTTGTCGTATTCATCTACAAGAACGACAACGCCCTTTCCGCTCTCTTCATAGGCTTTTTCAATCAGTTTTTGAAACCTGGCGGCCAGCGAACGGGAGCCTTTATCCACACGGTATTGCTCTTCCCATTTTTCCAGATGCCCTTCCAGGACACTCTCGATCGCAGCTTCCCTTTTATACTCGTCTTTATTGAAATCAAAATAGAATACCGGATATTTCTGCCATGCCTCCGGTCCGTCCCCCTCCAGTTCCATGATCTTCAATCCGGTAAAAAGCTCCTTTTTGCCCTCAAAATAAGCCCGGAGCGTTGATAAGAACAGGCTCTTTCCAAAACGACGGGGGCGGCTTAAAAAATATGGTTTTCCACTGTGTACCAGTCTGTATATATATTCTGTTTTGTCTACATATATGTAATCATCGTTCCTAAGATTCTCAAAATCCTGTATCCCGATCGGTAGTTTTCTGCCCTGCACCATCGGCCTTACCTCCTGAGTAAGCATGTCTGTCCGCTTTGGCTTTTCCTCTCCGAATTATAACAAAATCCGCCCGCTGCTTCAAGCGGACGGATCTTATTATTGTGAATGCTCTATCAATCGACTACCACACCGCTGACTACTTTGCGTGTGATCTCGCCGCCTTCGATGCTCTGATCGGTGATCTCACCGCTGCCCCATACCTGACCGTTGGTGATATGATACCATCTGTCTTTGTGCTTCGGGTCATAGGTGAAACCGGTGTAATCGGTGCGCAGCCTACCTCCATGTACCAGGAAGACCGAACCGTTCCAATGGACGAGCGCCGCATAGTTGTCATCACATCTGCCCTCGTCATCGATCCAGAACCATTCATCGTTGTACATTACCAGACCTGCGTGCCCCGTCACTACGCGGCCGGCTGCAAGGAATCGGAAGCCGTCCGTTCCCGTATAGATCAGGCCGTTTGCGTTCTGGTTGACCACGCCGCCTGCCACAAAGTACTCCACTCCGTCGTATACAT
>JAGBMJ010000051.1 GCA_017634975.1 Lachnospiraceae bacterium | reverse complement strand
CTCCTAAGCGTGAGGTCGGAGGTTCAAATCCTCTCGGGGACGCCAGAAATTCCGCGGAAAATCAAGGTTTCTTGGTTTTCCGCTTTTCTCATCTCTACATAAAATCTCATCGATTTCTGTTAGCCAGCTAACACAGCAGGTTTATACGTTCGATACCATCTGCCTTTGTTAGCCGGCTAACATGTTAGCAAAAATTGACCATTTCTGCTAACAAAAATCGCCGTTTTGCTAAAAAGAGCAAAAATCCCCCCAAAATCCCAGCTAACAAAAAAGTTTGATTGCAGGAGTACTATGCCGTTACAGCCCGTGCTTTTAAGGCATTCGTTCTCTCTTACATAGGCCGGTCAGCGCCTCCTCGGAGGTATTCTGACCGGCCTTATTTTATTTCACACAAAGGAGGACGACAGATGAATTACGAGCAGTTTCTGGAACAGTTGAAAGAAGATCTGACGGCACGATTTGCCGCCGATCTCCCGCCGGAGCTTTCTGATGTGAGGATCGGGATCCGGGATGTTGAGAAGCTCCAGGGAGAATCCTACAGGGGTATTTCCTTCCGCAGCGGGGATTCCCCGGTAGAGGCCAACCTCAATATGACCGGTGCCTTTCAGGCCTACGAAGAAGGCCGTCCCTATCAGGATATCCTGCAGGAGGTTGAAGACCAGCTCATGAAGATCGTGGACCGCACTCCCCAGTTCAATATCGGGGAACTGTCAGATTATGAGGCTATGAAGCCGAAGCTGATGATGGAGGTCATACCGCAGAATGGAAACGAGGACAGGCTGGCAAATATTCCTCATCAGAAGGTGGAGGATATGGCGCTGATTTACCGTATCGACATGGGGGACAGTAATGGTGGAAAAATGACCTCTGTTATAACCAATCAGCAGCTGAAAGCATTCGGTATCACGGCAGAACAGCTCCATCAGGACGCCCTGGAGAATGCACCGCTTACCCATCCTGCCTCCCTTCGTTCCATGCGGGAAGTGATGGCCGACATGATGGGCATGGAACCAGAGGAGCCGATGCCCGGAGAACCCACAATGCTGGTGGCAACCGTAGAAGGTGCCTTCATGGGTGCTTCGGTGATCCAGTATCCGGGCTTTATGGAGCAGGCGGCGGAAAAGATCGGCGGCGATTTCTTTGTTCTTCCCTCTTCCATCCATGAAGTGCTGCTTATTCCCGATGACGGCAGCGCGGATTATCATGAGCTGGCTGCCATGGTACAGACCATCAACGAGACACAGGTAGCCCCGGCAGAAAGGCTTTCTGATAACGTCTATCACTATGACAAAGAGGATAAGGTTTTCGAGCTGGCAGAGAAAACAGCGGGAAGGAAGCTGGCACAGCAGATGGAGAAGAAAGCAGAAATGAGGGCTGCGGCGGAGAAGAAACCTTCTATCCTTGAGCAACTCGGAGAAAAGAAGAAAGAGGCAATGGATCATGCACCGAAAGCAAAAGCACCGGGAAGGATGGCCCCGGAAGCAGCATTGTAATCAAAAAGTGGCGTACAGGAACAAGGGAGCGTTTGAAGCTTATTACAGAAAGCGGATATCGCTCCCTTTTCTATTGCACCGGAGAGGACGGATCACATGAAAAGCAGTGAAAATACAGTTCCTCCCGAAGGAACGGGGGGATCAGGATGAGCTTTACCGATGGAATGTCGGGAGCCATAGAGGCTTTGATGCGGGAGGCTCCCGGCAGCAATCATTATGATGACGGCTGTGAAGGCAGATATCCGGAATGCAGGAACTGCCGGTACCACACACCCTATTCCGATAGGGGTGACTGTGTATTCAGAACATGCCCATATCTGGTACCGGCGTCATCCAGCAGGAAGAAAGGCGGTGGTCACGATGGCCGTTTTCCGCGTTGAGAAGAATTCCAACTATACTACCATGTGCAATTACCACCTGCGGGACCAGAACCTGAGCCTGAAGGCCAAAGGGCTGCTGTCCCTGTTCCTGAGCCTGCCGGATGCATGGCATTACAGCATCCGCGGCATCGCCGCCATCAGCAAGGAAGGCGTGGACAGTGTGAATTCCGCCCTTCGGGAACTGGAGGAATGCGGGTATCTGATCCGCAGCCAGAAAAGGCTGGAGAATGGACGCATGGGCGAGATCGAATATGTGATCTATGAGATCCCGGAGGGGGCTGATCCGGATGCAGATTTCCCGGGTACAGGTTCACCGTATACGGAAAATCCGGATACGGTTTTGTCGGATCCGGAAAACCCGCGAGGAATAAATAAAGATAAAACAAGTACAGAAAGAACAAATACTGAAATAAACAAAAAAAGAGAGAGTAAGCGTCCGGTCCGTCATCGTTATGGGCAGTACCAGAACGTGCTTCTCTCAGACGAGGAGATGGAGAAACTTATGAACGAATTCCCGAATGATTACCAGAACCGTATTGAGCGCCTGTCGGAATATATGGCTTCCACAGGCAAGATTTATAAGAACCATCTGGCGACGATGCGCAGCTGGGCAAAACGCGACAGCCAGAAAAGCCAGGAAAACAAGACCTATGATCACGGTAATTATCAGTTTGCAGCCGGAGATAGCTTATGAAAGAGTTTCTGGAAGGGTTCCTGGACCGGCTTGAGACAAAGACAGAGCCGAACGATGGCGAATATCTGTCTGATGACGGACTGCTTTACTGCGAAAAATGCCATACGCCGGTCCAGTGCAGGAAGATGTTCCTCGGAAAGATGCGCACGCTGCCCTGTATATGCAAGTGTAAGCAGGAGGAAATGCGCCGGGAGAAAGAGGAGGCGGAAGCCAGGGAACAGATGATTCAGATCCAGCGGATGAAATCTACAGGGATCCAGGAACGGCATCTGTTAGATTGGCGGTTTGATACAGCGCAGGAAACAGACACGATCCGATGGGCAAAGAAATATGTTGCGGAATGGAGAAAGGTCAAGGCGGAAAACCTTGGCCTTTTGCTTTGGGGCGACGTTGGTACAGGAAAATCCTTTGTGGCAGCCTGCATTGCCAATGCCCTGCTGGAACAGATGGTTCCGGTCCTGATGACGAACTTCTCCAAGATCCTGAACCAGATGGGGGCCATGTACACGGAGGAAAGGTATCAGTACATTGCTTCCCTTAACCATTATTCCCTGCTGATTATTGATGACCTTGGGATTGAGCGCGGCACCGAATACGCGAAAGAGCAGGTTTACGCCGTGATCGACGAGCGTTACAAGGCCAACCTTCCGCTGATCATTACGACGAATCTGACCATCAACGAGATCCGGAATCCGGAAAACGTGGCCGATGCCCGTATTTACAGCCGCGTATTGGAGATGTGCACACCTGTGCATGTCGGAGGGGCTGACCGCCGGCAGGCTGTGAGCCGGGACAAGCAGGAGTTGGTGAAATCCGTACTGTTCTCCGGGAAAGGAGGTGGAAACGAACGATGAGTACAAAAGCGACCGTGATTGCCTGCGTAAACCAGAAAGGCGGGACGGGCAAGACCACGACCTGTGAAAATCTGGGTGCAGGGCTTGTGATGGAAGGGAAAAAAGTCCTGCTGGTGGATTTCGATCCGCAGGCTTCGCTCAGCATCAGCCTTGGCTATCCCAAGCCGGAGGAACTGCCGGTGACGGTCACGGACATGATGAAAAGAGTGGTGGAGGAAGAAGGGATCCCGCCAGGGGAAGGCATTCTCCATCATGAGGAAGGCATGGATCTGATGCCGTCCAGCATAGAATTGTCCGGCATGGAGGTCTCCCTGGTAAATACCATCAGCCGGGAAACCGTGCTGAAAGAATATCTGGAGAGCGTTAAGCGGGACTATGATTTTATCCTTTTGGATTGTTCTCCGAGTCTGGGGATGCTGACAATCAATGCCATGGCAGCGGCGGATACACTGCTGATACCCGTGCAGGCTTCCTACCTTCCGGCGAAGGGCTTGGAGCAGTTGTTACAGACAGTGAATAAGGTCAGGCGGCAGATCAATCCCAAACTGAAGATCGAAGGAATCCTGTTGACGATGGTGGACACGAGGACAAATGACGCCAGGGAAATCAGCGAACTGATCCGGAATGCTTATGGCGGAAAGATCAAGGTATATGACACAGAGATTCCCCGCTCTGTCCGGGCTTCTGAGATCAGTAAAGAAGGAAAGAGCATTTTCAAACACGATCCGGGAGGAAAGGTCGCAGAGGCATACCGGGAGCTGACAAGGGAGGTGGTGAAGAATGCCGAGAAAAGGCGCAAACGTAACCTTGAGCAGTTACGATGAGATTTTCACTACCGAAGAGAGCCGGACGGAAAGCCAGCAGGAACATGTGCAGATGATACCCCTGTCAGAACTGCATCCCTTTGAAGGACATCCCTTCCGGGTAGTCGATGATGAGGAGATGCAGAAAACCGTAGAGAGCGTAAAGCAGTACGGAGTCCTGACACCGGCGATTGCAAGGCCGGATCCGGACGGCGGCTATGAAATCATTTCCGGTCACCGTAGGCTCCGTGCATCAGAGCTTGCCAGTCTGGAGACCCTGCCGGTCATTGTCCGGGAAATGGATGATGATACCGCGATCATTTTTATGGTGGACAGCAATCTCCAGAGGGAACACATCCTGCCGAGTGAGAGGGCGTTTGCCTACCGGATGAAGATGGATGCTCTGAGGCATCAGGGAGAACGTGCTGATCCAACTTCTCGCCAAGTTGGCGAGAAGTCATGGAGTATCACAAAAGTAAGTCAGGATGCCAATGAAAGTGAACGGCAGGTGCATAGATATCTACGTCTCACAGAACTGATTCCCGAAATCCGGGATATGGTGGATGAGAAGAAAATTGCCTTCAATCCGGCAGTGGAGCTCTCCTACCTGAAACCGGAGGAACAGCGGGAATTTCTGGAGGCGATGGACTATGCCCAGGCTGCCCCGTCCCTGTCCCAGGCGCAGAGGCTGAAAAAGCTGAGCCAGGAAGGCGGGTGCAGGCTGGATGCCATGTGTGATGTGATGAGTGAGCAAAAGAAAGATGACATGACCACCATCACGATTTCTCATGATGTGCTGCGGAAGTATTTCCCGAAATCCTATACCCCTCAGCAGATGCAGGACGTGATTGTGAAGCTGCTGGACCAGTGGCAGAAAAAGAGAAACAGAGAACAGGCACGATAAGGAGGATATGCGATATGTGTTACAGAAACGGTTATGGATACAGATGTGATTGCTGCGGAGAAGATTTCCGGCAGAAGAACCTTTCTTCGAACGAGGCGGTGCTGAACGAAATCATGCGTTTCATCAAGGTATGGAACGACATGATCGGAGCCGTAAAATTTGATAAAGACGGTATGGAACCGTTCATGGTTGCATTTACTCCCGGCGAACAGATGAAGGTCATTCCGAAGGTTAAAGCGGAGGAATATCTTCCCTGCTTCGGTGAGGACGATGTGATTGAACTGGCTCCGGATACGGATTTTGTCATTAGCTATGACAGGCAGCTCCTTTTCAAGGTCGGTGACCAGAAATACCTGGATGGCCCTGCACTGATTTATGCGGTGGATGAAGAAGGGGAAGTGCTCTCCCTGAGCGTCGCGGACATCTATGAAATTCAGGAAATGCTGGAACGGAGGACGCTGCTCGTCACAGAGGATGGGGATGAAATGCCGGTGCTTTCCCTGAACTGACGGAGGTGCCAATGAAAGAATATGACATCAAGATAACCGAGGTGCTGGAAAAGACCGTGCAGGTGCAAGCGGATTCCAGGGAGGAGGCGGAAGCCATTGCCTCCGAAAACTGGAATAATTCCTTATATGAGATGGATTCTGCCGAGGACTATGCCGATGTGTCTTTCCATGCCGGTGAGGAACGGGACATCAGCCCTCCGGAAATAATGGACGTACTTCTGGTTTCTTCCGGGGAATATCCCAGGGAGGTGCAGGTTGGTACAGAACTGGAAGATCTTCAGGAAGCGGTCGGCGGCATGATCGAATGTGTTTATCCTTTTGATGAGCAGGTCGGCCTGATTGTGAATGAAGAAGGCAAGCTGGGCGGAAGTCTTTTGAACCGTGCTCTTTACAGTGAAGATGGAAAAATGGTTGATGTAATCGCCGGGGATTTTCTGGTGGTCGGACTTACAGAGGATAACTTTGGGTCCCTGACGCCGGAGCAGATGCAGCGTTATGAGCAGAAATTCCATCAGCCGGAAACTTTTATCCGAATGGGCAGAAGCATCATGGCGCTTCCCATTCCGGAAGACCAGGTGAAACGGACCATGGCAAAGAAGGCCAGCCGGGACAGTCCCGGAAGAAAGCCGAAGGATGGAGATGGCAGGGATGCGGGGAAGGTAATCCGTTTTCCTGCCGGGCATGAAATGTGAAGGGAGGGATGAGCTTTGCAGGAAGAAGTGGAAAACAGGACAGTAAATCTTGCGGTCACGACAACAAAGCTGACCGCCCGGAATGTGCTTGCCGCCTGCATGAAATATCTCCGGCACCGGGGGCAGGTGAAGGAGAAAAAAGCGGCGGAGAAAGCAGCGAAAGCCAAGGAGAATGCCATCCCGCACGGCAAACAGACCGTAAAGGAACTGATCGGGCAGAACCAGGGCGTATCTAACATGGATATCGCCAAAACAGACCTTCGCGGTTTTGAAAAAGTTGCCCAGAAATATGGTGTGGATTATGCAATCCGGAAGGATGCTTCCCAGCAGCCGCCCCGCTATATCGTGTTTTTCAAGGCAAGGGATGCGGATGCGCTGACATCGGCATTCCGGGAATATTCAGCCTCTGTCATGAAGAAGAAAGACAGGCCGAGTGTTCTGAAAGCCCTGAAGAAGATGAAAGAGCTGGTGGCTTCCATCCCGGATAAAGTACGGAACAAGGACAAGGAGCATTCGTTATGAGGATTGATAAAAAGAAACTGAAACGGCTGCTCCTCCTTAATTTCCCTTATATTTTTGTCGGGCTGATCGCAACCAATATCGGGGAGGGATGGAGGCTGGCTGAGGGAGCTAATTCCTCGGAAAAGCTGCTGTCTTTCATGACAACACTTCCGGCGGCATTCCAGACTCCACTTCCCAGTTTCCATCCGTTGGATCTGCTGATCGGCATTCTGTGCGGGGCTGCTCTCCGGCTTGCTGTGTATCTGAAGGGAAAAAACGCCAAGAAGTACCGGCATAATACGGAGTATGGATCCGCCAGATGGGGGACGCATAAGGATATCGAACCGTTCATGGATGAGAAGCCGGAAAACAACATTATCCTGACAAAAACGGAGGGTCTGACGATGAGCAGCCG
Organism: Lachnospiraceae bacterium; assembly: GCA_017634975.1. Taxonomy (GTDB): domain Bacteria; phylum Bacillota; class Clostridia; order Lachnospirales; family Lachnospiraceae; genus NK4A136. The sequence goes on along the minus strand of JAGBMJ010000051.1, from coordinate 4,578 downwards.
CCCAAAAAATCCGGCCAACGCTCGGAACAAGAACGTTCTGATCGTTGGCGGCAGCGGCTCCGGTAAGACCCGCTTCGTTTTGAAGCCAAATTTACTTCAATGTACCTCGAAAACTTACCCTGTATCCTTCGTTGTCACAGACCCGAAAGGGGATATCGTGGTATCTTGTGGCCGTTTTTTGCTGTCCCAGGGCTATTCTGTAAAAATCTTTAATACCCAGAATTTCCGCAAGAGTATGCGGTACAATCCCTTCGCCTATATCCACAGCGAAAAGGATATCCTGAAACTGGTCACTACCCTGATGGCAAACACCAAAGGGGAAGGCAATGCCGGGGACCCGTTTTGGGAAAAGGCGGAAAAGCTGCTTTATACAGCTTTGATCGCCTATATCCATTATGAAGCTCCGGAGGAGGAGCAGAATTTCGCGACTCTTCTGGAGTTTCTTAACGCCATGGAAGTAAGGGAGGATGACGAGGAGTTCAAGAATCCGGTGGATCTGATGTTTGAAGCATTGGAAAAACGGAAGCCCGGATGCTTCGCCTGCCGGCAGTACCGCCTCTTTACTTTAGCTGCCGGAAAAACGATGAAAAGTATCCTGATTTCCTGCGGCGCGAGACTCGCGCCTTTTGATAGTGCAGCGACACGTTGTCGCATATAAACTCTGCGTGGGTTCGCCTGCAAAGAGGTAAAAGTGACGGAGAGACAGTGTCTCTCTAACTGATATTCCGAGGAGTGGAATGACGGGGTAACGCCCTGAAACGCTCCCTCTGATACTGCGTTGGAAGAAACGGGACGCAATTCCCGGGACTGACACAGCACGCTGAAGTCGGCTGAATGCACCCGCTACTGCCCTGATGGGTAAGGCAAATCCGAGCCAGAGGTGGCCGGGGGTGTTAGGCCGGGAGTCTATAAAATATCTAAGTCCAGAATGCGGAGTGACTACCGCTGACAAAAGTCCGAATGTACAGGTCTATAACGGGATACAGTAGAAATGCTGTAGTCATGTAAATGACGTGTGTGAGGGATAGTAAGATTTGTCGATATGAAATTCCTTGCGGCGTTACAGGCGCCGGCAAGCACACAGGCCTAAAGGGCTGGGCTAAGGGTAACAATGTACAGATAGGAATATCGGAACGTGGAAAGTCCCGGATGTGGAGCGATTGCGCGCTATGAAGCACTGGGCAGGAAACCCGCGTCGTCCCGTAAGGGAAGGTGCGGCATAACTGCTCTTAATTCGGGAGGAAAGAGCAGCCATGGTACCTGTGAAACCGTGAATAAAGTAAGCGGTGGAGGGACGGGCTGTAGTCGGAAACAGTAAACGAAGTATAGTTAGTAGACAGACATAGGTTCGAGTAAGACTAAGAAAGGCGAAAATCTGAACATTAAGCGAGGATAACTAAGCCGACTATGGCAACAGAAAAGGCAAGGACGAAAAAGAAACTAAGGCACGCCGAGTATTATGACTTCCAAGGAATTCAAGACAAACTTTACGCGGACAGTGAAGCCGGGAAGGTATTCAAACATCTGGTGGAGCTGGTTGCAATGCCTGAAAACATCAAGCTTGCATATCGCAATATCAAGAAAAACCACGGGAGTCAGACGCCCGGCACGGACGGAATGACCATAAAAGACCTTGCAAGATTGCCTGAGGATGTATTGGTTACAACTGTACAGCGCAAGCTGGAATGGTATGTACCTCAAAGCGTCCGACGGGTAGAAATTCCGAAGGGGAATGATCCAACAAAGAAAAGACCGCTCGGAATTCCGACAATCACGGACAGGCTGATACAACAATGCCTGTTACAGATTTTGGAGCCAATCTGTGAGGCAAAATTTCACGACCACAGCTATGGTTTCAGGCCAAACAGGAGTCAGGAACATGCGGTTGCCCAGGTTCATAAAAACATGCAGAGGAGCCACCTGTATTATGTCGTAGACATAGATATCAAAGGGTTTTTCGATCATGTGAACCATGGGAAACTGCTGAGACAACTGTGGACGCTGGGAGTCAGAGACAAGAAGCTGATCAGCATCATATCTGCGATGTTGAAGGCGGAAGTGGCGGGAATCGGCTTTCCCAAGGAGGGAACTCCGCAAGGGGGCATTATATCACCGCTATTGTCAAATGTGGTTTTAAACGAACTGGACTGGTGGCTTGCGAGCCAATGGGAGGAGATACCAACCCGATTTCCTTATAAAGGGACGGTGAATCCGAACGGAAGTATCAGCAAAAGCCACAAGTTCGACGCACTCAGAAGGACGAATCTGAAGGTGGTCACAGCCGTCAGATATGCTGACGACTTTAAGATCTTCACGGACAGCTATCAGAATGCTGTAAAGCTGTTCCACGCCACCAAACAATGGCTTAAAGAGAGGCTTTCCCTTGACATAAGCCCGGAAAAGTCAAAAGTAATCAACCTCAAGGAAGAATACTCCGAGTTTCTGGGACTGAAAATGAAGCTTACACAGAGAGGTAAGCGTGGGAACGGAGAAACCCGTTACGTGGTGGTCAGCCATATCAGAGACAAGTCCATCGAGAAAATCAAAGTCAATTTAAAACGCCAGATGTACGAATTGCAACATCCTGTTGAGGGGAAGCGTACCCAATATCAAGCGATATGTCGATACAATTCTTATATCATCGGTATACATGAGTACTACTCTCTGGCGACCAAGGTTTGTGATGACCTTGGCCCATTCGCCTTATCAGTCCACAAGAGCCTTAAAGCAAGATTCAGAAAGAAAGTAAAAACTGCAACGCAGGTCAGAAAGAGAAATCTACCTTGTGACATTCCGAGATATGTTGCGGAAAAGTACGGAAAGAGCAGGCAATTACGTTTTATTGAAGGGCATGCCGTTGTTCCCATCGGATACATCCGACACAGCCCGCCCAAATCAATGAACCGTAAGATCAATTCCTACACGGAAGAGGGCAGGACGCTGATTCACAAGAAACTGGAAGGGATAAATATGGGGATGCTCCATCATCTGATGCGAAACCCTATCCTTACCCAGTCGATTGAATTTAATGATAACCGGCTGTCCCTGTACTCTGCGCAGAAAGGAGTATGTGCAGTTAGTGGAGTCGAGCTTACGCCAGACAACATCTACTGTCATCATAAAGTCCCGAAGCAAAGTGGAGGAGGAGACAATTATCAGAATCTGATTTTGGTCACACTCTCCGTCCATCGGCTGATTCATGACACCGATTACGTCCATATTGAGGATAAAGCGAGAGCACTCAATCTGAACCCTAAGCAGATAATAAAACTCCAAAAGCTGAGAAAACTTGCGTTTTGTTGATAGCTACTAAGATAGTTTTGTTTACCGATCCGATGGCAAGCCGGATGAGCTGAAAGGTTCACGTCCGGTTTAGAGTGGGGGAAAATCCAGAGATAACATCAAAGGATTACCTATCACTATTTCAGGAGCTTCGGGACGTCACGGCCTACGATGAACTGGAGCTGGATACACTGGGAGACAAAAAAACGGCATTGTTCCTGATTATGTCGGACACAGATGCCACCTTCAATTTCCTGCTTTCCATGATCTATACCCAGCTTTTCAACCTGCTTTGCGAAAAGGCGGATGACGTATACGGCGGCAGGCTGCCGGTACATGTTCGCTGCCTCATTGACGAAGCGGCGAATATCGGCCAGATCCCGAACCTGGAAAAGCTGGTTGCTACCATCCGGAGCCGCGAGATCAGTGCTTGCCTGGTGCTGCAGGCGCAGTCCCAACTGAAGGCAATTTACAAGGACAACGCGGATACCATCATAGGCAATATGGATTCCCGGCTGTTCCTGGGAGGGACGGAGCCGACCACGCTGAAGGACCTGAATCAGGCGCTGGGAAAGGAAACCATCGACACCTACAACACCGGCGAGAGCCGCGGGAGGGAGCAGTCCCACTCGCTCAATTATCAAAAGCTTGGCCACGATCTTTTATCTGTGGATGAGCTTCAGGTGATGAACGGCGGGAAATGCATCCTGCAGCTTCGCGGCGTCAGGCCATTCCTGTCGGACAAGTATGACCTGACACAACATCCGAATTACCGCTATACGGCAGACTACGACAAGAAATATACCCTCGACATTGAAAAATACCTTGACCACAGGCTGAGACTGAAGGCCAGTGAGAAATTCGACGTCGTGGATGCAGATGAAGCTGCCGGCAGCGGTGCCGAGTAAATAAACACACTGACAACTACAACTGAATATGTTTCCAGAAATGAAGCCCTTTGTTACGCACAGCTGTGCAGATAAAAGCAGGGGGCTTTTTTCATTGTCCGGAATACGGATCCGCCGGAAAGCAAGCCATGCTGGCAAGAGAAGAAAAACAAAGAGGCTTTCGGCGGCGGGACGGAGACGGACAGTAACACGCTGCATATTGCAGCATATCAAACCACTGCCGCAAGGCAGACAAAGAAGGAGGCCCATTTTTCCAAAAAGTTACGGACAAAACATATTCTAACCCTTGGAATGCTGATTTTTCAAGGGTTAGAGGGTTATGTTCATACTTTCCATAAATGAACAAAAACAGATATGAACAAAAATAGTTTTGTACATAAGTGATATG
>JAGBMJ010000050.1 GCA_017634975.1 Lachnospiraceae bacterium | reverse complement strand
TCCTCTTGATTGGGTTTGTACATCCGGCCAAAGATGCAACTCAATCGTAAAGGAAGATCCTTTTTTATGCAACTGTCAATGTGCTATGCCGCCTGATCAGCGGTATGGGCATCACATAGAATTTGTGATTGACCCTTTTTTTCCGGCATAAGATCACTTTATTTCCTTACAAAACGGAATACATTTCCCTTATCTTCGACAGATATATTTCGGATATAGTCCAGATACATCTCCGTCACATGATCACTTTTTCCGAGAATGGAGATCCCCCGCAGCATTCCGATGGCTTCATCCCTGCGTCCGAGATGGAAAAGCCGCACAGCCTCGCGCAGTGTTGCGCTGTTATCACGTCTTTTACGTCTTTCTTCCTCCGGCAGGCAATCCAGCACTTCATAAACGGATTTTACCTCATTTACTCCCGCCACCTGAACGATCCCCAGATAGCGCAGATCCAGAGCATCCGGATCCGCCATGCGATCCACCGTATCCTTCGAGACCAGGATCGCCGTCTGATATTGTTTCGTGAGACTTTCCAGACGTGAGGAAAGATTGACCGTATCCGAAATGACCGTTCCTGAAAGCCGTTCGCTCTCCCCGACGATCCCGATCCTGGCCATACCGGAATGTAAGCCGATACCGATACGGATATCACTGCCTCCCCCGGCCTGACGCTCCGTTACGACCGCGTGGTAGATCTCGATCCCGGCACTCACCGCATCGTCCGCATTCTCAAACAATGCCATGACCGCTTCTCCCATATATTTATCCACAAATCCGCCCCTCAAGCGTATGATGGGACCGACTATGCCGTAGATCCGGTTCACCAGATCAAAACTCTCCGCAGCGGTGCGCGTTTGGGAACGCATTACGGAAGACCTGATATCGCAAAACAATACGGTCAGTTCCCGGCTGGCCGAATCCCCAAGGGCAAGATCCGTAAACTTCTCCTTGCCCAGAAGCTGCCGGAACTGTTCCGGTACAAAACGGTAATAAAATTTCTCCGTACGGTCTTTTTCCGCAAAACTTTCCTGCAGATGTTCCCCCATGGAATTGACCTGTGTACAGATGTCACCGAGTTCATCCTTCGACTTGTACCGTACTCTCGCGGAAAGGTCGCCTTCCGAAATCTGCTTCAGCGCACCGGTCGCCTTTCGGATCACCTCTGTTGTACGCAGGGAAGAAAACAGAAAGATAGCTGTCAGCAGAAGAATGACCAGCGCGGAATAAATATACATTTGGACCAGCATTTCCCCTCGCAGTGCAATAAATTCGCTATTATCCGTACTGATTTTCAGATAGATCTCGTCTTTGCCGCTTCCGATCCTCCCGTAAGCACAGATCTCGCTTTCTTCCACATCCATATCCAGAATATTTAGTATCGTCTCCGAAATATACGAATCCCCGGTACCGTCATATTTCAGAAAAGCGGATCTTGCAGCCATCTCTTCAATCTTTCCCATCGGCATATCGACCGTTTCTTCATCAACCAGTATCACAGCCGATGTGTTATCCCTGCGACAGACCACTGATAATTCATAATCCTCATTCCAGTCATGCGCGCGGACACTGTTCAGATCTTTCAATCTTTCATACAGCCTGCGATATGCCGCTCCGGTACTGCCATCCGCTTTCATAAGGGCAGAAAAATCCTCTCCTTCCAGCTCCTTCGCACCGAATCCACTGATGATCTCAAGCTCATTGCGTATGCTTTGCAGCTTCTGCGAAAAGGTATAGTCGTAGAGGTTCGTAACAATTTCAGTCGCCAGGATCACAAACAGCGGCAACGTAACCAGCATCTGTTTATAAAACAAGGTCTTTTTGCGAAGGATCAGATGAATGACCAGACTATATAGCAGGATTGTGTACATGGTTTCCCAGATTTCCCGCGCGTAATACATCCAGTACGGTTTGATCTGAATCTGAATATCTTTTGGCGTAACCGTTCCGTCTGAGAAGGTAAGCAGCCCGTTGCTTAAGCAGACCGCAAGCTTCTCATCTCCCTGTTCCGGATTACCGCAGGTTTCGAGAAAGGCAATGGCGGATTCTTCGTAGCCCGTCACATCTGCAAGATCCAGCAGCACCTTTGCCTGCCCGTTCTCCAGCCGGTAAATTTTTCCGGGTCTGTTTTCATCAAAAAAGCAGAGTTCTCCCTGATATATGACCGCCTGCGTAAAATACGGCACCGCACTTTCCGGAGTCGTATCAAAACGGCAGATTAGTTCCCGCGCAGGATCATCGACCGTCGTTTGGTACACATTGCCATCACTTTGCAGGATCAGAAAGGCGCCATCTATGGGGATCACCTGTACCGGAAGGATCCCGTTTCCTTCCGTCACATGCTCCGCGCGAAAGCTTAGGTTATTACTCTCCGTATCCAGTGCATACAAGCGCACACCGTAGCGTTCCACCACCGCAAATGTTACCCGGCCATCAGAATAATGCAGCCGGCTGAGCCGTGCTCCGGTATTTGCCTGATCCACAGCCAGGGAACATACTTCTTCCAGAAAATCATATTCTTTGGAAAGCTTAACGATACTGTATTTTTCCTCCTGGTCCGTACGTACTGCATACAGGATATCGTTATCCGTCAGCACAAAATTTTCCGGCCGGAAAAACTGATTGCTGAAAGTATTAACGATCACCGACTCGTTGCCGGCATAATCCTGTATCCCCGTATCCGGATCAAAAACGGATACCAGCCCGCGGCGCCCGATCCCGCATGAGACCACGCACAAACCGTTTCTGTTCGCGGAAAAACTTCTCACATCGCGCAAACCGGTTTCCCGGATCAGATGGTCATTCTCATCCTGTACCCCTTCGATCCGGTTATTCAGAGCAATATTTACGGATGTCAGTATCTGAATCAAAAGGATCAGGGCAATACCGATCACAAACCATCTCGCCTTTCCGAAATAGCGGGACAGTATCTCCTTTATAGTGCGAAGGATCCGCTTATACCCTTTTTCTGTTACGGCACCATCCATCTTATTCTCCGCCCTCTTAGGTCGTTCTTAAGAATTATCGTAACGATTCAGATTTCCTGTGGTTTCCGCCGATGCTGCCTACCAATCTATGTGTACCTCCTGTGCTGCCACAGAAACCGTCATCCCGTCTGCTGCAGTCTTTCTTACAATCAGTTCTGCACCGGCACCGGCCGCAAGCATTGAACTGCGCTCGCACACATTATCCACACCTACCTGCGCCTCTACAAAAGAAGATGCGGTAAACTTACCCTCACACGACCTCAATGTCTCCGCATCATACACCTGAAAGGGAACGCCGAGATGCCCTGCTGCTTCCAGGATCCCTTCTTCCCCTTTTTTGATATCAATGGACGCCACGGCGCAGACCCGACGGATATCCAGACCGTTTTTTTCCATCACTTTCCGGATAAACTCTTCCAGCGCATCTGCAGGCGTTTTTTTACGACAGCCGATGCCAAGAACGAGATTCTTCGGGATCATGCGGCATTCGATGTCGAACTGCTGCGGGAGCATCGCATTTTCTGTAATCGTGATCCCGCACTCCGGCCTGTCATGTTTTTTACAGTATACCAAACCTTCCGGTACATTTCCACCGATCGCATAATTCGTACAGATCCCGACTTTTTCCCCCGCCAGCAGTCGCGCCGATACTTCCTTGATCCGGCTGCTGTCCACGATGAGCAAGCCGTTTTTCTTCGCAAACAGATCCACCGCAAAGACCTTTTCAATATCTGTTGCCGTCGTGATCACTGCCACTGCTCCGGTCACATCCGAGATCTTCTGCGCCCACGCATTTGCGCCCCCCAGATGCCCGGATACCAGCGGGATCACAAACCGTCCCATCTCGTCCATACATAATACCGCCGGATCCGTCGTCTTACTCTTCAGATACGGTGCGATCTTACGCACCGCGATCCCTGTAGCACTGATAAACACGATCAGTTCCGCCGTATCGAAATGCTGATCCAGGATCTCTTCGGTCTTTGCGAATACAGCGATAGAATTCGCATCCGAAAAATCTGTCTCTGGTTTTCGATAACCGAACTGATACACATCCTCTTCCGGTACCATCCCGCCAAGAATCCTGCCAAGCTTTTCCTGAAGCTGCGCCCCTGCCACTGTATATGAGATGATTACGATACCATGTCGACTGTTATTCTGCATGTCTTTTCCTCTGCAAATTCACGTTTATCGGTGAGCCATGGGGACGGTTCTTGTGGCTAAAGATCTTCGATCTTGTTGCCACAAGAACCGTCCCCATGGCTCACCAAGAACCGTCCCCGTGGCTCGCCGGCTCGACAAATACGAATTTGTTAATCTTCCGCCTTGCGATATCCCGTGGTAAAGTGCTTGTCGTAGAGCTTCGACAGTGCATAATCGTCACCCAGTACATCCCCTACGACGATGAGGGCGGTCTGGCGGATGCCATTCGCTTCGGCCATCTGTGCGAGCGAGCCAAGCGTTCCGCGGAGAATCTTTTCTTCCGGCCAGCTGGCCTTGTAGACGATCGCACAGGGCGTCGCTTCCGTGTATGCGCCCTGCAGCAGAGCTGCCTGTACCGCTTCGGTCTGTCCGGCGCTCAGGAAGAGGACCAGTGTAGCACCGATCGCCGCCAGTTTCGGCAGATCTTCTTTCTCCGGTACCGGGGTACGTCCGGCTGCCCGGCTGATGATCACCGTCTGTGCGACGTCCGGCAGGGTATATTCCACCTGCAGTGCTGCCGCTGCTGCTGACATACTGCTCACCCCCGGGCAGATGTCAAAAGCGATCCTGCGTGCGCGCAGCGCATCCATCTGTTCCCGGATCGCACCGTAGATGGACGGATCTCCGGTATGCAGACGCACGGTTGTCTTTCCTTCCTGCTCGGCACGCTCCATAACAGAGAGCACTTCCTCCAGATGCATCTGCGCGCTGTCGTGGATCTCCGTTCCCCCTTTGCAATATTTCAGCAGTGCGGGATTGACCAGCGATCCCGCATAGATCACCACATCCGCCTCCTGCAAAAGCCGCATCCCGCGTACCGTGATCAGATCAGGCGCTCCCGAGCCTGCCCCTACAAAATGTACCATCTGCAAACATCGCCTCCGCTTCTTTCGTACATACACACAAACCACTCTGCTTCGAAAAGATCACCGCGCCGCAGCGCAGCTTCCCATAGCATCTGTGCTGCAGTGTATTTTCTATGCGCCGGGTCAGCACTTCCATCGTGGTATCCAATACCGACTGTTCCCGCAGATAATCCACGGCCTCTTCGGTGGTATTGCATTCCAGGATCTTCTCCGCGATCACCGCCCGCCGGTCCAGGCCGGCCTTGCTCTGTATAAAACAGGCTGCCAGCGTTTCCATTCGTCCGTCTGCATTGCGTGAATGGGTGTTTAAGATACCGCTGCCCAGCTTTACCAGCTTGCCGATATGCCCGATCAGAAGGATCGCTTCCATACCGTTGGCCACTGCCAGATCCACGGCCTCTCCGACAAAGTTGCTGCATTTCACACAGCCATCCAGCTCCAGTCCCATCTGTTCGCGTATAAACTCTTCGCCGTAATTTCCGGGCGTGATCATCAGATGCCGGATTCCTTCCGCAGCACGCTGGCGTATCTCCACTTCGATCGTGTCCACCAGCGCCTGCTCACTCATCGGTTCCACAATGCCGCTGGTGCCCAGGATCGAGATCCCGCCTACAATCCCAAGCCTCGGATTAAATGTCTTCTCTGCTGCTTCTGCGCCACCGGGTACCGAGATGCAGACCGAAAATCCACCGGCATAGCTGTACTCTTCCGCGGCTTCCCGCAGAGCTTCCCTTATCATCCGCCGGGGCACGCTGTTGATCGCGGCTTCTCCCATCGGCTGGTCCAGTCCGGGTCTGGTCACCCGTCCCACACCTTCCCCGCCGTCGATCACGATCTCCTTCGGCTGCAGCCGCACCTCTGCATGCACATACAGTCCGTTCGTGATATCGCTGTCGTCTCCGGCATCCTTCTGCACCCTGCAGCAGACCGCATCTTTACGAACGGATACCGTCTCTACCGGAAGCGTCAGCACCTTTCCCGCCGGCGTACGGATCACGCAATGTGCCTCCGGTGCCTGTCCTCCGAGGAGGCTGCGTGCCGCATTGGCCGTTGCTGCCGCCGCACAGGTTCCTGTGGTATATCCGCATCGCAATTCTTTTCCGTTCACATATACCGTATCATGCTGTGTCATCCGTGCCTCCCGAGCGTTGCCGCATATTGTTCCAGTTCCGTGTGCCCTTCTTCATGAAGCCGCGCCGGATCGATATCAAACAGTTTCTGCAGCAGATCGTCTTTCAGTACTTCTTCCGGTTTGCCAAAGGCTTCCATCCTGCCGTCTTTGATACAAAGCAGCCGGTCCGCCGCACGATAAGCCAGTTCCACTTCGTGTACCGACAATACTGCGGCAATCCCGCGCTCGCGGCAGAGTTTGCGCAGCAGCGCCAGAAACTCCAGCTGGTAACGGACATCCAGATACGCTGTCGGCTCATCGAGAACTAACAGTTTCGGTTCCTGGCAGATCGCCCCGGCCAGCAGTACTCGCTGTCTCTGTCCGTCGCTCAGCTGCATCAGGTCTTTGTCTGCAAGCGACGCCACATCCGTCAGTTCCATCGCTTCCTCCACCGCGCTTTTATCCGCTTTTCCCAACACGCCGAAATGCCCGGTATAGGGATAGCGCCCCATTTCCACCATCTCCCGGCAGCTCATATGCCCGGTCGTGATCCGTCCCGGAAAAAAAGCACTGATGCTTTTTGCCTTTTCGTCTGCGGACATACGCTGCAGATCCCGGCCCTGCAAAAGCATCTCTCCGGCCTGCAGCGGCAGCCTTCCCGAGATCGTTTTTAAAACCGTGCTCTTACCGGCACCGTTCGGTCCCATCAGGATCAGCAGTTCACCGGCTTCCGCCGTAAAGGAAAAATCCTCCAGGATGCGTTTGTCTTTATAACCGGCCGCTATGTTTTTTGCAGTAAAGATTGTCTCTGTATTCATAGCCGCTCCTTCTGACGCCTGAGCATCACCGCGATCACCACCGGTGCGCCGAAAACCGCCGTGACCGTACTGATGGACAGTTCGGTGGGTGCAAACACACATCTGGCGATCAGATCACATCCCAGGCAAAAGATCGCCCCGCCCAGGAAACACATAGGGATCAGGACCAGCGGTCTGGCCGTACGCACCAGCTGCCTGACCAGCTGCGGAACAGCGATCCCCACGAAAGATACCGGTCCGGCGTATGCCGTCACCACCGCCGCCAGCAGACTGGACAGCAGGATCAGGCAGACACGCAGGCCGCGTACATTGACACCGAGGCTCGATGCATATTCTTCGCCGAGCTGATATGCCGAGATCGGCTTTGCCAGAAAGAGGATCCCCAGGAAACAGAGCACCGTCAGCAGCATGATCACCATATCGTTTTCCGCATTCATTCCGGAAAAACTGCCTCTCGTCCAGTTATGCAGGTTGACGATCTGCGCATCCTCCGCAAAGGTAACCACAAAATCCGTGATTGCCGAACAGATATATCCGATCATGATCCCGGCCACAATGAGCAGGGACATCCGCTCCACCCGCATCGATAAAAGAAGTACAAATCCCATGGAGATCATTGCACCGAGAAAAGCCGCAAAGATCAAAACAGCGGAAGGAAGAACGAGCATGTAGCGCGCCGTAAGGATCATGGTCAGAGCAACACACAGTTTGGCGCCGGAGGAGATTCCTAAGACAAACGGACCTGCGATGGGATTGTGAAAAAATGTCTGCAGCAGATAGCCGGAAAGAGCCAGTGCTCCGCCCAGAAACACAGCCGCCACTGCCCGCGGAAACCGGATCTTCCAGATGACCGTGCTGACAAAATCATCATCCCAGCCGCTGCCAAGCCATGGGCTTCCGGTCAGGATGCACATCACACGCGCAAACGGTATATCCACACTGCCGATACACAGATTGGCCAGCATAAGAACGAACAAAAAAAGAAGCAACAGCAGACACCAAAAGAATACTCTCGATCTGCCATCGCTACCCTTCTCTTTTTGCTGTATACGGGTTCCCATAAATGTTATTCTACTCCAGTTTCTCCAAAAAGACCAGTTCTTCTTCCGGCGCATCCGTAAGCATTCCGTGCAGATCCGCGATCACGGTACCAAGGGACATGGTACTCTGGTAAAGGTTCCGGGATACCGCGTAGACATGTCCTTCTTTTACGGCTTTGAAGCTTTCCATCAGATCACTCTTTTCCAGCAGTTCCTGCATACTGTGGATCTCTCCGGCCGTTGTGCCGTTATAGACCAGATAATCCGCATCCTTCGCCTGCAGATAAAATTCCTCCATCTGCATATTGGAGGTAGACAGGTGATTCTCTCCCGTCAGATCCTCCGGAAGGTAGTTTCCTCCGGCCATCCGGATCATCGCAGGTACATAATCCTCGGATCTGCGCACCACCGCCACACCGTCATTCCGGATATAGAAAAAGGCCACGGTTGCTCCGGTATCTTCAAAGTTTCCGGCCTGCTCCACCTGTTTAGCAAAAACCGCATCTGCCACATCCTCACAGTCGCACAGAGCGCCGTAAAAGCGGATCCACTCCATCCGTCCCAGCGGACTTTCTTCATAGCTTGCATAATCCAAGATCACCGGGATCCCCAGCTCTTTCAGTTTATCCGCCACTTCCGGGGTGTGCGTGATCATAGTGTTTTCGATGGCGAGCCGGCAGCCGTTCTGCAGCAGCATCTCATAATCCGGCGCACTGTATTTGCCGGCATATTGCAGCTTCCCTGCCTCCATCGCTGCTTTGGCTTCGGGGATATACCAGTCGTCCGCCTCCACGCCGCAATAGGCGATCCGGTCTACTGCATCCATCGCCGCAAACATATCCATCGAAGCACTGGCTAGAAGGTATAAGCGATCCACCGGCTGCTGCAGCACGATCACAGCCTCATCCAGTCCCTGCGGTACCTCTTTTCCTTCCGGCACCGTAAGGATCTGCGCCCCGTCGCAGACAGATAACAGCCGGTAACCGCCCTCGTAACGGTCGATCGTAAAGCCCTGCGCATATTGATTGACCACACGCTCCGTATGGACCAGGCCTGTGAGTTCCGCCTGTGTTTCTCCTGTCGGAGAAAGAATGCCCCCCTGCACATCCGCAGGCTCCGGTTCCGATACAGCGCCTGTTTTGGCACAGGCGCTCATCAGAAACAGAACGCATACCGACACACAAAGGGGTATAAATCCTTTTGTTTTCTTACTGAATACTGTCTTCATCAAATACTATGGTATACTCGATCTCATGCGGTTCACTCATGGCAACGGTATCGCCGATGACCTCCAAAGGCTGTGCCAGATCGTCAACCGGGATCAGAAATACGGAATTTCCTTCGGTATTTACCGGATCATATTTGACATCTTCCACCTTCATATAGTCGTAGTTCGGGCTGCTCCATTCTACCTTGAGCGTCATCTCGCCGCCTTCTACCGTCAGTTCCGCCGGAGAGGTGATGGTTGCCTTTCCGCTGCCGCCTTCCAGAGACACTTCGATCTCATAGCTGCCGTCGGTAAGTGCTTCTGCTCCCGCACCTTCTGCCCCCTCTTCCGTCAGTGCCACCGGATCCGATACGCTCACCTTATGATCGTACCATACTCCTTTGGTCCCGATCAATGCCAGGTCATATTCTTCCTCCAGATACGGCACCGGGATATCAAATGCATGGACCTCTTCCGTAAGGCCATCCGGATAGGTAACACTCTCCACTACCGGATCGATCAGTTCTGCGCCGTCCTTCTGCGCATTCTCTGCCAGTCCGTAAAACAGATTCACGGTATTCTTGGACGGCAGCACGATATGCATCGTCATCTCACCGTCCTTTACGGTAAGTGTCCCGCGTCCTTCACACACTTCGTTTACATGGAACATGGAACCGTCCGTATCAAACTTTGCGGAATAAACGCCATCCGCCAATGCCGGCTCTGCCTTTACTTCCGCGGCTTCCTCCGCAGGCTCTGCTTCTGTCGGTGCTTCGGTCGGTTCTGCTTCTGCCACAGTCGGCGCTTCCGTTGTTTCTGCCGGTGCCGTAGTCACCTCTGCCGGTGCCTCCGTCGGAATGCTCTGCTGCGGAGCCGCTGCGTTTCCGCAGCCGGTAAATACAAACAGGCTTGTAATGATCGCTACAGCCAGTTGATTTCTTGTTTTCATTTGTTATCCTTTCTGGTACAAATTCATGTTTAGCGGTAAACAAATGGCTTCCCCCTTCCAGGGGGAAGCTGTCAGCGAAGCTGACTGATGAGGGTTTATTCTCCGGTCAATCTCCCCCTCATCCGGCCTTCGGCCACCTTCCCCCCGGAGGGGGAAGGCAGGATAAACATGAATTTATTTAATTACATCTCCGGTGTGTGCTACATACAGCTGCTGAACCGCTTCGATGCGTCCCAGACCGCTGATCTGTGTATCTACCTTGTCAAAGTTTCCGGATGCATTGAACATGGATACCCAGGAATCTTCCTCTTCGCCTGCCATATCGTTATGTGCATGATCACCGGCTACGACCATCAGCGGACGCAGCACTACATTTTTGTAACCTGCAGCAGCAACCGCATCGATCACGTTTTCGCATGCAGTCTCTTCCGGCTCACCCTCTACGGTTCCGATGAATACGTTCTTGTAACCAAGTTCATTCATCTGTGTCTGCATCTGGGAATAGGAAACCTTTGCATTGTGGGAAGTACCATGTCCCATCAGTACGATCGCCACGCTATCTTCCGCTGCAGCTGCCACGTCGTCATAACCGGCATCCTTTGCAGCCGCTGCAACAACTGCTTCTGCAACCGCTTTTTTGTCATCATTGATCACGGTAGCATCGGTCCCTACTTCACCCAGAAGCGGCTCTGCAACCTTAATGGAATCGAAAGACCCTTCATACTCTTCCAGTGCTTCCATCATCTCATCATACTCGGCACCATGCATTAAGTGGGTCGGCTGAACCACCAGTTCTTTGACACCGTTCTCTACGGCACGGTCCAGTGCCTGCTTTACGTTATCGATATGCTCATCATCTCTGGCCTGTACATGGTTGATGATGATCTGTGCGGTAAAGGCACGACGTACGGAATACTCCGGGTAAGCTTCCTGCAGGGCATCCTCGATCCCCTTGATATCGTTTGCACGGCTGTCATTAAAGGAAGTACCGAAGCTTACGACCAGGATCTCCTTCTCACCGATCTCATCTGCGTTTCTCGGATCATCCTTGGAAGCATCGCCGGTATCTCGGCCGAAATAATCCGGATCCGCCTCTTCCCCTTCTACCAGTTCCTTCTGTGCATCCGTCAGATTGTCCCATGCCACCTTAGCCGCCATGCACTGACGATCGGTATAATCGGTCCACTCCTGTACATAGATCGCATCGATCAGCTCCGCCACCTCATCTGCGGCTTCCTGATCGGTCTTTTCTTCAACGGCTTCCGTAGGTGCCTCTGCTTCGGTCGGCTCAGCTTCGGTCGGCACTGCCTCCTCGGTCGGAGCTGCTGCTTCCGTCGGTTCTGCAGCCGGTGCTGTCGGCTGTGTTTCGGTACCGCAGCCTGCCAGTACCATACTTCCGGTCAATGCCAATGCGCACAACAACTTGTTTCTGTTTTTCATAATGTCCTCCTTTTGCCGGTCTTCTCCGGCACAACACAGATAAATGTATCGTCAAGATCCTTCCGTGTTCCCTTATCAGAAAACACAAAAAAGATGGTTGACCGCCTGTTGCACGATGATCCGAAAAAATGCTCCTGATCCGGAGCAAAATGAACGAAAAGAAACAAGCATCCGATTTCGGATACTGAATAATTCCGTACCGCCAGGATCTCGTGGCTTTGGGATACATATCGTATCCCCGTACATGTAAAGGCAGGTCTCCTGACTTACGGATCAATGCGATCAGCCGCCTTCCCGGTTTCCCAGTGACTTATATGGCCTCCGCTCCCCGCTTACAGTGACGAGTTCGTACAGGACTTGCACCTGTTTCCCTTTTCACCGGAGCCTATGCATTGCATACCTCCGACACCTTTGCAGTTCTCTATATAATTATCGCGTCATACTATAGCACAAATTCATCCCCTCTGCAACCACAAACAGGAAACCCAGGGCGTGCCCCCGGGTTTCCTGCTGTTTATCCTTTTGTTCCGAGCTTTTTCTGAAGCTCCTCAATGATCTTCTTCTGCTCCGCAATCTTCTGGTCTTTTTCCGCTAACTGTTGTCTCTGCTCTTCCAGCATCTGCTGTATCCCTCTCTGGCGGCGCAGATAGTCTTCCCTGGCTTCACACTGCTGGCGGATACGTTCATCCGCGGTCAGCTGGTATATCGTTGTCGCAGCATCATCGATTGTCCGATTCTTGGCAGCTACCATCCTGATATCCTCCCATGTTTTTGCCTTAAACAGCCTTGCCCACTTGTCTATATTATATTCCTGATCCTCAGTCGTGGCAAGGTCTATTCTGGTCAGGTCCACCACCCCGATCTGCAGTTTATCCGTATAGGGATAG
>JAGBMJ010000049.1 GCA_017634975.1 Lachnospiraceae bacterium | reverse complement strand
CGAGGCGGATAAGGAACGCTACGAGGATGATTTTGTAGAGGACGGTTTCGTTCCGGACTTTGTTCCGTCGGCAGCATTGAATAATTTTGTTTTTAATGAGAAGACCGTGGATCTGGTACTGCAGGATCTGATGGAGCGTGGAATCAAAACAGACAGTGGAGACCGGCTGGGCAAGACGATCATCTTTGCACAGAATAAAAGGCATGCGGAGTTCATCATACAGCGCTTTGGAAAACTGTACCCGAATAGGAACAATGGCAAATTCTGTCAGCGTGTGATCTGTGATGATGCCTACGCGGGGACGATCATCAGCGATTTTAAGAAAGCAGATTCGACACCGCACATTGTGGTATCGGTGGATATGATGGATACCGGTATCGATGTACCGGAGTGTGTGAACCTGGTATTTTTCAAGAAGGTACGGTCCAAAACGAAGTTCTGGCAGATGATCGGTCGCGGTACCCGCCTGGCACCGGAGCTGCTCTGCACGGATGAGATCGATGGAGAGTATCTGGGCAAGCGGCGTTTCCTGATTTTTGACTATTGCGGGAATTTCGAATTCTTCCGGGAAAAGCCGAACGGTTTTGAAGGCAAGGAAGCCAAATCTCTGTCGGAGAGCATCTATGGCAAAGAGGTGACGCTGATCATGATGCTGCAGGGAGCGGAATTTGCTCAGATCGAATACCAGAATATTCGGGGCGGTCTGGTGAAACGCTGCCTGACGATGGTGCAGGCGTTGAATAATGATCTGGTCAGCGTACGGCTGCAGAAACAGTACGTGGAGAAGTTTGCAAAAGAGGATGTGTTCACCTGCCTGAGCGAGGGCGATAAGGGCGAACTGATCGATCATATAGCACCTTTGGTGCATTATGGGGATAATGATGTGGATGCACTTCGTTTCGACAGCTTTATGTATGGGCTGATGATCGCACAGGCGGAGCAGTCGAAACTGCTGAAACGTTCGCAGAATACGCTGCGTCACATTGCGGAAAAACTGGAGCAGAAGGCGACCATTCCGCAGGTACAGACGAAGATTCAATTGATCAGGTCGATCGATACGGATGATTTCTGGACGGGAGCAGACCTGTTGACCTTGGAGAATGTCCGGAAAGAGCTGCGGGAGCTGCTGAAGTTTCTGGATCAGGAGCCGAAAAAGATCATCATCACCCATCTGAACGATCCGGTGATCGAGAGTAAAGAAGGGGAAGCGTTGGATGCGGCCTATGATTTCGAAGACTATCGGAAGAAGGTCAACCGGTATGTGGAAGAGCACGGTGACAGCATCGCCATCCATAAGCTGAAAAACAACGTCCCGCTGACACGGGCGGATTATCAGGAGCTGGAGAGGGTGCTGACGCAGGAACTTGGAAATCGGGAAGATTACGAGCGGGAATTCGGAGATACGCCGTTTGGTTTGCTGATCCGTAAAATCACCAAGCTGGATCACGAAGCGGCAATGAATGCTTTCTCGAAGTTCATTGATGACGAAGCACTGAACCAGAAGCAGATCGCCTTTGTGCATAAGATCATCAATCATGTGGAGCAGAACGGTTATATGGAAGATGTGGCGCTGCTGACTAAGCCGCCCTTTGATAAGCCGGTCAGCTTCGTAAAGATGTTTGATAACAAGACCAGAACGGAACTGATCGATACACTCAACCATATCCGGGAGAATGCCGAGAAGGTGATCGCATAGGAAAGACAAACAGTTTTCCTTCCTTATATGATCAAGGTAATAAGGGAAAAGGCAACTGTGATCTATGTGCTGAATAAGCCGGACGGCAGAAGGGAAGGGGGGTGATAGAATGATCAAAACTGTAGAAATAGTGAGCTTATCAAGCGGGATCATCGGTGAAATATGAGGTGAAAAATCGGTGAGCAAGAAAATGCCAAAATGAATATAAACAAAGGTGCTTAGATTATGGAAAGAAAATCACGACAGGAAGCCATTGACGATCTTACTCTGGCGCTTCTGTATCTGACCCGGTTTAATGATGGGGAAGGAAACCACTTTGATGAGATGGCTTGGAAGAATTATAACTTTGAAAGTATTGAACGACTTGATGCAGAGGGATTTATCATTGATCCGAAACGCAGCAGAGGTGGAACATACAAATATTCATATCTGACGGAGAAAGGACGCGAAAAGGCAAGGAACCTTCTGAAAGAACTCGGAGCCATGGATTCGGATTTGTATGAGCGTTTTGAATTTCGCACGATAAAGCCTGGGGAAGCCGAAGAAGCAGCATTGGTCGAGCAGATATGTTTTCCTCCGAATGAAGCGTGCACAAAAGAGCATATGTTAGAACGAATAGCTGTAGCAGAGGATCTGTTTCTTGTAGCGATAGACCGTGAATCAGGAAGAATTGCAGGCTTCCTAAATGGGATAGCGACTGATGAATATAGTTTCAAAGATGATTTCTTCGTTGATGCCGGTAATCATAAAAAAGATGGAAAAAATGTAATGCTTCTCGGACTGGATGTATTACCGGAGTATAGAAAGCAGGGGCTCGGAAGAGAACTTGTCTATAACTACTGCCGCAAAGAGCAGGAACGTGGAAGAAAGAGATTAGTTCTGACGTGTCTGAAAAACAAGGTTAAGATGTACACCGGATTTGGATTTCGAGACCTTGGGGAATCTGCCTCCGAATGGGGCGGCGAGAAATGGCATGAAATGGATATTACATTGAATTACGAATGTTTCTAGATAACTGGATCTGCAAAGAAGTCATAATAAAGAAGGGGATAGATCACTATGAGTACATTGACTGATATCAGTAAATACATGAGCCTTATCCTTCGTCATAAACCGCAGGCGATAGGCATCGCTCTGGATGAACACGGATGGGCAAACGTAAATGAGCTTATTGTGGGAATATCAAAGACGTATGAATTCGATATGGAAATGCTTGAAGAGATCGTCCGTACCGATAATAAACAGAGGTATTCTTTCAATGAAGACAAGACACTGATCCGGGCTAACCAGGGACATTCCATACCGGTTGATGTGGAACTGGGAGAGTCAGAACCACCGGAGATCCTTTACCATGGAACCGGAGAAAAATTTGTGGTATCCATTGATGAGGCAGGACTGATTCCGAAGAGCAGGCTGTATGTTCATCTGTCCAAGGATGTTGAGACAGCAACCAGTGTGGGAAGCAGACATGGAAAGCCGGTCATATATGAGGTACTTGCCGGAGAAATGAACCGGGATGGATACAAGTTTTATCTGTCGGAAAATAAGGTATGGCTTACGAAGAGTGTACCGATCAAGTATCTTAGGAAGATAGTAAAGGAAAACGGGTAAATCCGGTTAATGAATCGTGAGGGTATGCAGGATGAAGAAGCATATACCGATTTTATTGCTTATTTCCCGGATGCACCGACAGAGCGTGGAATAAAGCATATCCGAGAGCTGATAAAGGCAAAGAAGGCCGGATATCAATGCAACTGGTTAAGAAAGTATACGAGAAGTGAGGAGAGCGTTATGAAAACATTGGTCGTTTATTATTCACTTGAAGGAAATACAGAATATGTCGCTGAACAGATTAAGGAGGCCACTGGAGCAGATTTGCTGAAGCTCGTACCGAAAAAAGCATATCACGACAAAGGCTTTGCCAAGTTCTTTTGGGGTGGAAAAAGCGCCATTATGGCTGAAAAGCCTGCGTTAGAAGCGTATGATGTTGATCTGACCGCATATGAGCGTATCATTTTTGGATTCCCGGTATGGGCGTCTACTTTCACACCACCGATCAGAACCTTCATTGAAGATAATAAAGACGGACTAAAGGGCAAGAAGCTTGCAGCATTTGCCTGCCAGAGCGGTTCGGGAGCTGAAAAGGCATTCGCAAAGCTTGCAAAGACCGTCGGGATAGACGATTTTGAGAAGAAAGCTATTTTCATAGATCCCAAGGCTAAGAAAAGCGAGGATATGGATGCGAAGATAGGTGCATTTTGCAAGGCACTTAATGTATAGGAGATGTGCTGTTGAGACTTTTTATACTATGACTTCGTAACGACGGGGAAATATCCATTGGACATACCACACAGTGAAAAAGCCTGTAGGACAGGACGGGTTCTCCGGGAATACTATTTCAACGGAGAATATGTCGATTGAGTGGCATTCGAATTAAGGCTGAATTAAGATTCGATCAGATATTTGTCCAGGCGCTCATCGGTACCCTTGCCGATCCAGCCATCATAGACGAATTCGATCGCTCAGACGATCAGGTTTTCCACGCATTCAAAATCGGTCAGCATAGAAATAAGCAGATTCGTCCGTGACAAGAACTTTTCGGATTGTTATAATGAAGAGCAGTGGTAACGATTTGAAACAGTTACCACCGGCTGTAACAATCTATTCATAGACGGAGGGATCATCAATGGAATTCAATACAGACATTTTTTCGCAGTTTGACAAGAAATGGGCGCTTTTGACGGCCGGATCAGAAGATAACTTTAATACTATGACTATCAGCTGGGGCGGCATGGGGACACTCTGGGGCAAACCGGTGGCGACGGTTTATGTACGTACTTCCAGATACACGCACGATTATATGGATGCTAATGAATACTTTACGGTCAGTTATTTCCCGGAGGAATACAAAAAGATCCTGGGTGTGCTGGGATCCAAATCCGGCAGGGAGATGGATAAGATGAAAGATTCCGGGCTGACGGCGATCAAAGCGGGTGAGTCGGTTTCCTTTAAAGAAGCGGAAGTGACTCTGGTATGCCGCAAGCTGTTCCGGCAGAAACTGGAAGAGTCGAATATGCCCGAGGAGATCGCCAAGGCGATATATGAGGGCCAGGCATCCCACGATATGTATATCGGAGAAGTGGTAGAGATCCTAAGAGGATAAAAACGGAAAGAAAACAAAGTCACCGGAGGAATGTTAAGCGGAGGGGAAAACGCTACTGTCAGTTGCCCAAATTCCTATGCGAAGTGGTGGTGTTTTGCAGTATTGTAGTATACAATGACACTAACGCAGCTATGGAAGGAGGGGAGGATAATGACAGACGAAAGAATTTTGAGCATTGTACTGATCGCATCGATCCTGATTGGTATTCTGTTTGTGGCCGGAGTGGTCGTTTTGATGCGGATATCACTGGCGAAAGACCATCCGCCTTACATAGAATATGCCGGAGCGCAGGCAACTGTATATGTATTCGAAAGAAGCCGCAGCGGTTCCCGTTATTATGATTACAAATTTATTAATGAGAACGGAAAATGGAAATATCATCCGGACAAGACCGTAGTGATCATTGTAAGTGTCATCGTTATGATCTTGTTGATCCCAACGATCATAAAGTACGGACTGGCAGTAGCAGCGCCTATAGTGGCCATTGTACTTTTATGCTATGTGATCGTAATGGCAGTCCCGGCGCTATATGCACACAGTATACTGAAGAAGGATCTTCAGGAAAAAGGAATGTGGGCGAGACGCAAAAGATGATACTCTCCGAAACGGATTATAAGAAGCTATAAAACAGACGATTCTGTATATTAAAATACAGGGCGTCTGTTTTTTGCATTGCAGGATCGGTGGATTTACCACGCTGAAAGAAGAGGATTGTACAAAGATCTATCAGATGATGGTCTGACGATACAGGGGATTGGTACAGGGAAAAACACGGGATATATTCCCGTGTTTTTCGGTTATAAAGGAGAATGCGTGCTTCTATGCACGCAGACTTTACGAGATAACGCTGACAAGGTATAATTAGCAAGGGTGCGGAGCCATAGGGATATGGGTTCGTAAGATATTTCGGAGGAAGATTATGAAAAAGAAAGTTGTTATGTTTATGCTGTCTGTAATGCTGCTGGGAGGCTGCGGACAGAAAGATGCGGCTTCTCCGGCGAAACAACCGGAAACGATTACGGAGACGCAGGTGGCTTCCGTGGACGGAGAGATGTCGGTGGAGGAAAATCCGAACACAGCGGGAGATGAAGCAGCTCCCTTGATAGAAAGCGAGACACCGGGGGCGGATGGTGAGCAGGAAGAGAAAACGCCAATCCTAAGGGATGCGGTGCGGGAAAAACTGGGCGGCTTTGTCGGTTGCGAAGTGACCGGATTTGAGGCGGATGATCCGAAGGTGTGGGAGATCATCACTACGCATTTTGAGAGGGTGACACTCGGGAACGAGCTGAAACCGGATGCCCTGGTCGGTTACTCTGTGACCAATTGTCCCGGAACGGAACTGGCGGAGTTGAACGGTGAGAGCATTGAGGTGCCGGTGTTGGATTATTCCAGAGCGGATAAGATCCTGAACCAGATCCTTGCCTGGAACGCGGAACATCCTGACCGCGAGATCAAGGTACGAGGGCATGTTCTGGTATGGCATTCCCAGACACCGGAATGGTTTTTCCATGAAGATTACGATAAGAGCAAGCCGTATGTGAGAGCGGAACTTATGGACAAACGGTTGGAGTGGTACATCCGTACAGTACTGACCAGATATACCGGAGAGGACAGCAAGTATAAGGATCTCTTCTATGGCTGGGATGTGGTAAACGAAGCCATCAGCGATGCTACGGCTACCTACCGCTCCGACGCGGAAAATCCCGGCGAGTCGTTGAATGAAGACCGGCATGGAAGCAATTCCAGCTGGTGGCATGTCTATCAGAGCAACGAGTATATCATCAATGCCTTCCGCTATGCCAACAAGTATGCGCCGGCGGATCTGGAGCTCTACTATAACGATTATAACGAGTGTGATGCAAGAAAGGCAAACGGCATCGCGGAACTGTTAAAAGCAATCAAGGCAGAAGAAGGTGAGCCGGGCGTCGGTACCCGTATCACGGCGATGGGGATGCAGGGGCATTACGGAATGGACAATCCAAGCACCACAGCCATCGGTAATGCGGTCAAACAATATTGCGCAATCGTAGGAAAGGTACAGATCACCGAGATGGATATCAGCGCCAGCGGCAGTTATGACGGAAGCGCCGATGCGGTAGAGGAAGAAAACGAAAAACTCCGTAAACGTTACAATATGATCTACTATACGCTGAATACGATGAATGCCGAGGAAGGCGTGGAAGTGTGCGGGATCACCTTTTGGGGAACGGTGGATCACTACTCCTGGCTGCAGTCTCGATCTAATGTAGGCGGCGGCAACACCACGGGGCTGCCCCAGATGCCGTTGCTCTTTGACGGGGAATACCAGCCGAAACCCTGCTTTTACGTATTTGCGGATCCGAAGAACTGATAAAGGCTGCGATCATTTCAGAAGGATACCGGAAGAACATGTTTTTAGAGAGGGCGTAATTTATGATAGGTTTAGGAACCATAATTAATACGATAGCTATTATCGTCGGAGGAGTAATTGGTCATTTTACCGGAAAACTGTTTAAATATGAACAGCAGGCAGCACTTAATAAGGCATGCGGGATAAGCGTGCTGTTTATTGCCATAGCCGGAGCAATGCAGGGAATGCTGCATATTGATGACGGAGCCGTTGTCAGCGGAAAATCCATGCTGGTTGTGCTTTGTCTTGCGATCGGTACGATCATAGGAGAGCTGATCGGAATAGAAAAGGGATTTGAAAGATTTGGAGAATGGCTGAAGAAAAAGACGGGGAACAGTGGAGATAAGCAGTTTGTGAATGCATTCGTAACCGCTTCGCTGAC
Organism: Lachnospiraceae bacterium; assembly: GCA_017634975.1. Lineage (GTDB taxonomy): Bacteria > Bacillota > Clostridia > Lachnospirales > Lachnospiraceae > NK4A136. Next base: position 661 of record JAGBMJ010000049.1, on the reverse strand, counting down.
AGTATGCATAGGAGCTATGGCTATTGTGGGAGCGATTCAGGATGGAATAACAGGTGATTATACAACACTGGCGGTAAAAGCGGTACTCGATTTTATAATCATAGCGGTGATGACCTCATCACTTGGAAAGGGATGTGTTTTTTCAGCGATACCGGTTCTTGTATTTGAAGGGATCATAACGTTGTTCGCCAAACTTGTTTCTCCCGTTATGACAGATATGGCAATAGCTTATCTTTCGCTAATCGGTTCTATTTTGATATTCTGTGTAGGTGTAAATCTTATTTGGGGGAAGACTATACGAGTGGCCAATATGCTTCCGGCTGTGATTCTCGCAGTAATTGCAGCGTATATACCATGGACATTTTGATGAACTTTTGGGGACGGGGGCGATAATGAAATATACAAAACCCGGAGATTCTGATCTGATACATCAAAGAAACAGGTATGGACAACAGTAACACAGTCTATGCTGAAATATACCTTTCAGGAGAAGAAAAGCGACGGCGGCGACATCCTGGAGAGGATTTATCAAAAGCATTTTAATAAATAATAGTTATAGATAAATAGCGCAGGATTCGATGCCTACGCTATTTCTTTATTGATCAGTCCACGCCGATAGAGCAGTTCCTCGATCATATTGATCACATACTCAGGCGGCTTG
>JAGBMJ010000019.1 GCA_017634975.1 Lachnospiraceae bacterium | reverse complement strand
ATAACTGGCCAAATCCGCCGTGCGATAGTCTGTAGGCAATGAAGAGGAAGGAGTCGTAGCGGGCTACGGCGACTGACGATGAAGCAGCATACGGGCTATCGAACAAGGATATGGCTAGTTAATTAATGTTCGATGTACTAGACCGAGTGATCATACAAAAGTTTCTTTCCTTCGTTGTAAAAACGCGGTCTCGTAATATCTTCCCGCAGGATCATAGTCGCACCGTTTACCGTCACTTTCGTATTCTCATGTGCTCCATTGGTCGCCTTGATATACACTCGTTTGGAATCTGCCACTCCGCTCTCCAGCATCTCCTGCTCTTTACGGATCTGACGCATTTCTTCCTTCTGGCGTTCCAATACTTCCTGGAACTTCAGGAACACACTGTTTGTCCGCCCCTTCAGTGCCCCCATCTTCTGAAGCACCGTATTCATTCCGGCCCGTACCTTATCCATTTCCAGATCCAGTTTACGCTTGCGCTGCAGCAGCTCTCTCAGCTTTTCCGTAGTATCCGTTACTCTTCCGGCTTCTACCTCCGTACGTACCTGTGTCGGATTGCCGATGGTTCCCGTAATAATACCTCCGATCGCGTGTACTTTGCCGCCGCAGATCAGATTTTTCTTACCTTCCGTATGGATCATCTCGTTGCTGAACACCATACTGTCCAGGATATATCCGCCTTCCACATTTCCGCCTGCAACAACCGTCACATTCTCAAAAAATGCTGCCACGACATTCCGGCGCGCTTCCAGTCGTCCCTTTCCGTTACCGTTCACTCCTCTTCGGATGATGATATCACGTCCGGCTTTCAGCAGGGCATTCTCCACAAAGCCGTCGATCTGGATATCCCCGGTCGCTTCAATGATCACATTCTCCCGCACGGAACCGGTCACATGTACGGTACCGTCAAAGGAGATATTGCCGTTTCCGTAAGCCACATCGCCCTGAAACTCCAGGTACTCGACCACCACCAGCTTACCGTTCTTTAAGGTGATATACCCTTCCTTCATCGATACGTATGTCATGGAGTCCGGAAGCAGACGCACACCGGAACAATCCAGTCTTGGGATATTGCGGCCGGAATGTGCCGTAATCTCGATCCCCTTGACATTATATCCCATCTTTCCCTGCGTGGCCGGGTGATATAATGCTACTTTTTCTCCCGGATGCGTGGCCGAATACTCTTTTTTCGCACGATAATCGATCGAGCCGTCTTCCTTGATCGAAGGACGGGAATCATCAAGATTATCAACAAAATATTCATACCAGCCGTCTTTCCCTTCTTCGGGTGCCGTTCCCTCTGCTACCAGGAACTCTTCTTCCAGCGGAAGACTGCCTAGATCCGGACCGAGCGCATCAAAATTATAACCATACTCGATCCCGTAGATCCTTAATCTGGTCTCCAGATTCTTCTTTGAAAAATTCCCCGGAAGCGGCTTCGTCAACTGTATCGTTGCCCGCATCAGTCCGCCTGTGGTACGGATCATCAGACCGGTGTCCATATCCACCAGCGAAAAATCCATACTATCCGGATCTTCTTTATATCTTTCTTTGAACAGTTCACGCCGCATGCGTTCCATATCCGGAAGACTGTAGATCAGCCGGGCATAACCACTCACATCCAGCCCTTCCATCAGCCCCAGACGAATCTCGCGCATCTGGCTGTCCTTATAATACTTATTGGCATAAAACGTTGCATCTATGCCCTGTTCCAGACCGATGCGCACCTCCCGCATCTGCCGGAAGGACAGTTCCTCGCTGTCATACAGAGAAACATCGAGCCCCTGCCGGATCCCTTTTTCGATCTCATCGAGCTGCGCAAAACCGTAAACGGCTTTGTCATACTCTTCCATCTTCCGTTTCCGAACCGCATCCTCGGAAAAGTCCGTATCTGCCAGAAGCTCTTCTTCCTCTTCATTCAGGCTTCCCATCAATTTCTGGAAAGCATCTTCCGATGAAACACTGCCGACCGCCGCCATCGTTTCGGCAACATTATCCAAAGCAGAAGGGATCACTTCTGCTTCTGCCTCTTCCACACCATCCTGCTGTTTTTGTACGGAATCCAAAAGACTGAGGAGATCTTCTCCCCCATTCTCATCAAACAGACCACCCAGATCCAGGAGATCATCTTCTTCGTTAATATCAGACATCCATACCCCCCAATCATACCTTCAAAACATCAGGTAAACTTCTTACATGCCATTTCGATCACCGGTCGTGCTTTTGAAAAACACTCCAGCATTTTTTCGGAAAAAGAACCCGCATCGCCCTGCATGATCATCGTATATGCCTTATCCATATCAAATGCATCACGATAGCTGCGATCCGAGATCAGGGAATCATACACATCTGCAAGGGAGACGATCTGCGCCTCGATCGGAATATCCTCCCCGGCAAGATGATCCGGGTATCCGCTTCCATCGTATTTTTCATGATGATGACGCACAATGTTGTAACTGATCTCGATCGTATCCTTACTCTGCAGTTCCCGGATCTGATCCAGGATCTCGCAGCCGCGGGTCGTATGCGATTTGATCACTTCGAATTCATCTGCCGTAAGCTTTCCCGGTTTTAACAGTATCGTATCGGAGATCGCGATCATTCCGATATCATGAAGCGCCGACGCACTCTCGATCGCCTCGATCCGTTCGGGCGGCAGATCGTAATCCGCAGGATAAAATCGTCCCAGAGCCTCTGCCAGAATATGGGATATCGCTTTGATCTTCTTGATATGCCCGTTCGACTCCATATTACGGAATTCCGTGATCGATCCTACCAGTTCCATCAGGCGGTCATTCGTGGATTTCAGTTCCTTGTTTTTCTCCTTGATCTGCGCTGTCTGCTGACTGATAATGCTCTCCAGCTGCGATTTGCTATGGAACAAAGACAATGTATTTCTGACACGTCCGTAAACGATGTCCGAAATGAACGGTTTCAGGATAAAATCCACAGCACCGTTTGCATAACACTCCTTCACCAAGTCATTGTCCTGACTCGTTGTCATCATGACAATAGGGATACGTTTGGTCACGCCCTTTTGAAACAACACCTTCAAAAGCGCACGCCCGTCTACCACCGGCATATGCATATCCAGAAGGATCAGGGCTACATCTTTCTGATGTTCCATCAGATACTCCATAGCCTCACGACCGTTTGCTGTCGTTGCCGTCTGGTAGTTTGCTTTGAACAGATCTTTTAAAAAGCTTCTGTTCTCCTCATCATCATCTGCGATTAAGATCGTATTTCTTGCCATACTAACGAGTCTCCGTTATCTGTTCTTCCGGCGAAAATATATCTTTCGCTGTTTTCGCATTAATAAATCTCTTAAACTCTTTCAGCGGGATCTTTCCGGTAAATCCATTCTTGTATAACGGCTGCCCATGTTCCAGCATTCCCTTTTTTCCCAGGATCAGGATCAGCAGTTCTTCAGATTCGTAAGCCCGTACAATAGTGCTGTACTTAAAGGAAAACTTCGTTTTGTTTACCGTCACCTGCACCTGATCCGAATGGAACCGTACCAGATTGACGATCGCCTTGCCATGCAGATCCTGCAGTTCACGGTATTGCAGCCACTCACGGAAAGCATAGCCAAAAAAGATGACAAATACAAAATAGCTCGTGAGGATCAGCCCGATCACCGCCCCCGGAACGCTGTGCAATCCCAGAAATAACCAGGCGGATGCCCCGAGAGAAACCAATGCCAGCAGTCCCGAGATCAGCTGTGTACGTTTCTGCAATTTCCGATAACAGAAGCGAAAATACTCCTTATGCAGCTTTCGGGTAAGTATGAAACGATTTTCATACATCAGTTTTGCCATAACAGGTTATACCTCTCCAATAATATATATATCACATGGTTTACATATTTTCCATTACTATTTTTCCCGTGAACACAGGGAACATGCTCCGAACTCCTTATGAATCCGACATTTCACGCAATATGTAGTATCTGGTATATCCCTTTCTGCATATGTAGTATATAAACCGTCCTGAAATTTTTTTCATTTTTAGACCATTTCAACCGAAGTGTTTTGGGCTGTGATCGTATCCAAAAGGTAGCCTCGTAAGAACCCTCCCCATTGACACCCGTCCTAACCATGGTAGAATAAATAGGAATTTATAAATTATAACAATGATACTGATAAAGCGAAGGATGATCAAATATTATTATGAATACGGAACATAAAGAATTGGTACGTGCCGGTCTTGTTTTGGAGGGCGGCGGGATGCGTGGTCTCTATACTGCGGGCATTCTGGACTTTTTTATGGAGAAAGGGCTTCAGTTCTCGTCCTGCTACGGTGTATCGGCAGGTGCCTGTCATTTATCCAGCTATATGTCCGGTCAGATCGGTCGTGCATATCGCATCTCCCTGGATTATCTGGACGACCCGGAGTATTGCAGTACCAAAAGTCTGTTGAAAACCGGTGATCTCTTCGGCGTGGATTTTTGCTACGATCGCATCCCGAACGAGCTGGATCCCTACGATTACGATGCAGCAGCCGCCTATCCGGGCAAATGCTTTGCGGTAGCTGTCAATATCGAAACCGGTGAGGCCGAATACCTGCCGATGAAAGATATGCGAACCGATATCACGGCCGTGCAGGCATCCGCTTCCCTGCCCCTGGTCTCACGCAATGTGAGCTTTAACGGGAAGCTGTATCTGGATGGCGGTATGGTCGACTCCATCCCCATTCGCCGTTCCATTCTGGATGGGAACCGGAAGAATGTCATCGTTCTGACCCAGCCGAAAGGCTACCGGAAGAAACCGATCTCGCACGCCAATACCCGGGCAATGTGCATCCGATATAAGGATTACCCCATGGTACCCGTAGTTATGAGACGGCGCTATCAGGTCTACAACCGGACGCTGGACTATATTCAAAAGCTGGAAGCGGACGGACATGTATTTGTTTTCCGCCCGGAACCGCTTTTTAAGATCAACCGGATCGAAAAAGATAAAAATAAACTGAAAGCGCTGTATCTGCAAGGGTATCACGATGCTGCGCAGAACTATGAGGCAATGAAAAAATATCTGGAGGATTAAGAACATGGAAAATTACACGTATTATCCGCAGGGCGTATGCTCCAGGCAGATCGATTTTGAGATTGATAACGGAAAACTGCACAATGTACGTTTTGTCGGCGGATGCAACGGAAACCTGAAAGCGATCGGCCGACTGGTGGAAGGCGCCGATGCTTCACAGATCGCATCCTTGCTGCGTGGTAATGACTGCGGCGGGCGCGGTACTTCCTGTGCGGATCAGCTGTCAAAAGCCGTAAGTGAAGCACTTAACAAGCACGAGTGAAACGAAGTGCGCGTTTAGTGCTCACTTACCTGCCGAACTTAACGAAAGCGAGCAAACGCGAAGCTTGAGTTTAGCGACATCAGGTAAATGAAGCACTTAACAAGCACGAGTAACAGGGAACAGATCCGGAGGTAATACATGCTTTATCGCAAAGACAAGAACGGTACTGAGATCTCGCAGCTCGGCTATGGCTGCATGCGCTTTTCCCGCAAAGGTACCGGTATCGACCTGGAAAAAGCGGAGAAAGAACTGATGACCGCATTTAAAGCCGGTGTAAACTACTATGATACCGCCTATATCTATCCGGGAAGCGAAGTGGCGCTCGGTGAGATCGTCAAGCGAAACGGGATCCGGGAAAAGATCCATATCGCGACCAAACTGCCGCAATACCTGATCAGCAGTACCGCACAGATCGAAAAGTATTTTCAGGAGCAGCTTTCCCGTCTGCAGACCGACTATGTGGATTATTATCTGATGCATATGCTGACAGACATTGCCTCCTGGCATAAGCTCAAAGATCTGGGGATCCTGCAGTGGATCGAGGAAAAAAAGGCCTCCGGCGCGATCCGCAATCTCGGCTTTTCCTTCCACGGCGACACGGATATGTTTTTGCAGATCCTGAACGACTATGACTGGGATTTCTGTCAGATCCAGTACAACTATCTTGATGAGCATACCCAGGCCGGACGCCGCGGTCTCGAAACCGCGTACAAAAAGGGCATTCCTGTTATCATCATGGAACCCCTGCGCGGCGGCAAGCTGGTCGATATGCTCCCGCAAAAGGCAAAACAGCACATCGCAGACCATCCCAACAAATGGTCCGCGGCCGAGTGGGCACTCCGCTGGCTATGGGACCAGCCCGGTGTCACATGCATCCTATCCGGTATGAATTCCACAGAAATGGTGGAGGAAAACTGCCGTATTGCCTCCGAGGCAGCCGCAGGCAGTTTTACCGAAGCCGAACAGGAAACCATCGAAACCCTGCGTGCGTTGATCAAAGAAAACGTCAAAATCGGATGCACCGGATGCCGCTACTGTATGCCATGCCCGAAAGGCGTAGACATTCCCGGTCTGTTCCAGTGTTACAACAAGATCTATACCGAGAATAAAGGAGAAGCACGCCACGAATTTGCACAGACCATCGGCCTGCGCAAAGATCCGGCATTTGCCGATCAGTGTGTGGAATGCGGCAAATGTGAATCCCACTGCCCGCAGCACATCGAGATCCGTAAAATGATCAAAGTTGCGGATAAAGAGCTGCGGCCTTTCTACTACAAGATCGGGCTGAACATCGCCAGATGGTGGATGCTCCGTAAAAAATCAGGGAAATAAGGAACGAATATGAACGATCAGATCCTACAGGGGCTGGCCTTCGGCAACGAAGTACGATTTTTGGCCGCCTATACCAAAGAAACCGTAAATAAAGCACAGCAGATCCATCACACCTACCCGGTGTGCACGGCCGCATTGGGCCGTCTGCTTACCGGTGCCGCGATGATGGGCGCGATGTGTAAAAATGAAGAGGATCTTATCACCTTAAAGATCGACGGTGACGGTCCGATCCGACAGGCTGCCGTGACAGCGGATGCCCATGGAAATGTAAAAGGACTGCTCTATGATCCGGCTGTGGAACTGCCGCTGAAAGCAAACGGTCATCTGGATGTGGGCACAGCCATCGGCCATGGGACCTTATGCGTGATCAAAGACCTGGGACTGAAAGAACCCTATGTCGGGCAGACCTCCCTGGTTTCCGGCGAGATCGGTGAGGATCTTACGTATTATTTCGCCTCCAGTGAACAGGTGCCTACCTCCGTAGGACTCGGTGTATTGGTAGATACCGATTTGTCCGTAAAGCATGCCGGCGGTTTTATCATCCAGCTGCTGCCCTTTGCTTCCGAGGATACCATCTCGGCGCTGGAACAGGCCCTTGGCAAAGTACGCAGTGTGACGGATTACTTTCTGCAGGGAAAGACTCCCGAGGAAATGATGCAGGATATCTTAGGAGAGATTGAAATCGAAGCCGTGCGTCCCGTACAGTACCATTGTAACTGTGACCGCGAACGTGTCACCAAAGCGCTTATCAGCCTGGGGCGGAAAGAGCTGGACAAAATGATCGCCGACGACCGTCCCGTGACTTTGCACTGCGACTTCTGCAACAAAGACTATACCTTTTCCGTGGATGAATTAAAAGCACTGCTCTGATCGAGTTTCTGACGCCTGGCAGCATCCAGCTCGATCCATTCGTCCAAAGATAAAGGAATATAATCGGAATACATACAAAAGCAGTTGATCATCTGACATGGGATATTTTTTTCTTCGGTCTGTCCATGCGCCATCCGCACGGCATCTTTCGTTTCCCGGACAAAACGGTTTACAAGGATCTCATCGTAGGTATCGTGCACGTGTCCATACAGCATATAGGTCTTCGGACGCCCCTGTGCATCCCGCCGGTATTGACCGTCATAACAGAAAACCGGATAATGGCTGAGTACCACACTCCGGCCATTATCATGCAATTTTTCATAATCTTTGATCCATTCAAAACGATCTTTGCGAAATGCCCGGTCTTTTAAATACCGGTCATCATGATTGCCCCGGATCAGAAACAGTCTCCCGTTCAGCTGTTCCAGGATCCTGTTGGTTTCTTCCCCTTTGCCGAACGAAAAATCTCCGAGGATCACCACTTCATCATTCTTTCGTATTTTATTATTCCATTGTCCGATCATATACGCATTCATCTGCTCTGCATCCGCAAAACCGCGCATATCCATCCGATGGTTCAGATTATCGTGAAAAAAATGACAATCCGCTATATAGTATCGCACAGGGCGTTTTCCTCCTTTTCTTCTCAAACCGGCATCCCTTCTTCGTTTTCTACTCCGGTCCCGTCAAATGCGGGGATAAAACTCTCCGATACGGTACCGCCTTCCTGCATATAAGCATTTGTCACGCCAAGCGCAAGCGCATATTCGATCAGATCCGTGTATTCCGCTTCCGACGGTCCTTTCCGCAGTTCCGGATAGTCTTTCAGATGTGCCGTGATCGGAGTGTACTGATTCATCAGGGACAGATATATCCCATCCTTATAGGTGCGATAAAGTTCCTTTACGATCATCTTGGCTTCCAGCAGACCATGCGGCATCAGTAAATGGCGTACGATCACACCCTTTTGTATCCTGCCTTTTGCATCAAAGACACACGCTCCCACCTGACGCACCATCTCTTCGATCGCCCTGCGGGCGGTCTGTGGATAGTCTGCCGCGCGCAGATATTTTGCCGCCTTGGAGGAAGAATAAAATTTAAAATCCGGAAGATACACATCCACAAGACCTTCCAGCATATGCAGACTTTCGACTGTCACATATGCAGAACTGTTGAAGATCACCGGAATCGACAGTCCCTGTGTTTTTGCGAACCGGATAGCCTCCGCAACTGCAGGAATATGCACATCCGCAGTGACCAGATTGATATTGTTGGCTTGCTGATCCCGTAAAGAAAAAAAGATCTCCGCCAGACGCTGCGGACTGACAGTCGTTCCTGTCATCCCCGTCGCCAAATGGGAAATCTCATAATTCTGACAAAAAACGCAGCCAAGATTACACCCCGTAAAAAAAACCGCACCGGAACCTTCCGTTCCGGAGATGCACGGTTCTTCCCAATAATGCAGAGCCGCTCTTGCTATCCGAAGCTGTGCATCGGCACCACAAAATCCTCTTTTGCCTGCGCTCCGGTCGATACAACAAGCACGCGGACAAAGTCTGCATACCTGATATGCTTCCGAGGGTTGATACGCCTGCATTACGGACTGTCCGGCTGTTCCTGCCCGGCCATCTCCGGATCCGGTTTCAAAAGGAACGCTTCCTTTCCTTCTTCTCTCTCGAATTCTTTTCTTTTATCCTCTTCACTTTCCGTTTCTGCATTCTCCGGCTCTCCGTCCTTCGTTTCTTCGTTCCTGATCTTTACTGCCTCCGGCTCCTCCGCGCTCTCCGCTTTATCCTCTGTCGCGGAAGCCCCTTCGTTCTTCACTTCTTCCGTTCCAGCCGTTTCGTTCTTTCTATCTTCCGGTTTGACTTCTTCCGGACTCTCTCCGTTTTCTGTTTCTTCGTCCGTCTTCACTTCCCCGGCTGCCTTTTCTTCTTTATCCTTTTCTTCTTTTTCCTTCTCCTCTTTTTCCGCGGCCACTTTCTGCATCTCTTCTTTCAGGCGGCTTTCAAAATCGCTCTTTGGCAGAGGTTTGGAATAATAATAGCCCTGGATCATATCGCAGCCTTTTTCCGCCAGAAAATCCACCTGTTCACGGGCTTCCACGCCTTCCGCAACCGTACGCATATGCAGCTTTTTGGCCAGCTGCAACGCTTCGGAGATTACAATCTCGCCTCTTCCGTCTTCGCTGTCACCGCGGAAAAATTCCGCATCCAGTTTCAATACATCCAGCGGCATATCCTTCAGAGAATTTAAGGAAGAATAACCCGCGCCGAAATCATCCATAGAAACCACAAAACCAAATTCCTTCAGTTTCTTGATCGTGGATACCAATGCCGTCTTGTCATCAAAGAATGCACTTTCCGTCAGCTCGATCTCGATCAGCTCATGCGGTGCCTGCTCGGCATCTACCAGATCACGGATCTGCTGGGCCAGATTGCTCTCCGCAAAATGTGCTCTGGACACATTAACGGAAACAGGTACACAGGCATAGCCCTTATCTACCCATTCCTTTTGATCTCTGGCGACGCGCCGGATCATATAGGTATCGATCTCGGTAATAAAACCGTTCTTTTCAAAGATCGGAATGATGGTATCCGGTCCCTTAAAGCCATAGACCGGCGATTCCCAGCGGATCAGAGCTTCCGCACCGCACAGACGATCCGTCTTGGGATCGTACTTCGGCTGATAGAATACCACAAACTCTTCATCCTGCAACGCTCTCTGCTGGTTCTCCTGCACGATATCCAGCCACCGCTGCTCCTGTATCATCCGCTCATCAAAGAAAGCGATCGCGGAGTTATCGTTATCCGCCAGCGTCTCTCTTGCCGTGCAGGCATTGTTATATTCCTTTTCCAGATCTGCCATACGGCGTCGGAGCAGCCACCATTTCCGCACATCATGCCATTCACGTATGATACTTACACCGATATGGAAACTGAATTTATGGATACCGTCTACGATCTCCAGATCCTTCAGCAGCTTCTCCAGGAAGGAATGGAGCTGTTCCTCATTATTAAACCTCATCAGCACCGCAAAATTAGCGGAAGAATTGTGCGCACACAGATCATTCTTTTCAATATCCTTCACCAGAAGTTTATCCACCTTGGCAAGGATATCCTCACCTTCTTTGATCGAGTGACACATGCAGAAATTGCGATACTTGATAAAAGAAATATTGATCATCGCAAAATTACTTCTCTGCGTATATGGCTTCTGCAGCAGCTGCTCACCTTTGATCATAAACCACATCCAGTTGCGCCCGCCGGTCACATCGTCCATAAAGAAAAGATTGGTCATCTTGCGCTGTCTGACGATACTGCCCACGATATGATAAATGAGCATAAAGGACATACCGAGGATCATCACCAGAATGGATACGGTGATCGCCGCCAGAAAGATCAGATCCGAAGCATCCACACTGAAGTATGCTTTACAGTAAAGCCTCGTATTGGTGAATCCTACATCTTCCGCGATCCAGAACGGAATATCCAGCGTTGCCCCTTTATCCGCCAGCTTCTGTAAGCCATTGGTCTGCTTTGTCCATTCCAAAAATGCCGGCATATCAAACGTTACCCCGTCACTCTTACGACGCAGCAGCCGGATCTCCCGGTCCTCACACAGATATACTTTTTTTCCCAGCATAGACAGCCGTACCGTGCCGCCATTCTTGCTGCAGGTATTCTCTCCTCTCTGGTACAGGATATTCTGATCCCGGTCTGCCAGAAAATACTCTTTATCTTCTTCTCCGAGAAAAACGGCAATATCCCCGAGCACATCCTGCTTCTCGTACAGCTTTGTCATATAAACAAGATCTTTATACTCGCTGTAGATCCTGCTCTCTACCACGTACTTTAGGAACATATTGGCAAAAAAGGCCAGAAATGCATTAAAAACCAAAGATACGATCAGATAAATGATCAATACCGACCCGAGCTGACTTCGGTTCAGCTTCCGGAAACCTTTTTCTTTCTGATTTCCCATTTTGCCCCCTTGTTCTCCGAAATGATTCTTCATCCGGATGATCTGGTTCTTTTCCAATCGAATCGTATCCATAAACACTACCTCAAATTACCATTTTAATGCCTGGCAACCTTTTTGGCAAGTTATTTGTTATTTACATTTTTCCCTCCGGCAAACAGGGCCCGGTATTCGCCCGGTGCCATCCCTTTTTCTTCCCGGAACACACGGTTAAAGCTCGGGATACTCTGAAATCCGGACAGCATCGCGATCTCCGTCAACGTCCTTCCCTCCTGTGTCAACAGTTCAGAGGCCTTCTCCATCCGTATCATATTCAGCCACTTGCTGTAATTCATCCCCGTGACATTCTTAAAGATCCTGGAAAAATAATCCCGGCTGATCCCTGCCATCTCCGCCATCGCCGCCTGTGACAGATCATCCGCAGTCAGATTATTCTTAATATAATCGGATACCTGCATCATTCGCCGCATCACATCGTCCGTATAGCCGTACTGCTCTTCGTCATTCAGCTCCGGTGCCAGTTCTTTCCGGTATTCATCCAAGAGCAGCATAAACTCCATCAGCAGCATACAGCAGCGGATCTCTTTGTCAGAGCGTTCCGAGTAAAAAATGTCTTTCATCCTCAACGTGATCGCTTTCAATTTTGCCGCCAGTTCCGGATGCGCGGTCACACAGATCACGTGCACATTCCGGTACAGATGCATGATCCTCTGCAGATCAAAGAGCGAATTGATAAACGCATTGGAAAACTGGATCACCAGTGACTTCTCCCGATCTGCATCCACGATCTCGTGCGTCTCCATCGGCCATACCAGCATAAGATCATCCGGCACGAGATGATACGTATTCTTTCCTACCTTATAGACATTGGTCTCTCCGGGGCCTACTAGCAGGATCTCTCCATAGGAATGCCAGTGCATCGGATAACTGCGTTCCTTATACCCCGTGGACATATTGAATGCGCTTACATGATCAAAATCATAAATCTCATAAGTACTGTAATCCATAAGCTCCCCCTTATACCTGTATTCTTTATGTATTTTTCACAAAAACGGCAGGTGATACAAGACAACATGTCAAAAAATGATAAGTATTGCGTCAATTGATGAGATGGTATCTCCTATAGTACGGATTATAATCCATAATACACACGGATAGCAAGAAATTAAGGAGATAAACCTATGAAAAATAATATAACCGATATGACCACGGGCAGTCCCGCAAAACATATCCTGATCTTTGCCCTTCCGATGCTGATCGGGAATCTCTTTCAGCAGGTGTATAATCTCGCCGATTCCATCATCGTTGGTAACTTTGTGGGACCGGATGCTTTCGGTGCGATCGGAGCCACCTCCTCCATCACCTTTTTATTCTTCGCCCTGTGCAACGGTGTCGGAAACGGCGGTGGTATCGTGACCTCTCAGTTTTTCGGAGCGCACGATGACGAAAGTGTGAAAAGGTGTATCATCAATACCGGTCTGATCATGCTCGTCGTACCGCTGATCATCGGTGCTCTGGCATTTGTACTCTCGCCGTCCCTGCTGCATCTTTTGGATACACCGCCGGAATTTATGGCCGATGCCACCCTGTACGTACGCTTTATGTGCTGCGGACTGTTGTTTGTGTCGCTGTATAACTACCTGTCTTCCGTACTGCGTGCGCTGGGCGATTCCAAATCCCCGCTGTACTTTTTGATCTTTTCGACCATTGTCAACGTAGTACTGGATGTCCTGTTTGTCTGTGTGATCCCGATGGGCGTCGCCGGTGCCGCACTGGCTACACTGATGGCGCAGTTCATCTCCGTCATCACCTGCGCGGTTTACGCTGTCCGCAGGAATCCGTATTTCCGTTTTCAAAAGAGCGATTTTGCGATCGACCGCAATATGATCCGCAAAATCGTACGTCTGGGCGTGCCGATGTCTATGCAGTTCAGTCTGATCGCTATCTCCTCAATGGCTCTGCAGCGCGTGGTCAATTCCTTCGGTCCTTCGGTTGCTACAGCCTTCACGACCACCAACCGCATCGAGCAGCTGATCCATCAGCCGTATATGACTCTGGGTGCTTCCCTTTCCACCTTCTGCGGACAAAACTATGGTGCTCAAAGAACGGATCGTGTTTACGAAGGCTACAAGACCGGCACCGTGATCATGCTCATACTCTCCAGCATCCTGATCGTGGTAATGCAGTTCTTCGGCCGTCCCATCGCCTCGCTGTTTCTGGATGCGGATGAAAGTCCGTACATCATCACACTGGCGACCATCGGTCTGCAGATCACCAGTATGTTCTATATGGCACTCGGCATGATCTATGTGATCCGTGGCGTACTGACCGGGATCGGCGATGCCCTGTTCCAGCTGATCAATGGTATCGTGGAAGTGATCGGACGTTTTACCTTCCCGATCCTCCTGACCGCCTATATAGATTGCGGTTCCGCCGGCATCTGGATCTCCTCGGGTGTGGTATGGTGCTTAAGCGCTTATACGGCTTACCTCCGCTACCGCAGCTATTTTGTACGCAGAAACCAGATCATCATCGATCCCGCAGGAAAAAAAAAGAAATTTTACGAAACCTTTTTCACTAAAAGATCCACGGTAAAACCGTCATCGTTATAGTATTCCATACCGCCGCCCTGCTTTTCCATGTACCACTTGACCAGATACATGCCCAGACCGTATCCGTTCTGCTCTTTTGCATTGGATCCGCGGTAATACTTTTCAACCAACAGGGGCAGCTCCTCCGGTGCCACACCGGGGCCGCTGTCCTTTATCGTGATCCTAAGAAACCGGCTCTTTTTCCCATCCGGCATCAGTATCTCTTCCGTCTCGCCAAACGATACCCGGATATCCGTATGGGCATATTTATAGGAATTGCCCACCACATTATCGATCACCTGCTCCATACGCAGCTTATCCATATAGATGAGACACTCCGGAACAGCGTTTTCCAGAATGATGTTTCCGTATTCTTTCAGATCCTTAAAAAAATCCCCGATCAAAGGGGAACCGTATTCCCCGACTTCTACCTTGATCTCCTCCAGATCATCGATCGTCGCGTGAAGTACACTCTGTACCAGTTCATTGATCGTGGCTGCTTTTTTGGTGATACATCCGATCTTTTCGTCCAGTCCGCTGATCTCATCCACTCCGTAGGTCTGTATTTTTTTTGCTTTCAGGATCTGCATCTGCAAAAGCTCACAGGTGGCCTGTATCGTAGCGATCGGCGTTTTCAGATCATGGCTGAGTTCCGCAGCCATCTGGCGTTTCGCATTCTCTGCTTCCATCTCACGCTGTCTGGAAGCCTTCAGTTCCTCGCGCATCAGATCAAAGCTTTCCGTAAAAGCAACAAAACTGCTGTTTTTCCGCATCGGGAGTTTCACATCCAGATTGCCCTTCGCAATCTCGGTCGCATATCGCTGCAATTCCAGTATCGGCCGGATCTCGGACTGCCAGATGCAAAACAGCAGCAGATACCCGACCAGGAGCATGATCACCCAGAGGAGCAACACATATTGAAACATACGCCCCTGATACTGTTCCATCGCCACACTCATCACATTCCAGATCTGCTTATAGATCTGCAGCTGTTCATCGGTATAGGTATCCGGCGACGCCATCGTAAAACGCATGCCATGATGCATCTTCCAGATCACGCAAAAGACGCCCATCATTAATATGGTATACATGATCGCAATGTTTCGTATCCGTTTCATAATTCCAGTATATACCCCGTCCCCCAGATGGTCTTGATCAGATCCGGCTTGTTCGGATCCTTCTCCAGTTTTTCACGCAGTTTACGGATATGCACATTAAGCGTGCCATCCGAGTAAAACTTGTCCCCCCAGACCTCCTCAAAAAGAGCATCCTTCGTCACGATCGTATTCCTGCGATCATACAGACACTTCAGAAGTGCAAATTCTTTGGCTTTCAGTCCGATCCGCTGTCCCTTTACGATCACGGACATCGTCGGTTCATCCAATGCAAAGTTTTCCGGAGAGACCGGCTGTTCCTCCGCCAGGATCGCTGCCGGCGGATTCTCCAATGTCATTAACTGCCGCAGTTCCTCCGCTTTTTTCAGCTGAATCTTGACTTTTGCCAGCAATACCGCCAGGCTGTATGGTTTCTTGACATAATCATCACCACCGATGCTGAGCGCGATCAGCACATCATCATCGCTCTGTCTGGCACTGATAAACAGGATCGGAAGCTTATACTCCTCGCGGACTTTTTTACACACATCAAATCCGGAACCGTCCCCCAGGTTGATATCCAGCAGGATCAGATCCACATTGTTCTTCGACAGAAAATCAAAACAAGACGCAGCACTTTCCACATACTGCGTCTTTACATCAAACATCTCGAAATACTCGGCCGTCATCCTGGCCAGATCTGTTTCGTCATCCACGATCAGACAATCGTAGTGCATAGGTCCCCCTCATCTGCCTTCCGGCTCCTTCCGTAACGGAAAGAAAGTCTGCATTCATCAGAGGGTATTTTATCAAATTTCAGGCATAATGTCCAATTACGCTTTTTTGCAGATCGATCAATCCTCCGTGATCATTTCCACCGGGATCAGGCGTTTCACCTTAAGGCCCTCGAAGCCGGCGGTCAGTACTGCGATCAGCAGGATACCGGTCACCGTCAGGATCATCCAGACCGGAGAGATCCGGAATGCGATATCATTCATCTCAAAGAGCGAGAATGCGGCGCTGATCGCTTTTTTTCCGAGTTCCTGCGACAGCAATACGCCGAACAGGGTTCCGCAGGCGATTGCCGGAAGATTGGAGAGCATGATCTGTGTTACCAGTTCACGAGTCGTCTGTCCCAGGGCTTTACTCACACCCATATTATGCCACTCCTTGCTGATCTTGGCGCGGATGACCAGAGCTTCCACAAAGATCACGACAAAGCAGGTGATGAACACGATAACGATACAAAGCATCCTGGTCGCCATCACGACGGAATCCACCGTTCCGCTGATAAAGCCCTGCATATCCGTCACGGTCAGGTCATACCCCTCCTCATCCACCATCTCCAGCAGCTGTCTCTCCAGGGTACGGTATGAGATATGGTCTTTTGCATATACATAGAAACCGGGATGCGGTTCCCCCGGAAAGATCTTCCGGATCCCGTCCATTGTGATGATCATGGTCCGTCCCATATTCTGCAGTGCCTGGTTGATCCCGACCACCATATAATCCGCTTCGTTTTCCGAATACTTGAGCGTGATCACATCCCCAACACGAATGTTCAGATCCTTCGCGATACCGGTACTGACCATCACTTCATTATCGCTCTCCGGTATCCTTCCTTCCACTACCTTGGTCGCTCTCGTATTATTCACATCATCATAGGCAGATGTGCTCACATTCATTTCGCGATCACCCTTCACTACCGTCGGCGAATAATTGGAAATAGCCAGCACGGAGTCTACACTGTCCAGTTGGCGCATCGCATCTCCCAGTTCCTTGTAATCCAGGCTGTGACTGTTATCTTCTACCATTGCCGTGCCCACTTCGACACTCATGATATCCATGATCGTCTTCGGATCAGTCCCGAAATTTTCATACATACCAAAGCCCACCAGCGTGGATACCGCAAGCAGAGCCACAATAAAGACCATCAACAGGTTTCTGCCCAGACCGCCAAAGGTTTCTTTCAGTGCCAATACCACTGGGATCGGAAAAGGACTCGATTCAAACGGGAAGAAATTCTTTCGGAAATTGTGTGTATTGATCCCGCCGCGAAGCGCATCCAAAACACTCACTTTTTTATAAGCCCGGCTGACCGCTCTTGCCACTAGTACGATCAACAGTACGATGCCGAGCACCGTTCCGGCTGCCGTCAGCTGATCGGCCGGCTGGTTCCAGGACAATCCCAACACCAGACTGATGATATTGCCAAAATAATCAAACGTCAGGATCCCCGCTGTGACGCCCAGAATACTACCGATCGTCGCCACGATCGCGATCTGCAGCGTGAGTGCCCAGCGCAGTTCGCTCACCGTATATCCGCATGCTTCCAGGATACCGGTATTTTTCATATTCTTCCGGATAAAATTATTGATACTGAAGGAGATGATCACGATAGCGATCGCCAGGATCATTACCGCAAAGATCAGGATCAGTGCGATGATGATAAGCGGAAGAAACGAAGATCCGCCTTTCATCATATCCCAGTTGATCAGCAGATAGCCAAAAGAACCCTCGCCGTCGTATTTGGCACATCCGTCTTTGTAGCGATCCTCGATCTCCCTCTCCAGATCGGCTGTTGAAAATCCGGCCTTCCTGTCAGCTGCAGAGAGCCTGCCCTTAAATATGTTCTCTCTAGTCACCAGGTTCGGATGCTCGTCTGCCAGTTCTTCCATGACATCCCGGTCCAGGCAGATGCAGTACACCGAGATATTCATCGTCGCACAGAAATACGGATCCTCCAGATAACCTGCCACCGTGAAATCATAAACATCCTCATCCAGTTTCAGCTGGATCACATCCCCGACCGCAAACGTGCCTTTCATATTATAAGGAAGGAGCACTTCACTCGGAAGCAGATTCCGTCCCGGTCTTTCAATGTTCATAATGCGCTTTTCTTCATCAAAAGCCTCAGCAAAAAAATTGTATGCATTGAAATCCCTCTCGCCTTTTTTGCGGAATTTTGCGATCATATCCAGCTGCGGGGTCACCTCATACTCGGCAATATGTTCATTTTCCTCAAACGCCTTTTCCGAAATCCGGCGGGCAGCCGTATTATCGGAAGTATAGAGCATCACATCCGCGCCGTTCACCTCTTTAAATTTGGCATCCAGCACGTTCCCGATCCCGGACATAGCGGATATACAGTCAAAGATCATCAGTGCCGCCAGAAAGGTCAGAAGCAGGAAGGTGATCATATCCCCTTTCTGCTTTTTCATATTATTTTTTGCAATGACAAATAATCGATACATATTCTTCCTCTACGTTTACCAGCCCTGTGCCTGCAGGAAATCTTTCAGTTTCTTATGCCTTTCCTTTGCCTGTTCGATGTCCGGATTGCTTTCATCTTTGTAATCACCGATATACGGTCCCAGATCACAGATATCCGAGATCACACCGTCCGCCAGATAGATGATGCGGTTGCCGCGTTCTGCTGCCGCTACGGTATGCGTTACCATCACAATACTCTGGCCGTCCTGATTCAGCTCCGTAAAGATATCCAATACATTGGTGGTATTCTGTGAATTCAGCGCACCGGTCGGCTCATCCGCAAAAAGCACTTCCGGCCGGTTGATCACGCCACGTACCACAGCTACACGCTGCTGCATACCACCGGAGAGCTGTGACGGAAACTTTCTCGCATCCGACTCACTGATCTCTACACGTCCCAGCAGTTCCTTCGCACGCTTTGCCAGTTCCCTGCGGTTTTTGGATTTCAGCAGCCCGCTGATCATCACGTTGTCCAGCGCACTCATCGAGTCATTCAGATAATTCTGCTGAAATACGAAACCGGCATGATTTCTGCGGAACAGTGCCAGTTTGTCATTGGAGTATTTCGAGATCTCGATCCCGTCCGCGCCTTTCTTTTTTCTCGGATCCTCCACATAATACGTGATCGTACCGAGCGTCGGCCGGTCCATACCGGAGAGCGCATAGAGCAGTGTACTCTTGCCGGACCCGGAGTTTCCCATAACTACGGTGAAATCCCCTTTATAGATATCCAGATTCAGATTTTTCAGCACATGCTGCTGTACGGATTCGTTCGAAAATGTCTTCGAAAGATCTTTTGCTGATATGATTTTTACCTTTTCCATTTTGTTTTCCTTATTAGATGATCTTCACTGTCTGTCCTGCCAGATCCTGATAGGTCTCACCATCGATGATGATCTGCGTCCCTGTTGTCAGGCCTTCGCCTTCCACTACACTTTCACGTTTGCCTTTGTAGATCACATTGATCTTTTCGGTTCCTATTGTACCACCTTCTTCGCCCATCGTAACCGTCAGAATATAACTGTCACCGTTTTCATCCGTATACACTGCTTCATTCGGTACGGTCAGACAGTCTTTCTTTTCATAAGCCACAAAGGACACCTTTGCATTCATTCCCACACGGATCCGGCTGTCCGGCTCGGCAATGTTCAGAGTCACCTTGTAATCCGCATCCTTGCCGGAGGTATCTGTCTCACCTGCAGCATTCTTGTACGCTGTTTCGGAAATCTGCATTACCCGCCCTTCATACACATCGGAGCTGTCGGATTTGGTCGTTACATCGGCTACCATCCCGCGGTCTACGTGGTTGATATCCTTCTCCGATACTCTTGCCGTCAGGATCAGATCCTGCGTATCCTCGATCACAAAGAGCACACCGGTGGAATTCTCACCCTCTTTGATATTTACGGCCGTAACGGTTCCGGATGCCTCTGCCAGGATCTGTGCGTCCAGCAAATCATCCTGCAGCTGTGCCAGACGAAGTTCCTCGACACTCACATCACCGGAGCGCATCGCCTGACTGATCGCATCCGAACTGGCCTGCTTTGCATTTTCCAGATCCCTTACCGTTGCCTGATAAGCCGCAACTGCTCCCAGATACTGATTCATCGCATCATCCACGTCCTTCGCATAAGCCGCCAGCTGCAGATCACTCTGACGCAGCAGGTTATCTCTTCTCTCAATTGCCTGCACATATGCCAGATTGGCACTGTCCACCGCATCCTCTGCCTGTTCCTTCTGGATCTCGGTCACATAATCTTTTCCGTCCATCTCGTACTGCATCGATTGCGCCTGCTGGATGGAATTCGCTGCCGACTTTACTGCCTGATCCGCCGCTGCCAGCGTGGGATCCATCCCCATATTCACCGTCTCTTTGTAGTTTGCGTATTGGATCTGCGCCGCTTCGCAAAGCTCCCTTGCCTGCTCTGCTCTGGCCATTGCCGCCACCAGATTGGTATCGGTTCCGTTTGTGATCCCTTCCACATACGTATTGTACTGACGTTTTGCCGCAGATACCGTGGTCGAAGCATTTTTCTGTGTCACATCCATCGATGCCTGCTGCATCGCGATCTCTTTTTCGATAGATTCCGTATCCAGCACGCAAAGCAGATCGCCGGCCTGTACGTGATCTCCTTCCTTCACCAGCACATCTTTCACCGGAAGGGTCAGTGTGGAATATACAAAGTGCGGCTCCGCACACTCTACCGTACCGTCTGCATTAAACTTCTCACGGAAATCGCCGCTCGTAAGCGTTGTAAGCATCCCGGCGGAAATACCTTCTTCCTTACCGCAGCCGGTCGTCAGTACTGCCACCCATACCATCCCGGCCGCCAACATCGTTCTCATAAAACTGTTATTCTTCATAATCTTTCACTCCTCAAAAAAAGACTTCTGTGGTCTGTTACTGATGTTACTATACAACAGCCTTCCACAGAAGTCTTAATCTGATCCTTTTTTATTCCTTAAATAATTCTTAATTCATTTTCCGCCATTCTCCCGGAGGAATCCGCCCGGCAGAAGCGCCGGATATGACGTTTCTTCGCCTTGTGACATATGCCGCAGACAAGACCGCCTGCCCGGAGCACCGGCTACCTTTAAGGAACTTTTGTATCAGTTCCTAAGCCTCATACTTCAAACAGACGCATCAGATCCTCGTATGTCTCCGCACGCCGGATGCACTTTACCTCTCCCGAGGAAGTGATCAGTACTTCCGCGGGACGCGGTCTGGAATTGTAGGTGGAGCACATCGCATATCCGTAAGCACCGGCATCCAGTACGGCTGCCAGATCCCCTTTCCGGGCCACCGGGAGCATACGGTTCTTTGCCAGGAGATCGCCGGATTCGCAGATATTACCGGTCACGGTCTGCTCTTCCATATTTTCACGAGCCACGATCTCATTGCCACGGATAAATTCGATATCATGCCAGGAGTCGTACATCGAAGGACGCACCAGCACATTCATACCAATGTCGGTTCCTACATATTTCACGCCGGAATTCTGCTTTACGGAATGTACCCGCCCAAGCAGGATGCAGCTCTCTGCCACAACAAATCGCCCCGGCTCGGTCTTAAAGAGCGGTGCATACCCGTAATCCTTTACAAACTCATCGATCAGCAGCTCAAAATCCTTCTTAAACGATTCCATCGGGAAATCTTTCTCATCATCCAGTTTGTGATACGGGATACCGTAACCACCGCCGAAATCGATAAACTCCAGATCCTTAAACTTCATCGCGATACGCAGGAAGTTCTTAACCGCTGCCAGGAACGGTTCCGGATCCATAAAGAGGGATCCCACGTGCTGGTTGATCCCGGCGATCGTCAGATCATATCTGGCTGTAATGTCAAAGATCTGATCGATATCCTCTTCCGCGATCGCAAACTTCGTCTTCTTTCCTGCCGTCACCACTTTTTCGTGATGTCCGGCACCGACTCCCGGATTGATGCGGACCGCGCATTTGCCTCCCTTGTTGATCTCACCGAACTGCTCCAGCTGGCTTAAGGAATCGATACTGACCAGAATATCATGATCGATGGCAAACTGCATCTCTTCCGCAGATACATTGTTGGATACGAAAAAGATCTTTTCTGCCGGAAATCCCGCATCCAGAAGGATACGCATCTCGCCGACACTCATTGCATCCGCATAAAGTCCCTCGGACAAGGCGATCTTTAAAATATTGATATTGGTGTTCGCCTTGATGGAATAGTTGGAATGAAACTCGTACTTCGTAATGATCCTGCTGACCTTGCGCATACGGTCTCTTAAAATATCTTCATTGTACACATATACCGGCGTACCGTATTTTGCAACGATATCTTCCGGCCGGTTGCCCTTAAAAAAATCCACCGCCCTGATAAATGATTCCATAGTTTTATCCTCACTTTATAATAGTATTACATTTTCACACTATAACACAAACATCCCACATACGCCAACCCTTTTGAATACAAAAAGTACAAAAAAGGCGCATCTTCTGCCTAATGGATGCGCCTTTTTGTATATTTATGCGATCAATGTTTCTTATTCAAAACGCCAGTCTGCCACTTCGTATCCGTCCCCATAGAACGTGAAATATACATCCTGCAGTCCGGTAATGCTCTGATCCAGCTCCGCTTCGATGACCGTTGTCTCGTTTCCGTCACCCTTTACCGGGATATAGCCTGCCACATCACCATTGACCGTCTTTGTCGTCACGCGGATCACGCCTTCCTGTCCGTTGCTCTTCACGGTAGCAATCACTTTTTTTGCACCGGCGCTTCCAAAATCCACACCCTGCAGTTTCACAAAATCACCGCTGTTAATCGCAGTCAGCAGCATATTGCCGCAGCCGCATTCCCTGCTCACTTCATCCGCCGGAGCAGTATCCACACCGCCCATCACGGCAAAGGTCGCTGCATTGATCGTCTGATACGGATCCATCGTTCCGACCTGTTTTCTTGTATCGTTTGTCATCGGGATATCGCCGATCGTTCCATCTTCTCCCATGGTAAATTCCTCGATGCTGGTGGAACGATAGCCATGCAGGATACCCTGCGCCTTTTCCAGCATACGGGTATGGTAGGTGATGTACCACTGATCCTTAAAGCAGAAGATCGCATGGTGATTGTTTCCGCCTACACCGTAATAATACCCCGGATTCTTCAGGATCCGTTCCTTAAAGGTAAACGGCCCGAGCGGGTTCCTGCTTTCCATTACGCAGATCTCGCCATTTTCGAATCCGTATTCCTTCGTGCCTTCCTCATCCACGTTGAAATTACTGCAATAGGTGTAATAATAGGTATCATTGTATTTGTGAATACCGGAATCTTCAAACAGATACGGTGCGTCGATCACCTTCGGCACATCCACCAGACTCATCATATCCTCGCCCAGCTGCGCACACCGGCCGGTCATCGGATGGGATGCTTTCCCCTGCGGTACACCGCCGCCGAAATAGATATATGCCTTACCATCATCGTCCACCAGCACGGCCGGATCAAAAAGCCATTCCACGTTACCGCAGTTTTCCATATCCCTGCGGATCAGGCCCTTACCTAACTCATCCCGGAACGGTCCGACCGGACTGTCGGCACATATCACTCCGATCCCGCCGCCGTTATCCGCAAAATACAGGAAGAACTTCGGCTTTCCGTCAATCATCTTCCACGCTGCTGCCGGTGCCCAGGAATTTTTCGCCCAGGTCGCCACACCATCTTTTCCGGCTACCCGGATCTCACCATGATCTGTAAAATTGACCATATCCTTCGTGGAAACCACATAAATACTGGCGATCTTGCTGTAACTGTTCTCTTTGATCTCCTTTGCCGCATTGTACTCGTATGCATCCGCGGTCATATAGAAATACACAGTATCCTCATATACCATCGCAAACGGATCAGCTCCGTAATGCTGTTCTATGATCGGATTGCTGTTCTGTACTCCTTTGTAACTCTTTGCGAGCTCCAATCCCCCGAAGTATTCCGCATAATTCATCTCTTCTTCCTCCTCTGCCGTATTGTTTGCTATTTTCCCGGCATCTCCTGCCGTAGTCGGTTCCGCTTCTGCGATCGGTGTAATATTACCATCTGCCGCAGTATCCTGTGATCCGCTGTTCCCGCAGGCGGCCAGGAACAGCGTCCCGGTCAGCGCCGTACCGCAGATGACTCTGCGCAGCATCCTCAGTCGTAATATATTTTCCCTTTTCATTATGCCTCCGCCGTTTTAGTGAAACGAAAGCACCTTATCGTAATCATATCCCCGATCCGGTGTATAGTTTCTTTTGGTCAGGGTAAAGTATACTACACCGTTCCGCCTTGTGACTATTCTCACATTTGCCATCTTCTCTTCAATAATTGCGATACTGCTGTTTACTAGCGGCTGCGCAGCACTGCGGATCAGATCCGTCTCTTCTTTGGTCGTGTAAGCCGGCTCTCCCAGATCATGCCAGAGTTTTAACGGATTACAGGTAGTTTCATCCACCGTTTTCGTGATCAGTGTGCTTTCCGGCATTGTTCTTATTCACCGGATTTACGTGTATCATCACATGTTTTACATTGGCAAACTCCGTCTCGACGCGATCATGAACCTCTTCTGCGATCTCATGTGCTTCATTTAGAGACAGTTCCCCGTTTGCTGCGATCTCCAGATCGATATAGATCTTGTTCCCGAACTGTCTGGTATGGAGCAGGTCCACACCTTCCACGCCCGGCTGCTTCTCTACAAAACTCCGGATACGCTCCTCGGTTTCTCTTCCGCACGAAGTATCCAGCATCTTATCCAAAGCATCTTTGGAAATCTCACCGGCCACTTTTAAGATAAAGAAACAGATGATCACCCCGGCAACCGGATCGGCCGCCGGAATACCGGCCTTCGCCAGCCCGATACCGATAAACGATCCGATCGACGATAATGCATCCGAACGATGATGCCAGGCGTCTGCCTTAAAAGCTGCCGAATCCATCCTCTTTGCATAATACATTGTATAGCGGTACATAGCCTCTTTCGCTACGATCGATACGACTGCCGCGATCAACGGCAGCATCGTCGGGACCGCCAGTTCTTCCTTCATCACCAGTTTGCGGATCCCGGTATACCCGATCCCAAGCCCGGTTCCTGCCAGGATCAGCCCGAGAACCAGTGCCGCAACACATTCCAGACGCTCGTGCCCATAGGGATGCTCTGCATCCTCCGGCTGCCTGGACAGAAGCACACCGATATAAGCAACAAACGTCGCAAACACATCCGAGAGCGAATGTACCGCATCCGAAACCATCGCTCCGGATCTTCCGAGGATACCGGCAAGCAGCTTAAATCCCGCCAGTAATACATTCCCCAGTATCCCGACCAGTGACAGTTTTCTGACGATCTTTTTTTCTTCCATAGTTGTTATGTTCCTCATATCACAGATATCATTATAACAATTTCCGATGCTCAAATCAATGTGCCGTGCTGTTAAAGCGAAATGCAGAAAAAAAGCAGACAACAGCTTTTTGCCGTTGTCCGCTTTTGTTTTTCATAAAACCCGATAACGGATCATCCGCGGTTTCCGTACATCTTCTCGTAATAATTCCGATATTCACCGGAAACGATCGGCTCCCACCAATCCTTATTGTCCAGATACCACTTGATCGTCTTCTTGATACCGTCGGCAAACTTCGTCTCCGGCAGCCATCCCAGCTCGTTGTGAATCTTGGTCGGATCGATCGCATAGCGCATATCGTGTCCTTTCCGGTCCGTCACATAGGTGATCAGACTCTCCGGCTTGCCCAGCTCTTTACAGATCAGCTTCACGATATCGATATTCTTCATCTCGTTATGCCCACCGATATTGTATACTTCACCGACACGTCCTTTATGGATCACCAGATCAATCGCCTTGCAGTGATCCTCTACATACAGCCAGTCTCTTACATTCAAACCTTCCCCGTAGACCGGAAGCGGCTTGTCATGCAACGCATTGATCACCATCAGTGGGATCAGTTTCTCCGGGAAGTGATAAGGACCGTAGTTATTGGAGCAGCGGCTGATGGTCACAGGCAAACCAAAGGTTCTGTGATAAGCCAGTACCAGAAGATCCGCTCCTGCCTTGGAAGAACTGTACGGACTGCTGGTATGGATCGGCGTCTCTTCGGTAAAGAACAGATCCGGACGGTCCAGCGGAAGATCACCGTATACTTCATCGGTGGATACCTGATGATAACGCTGAATGCCATACTTTCTGCAGGCATCCATCAATACGGAAGTACCCATGATATTGGTTTCCAGAAAGATCCCGGGGTTCTCAATGGAACGGTCTACATGGCTCTCTGCCGCAAAGTTTACCACCATATCCGGATGCTCTTCCTCAAAGAGTCTGTATACGGCTTCCCGGTCCGTGATACTTTCCTTTACAAAGCGGAAATTGGGATTGTCCATAACGGAAGCCAGTGTAGAAAGGTTTCCTGCATAAGTAAGGCAATCCAGACAAACGATGCGATATTCCGGATACTTGTTCAGCATATGGAACATAAAGTTGCTGCCGATAAAACCTGCGCCACCCGTTACAATAATAGTCATTTCTGTATCTCCTTTCGTGTGTCTGACAAATCTCATGAACTGTGTTTTGATGATATCACTATAAAGGGTGACGTTACGTCATCTGCAAGCATTTTTTTCAAAAAATCTGATTTTTATTCTGCCTTGAAAAATCCGGCTTCCTTTGTGATCATAAAGCCCTTTTTTCTGCCGGTCTTCTTTTCCACAAAAGCCTTGAATTCCTTGTAACGATCGATGATATACTGATTCTGGTTGCCATGGCAGGACATGATGTACTCCAGTAACGGCTCTGCCTTATCTACGACCAGGGCATCCTCGTAAGTATACTTCTCTACCGTTTCAAAATGCTCTCCCAGTATCCCGGCCCCGTTATCCAGTCCGAAGATACGGTACAATTCCGTGGCCGCCAGTTCGATCCGGTCATCAAACTCCCTGACCAGTTCCGTGATCTCCTTCATATGCCGGCTGCCGTAGGTGCTTGCATACAGACATCCTCCGTCCTTTAATACCCGCCGGATCTCTTTTGCCACTTTTTCCGGATCCTCGCAATAAAAGAGCATATGATTGGCGATCACCACATCAAAAGAATCCTCAGGATATGGGATCTCGTTGCAGTCAAACTCGTGAAAAGAGATCACTTTTTTCAATGCATCCGTTTTGTTTTTTTCCGCAAAGATCGCTCTGGAAGCATCCTGCAGCATACCTGCGGAAATATCGGATAATACGATCTTTGTTCCTTTTCCATGCGGTATCTTCTCTGCGTTCTCCACCCAGAGTGCGCCGTTTCCGCAGCCGAGTTCCAGGATCTTCATTCCGGATTTCAGCTGCATCTGTCGAAACAGCCACGGAAACCACCCTTCCGTATTTACGGAGTAGAGATGATGTAATCGTATCCTTGCCGATACATTACTCGCATTCTGATACTGCCGGTTTAAACTGTTCTCCATACTGGTCAGTTCAATGATCCGGAGCATATTGTCCCAATTCATCTCGCTGCCTTCTTCATACAGTGCAAGCGTATCATCGACAGCCTTCTGCACCAGACGCATCTGATCGATCTTATCGCGGATCAGTGTCTGCTGCAGTTTCATGGAATCGACCATATAGTTCTGATCTTCTGCTTTCACCATTAGTTCTTTGATCTCATCCAGCGAAAAACCGAGATATTTATACAGCAGGATCTGCTGCAGTTTCACCAGATCCTCTGCCGTATAGTATCTTGTGCCCGTCATTTCATTCACGTAACTGGGTTTTAAGATATTCTGTTTGTCATAAAATCTTACTGTCCGTACCGAAACCTTTGCCATCTTCGCAAAACGTCCGGAGGTCAGATATTTATCCTCCATTTTACTCTCCCGCTTCTGAAAGTTTCCTGCTCCGCCTTATACATTCTGCAAACCTTCCTAAACTGCTGTTCAACAGTATATCTATATCAATTCCAGCGCCTTTTGCTTTTGCAGCCGCTCCCGCATCAGCCCGAGAAATCGCTTGTTTTCCGGTACATTCACCACCTCGATCATCGGCCCGAAAGACAGGATCTCGATCAGCAGCTCCGTCTCATCATCTTTATCGTAAAAGATCTCGCAACGGTATGTATTATCCTCCAGGTGTACCGTGTTTTTGCGGTAATCCGCAAACTGCAGCATAATGCGCTCCACGGCATTCCGCTGATCCCGGATCAGAAGCGTGATCTTTTCCGGTTCTTTTTCTTCATAAGCCAACAGCTCCTCGTTTGGATCTTCGTCAGAAACCTCTGCCTCTCTCATCCGGGAGATGCGCAGGATGTGTTTCTGCGTGCGGTTTTTCCCGACCACTTCACACAACAGTCGGAAACAGTTATTCTTGACGGAGTATTCCAGATACTGCGGACGTATCGTCAGTTTTGTGACCCTTCCCGTCCGTGCCTCGTAACGAATGCGCAGGATCTGTTCGTTCCGGATCGCATCCCGTATGATCCGGAACTGTTTTCTATAGTTTTCCTCTGCATAATCATCCCCGTCGGAGAAACGGTCAAAATAGCGGAAATCTTCATAATGAAACAAAGGCGTAACATCCCGTAATACCTCGGTTATCTTCTCCTTCTGTTCCTCATCCAGAAAAAGCGCCGCGCGCGGGTCGCACAAAACCGCCTTTAACCACCGCTTCTGCAGCCGGCTGAGCGGTACCGTCACACCACCCGGAAGCTTGGAACAAAAGCCGCCCTCTGTTTTCTCAAAAAGTTCCCAGCGATTTTCGGAAAGTCCGGGAAGCAAAAAGAGCATGCTTTCGCCAAAGCCGTACTTTTGCACCGTACTTTTCAGCATCTTCGGACTGATGGTTCCACGCTTCAGCAGCAGGCGGTTTACGATCTGAAAATATCGATTGTAGATTTCTGAAAAAAGTCTCTCCATCTTACGCTTCCGAATCTTTCGCTATGCCATAGACCTGATACATCTTCTGCAGATCCGCAAAAAACATTTTTTCCAGCTGCTCATTCTCTTCAAACGTCTGCTCCCCGTCCGTCCCGTAGATCTTCAGATCCACGATCCTTCCGATAAAACTGCGGACCCAGGGAAACATCTCCATCGCATCCTTTACGGTCTTTTCATAACGGAATGTATCGGGGGCAGTCTTTTCAATCGTTCCGCCTTCGCCCTCCCGGACCAGACGCTGCACAATATAGGGTTCTCTCTTTTCGTCCGCTCGGATCGTCAGGATCAGCTTCTGAAACGGCTTGTGCCCGGGAAGCAGAGGCGAAAACGAAACACCCCAGACCTTTGGCTGCACCGATGTCAGGATATGCTTTAAGTCTTTCCCTTCCGGAACCACGTCCGGCAGGATAGTAACTTCCTTGATCTGATCCAGCCGCACGCAATGAAAATGCGAAGATCTTTTATTGATCATATATATGCATACAAAACGTCGTCCGCTGCGCACGCTCACAAAGATCTTTACCGGAAATCCTGCTTTTTGACTGCTCGCCTCCTGGGTATGGCGGTTACTCTGCACGCGCATCTGCACCTTCTGCCGCTGATGGATGGCCTCCAGAAGAGAAGCAAGGATCTCATCCTCCAATGTAAAGGTCGGAAATCCATGCTTAACGCGATAGATCTCGTTTTCTGCCCGCTGTTCTGTCAGTATCGTATGTCCGACGATCCCCAGCGGCTGATCCATCTGAAAACAGCGAATCAGATCGAGCAGTTTCTCCGCATACGGCAGCTCTTTATAAAAGATCTCCCTGCGATAGCGGATTGTTTTGCCTTCCTTTCGGACAGTCAGAAGCCCTTCCTCCACATACTCATTGCACTTCCTGCGCACACTCTGCAGATCAGCTTCATATCCGTATTCGTCCATAAGCAGATCCGTCAGTTCTGCGGCAGAAAAGGCTGCATCCCTCTCCTGCAGAAGTTTTAAGAGAAAGAAGTGCAGGCTCAGATCCCGGTCGGTAAAACTTTTGGTTTCCCACACACGATACAGCGGATTGGTATGCAGTTTTTTCTGATCGATCTGAAGGGAAATATTCTTGGACTTGCCGCCCTCCGTAAAATCCTCCGCTACATACTCCGGCAGCCAGCTGACGATACGACGGCGTTCATCATCATAAGTTCGCGCACTTTTCCCGGGGAAATCACTGCGGCTCTTAAAGCCGTAGACAAAGAAATCCCGCACATAATCCCGGCACTTATCGATGTTTTTGATCAATTCCTGAAAATCTGACATAGCATGATTTTAGCATCTTCGAAGCTTTTTTGAAATGATTATTTTATTGCCATCTGCCATCTTGTGTATAAGCAGGGTAACTCAGTTAGCAGAGCAAAGAAAAAACGGATCATCCGATCCGCTTTTCGATTTCCCGGTCTATGCTGTCATTTTTTTCTTCCTCTTTTTGTATGTTGGATAAGTTTGACATACCAAACAAAACTGCCCCGATGATACAGGTTACCAGGCACAATATCGGCATACCGATGATCAGCAGCAGACCGCCGATTCCCAGCAGAGTCAGCCCCGGAAGTACCAGAAGCGGGGTCCAGATTTTGATTTTCAACATTTTCTGCTCTTTGTCGTATTCAACCGTCAGCTCATTGCCCGGACGCTTTATGATCTGCACCGGCATCTCCTTCTTTTTTTCCGTCTCTCTCTGCCTGTTTTCATTTCTTACCTCCAGCTCCATACCGGTCCCCCCCTTTGTTCTCACAGTTTTCTCCCACGATCCCACCTGCGCCAAAGAAAAACGGCACTATGAAATTGCTTTTCATAATGCCGTCCGGTTTCGATTTCAACTGCTTTTTCAATGGTTGATCGCAACTGGCTGACATTGATGGATGCAATCGCATTTCATCGTTAGTCCCTATAGCTTTGCGTCGCCATCTTTCGATGGTTTTGCCCTTAGATTTGAATACTATTATACCAAAAATCCGTATAAAATCAATGTTTCTTCCGTCGTTAGAGTGCCAATCTTCCACTTGTATATTTGTGAATTATGCTGACAATTCATCACATCCCCCTTTATCATCTCCAAGATACTTTTGGGCTACTCAAAATCGTATCCGTGTGAGCGTATGGATCTTCTCGATCTGCGCCAGGGACACCGGCGTAACGCAGATCGTATTTTCGTCGGTATCCTCCCCGCCCAGCCATTCCCGTTCTTGTCAATGGGGTCACCCCCTCAGCCGGTCCCGCAGCTGCTCAGATCATAAAGTCCAATCTCTGGCTTTACTGTCCGCATATTTTACCAGATATGGTAATCGATACTCTCCCGCCATCTTTTCAACCATTTCTTTTGCTTCTGCAAGCGGTATCCCTTTGCAGGTCACATACAAAGGCTTTTTACTGTCTCCGCGGTACACTTCCGTCTCCGGTACTTTGCATCCTTCGTACTTGTTCTTTCCGATCCCGATCACCGGTATCCTGTACTTTTCAAAAACATAAGCCCCCAGTGCAAGCTTATCTGTTCCGAAGTCTGCGTATCCGTCTACAACGATCAGTTCGATCTGAGAAACCTCAAGCTGCGCGATGATCAGCTCGACACTTTTCAATTCCCTTTTGTAAAACTGTCCCGGAATGTATTCGCCGATCTCATCGGATATCGCCGTAACAACCATCTTTTCCTTTTCATCAAAAATGGTTTCGGCAACAATGCCCGCTATGTGTGCTTTTCCGATCTCTTCATTGTAATCAGCATCAATTATTACGATCATCTGTCTCTCTTTCGCATCATTAGTGACTGCCTCCGGATGCAAAAATCCATGAGTCACTGTTCTTTGTCTTTTCTGTAAATAAGCAATAGTATTCCTACAATCATTAGAACAACACCGCCAGCGATTGTTCCGTATACCGGCAGTCCAATCCTGCCGGCCAGAAAAACTGTCGTCGGGCCATCCGCCCCGCCAATGATCGATGCTTCAGGCGGTACATAAGA
This sequence comes from Lachnospiraceae bacterium, assembly GCA_017634975.1. GTDB lineage: Bacteria > Bacillota > Clostridia > Lachnospirales > Lachnospiraceae > NK4A136. The sequence goes on along the minus strand of JAGBMJ010000019.1, from coordinate 17,989 downwards.
TCCGATTTTGTAGAATGTTAACGCTCCAACAACAGTCGCCAGTACACCTACGACTAATATAACGATTCCTGCTATCTTTTTCATTATTCTCTCTCTTATATTCGCAGAACAGCCTGTCAGCAAGAATGCACTCAAAATAATGTTTCCTGCCAGTCATCGGCTTCGCCGTCACTGATTGCCTTACGCATACGGTTTTCCTTTTTTTCTACTCTCCTTTTCGGCGAATTTGGAAACGTAATTTCTGTTTCTAAACAAAAGATACGCATTTTCTGCATAAAATCTATCGTCCGCGCACGATATTGTCAATATGTTTTTGTCGTGCGCAGACGACAAAACTCCCCATCTTCGATCAATTGAAACGGCGGGATGTCACGATCTTTGCACATGTTCAATGGGGTCTGACCCCCGGGGGCCTCCCTCTGATAACACCGACCTAAAGCGAAATCTTACCGGAACACCTCGTGAAAAGCGGTAATATTCTTCCCATTCTCTGAACCATAGATTGCAAAGCAGATGGTATCAAAGGCGGCCCCTTCCTTTTCTTCGAGGATCACCTGCCGGAAATATCCTGCGACTTCCTCCGGTTTATTTCCAAAAGCACCACAGCCCCATGCACCCAGCACCAGATCCCGATAACCTCTTTCCGCTGCCGCCCGCAACATGATGCGGATCCTGCGAAGGAAGGTATCCCGGATCTTTTCCGAAGATGCAAACATCGCTGCCCCAAAACGATTGGGTGCCGGTACCGTGAGCACTGCAGTCCGAAACGGTTCTTTTAACAGATCCAGGTTCTCATTCCGAAATACAAGCACCTCCGGAGAAATGAGCATATAATCCGATTCGACGTTGCTGATATGCATATTGTTATATTTATACATTTCTGCAGCATCCTTTGAAGTGATCGATTCATACAGCGTACTGCATCTGCACAGTGCTTCTTCCTGTGCTGTCGCGCCCATCCGGAATCCGCCTCCCGGATTATGCGCATTCGCAAAATTCATTACCAATGCGTGATCATAAGCACGGGCTGCAGCATAGGAATCACTGTTCTGCACCAAGATCCTGCACATTTTACCGGAATCCTTTGTCTTTGCTTCCGCAGCCAACAGATCCTCTCCCATCTTTGGTGTGATCAGTTCAACTGAATCATATCTGCCCTGCGGAAATACCACCTGTGTTCCTTCTGCTTCGTACTTTGCTTCCTTACAGATCCGGATCGTTTCGTTCGCAACCTTTATAAGATTCATCCTGCCTCCTCTATCCGTGCGTCTCCGTCGCTTACTTCATCATAGTGCAGATCACTAAAAACAAGAAATCATATCATATATTTTTATCCTATCTGATATCTCTCCGTATACCCCATCGCTATCTTTTCAGAATCAAATGCTTTATTATCCACAAAACACCCCTACCCGTATACAGACTCACCCGGTCGTGATTACTGTTAATTATACAAACCTTCCCTTAAAGTATGTATCTATGTCATATTACGAATACAGAATCTTACCATCCACTAGTACAAAATCCTTGATCTTCTTTGATGAGAAGCCCTCTATGCTTACAAATCCAACTCTCTCAACAGTTATCCCCTTTATTTCTTCAAGCTGCTTTTTTTCCTGTTTGCATTCTTCTGCAGTCATTTTTCTGTCAAAGAACTTGCACTCATAGAAGTCATATTTATCTCCTACCCTTTTTACTACGCAATCAAATTCATCGTTAGTTTTATTAACCGGATCATCATACCAATAGCAGCCAAAGTCTTCAATGTCATCTATTGCTCCACTAACAGCTTGTCTGTGGAAGTATTCGAGCACAACGCCTTCAAATCTTCTGCTGATAAACTCACGAAGATTTTCTCCAAAGTTGCGCTTATAATATTGTTCCGGTCCTATTCTGGTTATTATTCCGGCATTACCGAAAATGAAAGCGAAATAAAACCTCATAAGGTTATCTTCTATCTCGTAGAATTGTTTTTTCTTATCATTCTTTCTGTTAATAGGCTCTTCCTTCCTGATTGTTTCCATATCAAGAAGTATCTTCAACTGCTTATCAAGAAGTCCGTTTTCGTTGCTCCTCATCCAGTCTCTTATTTCAGAATATTTCTTTTTACCATTCCCCAATGCCTCAAGAATACGCGTGTCAAATGTCTTTTTTATTTCTTTGATCATAGTATTCTCAATATGAACCCGAACCAAACCAGTCTCTGGCAAGAGAAGCTTCTTTATATTATCTTCCAAAGAAGTCGATTCATCTATAAGTCCCAGTACATATGGAGACCCTCCAAAAACGGAATACATTTCAACTTTTTCTTTCGGCGAAAGTTTGGGGTAGAACTTAGCTGCATCATAGTAATCAAAATCTCTTATATGAAGAATAAGTGAAAATCTTCCGTAAAGGGGATTGTCTTCTTCAAGCAGTTCTTTCATTACAGAGATATAGGAACCGCAAAGAATAATCTTTACATTTTCAGGCAGCTTATCTATTATAGCCTGCATTATGGAATCAACCTCTCCCCTTTTTTTGGTCTCTTTAAGGTAAGGATATTCATCAATAATCAGAAGAATTTTCTTTTCCAGCGATTTTAAATAATCCATCATAGCGAAAATGGATTCAAAACTCATTTTAGGGAGAGACAATGATGTACAGATGCTTTGATATAAAAGCGCCATGTTCCCTTCGAATGTGCTGGTCACACATAGATGATTAATTACCACACCCTCAAAAGAATCGGCAGCTTTGTTAATCAGGGTAGATTTTCCTACTCTTCTCTTACCATACACAAGTATAGCCGTTTTGCGCTTCCAGCTCCTTAATTCTCTCTGGAGTTCAGCAAGTTCATTTTCTCTCCCAACAAACATGATAAGCCTCTCTTATTCTGAAAATATTTTCTCTGAAATGTTTTTCAGTATCTATGATTACTATATTCCAATCGTCCTCATAAGTCAAGATATAAAAAGGGACCGGATTGGACTCCGCGCCCGATATCATAAGTTTGTAAAAGAATTGTTTCCGAGATAATGTTCTATCGCCTGTCAACTTAACTGCACTGTAAAATGAGCCACACTTTATTAAAATCCCTTGCGGCCAAGTCACTTTTTCTGATCCAGAAGTAGATATGCCCGCAGTCTCCGAACATCATCTCAAAATCATTAGTTTCAACTGTTCCCATCTGGAACAAGAGCATCCACTCCGAAGACTTTTCCTTGATATCTGCTTTTTCTTCTTCGGGAATCTTGGCAAAGTCCTCAGGACATCCCATGCGCCAGCCTCTTGTTACTGCCTCGCAATCTTCATACATGGGATTCTGTATGGTATCGGGGTAACCTAACAACTTGGTATGCTCTCCCCACTCGTCGAGATCATATCCAGCCTTAGTGACGCAATCTATATTGTCCTCCCAATCCAGAGATAGATCACTTCTGAATTCACTCATATCCGGAAGACTTATCTTCTCTTCAAAGGACAGAGCAAATTCCGGAAATCTGAAATCATCTTCCATATCATCCGGGATTTCCTCAAGGTGAAGATCGGTTTCGTCAGGAAAATAGTAAACCTTTGCAGCTTCGTTATCCTTGGGATCAAATCCCCATGTCTGGGTATTCATTTCATAAAAGAAGGCTAGAATTCCGGTGTCGGGAAGGAGTCCTTCTTTATCCATTGGTGTAATATCTTTAAGATTAATCTGAGCCATGAATGAAAGTGGTCTGTTTTTCGGATTGGAATCACCAAATCCCACACCTTCAAAGTAAGGCCACACAAAGCCCTCGGGAACGGCAGGCCTTCCACCAATCCTGCTTGCGGTAAGAGCTGTGGATGAATCTGCATGGGTATAGCTTACACGTATCTCAGTTTTAGCTACAGAGTTAAGCCATTTTATAAGAGTCTCTTTCTTAGCTGCTTTGTCATCATCTATAGTGTCTCTCTTCTCCCATGCTTCGTCTATGTATTTGCACAGATTATTATAGTAATCCTCATCATAGGGGACAAAGAGGTACTTCTCGTTCTTGAATTGTTCGGAATTTGTCCCGGCCCCAAAATAGCTTTCAGCTACTTTGTCCACGTAGTGGGGATATTTATCCTTTCCTCCAAAAGCATAGAAGAATTTAGTAAACTTCTCGCCTTCAGTAGTAAAATCCGCAGATCTGATCCTTCCTTTCATGATTTTACTTTCGGCAATAACCTGACGAAGGTCGCCATCACCTTCAATAGTTTCTTTAATGCGTGGCTCAGTTTTTAACAATGTACCCGATACCAAGCCTTTTTCATATGCCCATCTCAGGTATATGGCAATGTGGTTAAAGCCGGATAATGTAGGGCAATCTAAGTTTTTGCTCATGATCTTTGATTCGTGCTCAAATCCGTTGTCTATTACCATTCTTTTTCCTCACACATTCTAAGTTATCCCGTAATATCTTCATGTTCAATAACTTCCGAAATAAATCAGCACCAAATCCTACATCCTCATAATTCCAACATGGGGCCCCTCTGCTTGATGGCCTCGGCTACTTTTTGGAATGCATCAATGGCGGCATTAGGTGAAGCAAAACAATATAAGGTCTCCCACTGTTATATATTCATATCCGCATTACTGCGACTTCAACTCAAGTATATTCCTTTCCATACTGTCCAAGAGGTCATGCGAATCATCTTCGATATGCGAAAGATAAGTTACTATAATCCTCCTCTGCGGCAAAACATAACACTTCTGCTTCCACTTTCCGTTAATGCTGAAACCGTCACGATACTTCCAGATATAGAATCCATAACCGCCTTCTCTATTCATTTGTTGAACTGATGTGGCCATTTCCACATATTCCCCGGATACTATCCGTCGCCCTTCATACACACCCTTGTTATAGAGAAGCAGACCAAACTTGCTCAGATCATGAACTGTAAGCTTCATACCGGAAGCACCGTAGAAGTATCCTTCAGGACTTCTTGCATACTCGTAGTTACAGATTCCAAGAGGCTTAAATATTTCCCGTTCTATAAATTTTCCAAGGTCCTCTCCAAGAGCCTCAGTCAGTGCGACTCCAACAAGAAATGTACTTATATTACTGTAATTGAATATCCTCTCTTCCGGCTTCTTTATCTTGCAGGAAAGCGCCTGATCCAGCCACGCATCCCCTTCAGGCCTAAAAGGAAATCCATCCACAGACATAGTAAGCAGCCTGTTAACAGTGATCTTTTTGAATGTATCCTTCTGCCCCTGAGACATCATTTCCACCTTATCCTCAGGAAGATAATCAAGTATCGATCTACTAAAATCAATAAGCCCTCTGTCATAGGCCAATCCCGCAGATATGGATTCAACGGTTTTGGCAGCTGAGTAAATATCGTGAAGATTATTGTCCGTGTCTCCCCAGCTATGAGTCAGGGTTCCGTCCTCATAAACCTCAACTCCGTATACACACCATTTCTTCTTTTCTATATCATCTGTAAAAGCCTTAAAATCCATATGATCACCTGTTCATAAACCCACAGCAGCCAATTTCAGAGAACTCCGCAAAACCCAACGACTTATAAAATGAAACTGTCTTATCAGTATTATCCGTAGTCAACTCAATCTGTCTTACATCCGAATATCTTTCCAATACGGCTTTTAGCAGAGCTGTTCCAATACCCTGCCGTTGTTTCGAAGGAAAAACAAGTATATCCTGAATAAGAACTATTGTATAACCATCTCCTATAACTCTGATGATTCCCAACAGCTCATCTCCTTCATAAGCTGCTAAAACCAGCAGAGAATTCTTATATCCCAGCTCAAGTGCCGTCATATTATCCGTATATGCCTTCCAGCCCACTTCCGTATACAGCCGCCGGATTTCTTCCGTCTTATACTCCTTATACTCTTTGATCTCCATTTTATAATCTTTCCTCGTCCTTCAGCCACTTTTCAAGCCCACGGTCAGTCCAGATCTGAACCTCAATATAACACTCCGGCCCATACTTAAAATCCGGATTCCATATCTGTGGCAGGCCATACTTATCAATGATCTTCAGTATTTCTTCATAACCGTACAGACGGTTTCTATACTCTTTCCCGTCCTTGATCTTTCCACTGAATGTAGGGTGTGAATCGCCATAAGTAAATGAAAGCATCTTTAGATCCAGTTCACTTGCTTCTATAGCAATATACGCCGTATGCTCATACCATTTTTCGAAAAACGGTACTTCTTCAACTACCATATAATGCGGCGTATTCCTTTCAGGAACGCCTCCCAACTTAATAAACTCATTTCGAAGCACTTCTTCAAAATGCCTTCGCTTCAACAAATAATCATCCGGTCTCTTAGAGAGGAAGATATCCGGTTTTTCCAGGCGGATCTGCTGAAGCACCTCCTCAGCCTCCTTATCCGGAAGATCCGATATGCTTCTGAAAGGACCGTTATCTTTTTCGTAGTAATGATAAAGTTTCATTGTTGTTTATCCTTTCCGACTCCGCATATATTCCTGTTTCTCCTTATGTACCAACTATAACCGCAAAATACAAGCTGCTTTCTGTCATTATTGAAAATAGGTGACAATGATTCTTCCATCCAAGTCCGAATCTTATTCGTGGTAATGATCCCATTCTCTACCTGAGCATTAACATTTGATTGGATCAGCATAAAGTCTACAAACTGTTCAAGGTCAAATGAATACACCATATCATAATCGATCTGCTTTTCCATGATAAAACTTTCAGGCAGATCACTCTGCGCCCACTTGCGTTCTTTTCTTGCCGGTTTCGGAAATCTCCAAAGGTACTCCTGATACCATTTAGTATAATCAGTATCTCCTATCATCCTGTCGGTTATTCCGAAATCATAAATAAGCAACAATCCGGTCTCATCAAGAACCTTCTCCACATTATCCATAAATAACTTTTCATCAACCCAATTGATGCATCCGGCAGCGGTTATAATATCATATTTCTCATCAGGTATTATAGTCTCCTCTGCTTTGGCCACATAAAAATCATATGCAGGATCATCTCCGTACAGTTCCCTGCACACCTCTATCATCGTTTCAGCAATATCCGTTCCGGTAACCTTATCGCAAACAAGCCTAAGTGCTTTTGTCGATAATCCGGCGCCACATCCAACATCAAGCCCATTTTTGAATCTATAATTCAGATCAAAATTACAATCTTTTTTCAGCCGCGCGATAACGTTTTCGTGAAGCCAGGGTCTTTTCGCATACCCCATTGCTATCCTTTTAGAATCAAATGCTTTATTATCCACAAAACACCCCTACCCGTATACAGATTCACCTGGTCATGATTACTGTTAATTATACAAACCTTGTTTAACAGTTCATTTATGAACGGTTTGAATGTATCTACTATACTTTTTGAAGTTTGTATTGTCATTTTATTGTCTGTTCAATGTTTTATGAAGATTCTTTCGCAGATATATCATGTCCTTTAGTTGTATTCCTTCCTCAAATATTGGATGATCATAGTTCTCCAAAAAGAAATCCTTAATAACATGATGTCTTGCGAATCCACATTTTTCATAAAATGGAATCGTCAGCGGACTATCTCCAGTACCAACCTGAAGAATCGTAAAACTATCGCTGTATTCTCGTGCAATAAAATCAATCAGCAGCCTTCCATATCCCTTACCATGAACTTCTGGAATTGTTGCAATGTTCCTGATTTCCAGTATCCCATCACCTTCATCGGTAACAACGCATTCTCCTTTGATCCCATCATCTTCAAGGACATACATTGAACCTCTATCCAGATATTTTTCAATCATATCTTCCTGCTCATCCGCAAGAAAAAGCAAGTCCATATAATCTCTTTTATTATCCTTTACCTCATAGATTCTCATAACTCACACACCATAATATATTCTTCGTCATTCTCGTCCACGGTTTTGAATCCGACATTCTCATACATCCTGACCGCATAGTTGGCTTTCTGTACCACAATTCCCATATACTCCGAAAACTCTTTTTCTGTTGAGCCCTGCCTGTTCCCGAGACTTTTTCAATATTTCCGCTTGTTTCTTTAAATCTTCTCTCTTCTCGCTCATATATACCACCACGCCGCATCCACACATTCGGTGGTTATATAATATTCAATTAAACAGATAAATTCAAGTTTTTTTCAGCTCCTATCTTAATATCTCATCAATCGTGGATACTGTACTGAATGTTCCTTTATGAGCGGAGATGATCTCTTTCATCTTCTGCATCTCAAAATAATTGACATAACAGATCAATGTCTTATTTTCGCCCGCTATAGCTCCATAAGAATCCATGATCGTGCAGGTCTTATTTAAATCTTCCCGGATCGCGCGAACCAGTTCTTCCGGTTCCTTGGTAATTATCGTCACCTGCTTGATCGCCTCAAAACGATCCGTAAAGTGGTTGATAATAGACGTCGCTATGACATAAACCAGCAGGCTCATCAGCGCTGCATTACGATTAATGAGCAAAAAAACAGCCGTATATACGCACGCATTAAATCCTATCAAAAGATACGTGAGACTGAAATTCTTCCCTAGCTTTTCCGATACCTTTTTGACAACAATGTTTGCAAATATCTCTGAACCATCGATACAACCGCCATTTTTAAGGATCAATGCAAGCCCGGCAGCAAGAATGGCACCGCCAAATACCACTGCCAAAAAATGTTCCGTATTCAGTTCAAAAGGTACCTTTTCAAACACCTCCAGTCCAATCGTATATATCGCCGTTCCGAGCAATGCTTTCAGCCCAAAACGTTTTCCAAGTATAACGGTTCCCGCGATAAGAAACGGCAGAAATATCAGTCCTACACATAGCGACAGATTGAATCCCGTCAGTTTATTGATTATTATCGCAATCCCGGCCGTACCATAATCAATCGCATCATTGGGAATCAGGATACAGATTACCGAAAAACTCGCCATCAATGCTCCAAGACTTATCATCAGACTCGAAAACAATTCCTCCACCCACTTAATTCTCATGAAAACTTTCTCCTCTCAATAACTATCTGAGTATTGCAAATACAACATCTGCAGCATAAATCATAAGCATCAATATTCCTTCGCCACGTGCAATTTTCCTCGAGGTAAAGGCAAATATATAAGATATTCCACTGACTACTATGAGTATCATTAAGTCATATACAGAAGCCATATTGATCGATACAGGATGGATCAATGCCGAAATACCCAAAATGAACAGAAGATTAAAAATATTAGAACCAATAACATTTCCAATCGCCATACCGGTTTCACCTTTTCTGGCGGCAACTGCAGATGTGACCAGTTCCGGAAGGGATGTTCCGATAGCCACGATCGTAAGCCCTATCAGTGTCTCTGTCATACCGGCTGCTCTTGCGATTTCTTTTGCGCTGTTCACAACAACCTGTCCTCCCGCAATGATCAGTGCAAGTCCGATCACAATATACAATAAACACTTCCACATAGGCTCTTTGCCGGCTTGCTCATCATCGGTTGGATTCTTCCTCGCTTTTAAGACCAGGAAAAGAATATACCCGATAAACATTACCACAAGGATAGATGCCACCGGCCGCGATACAACAGCAACTCCACGATCCATACTGTATTCGGCAAAGTGTCCATTAAACAATACTGAACCGCAGGACACCAGTAAAAGCAATATAGTGGTGATGATCGCAACAGGGAAATCCCGCTTTAATACAATCCCGTCAACCGGGAGAGGATAAATGATCGCACACATTCCGAGAACGCCTAACAGATTAAAAATATTGGAGCCTACAACGTTACTGAGTGCGATCTCGTTTGAACCTTGAAACGCTGCAACTGTACTGACTGCCATTTCCGGTGCACTTGTCCCAAGCGCAACGATCGTTAATCCGATGATCAACCCGGGAACATTAAAATTCCTGGCGAGCGCTGAGCTTCCACTTACGAATATGTCGGCACCCTTAACAAGACATACAAAACCTACTGCCAGAAGCAGTATTTGAAGCAGAATAAACATAGAACCATTCCTCCTCTACTTTATCGTTTCCAGGCGTATCGTGTTGGTACTGCCTGATTGTTTGCCCGCCTGTCCACCGGTAAGTATGATATTATCTCCGCTCTTAAGCTCAAGAAGATCCGTAGCATGCCGCGCGGCATGATAGAACATTACATCTACCGAGTCGAACTCATCACTCATGACAGGAGTAACTCCCCAGCTCAGATTCAATTTCCGCCATGCTTTTGACGAAGTAGTCATACCGACTATATCCACCGGGCACCTGAACCGGCTTACCATTCTGACAGTTATCCCGGACATGGAACTTATTACGATTCCCTTTGCCTTAGTATCAATTGCCATTGCACATGTAGCATGTGAAAGTGCATCCAGATTGTTCTTTATGACATAATCCGTTCTGTAAAACCTTTTCACATAGTCAATATTCTTTTCTGTATACTCTGCGATCTCTGCCATATTCCTTACAGCTTCAACAGGATATTTCCCTGCAGCAGATTCCCCGGAAAGCATTATGGCAGAAGAACCATCATATACAGCATTGGCAACATCCGAAATCTCTGCCCTCGTAGGTCTGGGATTATGTATCATGGATTCAAGCATCTCCGTTGCGGTAATCACTCGTTTTCCGAGAAGTCTGCATTTCTTGATCAGGTATTTCTGGATAGCCGGTACTTCAATAAATGGAATCTCAACGCCCAGATCTCCTCTCGCCACCATTACCCCATCAGCGATTTCACATATCTCATCAATATTATCCACACCGGATCTGTTCTCAATCTTGGCGATGATATCTATATCCTTGCCCCCGTTTTCATCAAGAAAATTCCTGAGTTCACTGACATTTTCTTTGTTAGACACAAAAGATGCAGCAACAAAATCAATATCATTCTCAATACCGAACAACAGATCAGATTTATCAGCTTCACTGAGGAAATCGCCTTTGAATACATGCCCCGGAAAATTCATGCTTTTATGATCTGAGATTTCTCCGCCCGCTATGACATCGCATACTATGTCTGTTTCCGTCAATTCCCTGACTTCAAAAATGAGCAAACCATTATTTACAAGTATCCTGTCACCAACCTTTAATTCTGACACAAGGGCTGCATAGTTTACGGAAACAATAGTCGCATCCCCTGAAACATCTCTCGTGGTAAATGTAAAGGTCTGGCCGTCTTGCAGGATTTCCTTCCCGTTCTTGAAATCTCTGATCCTGTACTCCGGTCCCTTGGTATCAAGCATGATCGGCAAAGGATAATTAAGTTTTTCCCTAACCGTTTTTAACAACTCAATTTTCTTTCGATGCTCCTCATGAGTGCCATGAGAGAAATTCAATCTTGCCACATTCATTCCGGCCTGACACATGCGGGTCAGCACTTCTTCATTATCACTGGCCGGTCCGATCGTACATATGATCTTAGTTTTTCTCATCTTCCTTTGTCCCTTCTGTTTTATCTGTTTCAATTTCTGATTCCGGTTTCTCTTCATCCTTTTCAGAATTCCGATAACATCCTCCGTTTTCCCACCACCAACCGAAAATTCCTGCCGCTACCATTATTACACACATTATTGCAATGATTATATTCGATAGCATTCTCTCAACCTCCGATATTATTAGTCTGTCATCTTGTAACCATACCTGATCTTACGATATAACTTCCATATGATCGTCATCGGTAATAAAATTACTATAAGCAACGACGAACCCCCACCCATAATAGCCATAATTGCAAAAATAATGTTCGAATATAACTGATCCATGATAACCTCCATCTCCTTTTCCATAGCAAAACAAGGCAAACGTATCCTACGCTTACCTGACAACGATTAATACTATTAAACTGAGATTAGGGTTTCATTCCATCCAGATTGTGGATATAAGTAATGATAAAATGATGACTTGTTACTAAATTCCTTTCAGAACAGGACAGAAATAGTACGCACGTACTTATAAGAATAAACAGATATATTATTACAGCGCAAGACGTTGCCGTTCTGAATCCGGTAAACCTGCCGTTTTCAGAATTCCTGGGTATCACATTTTTAATGATCGAAAAATCTGTAGACTCACATACTACAATATCATAAACACCGTTTCCCAGAGATGTTATCGCATTAACGCCATTCGCTCCCGAATAAGGCAGCTTCTCTAAATCAGGTTTCTCATATGCCGTACATGCAACAAGGATACATATAACAAGAAAGTATAAGACGGATCTGTAATAATGTTTATTTCTATCACACAAATACTGATACATTGCAGAATCCTCCTTTCTTGTTATTTGCTATATCCTATAGTATCATATAATAAATGCCGTCTCATTTCAAGTTAATAATTCTTCATTCTAATCTTTATCTCTTAGTTCTTACGCTGCTATCGCGTTATCATTTATGCTTTCAATAACTTTCCGGATTCCCATCCAGACATTTAGATCTGTAAATATCTCAACTACGCTGCCCTGATCTGTGAACGGAGATTCCTGAAGTACAGAGAGATCTTTCATCATGCCATTGTGAACAATATACTCGACAATCTGGTTCACAAAGTATATCTGCCGGCTGTCAAGATTAGCACCATCCAAGTACTCTGAAAACGCCGCCTTGGCTGCATTCATATCAAGACCAACGATTTCACGCACGAGCTCGCCCAAAGGCTTAGAGCCGTATTCCTGCTCGTATTCTTCCTTGGTACCAAGTTCAGACCAAAGAACTTTTTCCAATGCCTCTATATCGTCGTGCGACAAAGGAATATTAGACTTAAGCTTCTTTATCGCCTCATTATCCTGGTGTTCACGGATATAATATTCCGCTTTTGCTTTGTAATTCTTCAGATCATCGTTCTCAAGCTCCGACTCATTCCATGAAACATCAAGGATATCATCCTCAAAGTTCGTATCATAACGAAGCTTATTATGAGGAATATACTTCATAAGATTACGAAGTTTTTCTCTGATTTCCTCAAACTCGTTTATACCGCAGTTATCGATGTAATCCGTGTGAAGTATCTTATCGATAAGTTCTGCCTGTACCTTTATTTCCGGTATGTTTGCAACGCTGGCGATACCCCTGACACGCTTAAACAAATCACTTCGAGCTTTTCCATATTTCTTGCCCACAAGGTATGCAAGCTCTATGCCATACATAAGTGCATCGAAACGTACCGCACTTGCTTCGTCATCGTTCGGAAGAATCAGAGGCGCAAGTTCTTCACGTACGATCAAAGTATCTTCATACGTCAGAGTCTGATAATTCGCCTCATTTGAATACAAATCAACATATTTCAGGTGCTGCCTTACCGCAAAATTTTCACGCGGAAGTTCCTGCACCTTACCGGTCATAATTTCTACCAAGGCATTACGATATGCTATAAGCCTGTCCACCTGATATTCCAGATCCTGTAGCTTATATGTAATCTCGAACTGCAAGTTAAAGATTGCTCCCTGAAGCGCAATCATATTAGCAGTAGGTTTTCCCTTACTCATGCGGAAGAACTCAAAGTTACCACAGAAATCAAAAATGTAAAACTTACTCTTGTCTTCTCCATCAATGAGTCCCGGACAAAGTCTGGTACCGCGTCCGATCATCTGCCAAAACTTAGCATAGCTCATTACCTTCTTAAAGAAGACAAGGTTCAATACCTCCTGTACATCGATACCGGTATCCATCATATCAACGGATATCGCAATCTGAGGCAGCTTATTAGGCTCAGAGAATTCATCAATAAGCGTCTGAGCATAGTTAATTCTATTATCGATCACCTGAGCAAATCCGTTAAGATGCGGGTAGTCTTTATTAAATATCTCAAGAATCTTTTCCGCGTGATCATGATTCTTTGCAAAGATAATAGTCTTTCCAAGCTTCTGACCATAATCTATCTTGATGCCCTCTGTCATAACAGTGTGCAGTACCTGACGGATGGTATCTTCATTGAATATCCATGAATTGAGCGCAGATGAACTGATAGCCTCTGGAACATCTCCATCCTCCATCTCAAATGTGCTCTCATAAATAGCTTTATCTTCATCGGAAAGGTCCGCATAAACGATTCCCTGTTCTATAAACTTAAGCTTAGTTTCTACAGACAGGAAATCAACAAGATATCCGTCGGTTACAGCCTGACCGAGCTCATAACCGTATGTAGGAACTCCGGGCTCCAATTCGAATATTTCATAAGTATTCTTATCGATATCATCCTTAGGTGTAGCCGTAAGACCTACCAGTGGAGCATCAAAGTAAGTAAAGATATCTCTGTATTTATTATAGATAGACCTATGTGCCTCATCGCATATTACAAGGTCAAAATGTCCACTGGTAAACAGTTTCTGATCCTCAACCTTTACAGAATCGATGCAGTTCATCATTGTCTGATAGGTTGAGAAAACGCAGTGCGCATTATAGTTATCCTTCTCTTCGCATAAGTTTGTCACTGAAAGGGAAGCATAATTATTTACAAACGCTCTCTTTGCCTGTGTTACGAGCGATGTTCTGTCTGCAAGAAAAAGGATATTCTTGATCCATCCTGCATCAAGAAGTACATGACACAGTTCTATTACAGTTCTTGTCTTACCGGAACCTGTTGCCATGACAAGAAGCGCTTTACGACGGTTCTTCTTATCAAAGCTGTCACATACTGCCTTTATAGCAGCCTCCTGGTAATAACGACCGGCAATCTTCTTATCTACATTTATATGATCAAGGGATGTACGCATCCTTCTAAGATTGAACATCTTTTCAAGGTCTGCCTTGGAGTATATGCAGGCAACCTTTCTCTCCGGATACTGTCCATCTATAATTCTTGTTTCAAAACCATTAGTTAAAAATATACAAGGTCTTCTCTTGTACTGTTTTTCCAGAAGATCGGCATAAAGTTTTGCCTGCTGTCGTCCCTTTGATACATCTACGCAGGTTCTCTTTGCTTCAATAACGGCAAGCGGCTTATGTGAATTGTCATAAAGGACATAATCCGCATAGCCGACTTCGGATTTATTTGGCATTCCCGGAAGTTCTACTTCATTGATCCAGTCGGAACCTTCTTTCCAACCGGCATCCATAAGCATGGCATCAATATAAATCTTTCGTGTTTTATACTCAGAAAGATCCAGCGGCTTCGGAACATAGGTCTCGGCCTGCTCTTCACGACGGGATGTCAGTTCTTTCTTTAAAGCAGAATTCTCAGCAATCAGTTTTTCAATATCAACGTCAGGGAAATCCTTTTTAACTTGTTCGTTTTCGTCCTTTTTGAGCAAAGACCTGTCAAAACTGTGCTCTTCGTATTCATCAGCATAGCAGTAACACACAAAGTCAAAGAAAATCTGAAGGTTCTCAAGGCAGAGTATCGCCTGATCTTCTGTGATCTTCTTGCCGGAATGAGCAGCATTGTTACCCATCTTACATATGAAATCCATACGTTTCATAAGGTCTTCATCGATGATATCTCTGAATTCCTCTGTGCTCATAAGGCTTATCAGATTATCCTGGTAAGGCATAGATAGAGAAGCATCGACCGAATACATCCACTTTATAGCAAACTCCATTGCCCTGCGGCAGTTGATGATGCAGGAGGTAGGATCTATATATAATATTTTCTCAGCCGCAATTGCCACATCAGAAAATGTGTCAAATTTCGGCTCCTTTTTTAGATAATCAAAATTTGTCATAGCTATGAGAAACACATGACCGCGGAGACTTTCGAGCGGTCATGCGCTATGCCTCCTTCCCATCCAATATCATACGCGCTCTTTCCTGAATCATCCTACTGATTAATTTCAATCTATCAGAAGAATAATTATACGCACCTGATTTTTTCAGATTATATGTCAGCAACTTTCTTAACTTTTCTTTTAATCTGCTGTCCATTACTTTTTTTGCCTCCTCCATATAATCTTCATAGACACAAGGAAGTAATGTCTCGGCATATTCCTTAAGTAGTTTCTCATCTGCCCAGTTTTCTTCTCCTGCCAGATTAAACAGGGAATTTCCTTGGTCAAACAGTGGTGCCGGAGCTATTATCTTATTTGTTTTACTATCAACAAGCACTCCGAAATTGCCAAAGTGCCTGTCAGTATTGTAGATCACTGCATCTAACACTATCATATCGTTAAGTGCATCTACATATTCAGATCCAAGATTCTCATAATACTCTCGTACTGCCCTCATCCCACCGGTTTTTACTACCCGACCTATAGGAACAAAAGCTATATCTTTACTCGTAAACAATTCACATGCAGAGCACAATTGCTTCTTCCATTTCGAAACCTTGTAAGGAACAACATTCATACCCAAGGCTGTCCCTATCTCATATGCATATAATTCCGAATACGGCTCATTTCCCGTATTGGATGCTCCCGATGTAGCTCCTTTATAAAGATAAACTTTCCCGCTAATTCTTCTCCAACATTTTGGAAGCATTCCGTTTGTTGTAAACTCCGGAGAAGATGCCAATGAAGATCTGGCACTGCTCCCATATCCGGTAAAAGCAATCATGGCAAGCACACGGCTGAAATTATTCTCATAAAGATTATTATCTCCAAATGTTCCTGCAAATCCTTCTTCCACTACCCAGTATGAATCATTTAAGGATAAACCTCTGCAAACTGAGATTACATCCATAGGCCTGTTGGCATTAAGCCCACACTTTGCAAGGAAGGCATTAACATAGGCTCGGTTTTTGGGAATAGTCCTGTTCTTCAGCCAAGAAGCAATGCCTTTGTCGCTTAGTTCCATACCTAAAGGAAGCAGATGCTTTTTCTTTTCATTTATCCATGTAATCTGTAACACAGGATCAGACAAGTTCTCAATGATTTTAAATTTAATTAAATCTATATCAAATAGTTTTAAAATATATTCCATATAAAATTCTCCCATTCAAAGCCATTATTCATAATAGTATCTACTTGATTCAATTTCTTCGATTCTTAACCATGCCAAAACTAATTCTTCTATCAAATCCGATTTACTCATCGACTTTGCTTTTTTCATCAATTCCTGCTCGTGTTCAATACTTCGTCTCTCTTCTTCCTCTTCCAGTTGGCGCTCATATTCTTCCATCTCTGTCAGATAATCTTCCAGTGCCTCAGGTTTCGCCGTAAAGTATAACGCCAACATATGCTTACAGATCACACGCTTATCTTCGGCAAATGGACATGAGCATTTAGACTTCCTCGGATGCTCTACATCAACATATACATCATACTGCTTTCCATTGCTTCCTTTTACAGTGCCGGAATAGGTATCTTCGTCATTCTTTTTCCAAGAAATCACTTTATTACTTTTATAATAATCTACTCCTCGCCAAAAGGAATTACTACTGGCTAATTCTATCAATCCCATAACTATCCCTATCCTCCTGCATCAAGCGACTAAGCAAATGTTATGTATGTTCCAATTCTTTTCAGCGACAACTTTTGATTTGTCGACTTGTTCTGCAAAATTCTCAAACTCATTTTGAAGATCAATTGGTGGATAAGGAAAAGGATATGCCTTTAATGCAGGCATCTCTATTCCGCTCTGGCCTGCTGTTCTTTGAGATAGTCCATCCAAATAGTTGAACAGGCAGTCCTGCATTAAAAAATGTCTAACAAATTCCTTATTCCCCATCTTAGGTGTAGCTTTCATCAACGCTACATTATATGAGCCTTCTATACCTTTCAGTATTTGAAAAATGGGCGGTCCATATCTTCCAATCATAATATCATCGACATTACAGAATCTTTTTGCCATTGATTTTGGAATGTATGTAATATAATTATCTGTCTTATAATCCCTTATCTGAATCAAGCGAATATTGTCTTCACTAGGTTCATATTCAAAATATTTCTTGTCCGGTTGAGATCCTCCAGTGAATTCAATAACATCGTCCACAGTTTTCATAGGAAACCCTTTTTCATTTCCATACGGAGTTCCAAACATCTCGACAAATCGGGCTTTAATGAGATTGTCAAGCAACTGTAATTCTCGTTCTTGCTTGCTCCTTACTGCGTTCACTCTATCAATTACCCCAGCAACTTTTTTCTGTGCATCGAAAGAGATCTCCGGAACATTT
>JAGBMJ010000018.1 GCA_017634975.1 Lachnospiraceae bacterium | reverse complement strand
AGTACTCTTGAAAAATGAGCTCTTCAATAGAGCTTTGTTAAGTACGGCCAAAAAAACTTTCTCTCTACATTGAATAACAACTTATTCAAAAGTGCTACGAAAGTAATTATTTAGGTTGACGCTGGTTTGACCACATTGGTATACGGTCACCTAAATCAAAGTTGCGTTTCGCGAAGAGTTCTAAACTGGTACTATTTTGGTCTTCCCCTCAAATGAAATATTTATAGTAACATGATATATAATTACAGCAGATATTTATCGTCAAAACACTACATCATAATTTGTTTTTTGCTCTGGCTATTTTACCTGCCTTACTCTTCGCACATCTAGGACATCCAGAACCGTTTGTTCGATAAGCTATAACAGTATACCATTCAAAACCACATTTTTTACACTTCCAATAAGCCTTTTTCTCAGTTCCGTATAAAACCGCGCTTGGCTGAAATTGATTTTTGCAATAATCCCACTCATCCAGTAATTCAGGATATCGAGAAGCAAGATCATTATATCCTTTTAATACCTTTGTGTTTGAACAATAAGGGCATCTTGTATTATTAGCAGTCTTGTTATATATTACTGCTTGATATGAGTGCCCTTTTTCACATCTTCACCATACCTTTTTATTGCTTCCTGCTCTTACAGTTGTAGGAAGTATCGTATTTTTCTCATAATCCCATTCCTTTAATATTTCAGGATTTGTTGTTGATAGATCATTGTATCCTTGTAAGGTCGCTTTACTTGCACAATAAGGACACGTAGTCCTATTATTAACTCTATTTCCTATTGCTGCTGAAAATAGATGTCCCTTCGAGCACTTCCATAAAACTTTATTACTGCTTGAATACGTATAGTCTGTCGGTTTTTTTATATTTTCTTGGGCCCACTCACTTAATATTCGTTGTCCTTCATCTCCATTTTGTTTACACCATTGTTCAAATGTTATAGAAATTCCATTACTTATTCTATTACTTGTCCGTTTATTTGCTCCGTTTTTCCTTCCACACAAAGGACAACCTCTTCCACGACTTCTATGTTTAGGCGAATCTTGCCATTCATTATGGCAAATGTTACATCTCCACCATATAAGATGCTTTGATCCGTACGAAATCGTTAATGGATCGACCTCACCATTTCTCTCATAATTCCATTCTTCCATTAGATTTGGATACTTAATTGCTATTGATTTTTCTTTTTCCTCATTTTTGTATAATTCCAGGATTGATGAATAATCTTTATTGATATCAATCTCAAAGTTTTGCTGAACATCGTATTCCTTAGACAATATTTTAATTAGCTGCTCTATTGCATCTTGATAGTAAAATCTACCTCTTACTTCTAGTATAGGTATACAAACGCTCTGAGTTTCTAAACTTGGTAATAGAGGTTCTCGGATTCTGTATAGAGTAATTCCATGCTCAGAAACAAGTCTATCTTTCTTTTCATCTCTTTCTTTATTATGAAATGCTTGGCCATCATATTCTACCCCTGCACTTATACTAGGTATATATATATCTATTTCTAATGAAGAGCTTTTCTTCCTTAGCCAAGATGGCTTATATCGATTAATTGCATCCGGAAACATTTTCCGCAAGTAAAAAAAGAGTGCTTGTTCAGGGAATGAAGTAGAACGTTCCCCTTTGCATATCGGACAACCTCTACCCCCAACTCTATGCGCTAAAGAAGATTGCCATTCATGTCCTTTTTTGCACTTCCACCAAACTTTTTTACTACTTCCATATGATATATCTTCAGGATTTAATCCTATATTCTTTTTATAATTCCATTCTTGTGCTATATTGGGAAACAATGTCGCTAAATCAGTTTCACCTTTTATAGGCAATCGCCCTGAACAATATGGGCATCCTGTTCCATTATTTCTATTATGAGGAGTTGCTTGCCATTCATGATTATTTATACATTTCCACCAAACTTTACTATGAGAACCAATTGCGATGTCAGAAGGCATAATCTTACCATTTCTTTTATAATTCCATTCTGATGCCAACTCTTTATTTACAGTATAAATATCATTTTTCCCGCGTATAAGTGATGGCATACCTTTTTCCTCCCATCCAAAAAAATATCATTTATAATTTCTAAAACACAGCTTTCCAACTTCACTAATGGTTCCCTAATTACAACTATTATCTCTGTATAAATCTTAACACATTTTGTGCATTATGAAAATATTGTTCAGAATTACATTCGTGGAATTGTATTAATTTCACAACATTATCGCAAACTATCATAAACCAAATAAAATCCTGTACACTTCTGAGCACTTGCAAGCAAGTCGAAGAAGTGTACACACTGCGAGTATTAGTTTTCAAAACCGAGCGAAGCGAGCGTTTTGAAGCGTGAACCGTGTACCTTTACAGAGTTGTTAATTTTCTTAACAACTTCGTAAAGGTATGCGGTCACCTGTTTTCTATGATTCACTTGTGCGATGGGTCCGTTTTCGGAACTACCTGAGATTTCTGGCCGGAGTAATCGTCGGTGTGCTGATCATGTACATTGCGCAGTTATGAGGATCATTTGAACATCCGAATCAATTAGATTTTGTAAAACAATCTATTATAGATTGATAAATGAAACAGCCGGAGACAATAAAGCTCCGGCTATTTCGTTTTTTAAAAAGCATATTGACAGGCAGGGCATCTGTGCATATAATACGGCTGTGACAAGAAATGTGAATTCTGAATATCAATATTTCAGAGGCGATTCTGCCAAATATTCACAAAGAACAGAGTAAGCCGATAGTTAGAAGAAGGTTGCATATGTTCATCCTGCGGTGACATCTTTTACTGTCGGTAAAACCGAAAGGAGATGTATTATGGCAAGAAAAAGATGGGATGAACTGGATTTGATGGACAATGAGTTGATGAACATTGTTGCTTCGGATCCGAATGTAGGAGTACCTTTTTGTAAACGGGTGCTAAGTGTTCTGCTGGAAAAGGAGATCGGAAATATCCGTGTAAATGTACAAAGGTTTATTCCCGGAATCAATTCAGAGAAAAGAGGTGTATGCCTGGATGTGGAGGTAGAGCAAGAAGAACTTTTGGGCGAAGACA
The DNA here is from genome assembly GCA_017634975.1 of Lachnospiraceae bacterium. Lineage (GTDB taxonomy): Bacteria > Bacillota > Clostridia > Lachnospirales > Lachnospiraceae > NK4A136. Next base: position 74,749 of record JAGBMJ010000018.1, on the reverse strand, counting down.
CAAAGGTGACAGAAGTGTATGATCTGGAACCCCATCGTGCGGACAGGACGGATGATTACCCAAGGATGATGCGGTTTCGTCAGGCAAAGATTGATGGCAGGGGAATGCAGAAGGGCGATAAGAAGTTTAAAAATCTTCCGGATCTGTACATGATCCTGATCACAGATTTTGATCTGTTTGGAGATAATCAGCGATTGTATACCTTTCGGCATCAGTGTCAGGAAATTCCGGAGATTCCCTATGAGGACGGATTGCGGATCATCTATTTCAATACAAGGGGCACGAAAGGCGGTAGCCAATCCATTCAAAATATGCTAAACTATCTTCAAAAGAGCGATGAAGTATCAGTGGTAGATGAAGCGACGAGAGAGATAGACGGCTATGTTCGGGGAATAAGGACTAATCCGAAAGCGGAGGAGGCGTATATGACGATCGGCGATATCATAGACAGGGAAGTAGAAGAAGCGGTAGAAAAGGTAACACAATCCACCAAAGTTAATGATATTTTAGAACTTCTGGAAGATGCAGATGGGGAAATTTCGGATGCTTTGAAGGGTGAGTTATCATCGGTGACAGATTCGGAACAGTTGAAAAGACTCCTTAAAATGGCTGCGAAAGCAGATAGTGTAGCAGAGTTTGAGCAAAGGATGAAATTTCCTCTTGCAAAATAAAAAAGGCAGTAGTAAAATACATTTCATAATTTTATATTTTCAAAATGCAATGAAGGAGACTCTCATCATGGGAGGCAACAGAGAGATCGCGTCACCGACTGAAAGCGCGATTGGCAGGAAGTGATGAAGGGAACGCTCCGGAGCAGATGATTCGAGAGGCATACTGCCTGTTAGGGTTGTACGGATCCCGCCCGTTATGCGGTTAGAGAGAGATCATATAGTGTTTTCTATGTGGTTTAATGCGGGTGGTACCGCGGATTTGAGATCGGATCAGAATCGATAAATTCGTCCCGGAATATACATGATGCGTATATTCCGGGGCTTTTGTTTTACAGAATAAATTTTTTTCATTAAGTAAAAACCGGAATCAACAAAAACAACAGGAGGACATGATAATGAAACATACGGATATCAAAGAAGTATTTGCAAATCCCGCCTTTGGGCAGGACGTGACGGTGTGCGGCTGGGTCCGCACATCCAGAGATTCCAAGAATGTGGCATTCCTGGAGCTGAATGACGGAACGAGCTTAAAGCACCTGCAGATCGTATTGGATAAGGCAGAGGGAAAAGAGTTTCCGGCAGATGCGCTGAAGCTGGGTACTTCCCTGAAGGTAACCGGTAAAGTAGTAGAAGGCCGCGAGAGTGTACCGGAGATCAATGCAGGCGAGATCGTAGTGCTGGGAACCTGCCCGGCAGAGTATCCGCTGCAGAAGAAGCGCCACACGCTGGAGTTCCTGCGTACCATGCCGCACCTGCGCGGACGTACGAACACATTCAACGCGGTACTGCGTGTGCGTTCCGTACTGGCAGCAGCGATCCACGAGTACTTCCAGTCCCGTAACTATGTCTATGTAAATACACCGCTGATCACCGGCAGCGACTGCGAAGGTGCCGGCGAGATGTTCCAGGTGACGACCATCGGCTATTCTGATCAGTACAAGAGTGCCGAGGAATACTACGCGAATGATTTCTTCGGAAAGAAAGCAGGTCTGTCTGTATCCGGTCAGCTGGAAGGCGAGATGGCAGCGATGGCAATGGGTAAGATCTATACCTTCGGCCCGAGCTTCCGTGCGGAGAATTCCAATACACCCAAGCACCTGGCAGAGTTCTGGCATATGGAGCCGGAGATCGCATTTGCAGAGCTTCCGGATGTCATCGAAGTAGCCGAAGATCTGCTCAAGCACGTGATCGGAACGGTTCTGGAGAAATGCCCGAAGGAGATGGAATTCTTCGACCAGCATTTTGAGAAAGGTCTGATCGATCGTCTGAAAGAGCTGATCTCTCACGATTTTGCAACCGTGACCTATACCGAGGCGATCAAGCTGCTGGAGGAATCCGGGGAAGAGTTTGTTTATCCGGTGAAGTGGGGCGTGGACCTGCAGACCGAGCATGAGCGTTACATCTCCGAAAAAGTATTTAAGAAGGCTGTATTCGTAACCGACTATCCGAAGGAGATCAAGAGCTTCTATATGAAGCAGAATCCGGACGGCAAGACTGTGGCAGCGGTTGACCTGCTGGTACCGGGTGTCGGTGAGATCATCGGCGGTTCCGAAAGAGAAGCGGATTACGACAAGCTGGTGGCAGCAATGAAAGAGCGTGGTATGGATATGGATGCTTACAGCGATTATCTGGATCTGCGCAAGTTCGGTTCCGTACCGCACGGTGGCTTTGGTCTGGGCTTTGAACGTCTGATCATGTATGTGACCGGCGTGCAGAACATCCGCGATGTCATCCTGTTCCCGAGAACGGTGGGAAGCATTCGGTAAGGCAAAAAAATAAATAGGGGGAAATGATTATGAGCAGACAACTCTATATTCCGGAAGGGTACAAAAGCGCATTGTCTCTGCGTGAGACGCAGCACGCGATCAAATTTATCAAAGATACATTCCAGCAGGCACTGAGCTTTGCGCTGACCCTGGATCGTGTGACGGCACCGCTGATCGTGCGTTCCGGCAGCGGTATCAACGATGACTTAAACGGCGTGGAGCGTAAGGTTGGCTTCGATCTGCTGGAAGACACGGCAAATGTGGAAGTAGTACAGTCCCTGGCGAAGTGGAAGCGTATGGCGCTGTATCGTTATGGTTACAATGCAGGTGAAGGGATCTTTACCGATATGAATGCGATCCGCCGCGATGACAGTATGGACAATGTACATTCCATCTATGTGGATCAGTGGGACTGGGAAAAAGTGATCTCCCGCGAGCAGAGAAATGTGGAATTCTTAAAAGATACCGTACGCGCCATCGTAAAGGCAGTTGTATACACCAAGCGTCAGGTGACACTTCGTTACCCGATGCTGGATGCCAAAATCTGCGAGGAGCCGTATTTCATCACGGCGCAGGAGCTGCTGGATAAGTATCCGGACAAGACGGCAAAGGAACGTGAGCGCCTGATCACACAGGAGAAGAAGACCGTATTTTTGATGCAGATCGGTAAGATGCTTAAGAACGGTGAGCGTCACGATGGCCGTGCACCGGACTACGATGACTGGGAGCTGAACGGCGATATCCTGGTGTGGGATGAAGTGCTGCAGGATTCTCTGGAGATCTCTTCCATGGGTATCCGCGTGGACAAGACATCTTTAGCATCCCAGCTGAAGGAAGCCGGTGCAGAAGAGCGTATGCAGTATGATTATCATAAGATGATCAACGAAGAGACACTGCCGCTCACCATCGGTGGCGGTATCGGCCAGTCCCGTCTGTGCATGCTGCTGCTGGAGAAGGCACACATCGGTGAGGTACAGGTATCCGTATGGCCGGAAGATATGCTTCAGGCTTGTAAGGAAAAAGGCATCCGTATGCTGTAAGAACAGACGGAGAGCAAATCATAAAGGTCCGGAAGAAGATACGATTCGGATTTGGTACAAAGGGCATGATCACGGGAACGATTCTATGTGGCGTGCCCTTTTCTACAGCCGGTTTTTAGGAGTTTATGTCGAAGATGAAAAGTGCAAAGATAAAAGCAATCCTGTGCATCCTGGCTGCAGCCTTCGGTTTTTCGCTGATGACTTTTTTTGTCAGGCTCTCCGGGGATCTGCCCACCATGCAGAAGGCGTTTTTCCGGAATGCCATCGCAGCGGTCGTGACGGTGATCCCGCTGATGAAGAGCAAGGAAAAGTTTCATATCAAAAAAGGGTGCTTCGGCGATATCGCATGCCGCTGTATTTTCGGAACCAGCGGACTGATCTGTAATTTCTATGCCATCGACCGGCTGGGCATCGCGGACGCCAATATGCTGAACAAGCTCTCACCGTTCTTTGCGATCCTGCTGTCCATTGTGATCCTGAAGGAAGTGCCGAATCTGGTGGATATTCTGGCGACGGTTCTGGCATTTACCGGTGCGCTGTTCATCATCCGTCCGGGTGGGGATCTGTCTGTGGTGCCGGCGCTGGTCGGTCTGTACGGCGGTTTCGGTGCGGGAACGGCGTATGTATTTGTGCGCAGGCTGGGCAGTAAGGGTGAGCGTACACCGGTGATCGTGATGTGCTTTTCCATATTTTCCTGCCTCGTAACGGCGCCGTTTCTGATCATGGATTTTCACCCGATGAGCGCGAAACAGTGGCTGTGCCTGATCCTGGCCGGCGTGAGCGCTACATTGGGACAGTTCGGTATCACCACGGCGTATAAGTTTGCACCGGCCAAAGAGATCTCGGTATTTGATTATACGCAGGTCATCTTTGCGGCGATCCTGGGGATGCTCTTTCTGGGAGAAATACCGCACAGCTTAAGTATCGTGGGATACGTGATCATTATCGGTACCGCGGTGGCAAGATGGCAATATACGATGCGGAAGGAGAAACAGGGGTGAAAAAACAGGAGAAGCAAAAAATAAATGAAATCCGTGAGCATTTGTTTTCGATGCAGGATACGAAGTACCGGGACTTTCAGGCAAAGCTGATCCCGACGGCAGAGGCAGCCTCCGTGATCGGCGTGCGTACGCCGGCGCTGCGTAAGTATGCAGCGGAGCTGCTTAAGCAGGGCGGCTGCGAGGCTTTTCTGAACGACCTGCCGCATCAGTATTTCGATGAAAACCAGCTGCACGCCTTTGTGCTTTCCGGGATGAAAGATTATACAGTCTGTATGGAAGAGTTGTGTCGTTTCCTTCCCTATGTGGACAACTGGGCGACCTGTGACCAGATGTCACCGAAGGTATTTAAGAAGCATAAGCCGGAGCTGCTGAAGCAGATCAAAGAATGGATCAAAAGCGACGAGACCTATACCGTGCGGTTTGCGATCGGGATGCTGATGGAACATTTTCTGGATGCGGATTTTGATCCGGTCTATCCGGAGATGGTGGCCGCGGTCCGTTCCGAAGAGTACTATGTGAATATGATGATCGCATGGTATTTTGCAACGGCGCTGGCGAAGCAGTACAATGCCATCCTTCCTTATCTGGAAGAACAGAAACTGGATACATGGACGCACAATAAAGCAATCCAAAAATCCGTTGAGAGTTACCGTATTACGCCTGAGCAGAAGGAATATCTGAAAAGTCTGAAGGTGAAAGCCAAAGGAAAGACACTTTCCTGACCGCGCAGGAAGCATTGGACTTCGGCATAGCCACAAAGATCACCGATCATATCTGAACAGCAAACCGGGGCCGGATCCTGAGTAAAGGGATCCGGCCCCGGTTATTTTAGGATATCGCTTATCCTTGGAAGAAGGAGATGTCTTCCGTTAACTTTTCGGCTATGCTGCGAAGCTCTTCAGCGGATCTTGCAAGTACCGCTACCGTGGTGGAAAGCTCCTGCATGGAAGCACTGGTTTCCTGGGTGGAAGCAGCGTTTTCCTCGGAGATCGCCGAAAGGGAATTCATCGCATCCGCTACGACCGTCCCGGCTTTTTCGCTTTGGCCCGCGCTTAAGTGGATGCGGCGGATACCCTCTACCGTGGTGGCGATAGCATCGATCATCGAGGAAATACGATCCACTGTGCTGCGGATCACTTCCTGCTGGTTGGTGTTGGCCGCCTGTACCTCATTGGCCGTCTTTACGGCGGACTGTGACTGGGTGAGCAGCTGTTCCATCAGCTTGCGGATCTCATCGGCACTTCTGGCGGAATCAGCAGCCAGCTTGCCGATCTCTTCCGCAACTACGGAAAATCCGCGTCCGGCCTCTCCTGCGCGCGCTGCTTCGATCGATGCGTTGAGTGCCAGCAGATTGGTCTGGGCAGCAATGGAACTGATGGCCGCGATCTTGTCATTGATACCGGAGACCGCATTGCCGGTCTCGTTGATCCGGTCGGTGATATCCGTGATGCTGCGGCTCATTTCTTCGGAACTTTCTTTCAGGCGGTCCAGTTCGGCAGAAGCCTGTTTGCTTTCTTCGTTCATCCGGCCGGCGGTCTCTTCCAGTGACCGGGTATCGGCGATCACCGAAGCTACGGCATCCGAAATGTTCGAAACATTTTCGATCGCATTCTGGATCTCGTCGGCCTGCTGTGCGGCACCCTGTGCGATCTCGTTTACCGCAAGGCTGATGCCGTCGGTGGTAGTAGAGATCCGGTCTGCAGCTTCCGCCAGCTCACCGGAAGAGTGGTTGATCGTTCCGGAAGCATCCTTGATGCTGCCGATGATCGATCCCAGACGGTCGATCAGGGAATTGGTACTTTCGATGGCGTGTCCCAGTTCATCGTCATGAAGCTCGCCGGAGCGGATCGGGACAAAGCTGCCGGAAGCAAGTTCTACGATACTGTCGGAAACTTTGATCATATTGATCCGGATGTAGCGGATGATCTTTACCGAGAGCACCGTAAGGATCACCAATACCGCCAGCACCACAGCGATGGTAATGCCTGCCATCAAATGTATCCGGTTTTCAATGGCCCGATCCTGATAGAGTGCGTACTGCGCGACGATATCCTGCAGCAGATTTAACGGTTCCCTGGCCTGATGAAAATAAGTTTCCATCATATCGGTATTTTTCGCATCACAGGTTTCTTTCCATACATCATATCCGCTGTGTGTCTGATCCAAAAGTTCCTGACAGCTGAACTCTATACCGTCGATCCGGTAATCGGTAAAAAGATAAGGATCCTGTTCCATGATCGCCCGGATCTGACCGAGACCGTCCAGAACCTGCGCAGCGTTTTCTTCATATTCTTCGATTTTTTGATTGGCTGTCAGGGAATCCCCATGTTTATTGGCCGCGATCATTTCTTCCTCCGCCAGCATCGCCTGATAAAAATCCCGGTCGGCGGTGATCAGCAGGTCGGAAAGGGTCTTGATCTTTTCATAATATACGGCACGGGATTCTTTGAAGACATAGATCTCGCCGGCCCACAGCAAGGCAAGCAGCGCAAGGATCACTGCGGCAAGAGGTAACAGATCGAGCATAAGTTTGGTGCGGATACTCATTTTTTTGAACATAAGACCATACCCCCAATATTCTGTTTGTTTCCTATATTTTATACCTTTTGCGTCCGGATGAGAAGTCAAATTTGTTGATTTTATTATGGTTGTATGGTATAAATGCGAAATAGTGAATCATAATACAGGAAGGAAACAGAATGAGTATTTTAAACGTCGAACATTTAACGCACGGCTTCGGAGACCGGGCGATCTTTGATGATGTGTCATTCCGTCTGCTGGCGGGAGAACACATCGGTCTGGTGGGGGCCAATGGGGAAGGCAAGTCCACCTTTATGAATATCATCACAGGCAAGCTGATGCCGGATGAAGGAACCATTGAGTGGGCGAAGAATGTAAAGGCCGGCTATCTGGACCAGCATGCGGTACTGCAGCAGGGGATGACGATCCGGGATGTGCTGGCAAGCGCATTTGAGCCGCTGTATGCGATGGAAACCAGGATGAATGAACTGTATGAAAAAATGGCGGACTGCACGGAAGAGGAAATGAATGCGTATATGGAAGAGACCGGTACGATCCAGGATCTTCTGACGAATCATGATTTCTATATGATCGATGCCAAGGTGGAGGAAGTGGCGCGTGCTCTGGGGCTTTTGGATCTGGGACTGGACCGGGATGTGACGGAGCTTTCCGGCGGGCAGCGTACCAAGATTCTGTTAGGCAAACTGCTTTTGGAAAAACCGGACATCCTGCTGCTCGACGAGCCGACCAACTATCTGGATGCGGAGCATATCGAGTGGCTGAAAAAATATCTGCAGGATTATGAGAACGCCTTTATCCTGATCTCGCATGATATCCCGTTTTTGAACAGCGTGATCAACATCGTCTATCATATGGACGGCAACTATCACAGCCTGGACCGCTATGTGGGTGACTACGATAAGTTCCAGGAAGTCTACGAGGTAAAGAAAGCGCAGCGGGAAGCGGCGTACAACAAACAGCAGCAGGAGATCGCGGAACTCAAGGACTTTGTGGCGAGAAACAAAGCCCGGGTGGCTACCCGAAATATGGCGATGTCCCGCCAGAAGAAACTTGACAATATGGACATCATTGAGAAAGTGCAGGAAAAGCCCAAGCCGGAGTTTCATTTCAAGACAGCGAAGACGCCGAGTAAGATCCTGTTTGAAACAAAGGATCTGGTGATCGGCTATGATGAGCCGTTATCCTCGCCGTTAAATGTGACAATGGAGCGCGGTTCCTGCATCGTGCTCACCGGCGCAAACGGCATCGGAAAATCCACACTCTTAAAAAGCATCCTGGGGATCATCCCGGCGCTGAAGGGCAGGGTGGAGCTTGGCGAAAATCTGGAGATCGGTTATTTTGAACAGGAGATGTCACCGAATATCGATACGACCTGTATGCAGGAGATCTGGAACGAGTTTCCCGGATTTACGCAGTATGAGGTGCGTTCTGCTCTGGCGAAATGCGGTCTGACTACCAAGCATATTGAGAGCAAATGCAAGGTGCTTTCCGGTGGCGAGCAGGCGAAGGTGCGTCTGTGCAAGCTGATCAACAAGGAATCCAATCTGCTGGTGCTGGACGAGCCGACGAACCATCTGGATGTAGATGCCAAGGACGAACTGCTGCGTGCCCTGAAAGAATACAAAGGCAGTATCCTGATGGTCTGCCATGAACCGGAGTTTTACCAGAGCCTGGCTACCCAGGTCTGGGACTGCACCAAGTGGACCACGAAAGTGTGAGGACCGGGGGAGAAACTGGATGCGATTTTATTTGGCCCCGATGGAGGGAATCAGCGGATACATTTACCGGAATGCGGTGCATGATTTTTTCGGAGACGGGATCGTAAAGTACTATACACCGTTCATCGCGCCGCGTCCGAAAAAAGGGATGGCGGGCAAAGAACGTCGGGGACTGTTGCCGGAAAATAACCGGGGCATACCTCTGGTACCGCAGATACTGACCAACAAAGCGGAGGATTTTCTGAGCTTATCCGAAGAGATCTGTGATACCTACGGCTATGAGGAGATCAATCTGAATGCCGGCTGTCCGTCCAGGACGGTGGTCGGTCACGGGAAAGGCTCCGGGATCCTGAAAGACACGGAAGCGCTCGACCGCTTTCTGGAGACGGTCTTTGCAAAAGCAAAGTGCAGGATCTCTGTAAAGACGAGACTCGGTATGGAAGATCCGGAAGAGTTTGTGCGGCTGCTGGAAATCTATAACCGGTATCCGATCGAGGAGCTGACGATCCATCCCCGTCTGCAGGCGGACCAGTATAAAGGTTCCGTACGGATGGATGATTTTTGTAAGGCACTGGACCAATGCAAAATGCCGGTAGTCTATAACGGGGATATCTTCACCCTGCAGGATTACCGGGAGAAAATGCAGTATATCAAAGAGCATTGCAGACGATCCGTCTGTGCCGTGATGCTGGGGCGCGGGATGCTGCGTGATCCGGCACTGGCAAGAGAACTGTATCGTTCCGATCAGGGCGGGGAGGACGGTGCAGCGACGAAGGAGGAACTGCGGGCATACCATGACAGTATCTTTACTTCCTATAAGGCTCTTTTTGACGGTGAGATGCCGCTGCTGTTTCATATGAAAGAACTGTGGGCATCCATGGGAGGTCTTTTTCCGGATCAGGAAAAAGCATTGAAGAAGATCCGGAAATCCGGCAGCATTGCGGAGTATCTGGCCGGTGTGCACGAGATCCTGTAAAACAGGAAAGCAGGAGAAACTCCTGCTTTTTCTATTTGCCATAGGTGAACAGATTTAGTAAAATTATAGGGTAGGGTTTTGGGGGACATATGGAATGTTGAGAAGGAGGGTTACACATGAACATTTCTGAAATCGTCAAAAACAGTTCGGAATATTCCCAAAGATATGAATATTATCATAGCCTGGGCTATAGCGAAAAAGCGGCAGAGATCCTGTCTGTCCTGACCTATGGCAACCGCGAGCTGCAGGATTTGATCAAAGATCTGGGGGAGGATCGCATCATCGAGCGATTGTACGGCTGGCTGACGGAACAGACCGGAGAGAATCCCGAAGTGGTTGTCCGCAGTTATATGCAGGAGAAACGCAGGCAGGAGTGGGAGGAACAGAAGAAGAACCAGCCAAAGCCGGGGATCGGAGAGGCGATCGCTTCTGCGATCGGCGGCGTTTTTGCATCAAAAAATGCCGGAAGCCCCGGGAGAATGAGCCGCCGTCGTTCGCTTTCGGTAACGGATGAAGTGAGAGGTGCAGTTCTGTGTGAAGATGCGGATGTCGAGGAAGGCGGTGCGATATGCGAGGAAGACATGGAGAATCTCTTCGGTGCTGCGCCGGAGGCTGTGATGGCTGCTTCCGCAGGCGGGATGGCGATGAAGATGGCTGAGCCGATGATGGCGCCGGGGATGCCTGCACTGGGGCTTTCGGAAGAAACAGCGACGGACAGCTATGAGAAGATTGAGGAGAAGGATGCGAAGAGCCCGCTCACGGCACCGACGTCCACCTTCCGTATGACAACGAATACAGCATCCATGGGCGTGGTCTTAAACCAGATCCGCGAAGGAAGACATGTGGATATCTCCCAGGTGCGCATCGAGGAATTGCTGAACTACTTTACCTATGACTATGAGGCACCGAAGGATGCGGTATTCCGCATTGATACCGAGCTGGTAAAATCTTCGGAGGATAAGGGGCTGCTCTACATTCACGTAGGCGCGAAGGAAGAGCAGAAGGAGAAGCAGAACATCATCCTGCTTCTGGATGTGTCCGGTTCGATGGGTTCGCAGAACGTGGTGACACAGGAGACCATCGCGACGGTGGTGAGCAAACTGAAGAAGGGCGATACCTTCAGTCTGGTCACATACAGTGACCGGGATGAGACGGTCTATTCCGGTTTTGAGATCAAAGGCGAAGGTGACAAGGAAGACCTGATGGGACGCATTCTTGCGATCGTGATCACCGGTTGCACTTACGGTTCTGCCGGCATCGAGACGGCTTATAAGATCGGGGCGGAGAATTATAAGGAAGGCGGTAACAACCAGGTGATCCTGATCACGGACGGTGATCTGAACTTCGGCGTGACCAAAAAGGACGGTCTGGAGAAACTGATCGAAGAAAAGAAAAAGAGCAATCTGTTCCTCTCGGTCATCGGCACCGGATTGTACAACTATAAAGATGATAAACTCGAGGTGCTCTCCAAGCATGGAAACGGTACCTACTGCGTGGTGAACCGCTTATCGGATGTGGAAGAATCCGTGAACCGCTGCTATATCAGCCTGACAAATATCATCGCCAAAGATGTGAAGGCACAGGTGGAATTTAATCCGGCGCACGTAAAAAGCTACCGTCTGCTGGGGTATGAGAACCGCGCACTGTCACATGAAGATTTTAAGAACGATAAGGTGATCTCCGAGCCATACGGCAGCGGCGGGCAGGGGGTGGCGCTTTATGAGATCGTAAGAGGCAATGCTGCCGAAGTGGAAGAGCTGAAATACCAGAAACCGCAGCTGAGCGGATCGGAGGAACTGTGTACCGTGAAGGTGCGCTACAAAGAGCCTCTGGGCGAGGAGAGCATCGAGATCTCCAAAGCAGTCGGTCAGGAATGCAACGGCGGGGAAAATGCAAAACTGGCGCGTTTTCTGTATTGCATCGGAGAGAAGCTGCGGCAGTCCGATAAGCTTTCTGCAGAGGATGATGCCTTCTATAATGAACTGGCACAGAGCGGGAAATATAAGGAACTGCCGGGGAATAACGGGGAAGTATTGAAACTGTTGGTAGATTATATCGGATGAGGACAGGACATAGTTACCGACCGGCCGCTGAATAGCAGCAGGACAAAATCTGATAACTCAGGATAGCGGCAGATAAATGGTTTGGGGTGATCCGGTCATGTTATATTGATGATCGTAAGTGAAAAAGGTTAACCTTGCCTTCCCTCATAGGGGGAAGCCGAGGTTAAAAGTGTATTCTTTCTGTAAAGGGGGTAGTTCAATTCAATGTCTAAGATCTACTATGTTAACGCAAATGCAGACCACGACGGCAGCGGTTCGAAAGAGAGCCCGTTCAAGCGGATCAATGAGGCGGCAAAGATCGCCGCTGCCGGTGACGAGATCCTGGTAGCACCGGGCATCTACCGTGAATATGTGTGCCCGAAGAATGCCGGGACGAAAGAGGCGCCGATCCGCTATCGCTCCGAAGTGCCTCTGGGGGCAGTGATCACCGGTGCCGAGGAGGTGAAGGGCTGGAAGAAATATAAGGGCAGTGTATGGACCGTACGCGTGGACAACACCATCTTCGGTTCGTATCATCCGTATACGACGTATGTATACGGTGACTGGTATTTCTCGCCGAAGATCCGTCATACCGGCTGCGTTTTTCTGAACGATAATGCGATGTACGAAGCGGCTTCCTTAGAGGAGTGCTGCAAGGCGCCGGCGGATGAATATGCATGGGATGCCGATGCGTCGAAGTACAAATGGTACACGGAGCAGGATAAGGAAACCAACGAGACCGTGCTGTATGCCAATTTCCGCGGGAAGGATCCGAATAAGGAAAACGTGGAGATCAGTGTACGCCGCAACTGCTTTATGCCGGAGAAGAACTATGTGGACTATATCACGGTGAGCGGTTTTACCATCTGCAAGGCGGCAACCACCTGGGCTCCGCCGGCAGCATACCAGGACGGTATGATCGGACCGCACTGGGCAAAGGGCTGGATCATCGAAGACTGCGAGGTATACGGCAGCCGCTGCTGCGGTATTTCCCTGGGTAAATACAAAGATCCCGAGAACGATATGTATTTCACGGAGAAACGTGTGAAGAGTCCGACGCAGATGGAGCGTGACGCGGTATGCCGCGGACAGTACCATGGCTGGACGAAGGAACGGGTGGGAAGCCACATCATCCGCCGCTGCCACGTGCATCACTGCGAGCAGACCGGTATCGTGGGACGTATGGGTGGTGTGTTCTCGACGATCGAGGACTGCCATATCCATCACATCTGCAATTCTTCCCAGCTGGGCGGTGCAGAGACGGCGGGGATCAAGCTGCACGCAGCCATTGATGTGACGATCCGCCGCAATCATATCCACAACTGCATCCAGGGCGTGTGGCTGGACTGGGAGGCACAGGGGGCGAGAGTATCGCAGAACCTGATGCATGACAACCAGCGCCCCAACGGTGTGAAAGGCCGCAACGGCATTATGTTCAATACGGATGTGTTTATCGAAGTGGGGCATGGTCCGACGCTGATCGACAACAATCTGCTGCTCTCCAAGGTATCCGTTACGATCCCGAGCGAGGGCGTGGCTGTGGTGAACAACCTGATCCTGGGCGGTTTCTCCCTGATCAATTCCGGTGTGGACAGTATCGTGAACGGACAGCGTGAGCCGCGCTACACACCGTATCACATCCGTCACCGTACCGAGGTGGCCGGTTTTATGACCATCCTGCACGGGGATGACCGGATCTACAACAATATCTTCATTCAGAAGTATAAAATAGAAGACAAAAAGAAAACACCGCAGGATGCAGACTACCAGCAGGCAGGGACGGCGGCATTTGACATCTTCCCGACTTATGAAGAATGGAGAAAGCCGTTTGACGAAGGCGAACTGGCGGATATGGGCAAGCTCGCGGAAGCACACTTCGGACATCTGCCGGTGTGGGTAGAGGGAAATGCCTACTTCAATGGGGCGAATGTGTGCAGACATGAGAAAAAGAAGCTGGTCAACAAGAAGGATACGGTCAGCGTGGAACTGGTGGAAAAGAACGGCAGGTATACCTTAAAGACAGATGTATATAAATACCTGAAGGATTTCACCAACGGCATCATGACCAGCGATATCCTGGGATGTGCCTTTGAGCCGGAGCAGCGTTTTGAAAGCCCGGACGGCAGTCCGATCACGTTTGATGTGGACTATTTCGGCAATCACAGAGGGATCTGCGCCGTGCCGGGACCGTTTGTGGAAAATCCGGGAAGAAAAGCGCTGTAAGTGTTTCCGGCCCGGTTCCCGGGAAAAAGGAAATATTTTTCGGAAAGCACTTTTATTACACCGGTATATTTGTTAGAATAGATCATATATAACACTTGCTTTGACATAAGGATGTAACCATGAAAGAAACCGATCGTCAGCTGCATTACCGCTTTTTACAAAGTCTGACGCAGCTTCCGCCAAATCTGGAAACATTACGCGAGGCTCTGCTGAAAGTAGGGCCTCGTTATCATGTTTATAAGCTGGATGCAGAGCAGCAGGGAAATGCGGCGGTCATCAAAAACCGGAAATTCTTTCCACTGTTTGAAGACCGCAGGGTGAAGCAGGGACGGACGGAATCTTTTATACTGGAGTATAAGTACAGTGATACGTATGAACTGAAACTTCACTTCGTGCCTGCCGGAATGTCCTTCAGTGAAGATGAAAGAGAGATCCTGGAGCTTTATGCAATGGATATCTATTATTATCTGCTGAGTCTGCAGGCGGTCAGGGCCTTTAAGGAGAGCAGTACTACGCATCATCTGACAGGGCTGTTCAATTACAGTGGTTATATCCGCAAGATCATCTGGCTGATGGACGAGAGCGTACCGCTTTCTTTCTATGATGCCTTTTATATCAATATCGAAGGGTTCGGCAGTATCAATAAACGTCTGGGATTTCAGGCCGGGGATGAGCTGATCCGCCGGTTTGCCGAGATCATCAAATCGTTTTTGAAGGAAGACGAGATCGCAGCGCATATGGGCGGAGACAACTTTGCCGTGCTGCTGCGCAAGAGCCGCAGGGATGAATTTATCTACTATCTGGCGGATGTGCCGGTGGCCCTGCCGGGGCTGGACGAGGAAGTGCATCTGTCCAGCCGGGCGGGGATCTGGGAGATCGTGGAAGATAAGATCGATCCGGCGGATGTGATCAACCGTCCGGTGGTGGCGCTCAATCAGGCCAAAAATGTGCTGCATCAGCCCATTGCCTACGCAACGGAACATATGCTGGATATGGTTTCGCAGCGTAAGGGTATTCTGGTGAACTATCAGCAGGCACTGGATAAAGAGGAGTTTCAGGTTTATTACCAGCCGAAGGTGGATTCCAGGGACAAGCGGCTGGTGGGAGCCGAGAGTCTGGTGCGCTGGAAGAGGAACGGCAAGCTGGTTTCGCCCGGTGTGTTCATTCCGCCGCTGGAAGAGAACGGACTGATGGTGCTTTTGGATTATTATGTACTGCGGCATACCTGTGAGGATCTGAAACACTGGATCGATGCGGGATATGAACCGGTACCGGTATCGGTCAACTTCTCGAGAAAGGATCTGCAGGATAAGCATCTGGCGGAAACGATCAACGACATTATAGAGAAGTCCGGTGTGGATAAGAAACTGATCGAGGTGGAAGTAACGGAGACCGTGGATCTGGAAGAGCACGGGGAACTGGCGACTTTTATCGACAAGCTGTACCGGTACGGTATTATGACAGCCATTGACGATTTCGGATCCGGCTATTCCTCACTGTCTACACTGCGGGAATATCGTGTGCACACTTTAAAGATCGACCGTTCCTTTGTGAATAACAATGACTTTTCGTGGAAGGACGAGATCATCCTGCGGGATATCATCCATATGGCGCAGGAGCTGGGGATTGAAACCCTGACGGAAGGCGTGGAGAGGGATGATCAGCTCTTCTTCGTCAACAGCGTGGGCTGCTACGTGATCCAGGGCTACTATTACGACAAGCCGATGCCACGGGAGGATTTTGAACAACGGCTCAAAAATAAACAGTATAAATAAAAAAAATGAGGTTTGCGCCTCATTTTTTATTTTTTGTTTTTACAGGTCTTTTCGATTCCCGGATCCGCTTTATGATCCAACGGATCACAAAATAGAAGAACAGGATCACGCTGTCAACGACGGTATAGAACAATCCGAAAAAGAAAACGCTCAGACGGATATCGTTTATGTATTCTTTCCAAAGGATGTCTGCCTGCGCATCCGGTGCTATGGCTGCCGGCTGGCGCATTCCGGAAAACTGTGAATAGACAACGATCCAGACAAGGGCAATGGCCAGAAAACAGCATATGATGAATGGCGGACTGCTGAGCCTGGTATTGGGCGGGATCTTTGCGGACCGAGTGATCACGGCCGCGGCCAGTGCGATCGGAAGGATAAAAGCGGCGGCGCCGGTAATGTTTTGTGCCTGCACATCACCCAAAGCCCAATCCGCCAGCATCGCCAGAACGAACAGCCCAAGGCAGGCAGCGTGACAGAGCAGTAAAAACAACGGCACCGGCATAGATTTCTTTTCGGGCTCGTTTTTTTCAGAGGCCGTTTTTTTGACATCATCCAGTTTTTCTAAAGCTTTCATAGTGGATATTATATACGGTATGGATGGCCGAGTCAATTATTGCGCGATCACGGTGCCGTCCGGGGCAAACTGCACATGGAATCCGGCACTGAGCTCGTTCATCTTGCTGATCACGCGGTCGCTGTCCGTACCGCTTAAGGGGATCGGACAATAGTCATTCAGATCCTTTCGCGTAGAGATGCTGTAGGGCAGGATGCGCGCCTCTTGCATGAGCAATTGTCCGTCCTGGAACACAAACTCCTGCTTCCAGATCATCGTATCTTTATTGCCCGGGTTGGTATTGCCGCCGAAGCAGAAATTGCCCAGACTGTAGATGATGTATCTTCCATTATAGTATTCCGCGGATTGCAGTACGTGCGGATGGTGTCCGATCACCAGATCCACACCTGCATCGATGGCATAGTGCCCCAGTTCCTTCTGCATGCTGTTTGGGATACGGTCCATCTCGATGCCCCAGTGGCAGTTCATCAGGATCAGCTGGACATTTTGCGCCTTAAGCTCGTCTACTTTGGTACGGATCCGCTGTTTGTTGGAAGCGGTGCTGCCGCCAAGCAGTTTCAGGGACGCAATGCCGATGCGGATGCCGTTTCGTTCCAGCACACACACATTATCTTTGGAGGAATATGGCAGGCCATAGGCATCCAGGTTGGCCATGGTGTCCCAATAGCTGACCTCTCCGTAATCCCGGCAGTGGTTGTTGGCAAAGCCCACCACATCCACGGAGGAATGTGTCAGGATCTCAATATAAGAAGGGTCGGAACGGAAACGCCAGGTCTTCTGTGCCGGCGATCCCTGCGTGGTAAGTGTGCCTTCCAGATTGGCGATGGTCAGGTCGTCGGTCTGAAATACCGGGCGGCAGTACTGCAGAAAATAATCCGGTCCGTTGGCATTGTAGATCCTGTGAAAGGCATTTGCCCGGCTCTCCTGTGAGGGATCATTGCCCAGGGTGCAGTCACCTACTGCCGAGATGGTAACCTTCTGTACCGAGACACCGGTATCACCGATGGTCGGAGGAAGTTCCGGAGGATCGGCAGCGTAGGCGGGATCTGCTATCGTCAGACCTGCGGTTAGCATGGTCGCGAGAGACAGGGCGAATTTTAATGTAGTATTTTTCCTGGATTTACAGATCATTTATGTAACACCTCATCCGTCAGCTTCCCCTCAAAAGGGAGGCGGGATCACGTTTGATGACGATCATGCCAGCGGGTCAAGGATGGGCGGACGCATACGCTTATGCATATTCGCGGCTTCTTTTCTGCGGATCTTTTCGTCGACCTCGGCATTCCCACAGCTTCCGAAACGGATATACTTGTGGATATCGGCATATTTCAGTCCGAGTTTTTCCTCGTCACTCTTACCGGACAGACCGTCATTGGGTGTCTTTTCCACCAGTTCCCGCGGCAGTTCCGGCAGGGTTTTGCCCACTTCCACGACTTCCATGCTGGTGAGTGCTCCCAGCGGGTTGAAATCGCAGCTGGTGTCTCCGTCCTTGGTGCAGTAGCCTACGGTGGCTTCCGACAGATTGCCGGTACCGCACAGTCTGGCGCCCAGGGCCTGTGCTACATAACGGAGGGTGGTCATACGCAGACGCGGTGCCACATTGGTATTGCTCTCCTCCGAAAACGGGATGGCATCCACTGCCGAAAGCAGTGCCGTATGGATCTCTCCGATATTGATCGTGTAATTCTTTATGCCCACGCTCTCGCATACCTTAACGGAATCTGCGATATCCGCCTGTTGTTTGTCCGGCAGCATCACACCGATGACATTTTCTTTTCCCAGAGCCCTGGCACACAGTGCCGCAGCCACGGTGGAGTCCTTTCCGCCGGAGATGCCCAGCACCACTTTGTCAAAGCCATATTGCTGCGCATGTTCTTTGATCATTGTGATCAGCCGGTCCCTTACTGCTTCTGCATTGAAATTGTACCCGTCCATAGTTTGTTCCTCCTTTTACACCAGATGGAAGCACCTCATATTATCATAATCATTATATCTACAGAAAAAGTGTTTTGTCAACTACTTTAGATTTCAGATATATTTTTATGCTTGACAAAGTTTAAAAGTGGTCTATAATACAAGATAGATATGTAA
The DNA here is from genome assembly GCA_017634975.1 of Lachnospiraceae bacterium. Taxonomy (GTDB): domain Bacteria; phylum Bacillota; class Clostridia; order Lachnospirales; family Lachnospiraceae; genus NK4A136. The sequence goes on along the minus strand of JAGBMJ010000018.1, from coordinate 56,331 downwards.
GCGCTTACAACAAAAAGCGTTCAGGAAGGTGTTTTCAATACGAAAGGGGATACCAAAGAATGGATTTGAATTTACGAAAAAAAGAAGACTGCAAATTTGATGCTGTATCACTGGGCGAGATCATGCTCCGTCTGGATCCGGGCGAGGGCCGTATCCGTACCGCACGTCATTTCACTGCATGGGAAGGCGGCGGCGAGTACAATGTAGTACGCGGTCTGCACAAATGCTTTGGCCTCAATACGGCAGTGATCACCGCATTTGCTGATAATGAAGTGGGTAAACTGATGAAAGATCTGATCGAACAGGGTGGTGTGGATACATCCCTGATCTATTGGAAAAAGACCGATGGTATCGGACGTATCTGTCGTAACGGTCTGAACTTCACCGAGAGAGGTTTCGGTATCCGTGGTGCAGTAGGATGCTCCGATCGTGCAAATACCGCGATCAGTCAGGCAACCCCGAAGGATTTTGATTTTGATTATATCTTTGGCGAATTGGGCGTGCGCTGGCTGCACACCGGCGGTATCTATGCAGCGCTTTCCGAGCAGGCATGTGAGACCGTGATCGAAGCCTGCAAGACGGCGAAGAAATACGGTACTGTGATCAGCTACGATCTGAACTATCGTCCTTCCATGTGGAGTGCGATCGGCGGTCAGGCGAAGGCGCAGGAAGTAAATAAAGAAGTAGCAAAGTATGTGGACGTAATGATCGGGAATGAGGAAGACTTCACGGCCTGCCTTGGTTTCCAGATCGAAGGCAACGATGCAAATCTGAAAGAACTGAATCTGGACGGTTACAAGAAGATGATCGGGGAAGCTGCCAAGGCATACCCGAACTTCAAGGCTGTGGCAACGACCCTTCGTACCGTTCGCACGGCTACCGTGAATGACTGGAAGGCAATCTGCTGGGCAGACGGCGAGATTTATGTGAGCAAGGAGTACAACGGTCTGGAGATCATGGATCGTGTGGGCGGTGGCGATTCCTTTGCATCCGGTCTGGTATACGGTCTGATGACTACCGGTGATGCGGAGAAGGCTGTGAATTACGGTGCGGCGCACGGCGCACTGGCAATGACCACTCCGGGAGACACTTCCATGGCGAGCAAAGAAGAAGTGGAAGCTATCATGGGCGGTGCAGGCGCAAGAGTAAAGCGTTAACGAATACGGGCGAAGCCCGGATTTGGTTGCGGGGATATACATGTTATAGGAAGCGACAGAGTACACAGGAGAAAAAATATGAGTGCAAAAGCAGATGCAGTATTTCAGAAATTTGAGGAAGTCGGGATCATTCCCGTTGTGGTTTTGAATGATGCAAAGGATGCGGAACCTTTGGGTAAAGCCCTGATGCAGGGAGGACTGCCGGCAGCAGAAGTTACTTTCCGCACGGCAGCAGCAGAGGAATCCATCCGTATTATGGCAGAAAAATTTCCGGACATGCTGGTAGGCGCAGGTACTGTTCTGACGATCGATCAGGTAGACCGTGCTGTAGCAGCCGGTGCAAAGTTTATCGTGGCACCCGGTCTGGATGAAGAGATCGTAAAATACTGTCTGGAGAAGGATATTCCGGTATGTCCGGGTACCCAGACCGCTAGTGAGATGATGAAAGCCATCCGTCTGGGTCTGACGCATGTGAAGTTTTTCCCGGCAGAGAATGCAGGTGGTCTGGCAATGATCAAGGCTATCGGTGCAGCACTGACCGCTCTGCGCTTTATGCCGACCGGCGGTATCAATGCGACAAACGTGGTAGAATATCTGAAAAATGACAAGATCTTCTGCTGCGGAGGCTCATGGATGGTCAAGGGCGATATGATCAAAGCCGGCCAGTTCGATGAGATCGAGAAGAAGGTTGCGGAAGCAGCTGCGATCGTAAAGGCAAACCGCAAATAAATTAATCAGCCGTTTTCGTTGTTAATGCAACTTCCCCCATAGAGGCCCGCTGTCACATCCGGTGAACAGCGGGTCTCTTCCTTTTTTTTAGAAAATTGCTTCGCAAAGAAAAAATTCTTCTTCAAACTTGCACTTTGCTTGCACTTGGAGTGATATGATAAGCAGTAACGTACATGTGGATGGCGGGTATACCACAAATTATCATTTCAGAAAGGAAGAAGGTTCATGGGAGATATCGCGAATAAATATAAGCAGATCCTGGAGGAATACCAAAAGTATCAAAATGCAACGACACCGGATCCGGCAACGCAGACGCAGGAGTTTCTGGAATTTGAAAGAAACAAACGAAAAGCAAACGCAAAGCACAATGAGATCCGTTCCCGGATCCTGAGTCACAAATATACCAATGAGGAGATCTTTCGTGCGTATGGTCATTCGGTGGGTGAGGAGAAAGCAGAGGAGAGTATCCGGAAGTATTCCGAGGGCCTTGGTTTAGCTTATGATATTCAGGAACTGCTAACTCATAAGCACCCTGATCTGTGGCAGGGTCTGGATTACATGACGCGAAGGAATTTTCTGGGAGATCATGAAAAGCGGAAGACATTACTGGATGGGTGGATCCGGAACGAAAAGATCCGTCAGGAGGAATTGGATGATCTGCTGGCAAAAAAACTTTTTTTCAGTTTTGATAATCTGTCCGAGGAAAGTGATGCGGGTGCATTTTTGGATTCCCTGGAGCAGTCTCTGGATCCGCAGGAAAAACAGAGTATCCTGAAAGAGATCGAAGAATATCAGGATCCATATGAGAGGGATATAAAGGATCCGGTTACCTATCCGATGAAAGAGTATTGCGATGAGCTGAAAGAGCAGATGCCGGAGAAGATCAAAAACGACCCGGAGAAGAAAAAAGAATATGAGGATGCGTTGGAGTATGCGGCAAAACATATCACAGAAACAAAACCTTCCGTAAGAGACGAACTTGAAAATCTGGATAACCATGCATCGACCGTACAGGTAAGAAAAGATAAGAATACAATGCAGGTATTACGTCCGCAATATGAGAACGGAAAATATGACAAACTGACGGTAGAGGATGATGCAGTTCCCGGGATCCTTACGATCGCAGAGGATAAGACGGAAGCGTTTGATACTGCAAGAAACGGCGTTTTGATCTCCGATAAGACCAGAGACGGTCTGCGGAAGATGTTTCGGAAAATGGAAGAGATGCATCTGGAGGAGTATGGATTTGACCTCCGGTATGAGGATGGAGACAAGGTTTATGGTCTGAACAAGCTGATGGCTCAGCAGAAAAAACTGCGGGATGCCCTGAAGAAGGAGCCGCCGGTACCGGAAGACATCATTGCAGAGCAGAAACAGTATGCGAAGACCGTCGAAGATATGCAGGAACTTTACCGGATCGCGAAGGAGTCGTTTGATCAGGAAATGACGCAGATGCCGGGGAATATGGACAGCTGGAGAGATGTGGATAAGCCGTATGAATTTACCGGTGATATCGTAAGTACGGCACAGGTCAACGGCGTTTTTCTTGCGTACATGCAGTGGAAGACACAGGGACTGGATCTGGAGGAATTTCTGGCAAATCCTGTGAAGACATTGGAAGACGCATTTGTTGACCGTTATGAAAAGAACAGCGTGGAAAAGAAGGCGGAAAGCCTGAGTCTGGAGGATACACTGGAGCTGCTTTCCGGAAGCGGAAGATCCGAGACTGCCAGAGAAGAATTTGTGGGCAGTGTGGAGGAAGCAGAGGGAAGAAGACTTCTGCAGCTGCCCTATCTGCTGGAAGGGGATCCGGAAAAGAAGGAACAGAACAGACTTTTTACCGGGATCACGCTGTATGAACATCTGTCTGATGTGATCTCCAAATCATGGGAGAATAAGTTTTCCTATTTTGCCCGCGGAAATGGTGAGATGAAGACGGCGGAGCGTGCCGCCAGACAGCAGACCCTGCAGAATCTGATGCTGGCATCGGACGAGGACCGAAAGCTGTCCGGTATGTTAAGCGGCATTCCGCAGACGGATAAATATGGCAGGATTACCGGACCGGGCTTTGATGCAGAGGCATATCTGCAGAAGACGCCGGTGGATTATGCAGGTATCATGGATCGTTCCGGGCGGATCTACCAAAAGATCGATGCGATGAAGAAGGATCCGGCGAATGTGCTTGCCATTGATACGGCGGATGTTTTGCAGGCCAGAACACAGCTGTATAGGAATGTATTGGAGGCGCATCCGGAGGACCGGAATAAGCCGGAGTATCAGCAGATGCAGAAGGCCATGAACGAGGGCTATGATAAGCTTCGTGAGATCGGCAGTGAAGAGCAGCGTGAGCAGACAGAAGCATCACGGCAAATGGCGGAGGAACGGATCCGGCAGAGCCAGAGGGATTATCGTATCCGTTATGATGTGACGGCATGTCTGTCAGAAATGCTCGAAGAGGCAAAGCGGACAAATAACTACAGAGAGTTTACGGATGCCCTGCTCGAGGCCGGAAAAGCAGATTATATGCTGCAGAATAAAGCGATGGAGGAAGGCCTGACCGAGGAAGAAGAAGCGTTTAAAGAGGCGTATGATCAATTTACGACGGATCTTTTTGCCCGGCAGGATAACGGAGTCTATATTCACGGGCAGGAAACCTATGATGCAGTCGCCCGGGAGCTCAACCGGCGCAATGTAGAAGATAACATTCATTTTTCACAGCAGTCGGAGGAGCTGGCTGCAAGGATCCGCAAGGGTGAAGTGCAGGTGGAACCGGTCTATCAGGATATGGCTAAGGATTATCATGCCAGCAGGATCCTTGCAAACAGGATGCTGAAGGGGTCTGCGGTAGAGGATCAGCTGAGTGCGGAGAGGATGCTTCTGACGGGTATCGGGAATAGCAGCATTAAATACTCCAATGGTGAAGAGGTGTTTGCTCATGATACACGGGTATTCCATGAAGAGTATATTCGCAAAGGAGGTTTTGGAAACACTCCCGCAGAACGCAGACGGTATCTGATGGACGGGATCTCCGGATTCACCAATACCCTGGCGATCGAGTTTGGAAACGGAAAGAGCGAAAGTGATCCGGGATATGATATCCGGCCGTCGGCAGTTGCAAAGAATCTGCAGGAGAGCGTGGACAGCGCGGAAAACTACATTCAGAGTCTGCAGGAGATCAAATCTGCAGCGGCCAGAAAACTTAAAGAAATGGATGCGGATAAAAAACTGGGGGGCAGAAGCGGATCGGATGAGTACCGGGCAATCTATACGGCTCTGGAGTCGATCGCGACACTCGGAAATAAGAATACGCCGTTTGAAGTGGAAAATGCCATCGCCAATGTAAGGTATGCTGCACAGAATTATCAGGAAAAGATCGATCACCAGCGTTTTGCCGGAATCCTGAGCAAAGGCGTAAGCCGTTACAATACTGCATTGGATCTGGCGGAAATGGCCGGGGAATGGAACAATACCATGCAAGCGATCTCGCACGGACGTCTGGATGGAAATGAGAATCTGGATGATCAGGTGTTCCGTACGATGCAGATCCGTGATGAGTACCGTAAGAAACTGGAAGCCGCCGAAAAGCAGAAAGAAGAAGCGCCACAGAAGGAAACGGTAACAAATACCGCTGCGCACACACAGTTTGCGGTAACCCATACCGATTCGATCAGTTTTATCGGAAGTTCCGCACAGGAAAAAGCAACGCAGCCGGAAGGACAGCTGCATACGCGCAGCAACGAATTTGACTGGAGAGCACCGGTACAGCAGACGCAGCCTGCGGAAGAGACACGGCAGCCGGAAACGCAGGCGGTGCAGGGATCACAGAGCGGATGGGCGATCAATCCAAACGCGGAATCCGGCTTTGGCGGAAATTTTACATTTGATCAGTTCAAGGCAGTCTATGGGAAGATGAATCTGTCTGAGGATGCCATGCACAGGATCTATATGGGTATGACGGACAAAGAGGCAGAGCAGGCGCAGACTTATGCTTCGACCGGCAACACATATTACAATCCGTTCCAGGAGTGGGATGCTCCGCATTCGCGTTCAGCCGGAAGATATCCGAGCATATTGCCGACCGCGGTGACGCTTTCCGGAGATGCAAATGAACTGCATGCCTATCTGGATGCGCATCAGGCAGAACTGAATTCTGCAGATAAGGCATTTGTGCTCAAGCATATCGAGACCATCGATAAGGCAGCAAAGATCCAAAAAGAGCAGGATGAAAAACTGCGGACAAGCGGAACAAGGGGAAATAAGCCGGAGATCTATACCGATGAAAAAGGATACGAGAGACTGCGTATCGAGCAGCCGGCAGCGCAGAGCAGCTATAACGGCTGCTGGTCGGTAGGTCTGCAGCAGATCATACAGAGCCGCGGCATCGAAGGTGTGGTACAGGAAGACATCCGTGCGTTCCGTCCGGAAAACTACAAGGGTGCGGCGATCGAAGCCGGACTGCAGAAAGGTGATTATAAATATGCGGATGAGATCCTGAATACCGACAGCGGTGCGATCATTACGGAAACACTGGATCCGGTATTCCATTTTGCACCCAATACCATGGTGCGCGTATTGGACATCGCACACTTTGACAATCCGGAAACCAAAGCAGCCAATATTACAGAAGCGCAGTATGCTGCGAGTGCCAAAGAGATGGTACGCCAGACGGTGGAGAAGGCCATTTATATCGATCATTCGCCTCTGGTGATCAAGGAGGAAGGGCGTGCGCATTATCTGGAGATCGTCGGGATCAAGGGTGATATGCTGCTGATCCAGGATCCCCTGTATGTCAAAGGTATGATGACACAGGATCGTATGCGTGAGATCCCGATCGATGATTTTGTATCCCGCATTACCAGGACCGGAACGCATGAACCGCTGCAGATCATCTGGGGTTCCGACCTCCGCCTGGATAAGGACGGAAAGCTCATCGGCAATCCGGACGATACGGTAACCGTGGCGCAGGATGGCAGTGTGGTTCTGAGTGCAGGGCATCAAAAAGACAATAAAAACATGATAGAGACCATGCAGAATGCCTGTATGATCTCCCGTTACGGCGGCAGACCGGCTATGGCAGACCAGAAGGATGTGTCACCGATCACGGCAGAAGGACTGGTACTGACCGAGCAGGTATATTTGCCGAAAAAGCTGAATATGGCGGCACTTACGAACGAAGCAAAGCTGCGCAGCGCTGAAGAAGAACAAAAGCTGAAGACGGAGGCACAGCTCTATTATGCTCCGCAGTCACAGCTGCAGGGGCTTTCGGTCAAAAAGATCGTGGAAAAAGGTATGTCTGCAGCGATCGCCGAGGCAAAGGCGGAACCGGTGCCAGATGCTCCGAAGGAGGAAGAGAAGAAGCAGGAGCTGCCGAAACAGCAGGCATCCGGAAAAGACCCTCTACAGGAAGCAGTCTCTGAGCTGAAGAAGACGGCAAAAAATCTGAATGGATACAGTGTAAGTGAAATCGATATGAGAAATATCGGAAAAGCTGTTGCGGATCTGAAACTGGCTGCCGGGGAAGGCAGAACGACCCGGGAGCAGGAGGCTACATTCCGTGCGTACCGTCAGAAAGCAATGAATGCAGGTAAAGAGGATGCTTCGGTATTTGTAGAGAAAGAAAACGGTATCATAAACAGTTGTGTGGCTCCGCTGTTTGAAATGAGGTCGAATGCAGACTATCTGCATTATCGCCTGCGGGCGGAAATCCCGGAGAAGAAACGAACGGGCTGCTGGAAGGAACTGGATGATGCTCTTATGACAGTTGCGGAACTGGATGCCACGAAAACCCCGGGTGAGATCACAGCGGCGATCGGAAAGCTGCAACAATGTACAAAGGAAGCCGTAAGGAACGGAAAGTATACCCGCCTGGTCAGTTCGGTGGATCGTTTTGCGGAGGGAGATGCGACCCGGCTGAAAACAAATCTGCTGGATCAGAAGATTACCGGGATCTACAAACTGAATCTGAAACCGGATCAGCCTCTGGCAGAACAGGTACGGGATACCAAGGCGGTTAATATGATGCTTGCGGGGCGCCAGTACGAAGAGGATGTGGTCGAAAAAGTTGAAAACAGTTATGAGGATATCCGAAGCTGGGCGAAGGAGAAGCTGTCGAGTAAAGAAATCCGAAAGTTGAAGGCCTCTCCGGAAGCGACCGATATGAAAGCAGCTCTTAAGCGGCTTTCGGAACTGGATGCGGGATTTGTGCCAATGAGGACCGCGGAGGATCTTATGAAGATCAATGTGACCGCTGTAAGGCTGAAAATGGATAATCTGGCGCAGGAGGCAGCAGATCAGCAGAAGGTTGTAGGCAGCTTTATCGGTCTGCCGGATATGACAAAGGATATACGGTCAAATAAGGAGATCCTGAGTGAACGCCGTTTCTGCAAAGTGGAAGAATTAGCGGTGCAGCATGGGCAGAAAGAGTCCCGCTCTCCGGAACCGCAGGGAAAGCCCGAAGTGAAAGAAAACAGAGCGGAAAATGAGACGGGCGAAAACAGACAGCGGAAAAAGCTGGAAGGGGATGATCTGAAGAATTTCCTGGAAGGTGACCGGAAAGAAAGCAGAAGAAATCTGACCCGGTCCAAAGCAGAAGGTGAGAATGTAAAAGATAAGGGTAAAACAGAACATGGTGTAAATGATGTGATGAGTAACAACAAGGCTATGGTACCGTCGAAACCCTAAACGATCCCGGGGAATCCTATCGGACCGGCAACCGGAAGAGAGGATGCGGCAGCTTGCAAAAGCTGCCGCTTTTGCTATACTGATAGGGTATGAAAAAGCAATTATGCAATATCTTTATAATATCGGTATATTTTTGTTAAAATTGCCTACTGTTTTTTGTACATCAAAACAGCTAAAATATAAACTGTAAGCGCTTTCAAGTGAGGAGTGTATCATCGGATATGAAAAAAGATGTGATCAATATTTATGACATCGCAGAAATGGCGAAGGTTTCCATAGCAACAGTTTCACGAGTGGTGAACGGTTCGGACAAGGTGAGTGAGAAAACCCGCAAAAAAGTTATGGCGGTGATCGAAGAAGTCGGTTACACTCCCAATGTATTTGCTCAGGGGCTTGGTCTCAATACGATGCATACGGTAGGGATTCTGGTACCTACGATCTCGGATATCTATATGTCGAATGCGGTCTACTATCTGCAGGAAAAACTGCGGACATATGGTTATGACTGCATCCTGGGCTGCAGCGGTTTTGAACTGGAAGGAAAACAGCGCCACGTGAACATGCTGCTGTCCAAACATGTGGACGCGCTGATCCTGGTAGGATCCACCTATGCGGGTAACGGCGAGCATGTGCAGGACACCGATTATATCCGGGAAGCTGCGCAGAACGTACCGGTCTGTGTGGTCAACGGTAATGTGCTGGGCGAGAATATATATTGTACGGTGAACGATGATGTGAAGGCAGTTTACGATGCGACTTCGAAACTGATCGAGTATGGGCATGAACGTATCCTGTATCTGACGGATTCCCAGTCCTACAGTGCGATCAAGAAACGCAAGGGATATGAACAGGCACTGGAAGATCGTGATATTCCCGTACGCCCGGAACTGGAGATGCATGTGGTCAATCATATGCATGCGGTACGGGATCAGCTGCTGGAATGCAAGGTTGCTTTTGATGCCGTGGTTGCCAGCAATGATGAGATTGCGGTAGGTGCGCTGAAATATGCATTTAAAAAAGAACTGTTGGTACCGGAGCAGCTTTCGATCGTAGGATATAACAACAGCAGCGTGGCGATCGCCTGTGAACCGGAGCTGACCAGTATCGACAATCATGTTGTAGATATGTGTTACCGTACGGTAGAACGTCTGATCTCCGTGATCGAGAACAAAGAAACTGATCTTGAGCATAAGGTTGTGATCGCCTGTGATCTGATCTCCCGGGGGACGACGGAGTTTTAAAGGGGATTGGTTTTCAAAAAACGTCCCAAAGAATCTCAGGTACAGAAAAATAGGTATTGACAGAAATTTGAAAAAGGCATATAACTGTTATGTAAGCGCTTACAACACTGTGAAAATCAATGTTGTTGCGATCTCGATAATAAAAAAAGTTTCTGTAAATCTTAAAATATTTATATTTAGGGAGGGATGCATATGAAAGCATTCATGGACGCCGATTTTATGCTGTACAACGAGACAGCAAAGCACTTGTTTCACGATTACGCAGAGTCTTTGCCGATCATTGACTATCATTGCCACATTTCCCCGCAGGAGATCTATGAGGACCGCAGATACAACAATATCGCGGAAATCTGGCTGGGAGGCAAGCAGCCGAACGGTGGCTATTTCGGCGACCATTACAAATGGCGTGTGATGCGTTCCAATGGTGTATCCGAAGATAAGGTGACCGGCGATGCGGAACCGTTCGAGAAGTTTCTGGAATTTGCAAAAGCACTGGAAATGGCGATCGGCAATCCGATGTATCACTGGTCCAATATGGAACTGAAGAAGTACTTCGGCATCAACGAGCCGCTGACCGAAGAGAATGCGAAGGAGATCTGGGACAAAACTTCCGAGATGCTTAAGAAAGACCCCGATCTGAGCGTACGCGGTATCATCCGCAAATCCAACGTGGCATTTATCGGAACGACGGACGATCCGATCGATACGCTGGAGTGGCATGAGAAACTGGCGAAGGAAGACCTTGGTTTTCAGGTATGCCCGTCTTACCGTCCGGACAAGGCGATCAACATTACTAAGGATGGTTTTGCGGATTATATCAAAAAGCTGGCTAAGAGCGTCGGTAAAGAATCCCTGAACAGCGCACAGGAGGTATGCGATGCGCTGAACGAGCGTCTGGATTTCTTTAAGGCACACGGCTGCAAGGCATCCGATCACGGTATCGATTACGTGATGTTCCGCAAGGGTAGCGATGCGGAAGCCGATGCGGCATTTAAGAAAGTGATGAACGGTGAGAGCATCACCACCGAAGAAGCAGAGATCTATCAGACCAAGGTGCTTACGAGTCTGGCAAGAAAGTACCACAAGGAAAATGTGGTGATGGAGATCCATTATTCCTGCACCCGTAACGTGAACGAGAAGATGTTCCGGCTGCAGGGACCGGATACCGGTTACGATATGATCGCAAAGAGCAACTGCTATGACCAGCTGGCAGAGCTGTTCTCCGAGCTGAACAAGACGGATGAGCTGCCGAAGACGATCGTATTCTCCCTGGATCACAACGATTTCAACCAGATCACAACATGCCTCGGAACCTTCCAGAGCGATGAGGTGCCGGGCAAGATGCAGCTGGGTGCGGCATGGTGGTTCCTTGACAGCCGTGACGGTATGGAAGAGCAGATGAGATCTCTCGGAAATCTGGGGCTTCTGGGTAACTTTGTCGGGATGCTGACGGACTCCCGTTCCTTCCTGTCCTATACCAGACATGACTATTTCCGTCGTATCGCCTGCAACCTGATCGGCAAGTGGGTCGAGGATGGTGAGTACCCGAACAATGAGAAGAGCTTAAAGAAGATCGTAGAAGGTATTTCCTACAACAACGCAAAGAGATATTTTGGGATTTAAAGGAACAGAGTAGCATCCAAAGCCTCCCCCTGTGAGGGGATGGCGGGAGGATGAGGGTTATCATATAAGGAGAAACGATATGGCAAAGTTAAACTATGAAGTGTTGGAAAAATCAGGATATGACGGGTATATTCTTAAGGAAGCACCGGTAAAGATGCTGCAGTTCGGTGAGGGGAATTTTCTTCGTGCCTTTGTAGATTACTGGTTTGATATGTCCAATGAGAAAGCCGGCTGGAACGGCAAGGTGGCATTATTACAGCCGATCGATCAGGGCTTATCCGATATGATCAACGAGCAGGAAGGTCTGTACACCCTGTATCTGCGCGGATCCGAGAAGGGCGAAAAGGTTGACCGCAAGCGTGTGATCTCCGTAGTTGACCGCTGCTACAGCCCGGCAAAAGACTGGGATGCCGTAAAGGAACTGATCAAGAGCGATGATCTGGAATATGTTTCCAGCAACACGACCGAAGCCGGTATCGTTTACGACCCGGATTCCAAGCCGGATCAGGTACCGCCCACTTCCTTCCCGGCCAAGCTGGCAGTACTTTTGCATGAGCGTTTCCTGGCAGGCAAGAAGGGGCTGGTGATCCTCTCCTGCGAGCTGATCGATAACAACGGTAAGGAACTGCAGAAGATCATCGTGAAGCATATCGATGACTGGGGCTGGGGCGAAGATTTCAAGAAGTGGATCAATGAAGACTGCCTGTTCTGCTCCACGCTGGTAGACCGTATCGTTCCGGGCCGCATCCGTGATGCACAGGAAGTGGCAATGCTGGAAAAGATCAACGGTTATGAAGATCCCCTGCTGGATGTCGGCGAGGTATTCGGTGTATGGTACATCGAAGGTCCGCAGTGGCTGGAGGAAAAACTGCCGTTCAAGAAGGCGGGCGTGAATGTTCACGTGGTTCCGGATGTTACGCCGTACAAAAAGCGTAAAGTACGTATCTTAAACGGTGCGCACACCGGTTTTGTGCTGGGAGCATACCTGTCCGGTCAGGACATCGTACGCGACTGCATGCATAACGAGACGATCAAAGGATTCATGAACAAGATGCTTTTTGAGGAAGTCATTCCGGTACTGCCGCTGGATAAGAAAGACTGTGATGAGTTTGCAGCAGCCGTGACGGATCGTTTCAACAATCCGTTTGTAAATCACGAGCTGATGAGTATATCCCTGAATTCCACTTCCAAATGGAAAGCGCGTAATATGCCGTCCTTCCTGGAGTACATTGAGAAATTCGGCAAGCTGCCGGCAGCTTTGACGATGAGTCTTGCCGCATATATCGCATTTTATTCTACCGACATCAAGAAAAGAACTGCCGACGGTCTGGTCTGCGTACGCCCGAGAGGCAATGAATATAAGGTACAGGACGATGCGTGGGTGCTGGATTTCTACTATGAACACAAGGATGCCGATGATGCGGTTCTCGTAAAGGATGTCCTTTCCAACGAAAAGATGTGGGATCAGGATCTGACGAAGATCGATGGGCTGTACGATACCGTTCTTGCAGACCTTACCCTGATCCGTAAGGAAGGTGCCGAAGCAGCATACAAGAGCATACTGTAAATGACATAAGCCTTCCCCCTTTTAGGGGGAAGGCGTTAAACCGGATTTCCGATAAAAAGGAGAAGATATCATGCAGGTCATTAAAATACACCCGTCCGATAACGTAGTGGTATGTCTGGAAGATGTGGCAGCCGGTGCCGCGATCACGGTGGACGGACAGGAGATCGTGACAAAAGAAGCAGTGAGCCGCGGACACAAGATCGCGATCCGTGAGATCAAAGACGGGGAGCCGGTCGTAAAGTACGGCAATACCATCGCGTATGCGACGACGGATATCGAAACGGGCAGCTGGGTGCATACACATAATGTGAAGACCGGGCTGAAAGAGGGTGGCGAGTATACCTATGATCATAAAGTATATGATCTGCCGGAGGTGGCACCCAGAACGTTTAAGGGCTTCCGCAGAAAAGACGGCCGTGCAGCCATCCGTAATGAGATCTGGATCGTACCCATCGTCGGCTGTGTGAACGGTATCGCCAAACAGATCGTGGAAGAGAGTCAGGATGTGGTAAAAGGATCCGTAGAGGGTGTTTATTACTGGCCGCATCCGTTCGGCTGTTCCCAGCTGGGCGGCGATCTGGAGCAGACCAAGCGCCTGCTGGCAGCATTGGTGCGCCATCCAAATGCGGCAGCCGTGCTGTGTCTGGAACTGGGCTGTGAAAACTTAACCCATGAACTTTTTCTGGAGGAACTGGGGGATTATGATCACGAGCGTGTCAGCTTCCTGCGTTGTCAGGATGTGGAAGACGATGTGGAAGAAGGTGTAAAGATCATCCATGAACTGGCGGAGTATGCTTCTCAGTTTACCCGTGAGGAGATCCCGGCGAGCGAGCTGGTGATCGGTATGAAGTGCGGCGGCAGCGACGGGCTGTCCGGCATCACGGCAAATCCGACGGTAGGCCGTTTCTCCGACCGGCTGATCGCTTTGGGCGGATCTACGGTACTGACGGAAGTGCCGGAAATGTTCGGTGCGGAAAATATCCTCTTCTCCCGCTGTGAGAATGCGCAGGTCTTTGAAAAAGCGGTAAAGATGGTCAACGACTTTAAGGATTATTTTGTCAGCCACGGACAGGTGGTCTATGAGAATCCGAGCCCGGGCAACAAAGCCGGCGGTATCACGACGCTGGAAGATAAGTCCTGCGGCTGTGTACAGAAGGGCGGCAGCGCCCAGGTGGTGGATGTACTGCGTTATGCGGAGCCGGTAACGAAGAAAGGACTGAATGTCCTGAGCGGTCCGGGCAACGACCTGGTGAGTGCGACGGATCTGACGGCAGCAGGTGCGCATATGATCCTGTTTACGACGGGACGCGGTACGCCGTTCGGAGCTCCGGCACCAACGGTCAAGATCTCGACCAACACGGCTTTGTATAATAAGAAACGCAGCTGGATCGACTTTAATGCAGGCAGTGTTGCGGAAGGAGAAGATCTGGATGCCGCAGGGGATCGTCTTCTGGACTTTGTGATGGAGATCGCCAGCGGTAAGCAGACGAAGAGCGAAGAAAGCGGTATTCGCGAGATCTCGATCTTTAAGGATGGGGTAGTGCTGTAAGGAGATTGAAAGTATTTATAGATAGATTAACCGGGGAAAGGCCGTCGTATTATAGGTACGACGGTCTTTTTCTTTTTTGGAAAAGTGCATGCGTCTGAAGCAGCCTGGTTGTCAAAAAGTTTTTATTGTAAACCGCCAAAGAATGCGATAAAATAGGTTATTGTAGAATCAATGGAGCGAAGGGACGGACAGCACGAATATTGCAGATCGTCTGCGATCACTCCGGAAAGAGAGGGAAAATATGAAAAAATATGTAGCGGAATTTATCGGCACATTCATTCTGGTGTTCATCGGCTGTGGTACGGCGATGACGGTAGGATGCGATGCAAACAACGGCTGCGGATACATCCTGACCGCGTTTGCATTTGGTCTGGCGATCGTCGCAATGGCTTACAGCCTGGGGAACATCTCCGGCGGTCACGTGAATCCGGCGGTATCCCTGGCTGTGCTGATCAACGGCGGTATGGATGCAAAGGACTTTGTCGGTTATGTGGTAGCACAGTGCCTCGGTGCATTTGCAGGTTCCGGCCTGCTGGCATGCATCTTCGGTATGGGCGGTCTGACCGATAAGACCGGCGGGCTTGGTGCAAATGCAGCACCGAATATCCCGTTTGCGATCGTGGTAGAGATCGTACTGACCTGCATCTTCATTATGACGATCCTGGGTGTGACCTCCAAGAAGCAGAGCCATGGTTCTTTCGGCGGTCTGGTGATCGGCCTGACACTGGTAGGGATCCACATCATCGGCATCGGTCTGACCGGTACCTCCGTAAACCCGGCAAGAAGCCTTGCACCGGCGGTATTGGCTGCAGCTACCGGTAACGCAAAGCCGTTAAGCCAGCTGGTAGCGTTCATCGTAGGTCCGTTTATCGGAGCAGCTCTGGGCGCATTTATCTATAAGACACTGGAAGCAGACGAGAAGAAGAAATAAGGATTAAAAAGAAACCGTAAGGAAAATCGGAAAAAACCATGGGAAAAACCCATGGTTTTTTTCTTTAATATGATGTATGGATTGTCAAATAAGATCATGTTTTGTGCAGAAATGACTATTTTTTTATTCGAGGGATAAAAAAGAATCGCAATGGCCGAATGTTTATGGTAATATATAAAATAACCAGTATAAAACTATACTTTGTCAGGTGAAAATGCTGCTTTCAGAAAATTTTTTCTATAGAAGGCCAATGGAAATGGGTAATATAGGGAGGAGTAAGGTGGCAAAACTGGTTAAAAACAATATCAACCGGCATTTTAAGAAGATCATAGGCAGTAAACCCATGCAATGGAGAAAGGAGAGGAAAATCATTAAGAGTACGCAGATACTGAAATACAATGGATGGATCCTTCCGCCGGAACAGATGGAAACGAAAGAAAGATCGGAGGGTATAGTATGAAACAGTTCTATGGCAGTAGCAAAAACGGAATATTAAAAGATGCTGTGCGGGGGTTGACAGCACCGAAACTGATCATATTGATGTCCAGTCCGGACCGGTTTGATCAGCATGTGGAAGAATTGGAACAGTTATTTCCGGGAGTTCCGAGTATCGGGGTGATCGATATGTGTTATGATCGCCAGGTGACGGAGAAGGGAGTCGGGATCGCTGCATTTACGGAAGGGGTGGAAGCAGCTACAGACGTCATTGAAGAAGTTTCCACAGCGCCTGCCAGATATATTGGCAGGGTAGAAAAAGCGGTTTCCAAAATACATCCCGGATCCAATGATACGGTATGTATCGATTTTTGCACCGGAAATGATGCATGTGTACTGACTACGATTTATGCTTTTCTGGAAAAAAAGAGAGTCAAACTGATGGGCGGAACCGGAGACGGCGGCCGGGTTTCATGTAATGGTAAAGTCTATTCCGATGCATGCGCGTTTGCCGTAGTGCGTAACGTGGGCGGCCGGGTAGAGGTATATAAAGAAAATATTTATCAGCCTATGGCGGAGAATTACCGTTTGGTAGCATCCAAAACCGACCGCAGCAAATACTATATCGGAGAATTGAACGGAAGACCGGCAAAGCAGGTGTATATGGATATCCTGCATATTCCGGAAAAGGATATTTCCACGCAGACATTCCGAAACCCGCTTGGAAAACTGAATGGAGAAGATGTATGTATCGTATCCCTGAAAGAAGTGGTGGGAAACGGACTGGCATGTTTCAGGCAGGTGAATGATTCGGATGTGCTTACGATGCTGGAGATGAAAGATTATCGACAGATCGCGCAGGATACGATGGATAAGATCCGTCAGGATTTTCGCAGGATCTCGGGAGTATTTGCCGTAAACTGCCTTTTCCGTTACATTTATTTCAGTGAGAACCATGCGATGGACGACTATCTGAAAACGATGAATGCCCTGCCGAATTTCTGCGGTTTTGTCGGTTATGGTGAGCATTATAACGGTCAGTTTGTGAATCAGTCCATGACCTGTGTGGTATTTGAATAGGGGGTGTGTCTATGCTGTTCGGAAAGAAGAAAACAGAAGCAGAAGTGACAGCGGCGGAGCCGGAAAAGAAGGCAGACCTGCATCCGGTGGAATATATCGTTGATAATATCCGGACGTATCAGGAACATTTGGCGGATCAGGAGGTGGAATCCCTGTTTGAACTGAAAAAAGTGCAGGATTCTTTTGACGAAGTGATCCGTAATAATGAAGCGCTCAAATCACAGCTGAGTGCGTTCGGTGAGGTGTTTGATTCCGTAGGGAATACTGCAAACCGGTTTGCAGGTGTAAAAACCGATATCGTTGATACTGTGTCAAATGCGCAGGAAAAGATGGATGTATTAAAGAACAGTACGGAAGAAGTGCAAAAACGATTCGAGGATATGGAGCAGATTTTTATAGCGTTTCAGGATTCGGTCCGCAGGATCGAAGACAGTATGAAACAGATTATAGGGATCGCAAACCAGACCAATATCCTGGCACTCAATGCATCTATAGAAGCTGCCAGAGCCGGAGATGCCGGCAAAGGATTTGCCGTGGTAGCCGTGGAAGTGCGTGATCTGGCAGAGCAGATCAAAAAACTGGTGGGTGAAGTAGGAGTCTATCTGCAGGATACCGAGAACGGAACCGCCCAGCTGAACGAAAGTATCCAATCTTCCAACGAAGCCCTGCAGAGGAGCGTCTCGGAAGTGAATGATGCATATGGCAATTTTGACCGGATCATCGAAAAGATGCAGGGGGTAGATGAAGTACAGCAAAGTATTACGGATGCTGCAGAAAGTGCAGACAAAGAACTGGAGCGCATCGAGCATGCCATGGATATGGTAGAGGATGATTACGGTACACTGCTGGATCATATTAAGCGTGCAGCCGATCTGGGAACGGGCAAGAGCGTCTATTTTGAGAATATAGATAATATGATCTCCCAGATCATGCCTATATTAAAGGATCAAAACTAAACAATATCTCTTAAAATATTTGGTACATTTGCACTATATCTTTTTTCGGAAAAAAGCGTAGAATAATAAATGTAAGCGCTTTCAAGCGTGCTTGCTTAGGTGATGAAAGAAGATACGGATGATCTTGTATCCGTTACAAAAAACAGGAGGAAAGTTAAAATGTTTGGTTTTGGTGCAATGATCCAGAAACTGAAGGAGAACCCGAAGACGATCGTACTGACGGAAGGTGAGGATCCCCGTATCCTTGAAGCTGCATCCCGTCTGCTGGCGAGCAACTTCTTAACCCCGATCCTTTTGGGGGATGAGGAAGAGGTGGCAAAGGCTGCAGAGGATGCCGGCTACAATATTCGCGGTGCTCTGGTGATCAACCCGAAGAATTATGAGCGTCTGCAGGAAGTGATCGAGGCATTCTACGAGATCCGTAAAGAAAAAGGCATGACCATGGAAAAAGCGGAGAAGATGATGCAGCAGCGCAACTACTTCGGTACCATGCTGGTAAAGATGGGCATTGCAGACTGTCTGCTGGGTGGCGCGACGTACTCCACCGCAGATACGGTTCGTCCGGCGCTGCAGATCATCAAGACCAAACCGCACAACAGCATCGTATCGTCCTGCTTTATCCTGGTACGCCCGGGTGCGACCGGTGAGAACGAGGTGCTGGCGATGGCAGATTGCGCGATCAATATCCAGCCTTCCGAAGATGAGCTGGTAGAGATCTGCGGTGAAACGATCAACTGTGCAAGGATTTTTGGTGTGGATCCGAAGGTTGCTTTCCTGAGCTACTCTACACTGGGCTCCGGCAAGGGCGATTCCGTAGATAAGATGCGCAATGCCGCACAGAAGGCAAAGGAAGAATTTCCTGATGTGCCGATCGATGGTGAGTTCCAGTTTGATACCGCGGTTTCGCCGCGTGTGGCACGCCAGAAGGCACCGGGCAGCAAGGTGGCAGGTTATGCCAATACCTTTATCTTCCCGGATATCAATGCGGGTAACCTTGGCTACAAGATTGCACAGCGTATGGGTAATTTCGAAGCTTACGGACCGATCCTGCTGGGATTGAACGCACAGATCAATGATCTGTCCCGTGGCTGCAACGCTCTGGAAGTATATTCTATGGCGATCATTACGGCCGCATTAACCTAAACTATTGTTTACAAAGGAGAACATCATGGAACTGAGAACAGCGGCATCCCCGAAGGATGTAAGATACTATGACACAAAGCGTCTGCGTGAAGAATTTCTGATCGAGAAAGTGTTTCACGAGGACGAGATCTATCTGGTGTACAGCCACATCGACCGTATCATCACCGGTGCGGCGACTCCGGTTTCGAAGAAGCTGAAACTGGAAGCAGGGGATGAGCTGCGTGCGGAATATTTCCTGCAGCGCCGTGAAATGGGTGTGATCAACATCGGCGGTGCCGGAAAGATCACGATCGACGGCCGAGTATATGAAGTGGCACCCCGCAACGGTATGTATATCGGTATGGGTGCAAAGGATATCGAATTTGAAAGTGATGATGCAAAGAATCCGGCGAAGTTTTATATCAACTCCGCACCGGCGCATACCACGTATCCCACGGTACTGATCAAGCGGGAAGGCACCGCAGGCGAAGGTGAAGTGGTCATCAAGGAAGAGAACAAGAAGCATCTGGGTACTGTGGAAGACGCAAATAAGCGTACCATCAACAAATATATTCTGCCGGGTCAGGTAGAAAGCTGCCAGCTGGAAATGGGTATGACGCAGCTGGAGCCGGGCAGTGTATGGAACACAATGCCCTGCCATACACACGACCGCAGAATGGAAGTGTATCTGTACTTTGACCTGCCGGAAGATGCTTTCGTAATGCACTATATGGGCGAGCCGCAGGAGACGCGTCACATCGTGATGCGTAACGAGCAGGCGGTGATCAGCCCGAGCTGGTCGATCCATTCCGGTGCCGGTTCCCGTAACTATACTTTCATCTGGGGTATGGTCGGTGAGAATCAGGACTTCGACGATATGGACGATGTTCGAAATCAGGACTTGCTCTGATCCGTGTATATAATTTGTTTTGCGAATGCAGGTTGGATTCACGGATCAGTAGACAACTCAAGAAAACGGAAAAAATATTAATCAACATAAAACGGAGGTAAAAACAAAAATGGGAGTAATGGACAAATTCCGCCTGGATGGCAAAGTAGCTTGGATCACAGGTGCATCTTACGGTCTGGGTATGGCGTATGCAAAGGCATATGCTGAGGCAGGCGCAAAGATTGTTTTCAACGATGTAAATCCGGAAAACTTTGAGCGTGGTATGGACGAGTATAAGAAAGCCGGTATCGAAGTATACGGTGCTCTGTGTGACGTGACCAAGGAAGATCAGGTAGAGAAATTTGTAGCAGATGCAGCAGCAGCGGTTGGCCCGATCGACATCCTCGTAAACAACGCCGGTATCATCAAGCGTATCCCGATGCATGAGATGGCACTGAAGGACTGGCAGCTGGTGATCGATATCGATCTCACCGGTCCGTTCATCTGCTCTAAGGCAGTACTGCCGCACATGATGGAGCAGAAGAGTGGTAAGATCATCAATGCATGCTCTATGATGAGTGAGTTCGGACGTGAGACCGTATCTGCTTATGCAGCTGCAAAGGGCGGCCTTAAGATGCTCACCAGAAATATCTGCTCTGAATACGGTCAGTACAACATCCAGTGTAAT
The DNA here is from genome assembly GCA_017634975.1 of Lachnospiraceae bacterium. GTDB lineage: Bacteria > Bacillota > Clostridia > Lachnospirales > Lachnospiraceae > NK4A136. Next base: position 35,683 of record JAGBMJ010000018.1, on the reverse strand, counting down.
GCGATCGGACCGGGCTATATCGCTACACCGCAGACTGCGCCGCTTCGTGAGAAGCAGGCAGACGGTTCCATGCATCCGTTCGACCGTTTCATCCGTTCCAAGACACCGGCACAGCGTTGGGGACATACCGAAGACCTGATGGGTCTGGCAGTATTCCTGGCTTCTCCGGCATCCGATTTCATCAATGGACAGGTGGTTTACATTGATGGCGGTATCTCCGCATACATCGGACAGGATCCGAGCAATCTGGATGAATCCAAGTTTGCTGCGGAAGAAGAAGTAGAAGGCAACATCAAAGTAAAAGACTGATCATAGCCTGAATGACTGCAGCACCCTCATGAACCATGGGGGTGTTGTTTTATCAAAAAGTGGAGGATAAATAAATGAAGATTGCACTGATCAACGAAAACAGCCAGGCAGCAAAAAATGAGATCATCTACAATGCGCTGAAAAAGGTGGCAGATCAGAAAGGGTATGAAGTAGTGAATTACGGTATGTATACTGCAGAAGATGATGCACAGCTGACCTATGTACAGAACGGTATCCTGGCAGCAGTACTGCTGAATTCCGGCGCTGCAGACTTTGTCGTGACCGGCTGCGGTACCGGTGAGGGCGCTATGCTTGCTCTGAACTCTTTCCCGGGAGTGATCTGCGGACACGTAGCCAATCCTCTGGATGCATACACCTTCGCACAGATCAATGATGGGAATGCGATCTCCATTCCGTTCGCACTTGGCTTTGGCTGGGGCGGAGATCTGAATCTGGAATATATCTTTGAGAAACTCTTCAGTGAACCGTTCGGCGGTGGCTATCCGAAGGAGCGCGTGGTACCGGAGCAGCGTAACAAGAAGATCCTGGATGGTGTGCGTGCACAGGCATTCAAGCCGTTAGCAGAAATCTTAAAGGGTCTGGACCGGGATCTGGTCAAAGGTGCATTTGCCGGTGTAAAGTTTGACGAGCTGTTCTTTGCGGATGCAAAGGATGAGGAGCTGAAGGCACTGGTAAAAGAATTAAAAGCATAAAACGTAAGCGATGAAAAAAGGAGCTGTCATCAAAAAAGTGATAAGCTCCTTTTTCATCGCTTTTTAAGTTGGTTGGAAAGCGCGCTCCGTTTTAGTAAAACCAGACATCATTTCCATAGAGCTGCATATACATCAGCATGGCACTGTCGTTACTTTCTTTATCGTAATACAGGGTTACCTTACCAAAAATATTACCGGCTGCATCCTCCAGAACTGCACTGTACTGGCTGTCGCATTCCCAGGTAAATTGGGTCACATCGTCATATTCGGTCAGAATACCGTTACCTTCCGACCAGAATTCCACATTCATTTCGAGAGCGTTGGTCTCACCGGTATCCTGATCAGCAACGATGAATCCCTGCCAGAAGGTATCGTCTAATACCGCTTTGTCAAAAGGCGCCACTTTCAGATTGTCGGTGTCGAGGACTTCCGGCATAAGACTTTCCACCGGAATATCAAACGGGCCGTAATCGGGATAGGTACCGACTTCACCCCATTCGCAGTTGTAGGTATCGGTGTTTGAACGGAACATAAAGTTTTCCGTCTCCTTATCACCGAAGATGCAGTCATAAAATGTGAGATTGAAATCATCGGTTTCGTCGAAGAAGCCGCCGCTTAAGGAATCGATCAGGGAGCAGCTGATAAAGGTCCATCGACTTTCGCATTCCCAGGCGGACAGCGGTCCGGCATAGCAATCATGGATAACGGAGTCATAACAATAGAGGTTTCCGTCACATCGTTCTCCGTAGATGCCGAGCACTCCGCATCCGAAGATATCCATATTGGTCAGTGTCACATCGCCGCAGTAATACAGATCGAGTACATTACCACTGCAATCTCCCTGCTCGGTATGTCCCATGGTCAGATTGGCCAGGGCGATATCGCTGCAGGATTCCAAATGCATGATCGCCGCGTAGCGCGGGTCGGTCAGAAGCACGGTATCGGAACAGTCCGTGGAACGTCCGGTGATCGAAAGGCCGGATACATCCTGGATCATCAGCTCCGGTCCGTCAAATTCCGGATTGACGGATACATAGGCGTAAGCCTTATACCAGTCGTCGCCATACTGTTTGGCGGCATCTTCCAGATAACCGCTGATATCGTAAGTACCCGGCTCCAGAAGGATCATCGTATCCGGTGCGATCGCATCCAGCAGTTCCTCTACACTCGATACGATCACGGGTGTTTTGTCCATATTTGTAGTGAACGTACAGTTTTCATCATAGACGATGCCGCAGTTGTCAGCCATATCGTCCCGGAGGGCAGCGCTTTCCTTCGATCCGAAATCGCAGCCATAGAAGAGCGAGGAGCCGGAGCTGTTGTAGACCATGGTCGTAGTGCTGTTATCCTCAAAGGTGCAATCTTCAAATCGCAGATCTACGCCAAAGGAACTGATCAGATCATCTCCCTCGATCCCCCGGAAAGTACTGTTTGTAAACACCACGTCGCTGCTGTTGTTGATCGCGAGTCCGCCCTGGGAACAGTCGTGGATCACGCTGTCGGTTACGTGCAGACCGAAGATCTGACGGCCGTAGATGCCGAAGGTACCGCATCCATACAGATCCATACCGTTTAAGCTGATATTGCTGCACTCGATAAAATCCAGAACATCACCTTCGCAGGGATCGGTGGACACCGTATGCCCCAGTGTCAGGTTTTCCAGGGTGATATTGTCACAGTTTTCAAAAGAAAGTACCTGAGCATTCCGCGGTTCGATCACGATCTCGGTATGTTCTCCGTCCCGTCCGCGGATCGTCAGATCGGATACATTGGCAATCCGTGCCTCCGTCCCGTCTCCGCAATCGAAAAGATATACCCAGCCGTTATCGTTAACGCCGTCTTTGGCGAGTTCAATGTATTTGGAAAGGTTGTAAGTGCCCGGCTCCAGTACGATCTCGGCGCCCGGCTCGATCGCAGCCAGCAGGTCTTTTACATTATCTACATGGATCGCCCCATCATCCGGTATCGCAGTTGCCTCCGGTGTTGTTGAGGGGTTGGGTGTTTCCGGCTCCGTGCGCAGCGGGTCTGTTTGGCTCGGTTCCGGATCCGGCCGTAAGCCTCTGCTGCTGTCTTTGTCCTGCCCGCAGGCCGCGAGTGTCATCGCGGAGAGAAGCGCTGCTGTGATCCATCTGATGTTTCTCTTTTTCATGCCTTTCCTCCAAGTTTGTGTTTAGGAACTGTTATAAAATAACTTTACAATTTGCCTTGTCTTTCTGTCCATCTGCGTCATCGAAAAATCTTGACGTAGTTAGTTCCGAATTCATACAGATTATATAATATTCCAGGGTGAGCTGCAAGTTTCATCCTAAGGAGGGGCCCGCTTGCGGGAGGATGCCTTGCGATGTAGTGGTTGATGATACGCCCCTTACCTTCCCCTTGAGGGAACAATAAACATGAATTTACCCATTCCCTTCTTAGTGGTATAATAGGAATATTCTTTGGATCGTGTGATGGAAGGGAGTCGTTTTGTGCGTTCAAAAGCCGTTGTTTATTCGATATTGAGCATTTTGTTTGCGGCTGCGGTGTTTGTGGTTGCCTGGATGTATTTTCGTTTTATTATGGGAAAAGAGACGGAAGAGCAGCCGGAAAAGACCTATAGCCATTACTATGCCATGGTCACGGATGATTACAAATCCTCGTTCTGGCAGTATGTGTGGAAGGGTGCGTCGGAAGAGGCGGCCCGGAACAATTCCTATGTGGAATTGTTCGGAGCGGATCTTGGCTATGATTATTCCGTAGAAGAACTGATGGAAATGGCGATGGCTGCAAAGGTAGACGGTATCATGGTCTACGGCAACAGCAGTGAGAGCATGGTGGATATGATCGCAAAGGCAGCCAAAGAAGGGATACCGGTCGTAACGATGTATTCCGACAGTCCGTATTCCGAGCGCTGTTCGTACGTGGGCGTCAGCGGATACAACATCGGTCTGGAATACGGACGGCAGATCTGCAATGCGACAGGGGAGATCCAGCGTCTGGCACTCCAGGATCCGGCAAGGAAAAAAGCGGTCTGTAACGTAACCGTGCTGGTCGAGGATAAGAAGCCGTTTTATGATCAGAACGTGATCCTTTCCGGGATCAAAGACATTATCAACCGAGAGGAAAGCGGTGTGGAATATGCCATAAAGCTTGTGAATGTGGATAACAGCAATCCGTTCTCGGTAGAAGAATCCATCCGTGATATCTTTATGGAGGAAGAGATCCCGGACATCATGGTGTGTTTAAGTGAACTGGATACTACCTGTGCATACCAGGCGCTCATCGATTTCAACCTGGTCGGTTCGGTTTATATCCTGGGGTATTATAATTCCGAAAATATCCTGAATGCCATCAGCCGGAATGTTGTATATTCCACACTGGCCGTGGATACGGAAGAACTGGGCAGGTATTGCGCGGAAGCGATGGATGAGTATATCAACTACGGTAATACCAGCCAGTATTTTGCGGCGGATGTGACCATCATAGACAAAACGAATGTCGCTGAATATCTGCATAAGGAGGAGCCGGATGAGAAGTAGATTTGCGGGGCTCCCCCTTTCCCACAAGATCAGCGGCATTTTTGTGCTGGCCAATCTGCTGACCTTTATCGTGGATATCGCACTGCTGTTTGCGATCAACCGCCTGTCGGTGGATATGGAAGATACCTACCGCGAGAACAGCCATCTGAATGAGATGCTGGAGGCTCTGGAAGATGTGCAGCGTTCGATGACGGACTACCTGAACTCCAAATCCACGGATTCCCTTTCCGGATACTATATGGCGGAGCAGCATTATGCGGAACTGGCGGGAGAACTGGATACCATCGTCAGTGACCGTGCGTATGACCGTATGTCGCGAAACATCCATTATATGTCGGAGGACTATCTGCAGGAAGTGGCGCAGACCATCGAGGCCAAGCGCGGAAGGAACGTAGAGCGGTACCGTGTCCTCTTTGAGCAGGCGACGAAAAAGTACGAGTATACCAAGACTTATATCCGAAGCCTGAACGAAGAGCAGTTCATCAGCAACTCGGTCCGGTATACGACGCTGGCCCGGAATTTCCGAAAGTTTGAAGTGTTTGCGGTAGCGGTGATGTTTGTGGTACTCTTCGGCAGTGCCGTGATCATCACAAATATCATAACCAGTCTGATCCGGCCTCTGGGGGCTCTGGCGAAGAGTGCCGACGAGGTGGCAAACGGCAGGCTGGATGCGGAATTGCCGGAAAGTACTTATAATGATGAGATCGGAAAGCTGACCGTGGCTTTCGGAAAAATGATGGTCAGCATCCGGGATTATATCGAAAAGCTCCGTATGAGTATGGAAAAAGAACGTGCCATGCAGGAGAAGGAACTGATGATGGAGACGCATCTGAAGGATGCGCAGCTGAAGTACCTGCGGGCGCAGATCAATCCGCATTTTCTGTTCAATACGCTGAATGCCGGTGCGCAGCTGGCGATGATGGAAGGCGCGGACCGCACCTATGAATACGTACAGACGGTAGCGGACTTTTTCCGTTATAATGTAAGGAAACAGGATGAGCTGGTAACGATTGAAAATGAGGTGAATCTGGTGGATAATTATATCCGCATCCTGAACGTCCGTTTTTCCGGAGACATCCATTATACGCAGCAGGTCGACCAGCGGCTGCTGAAAGTGAAGATGCCGGGGATGATCCTGCAGCCGATCGTGGAGAATGCCGTAAACCACGGGATACGGGAAATGGGAGATCAGGGGCATATTTTTCTTAAGGTTTACCGGGATGAAGGAAGGGTGTTCATTTCCGTAAAAGATAACGGAAAAGGAATGAGTAAGGAAAACATTGACAAGCTGCTGGGCGGCAAATGGAAATACGAGGAAAATACGGGTGACTCCAACGGAGTGGGGATGGATAACGTGATCGCCCGGCTGAAACTTTTTTCTGATACCGATGATGTGATCCGGATCCAAAGCGAAGGAAAAGATATGGGAACGGAAGTGGTGATCTGCCTGCCGTTTGAGAGTGATAAGGAGTGACGAATGTACAGAATACTACTGGCCGATGATGAAGGCATCGTGATCGATTCGATGAAGTATATCATCAAAAAGGAATTTAAGGATGAATGCGAAGTGGAGTTTGCAAAGACGGGACGTTCCGTGATCGAACTGGCTGAGACGTTCCGGCCGGATATCGCCGTTATGGATATCCAGATGCCGGGCATCAACGGGATCGAGGCCATGAAAGAGATCAAGAAGTTTTCCGTGAATACAGTGTTCATCGTGATGAGTGCGTATGATAAATTTGATTATGCGCAGGAGGCGATCAAGCTGGGCGTACTGGAATACATCAACAAACCTATGGAAAAGACCAAGTTTGTGATGGTCCTGAAAAAAGCCATGGAAGAGATCGACCTGAAACGAAAGAAACGCAGCGAGGATCTGCTGGTCAAGGAAAAGCTGGAAAGCGTAGAGCCCATCATCGAAAACGGACTGATCTACAATATCCTGTTCCAGGAGCATTTTGAAGAAGATGTCAATAATTACAAGACGATCCTGGGGGTGGAAGAGGATTACGGATATATGATGTGTCTGGTGTGCGGTGATTCGCAGGAGGGCAATCATATGACCAATGCCGTGGGCAGTTCCGTTAAGATCACCAATCACTATGCGGAACTGCGTTCTGCCCTGAAAGAATTCTTCCCGTGCAAGGTGGGATCCGTAATGGGTAATAAGGTGGCGGTACTGGTTCCCAATGCCGATAACGAAATGGAATACAATGACCGTATCGAACTGATCGAAAAAGGACGGGAGCTGATCCGCTACCTGCGGAAAAAATTCGGCATCAGTTTCCGGCTCGGGATCGGCGGCGTGAAGCCGCTGCGACAGCTGGTAAAATCCTACCGGGAAGCTGTAAATGCATTGATCGCATCCACGGGGCAGGTGGCGCATGCCGATGACCTGCCGATCGGCTGCGATTACGAAAAGGATTATCCCGTGGATCTGGAGAAGGGGCTGCTCGAGAGCGTGAGCAGAGGCGATCACAGTGATGCGACCATGTATGCGGAAAGCTTCGTGAACTGGATGAAAGAGTATGACGGCGGCAATCTGATGGCCATCCGCCTAAAGATCCTGGAATTTACGCTGCGTGCAGAGAGTATGGCCTACGAGAACGGCGGTATGACATATCGCTTCGGATCCAGGGATTCCTACCTGCCGGAGATCATGACGATGGAGAGTATCGAGGAACTGAAAGGCTGGTTTCTTGAAAAGCTGACGACGGCCTGCCGGAATATCGGCAGCAAGCGGCAGGAGCGGTCCACGGACATCATCAAGACGGCGAAGGATTACATCGGGGATAATTATTCCAGGGACATCACCCTGGATGATGTATCGAGAGTCGCGAATATTTCACCGTACTATTTCAGTAAGCTGTTTAAGGAAGCGACCGGTGAGAATTTTATCGAGTATCTTACAAATGTAAGGATCGAAAAAGCAAAGGAACTGTTGGAGAAGGCTGAGCTGTCGATGAAGGAGATCTGTGCGATGTGCGGATATTCGGATCCGAATTACTTCAGCCGGACGTTCAAGAAAAATGTCGGTCTGACCCCGACGGAGTATAAAGAAAAATGTACAGGATAAAAAAGTTTTTCATGATGCTGCTGACAGGCGCTTTTCTGACGGCCTGCGGACAGATGGAAGCGCCGGTGGAAACGGGTGAGGCGGAAGAAGATAAACTATTGATCGGTATGTGTTTTGATTCCTTTGTGATCGAACGCTGGCAGAGGGATCGTGACATCTTTGTGCAGGCTGCCAAAGAGCTCGGTGCGGAAGTGAACGTACAGAATGCAAACGGTGACGTGGAGAAACAGCAGGAACAGATTGACTATCTGGTCAAAAAAGGGGTGGATGTGCTCGTGATCGTCTGTATCGATTCCGATGCGCTGACCGAATCCGTGGCAGCAGCCAAAAACGCAGGTGTGGAAGTGATCGCTTATGACCGACTGATCAACAATGCCGATATCGATCTGTACATCTCTTTTGATAATGAGATGGTCGGTACCCTGATGGCGCAGAGTCTGATCGATGAGGGACTGTCCGGAGGCAAGGTGATCATGATCGGCGGATCTCCGGCGGATAATAACGTATCCCTGGTGGAAGATGCGTTTGAAAAAGTGATGGATGAAAACAATGTGGAAATTCTTGATCGTACGCATTGTGAAGGATGGCGCGCAGAGCTGGCATCGGAATACATCTACGAACACCGTGATCTGGTATCCGAGTGCGATGCGATCATGTGCGGTAATGATAACGTGGCCAGCCAGGTGGCCAGCTCCCTTGCGGTGCAGCGGCTTGCCGGCAAGATCATGGTGACCGGACAGGATGCGGATCTGGAGGCCTGCCAGCGTATCGTCGAAGGTACGCAGATCATGACCGTTTATAAGCCGGTCGACAGTCTCGCCAGAAGGGCTGCGGAATGCGCGGTGGCGCTGGCGCAGGAGGAAGAGATACAGGGAGAGGATATCGGGGAGATCGACAATGGTGAAAAAGAGGTCCCGTTTGTACGGCTCGAGCCCGTCAAAGTGACCATAGATAATATGGATGAGGTCATTATCGACAGCGGATTTCATTCGAAGGAGGAAGTCTACCTTAATGTAAAATGAGTATCCACAGCATTCCTGCCTTCCTCATGTTGTGGACAAAATTGCTATACCCGGCCGGTGCTATGTCAAAAAAATGCTAGCACCGGCTTTTTGCGTTTTCCGGAACTTTGCAATAAAGTGAAGAATATCGCAAGCATCTTCTATTTGTGCTGTGTTACTATCAAGCCATAAAGAGCACAGTGATATGTTCACCGTAACTGGAAGAACCCAAGGGTTCTGAACAGTTACTGCTCATCAAACAACAAACACCTAAAAAGGGAGGTAACGAAAATGAAATTCCAAAGATTTGCAAAATCACTTTTGGGAGTAACACTTGCAGCAACGATGATGGCAGGCTGCGGTTCTACAGGCGGAACAGGATCTACCGGCGGCAGCACAACGACTACAACAACGACGACTACCGCAACTACAACTACGGATACCGGTGCTACGACGACGGCTCCGGAAGGCGGTGCTAAGGTAGGCGTATCCATGCCGACCAAGGATCTGCAGAGGTGGAATCAGGACGGTGCCAATATGGAGAGCCAGCTGAAGGCAGCAGGCTACGAAGTAGATCTGCAGTATGCAGCAAACGATGTACAGCAGCAGCTGTCCCAGGTAGAGAACATGATCTCCAACGGATGCGATGTACTGGTTATTGCAGCAATCGAAGGTTCTTCCCTCGGTGAAGCTCTGGATATGGCTAAAGGCGCAAACATCCCGGTAATCGCATATGACCGTCTGATCATGAACAGCGATGCAGTTTCCTACTACGCAACCTTTGATAACTACAAGGTTGGTACGGTTCAGGGTACATACGTAAAGGATACTCTGGATCTGGACAATGCAGCAGGTCCGTTCAACATCGAGTTCACTGCAGGTGACCCGGGTGATAACAATGCAGGATTCTTCTTCAACGGCGCATATGATGTACTGAAGGATTATATCGCAGAAGGCAAGCTGGTCGTTGTTTCCGGTCAGAAGACCTTCGACGAAGTAGCAACTCCGACCTGGGCTACTGAAGTTGCTCAGTCCAGAGCAGAGAACATCCTGTCTTCCTTCTACGCAGACGGCACAAACCTTGATGTATGGCTGTGCTCCAACGACTCCACCGCACTTGGTGTAGAGAACGCTCTGGCAGCAAACTACAACGGATCTTACCCGATCATCACCGGTCAGGACTGTGATATCCAGAACACCAAGAACATGATCGCAGGCAAGCAGTCGATGTCCGTATTCAAGGATACACGTACTCTGGCATCTCAGGTTGTTAAGATGGTAGGTCAGATCATCAACAACGAAACCGTTGACGTAAACGATACTTCTACCTATGACAATGGTGTAAAGGTTGTTCCGTCCTTCCTGTGCGAGCCGGTATTTGCAGATGCAAACAACTACAAGACCATCCTGATCGAATCCGGATACTACACCGAAGATCAGTTGAAGTAAGAAATCACCACACTTTTAGCATTACGGGCAGGCGGGGCAAAACCCGCCTGCTTATCTAAGAAGAACTGCACAAAGATCGTATCAGCTATAAACAACGGCTGAAAGACAGAATGGAGGGATATTTTGGGCAAGATATTACTCGAAATGAAAAATATTACCAAAACCTTCCCCGGGGTAAAGGCGCTGGATAATGTAAATCTTCAGGTCGAAGAGGGCGAGATCCACGCACTGGTTGGAGAGAATGGGGCCGGTAAGTCAACCTTGATGAACGTACTTAGCGGAATCTATCCCTACGGTAGTTACGAAGGGGATATCATATATAACGGAGAAATCTGCCAGTTTCAGAAGATAACCGATTCCGAGAAAAAAGGAATCGTCATCATACATCAGGAATTAGCATTGGTACCGCAGATGTCCATCGGAGAAAATATGTTCCTGGGCAATGAGCGGGGCAAAAAGAGCGCGATCAACTGGAATGAAACCTACAGCGAAGCAGATAAATATCTGAAGATGGTAGGTCTGTCGGAATCATCGCGTGTATTGATCAAGGATATCGGAACCGGTAAACAGCAGCTGGTTGAGATCGCAAAAGCGCTGGCAAAAAATGCAAAGCTGCTGATCCTGGATGAGCCGACTTCTTCCCTGAATGAAACAGATTCCAGAGCACTGCTCGATCTGATGCTGGAATTTAAAAAGCAGGGAATGACGATGATCATCATCACCCATAAACTCAACGAAGTGGTTTATGTTGCGGACAAGATCACGGTCGTACGAGACGGCTCTACGGTAGAGACGATGGACTGCCATACGATGGAGATCAATGAAGACCGCATTATCCGCGGAATGGTAGGTCGTGAGATCACCGATCGTTTCCCGAAGAGAATGGATGCATACGGCGATATCGTCGTAAATGACGGCGATGTCAATATGGAAGTGAAAAACTGGACGGTACATCATCCGTTATATACCGAGCGTAAAGTGGTGGATAACGTAAATATGGTTGTCCATAAAGGCGAGGTTGTCGGTATCTACGGACTGATGGGTGCCGGCAGAACAGAGCTCGCGATGAGTATCTTCGGACGCTCCTATGGATCCGAGATCACCGGAACCTTAAAGATCAACGGAAAAGAGATGATCCTTAAGAATCCTAGAGAAGCGATCAATGCACATCTGGCCTATGTTACGGAAGACCGTAAAGGAAACGGGCTGGTACTTAGTAATCCGATCCGCGTGAACACCTCTTTGGCAAACATGAACGGAGTCAGCAAAAACGGTGTCATCGATGTGGATAAAGAATATCAGGTAGCAGTGGAGTATAAGGAAAAACTGCGGACAAAAACCCCGTCGGTGGAACAGAACGTCGGAAATCTTTCCGGTGGTAACCAGCAGAAAGTTTTGCTTGCAAAGTGGATGTTCACGGATCCGGATATCCTGATCCTGGATGAGCCGACCAGAGGTATCGATGTCGGTGCAAAGTACGAGATCTACTGTATCATCAATGATCTGGTCAAAGCCGGAAAATCGGTGATCATGATATCTTCGGAGCTTCCGGAAGTCATCGGAATGAGTGATCGTATCTACATTATGAATGAAGGCAAATTTGTCGGCGAGATGAAAGCAGAAGACGCAACGCAGGAGAACATCATGGCCTGCATCTTGCAGTCAGGAAGGGGCGAAGAAGCATGAATTTAAAACTTCAGGATATATTAAAAAAATATACGATGGTTTTTGCCCTGATCGCAGTGATCATCTTTTTCTGGATGATGACCGACGGCAAGATCCTTCTTCCGCAGAACATCAACAACCTGATCTCACAGAATGCTTACGTATTCGTTCTGGCGGCAGGTATGCTGCTCTGCATCCTGACCGGCGGTAACATCGACCTGGCAGTCGGTTCTGTAGTATGCTTTGTCGGTGGTATCGGTGCGGTATTGATGGATAAGCATATCAATGTATGGGTGGCCGTAGCGATCATGCTGATCGGCGGTGTTCTGGTCGGTGTATGGCAGGGCTTCTGGATCGCCTATATCAAAGTACCTCCGTTCATTGCAACGCTGGCCGGTATGTACGCATTCCGTGGTTTTGCAAACGTTGTACTGCAGGGTCTTACGATCGGTGTGAACGATCAGACATTCTTAAATGTATTCGGCGGCGGTGCAGACTGCTATGTTCCGGATTTCCTGCACGGAGAAGGTATCAACCTTACCTGTATGATAGCGGGTATCGCGATCGTTGTGATCTATGCGGCATTAACGGTTAAGAACCGTCTGAGTGCAAAAGCCAAAGGCTTCGATGTGGCACCGATCTATAGTGATGCTGCCAGAATGGTAGCAGTCGGTGCATCTGTACTGTGGATCTTCTACAAGCTGGCAAAATACAAAGGTATTCCTGCCGGTCTGATCTGGATCGCGGTCGTACTTCTCGCATATCAGTACATCACTTCCAGAACGACGATCGGACGTTATCTGTACGCAGTCGGCGGTAACGAAAAAGCGACCAGACTGTCCGGTATCGATTCCCGTAAAGTGTACTTCTTTGCTTATATCAATATGGGTCTGATGGCAGGTCTGGGCGGTATCCTTACGATCGCCAGAGCATCCGGTGCCCAGCCGACCTTCGGACAGGGTTACGAAATGGACGCCATCGCAGCCTGCTTCATCGGCGGCGCGAGTGCATACGGCGGTGAAGGCGGTATCTTCGGTGTGATCATCGGTGCCGTACTGATGGGTGTCATCAACCAGGGTATGAGTATCATGGGTATATCGGCAAACTACCAGAAGGTGGTCAAAGGTATCGTGGTATTGGTAGCGATCATATTTGATGTAATGTCAAATAAGAAGAAAAAGTAAGGAGAGTAAGTCATGGCAAAATATTTGGACATATTAAAAAAGAATGCAATGCTGATCGTCCTTGTCCTGGTATATATCTTCTTCGTGGTGATGACAAACGGCGGAATGTTTTCGCCCCTGAACTTTAACGCACTCATCACACAGAACGCATATGTATTTGTACTCGCGACCGGTATGCTGATGTGTATGTTGACCGGCGGTAATATCGATCTCTCCTGTGGTTCCTTCGTGTGTTTCATCGGAGCGATCGGCGGTATCCTGATGGTAGTGAAACAGCTGCCGGCCGGTGTATCGATCTTCATTATGTTACTGGTAGGTGTGATCTACGGATGTATCCTCGGCTTCCTGGTGGCATATGTCAATATCCCGCCCTGGATCGCAACCCTGGCCGGTTATCTGGCATTCCGCGGATGGGGAACCGCATTGCTTTCCGAAAACAGTGCTACCGGCAGTATCGCACCGTTCCCGCAAGCGTTCCTGTCGATCTTTTCCGGAAAGATTTTTGAGACACCGATCAACCAGCTCAATATCGTATGTGTTGTTGTAGGTGTGATCGCATCCGTGATCGTGGTTGTGGTAAACTTTATGACCAGAGCAAACCGCGTAAAGAAAGGTTATGAAGCAGATTCCCTGGTTTCCGTGATCGTTAAGTCGGTACTTTCCGTAGCAGTCATTATGCTCTTTGCTTACAAACTGGCATTGGCCGGCGGTATCCCGACCGTACTGGTATGGGTGGTAGCGATCGTTTTGATCTACGGTTTCATCACTTCCAAAACTACCGTGGGCAGATACTTCTACACCATCGGCGGTAATAAAGAAGCAACCAGACTTTCCGGTGTGGATACCAAGAAGATCATGTTCTTCGCCTACCTGAATATGGCAGTGCTGACGGTTATCACTTCCTACATCGTAATCGCTCGTTTCCAGGCAGCCAATGCACAGGCGGGAACCAACTACGAAATGGACGCCATCGCAGCCTGCGTAGTCGGCGGTGTATCCGCATACGGCGGATCCGGTAGTGTCTTCGGAATGGTAGTCGGTGCAACACTGATCGGTGTCATCAACCTGGGCATGCAGCTTATGAACGTTGATGCCGACTGGCAGAAGATCGTTAAGGGCGTTGTACTTCTGGGTGCGGTAGTCTTCGACATCCTGGCAGCCAAGAAGAACGCAACCAAATAATCAGCTTCTCTCATATATTATCTCCCATATTGAAAAATGCAGATACGAGTTATGTATCTGCATTTTTTTCTTTATTCCGACATACAGAAAAAGTCAAAATGGGGAAGCAGTTCCAGATATTCCCGGTAAGCTGCCTTGTAATAGGTATTTGCCCGGATATTCACATCGGCTTCCAGTTCTTCAAGAGCAGCATCGATGCCGTCGGTGTGCGAGAGTTCGATAAAATAACCGATGCGGAAGAGCGTATAATAGTCCCGGTGGTCATCCAGTTCCGCACAGAATTTTTTCTGCAGCATATCGGTACCTTCACTGGAAAAACGTAAAGCCTTCAGAAAAAACGGCAGGATCTTTGCTACGGCGTCCATGCCGGAAAGATCTTTCAGGTATTCATCCAGGATCTTGTCAACATTCTCTATATAAAACCGCAGAGTCTCGTATAAGATGGAATCGTCCGAATGAGGGTCGAAAAGGGTGACGGCTTTTGCATAAGCCTGTCGCACGATCTCATCCGGATCGGTCCCGGCGGGATAGTCACGACAGGAAAAAGCAAACTCCGTCGATAATCTGCGACTTAGTAAGCGTGTCTTCAGTTGTAGGGTTTCGTCAGAACACCTTTCCATGAGTTTTCCTTTATGTAAAATTGATATAAGGAATGAAATCCCAACTACGAAACCATTCTATCATGCGTCAATGACATTTCCTGTCTTTTTGAAGATGGATGAAAAATTATTTCAGATTATCGGAAGAATGACAAAAAATGTCATTCCGGGTTTTTACAATACTCTTATAAGGCACGCTGATAGGGAACAGACCAATCAGAAATCATTATTAAATGAAGGAGGACAATAAGATGACAGAACGTGAAAAGAAGATCGAAGCGATGCGGCAGGCAGGTATGTTACCGGCGGAATATGAAACGGATACCGAACAGAGCGATTACGAAACGCCGGCATTCGTAAAGAACCACCGGAAGGATCCTTCCACGATCGTCGGAAGTGCAACGATGGTGACACAGGCAGTTGAGAAAGCGGTAAAGGGCGTAATGAAGGATGAGAAAGCAAACGACCGGCAGAGTATTTATGATGTATTGGAAGAAGAGATCGTAGCATCGGATATTCCGGAAGCGGAAAAAGTGAAAAAACTTTCCTATCTGCTGAAGCTTCGCAGCCGCAGTGTGAATATCCTGGTGACCGGTGCGACCGGTGTGGGCAAGAGTTCTACGATCAATGCACTCTTTAATACGGAGATCGCAAAAGTAGGTGTGGGTGTGGATCCGGAAACTTCCCTGATCGAATGTTATGAACTGGATAATCTGATCATCTGGGATACGCCGGGACTTGGAGATAATGTAGAGACGGATAAGGAGATCAAGAAGCAGATCATCGCCAAGCTGAATGAGATGAATGATGAGAATGAGCCGTTGATCGATATGGTGTTGGTGATCCTGGATGCTTCTTCCAAGGATCTGGGAACAACCTTTGATCTGATCAACAATGTGCTGATGCCGTGCTTCGGAGAGGAAGCACAGAACCGGATCCTGATCGCATTGAACCAGTCGGATATCGCTATGAAGGGCGTCCACTGGGATAAGGAGAAGAATGCACCGGATGAAGTACTTGAGAAATTTCTTGAGAAAAAGACGGCATCCGTGGGTGATCGTATCCGTGAAGCTACGGGACTTGATACTGAGCCGGTATACTTCTGTGCAGGCTATATGGAAGGAACGGACAGTGACGAGGTACGCCGGCCGTACAACCTGACCAAGCTGCTGTATCATATCGTAAGGTCGGTGCCGAAAGAGAAGCGCCTTGCCTTCATTGATAACCTCAGTGAGGAGCAGGAAAACTGGAGTTATGATGACCAGAAGTCCGATTACCTGCGGATGACGGGAGACACCTTTATCGACTCGGTCTGCAACAGTTTTCTGGACGGGGCCGATGACGGGCGTGAACTGGGTGACATCCTGTTTGGTATCCCCGGCGGGATCATCGGTTCCTTCGTGGGCGGTGCATACGGTGTGGTACGCGGTATCATCGGCACCCTGGTCGGAGAGCGGTACTGAAGAAAGCTAAGAGGAGCATATTATTATGACCGATGGTGAAAAGAATGCATTGCGGAAAGCATTGACGGATGAGGAATATTTTGAGTCGGCCATGCGACAGAATCGCTTTATGAATTACCTGAGATTTCTGGCCGGAGTGATCGTCGGAGTGCTGATCATGTACATCGCGCAGCTTTAAGGCGTGAAAAAGTGCAGATACGAGTTGTGTATCTGCATTTTTTTATGTAGAATAGATGCGGAAAAGAGATTCCCGAAGAATCTGTATAGGGGAGAGAAAGATTATGAAAAGGAAAATATACGCATCTGTTCTGGTACTCACAGGTATTTTGTGTGCCTGCGGACAACAGACGGTGCAGCAGCCGGCAGCGGCAACAGAATCGACAGCAGCAGCGCGTCCTACGGCACCGGCCGACAATATGCTGCCGGGAGAGGGCGCTGTAATACCGCAGCCGAAGGAAGAGACGGTCCATGATCTGCCGAAGGTCGGTATGGTGATCAGCGAGTCCGGCATCGATGACGGATCGTTCAACCAGAGTGCATGGGAAGGACTGCAATGGCTGGAAGGCAGTATGGATTGTGACAGCAGCCTGATCATGGAGGTAAAGGACGGTGATGAAGCAGTCGGGATGGAGCGACTGGTGGAGAAGGGCTGTGATCTGTGCTGGGGTATTGGCGTGAACTGTGCGGATGCGGTGCTTACGGCGGCGGAAAAGCATCCCGATGTGCAGTTTGCCATTGCGGATACCACCTTTGAGGATCTTCCGGAAAATGTGACCGCCGTGGTATTCCGGGCGCAGGAGTCTTCGTTTCTGGCAGGGTATATCGCAGGCAGTGTGACCGAGAGCGGTTATGTGGGATTTGTCGGCGGTGAACAGAATGACGTGATTGATGCGTTTTATTACGGTTTTGGTGCCGGCGTACAGACCGCTGCGAAAGAGCGCGGAATAAAGATCTCAACATGCACGATCTATGTGGATAGTTTTGATGATCCCGAAGAAGGCTATAAGATGGCAAAAACGCTGTATGATCAGAACTGCGATGTGGTCTATCATGCGGCCGGAGCCAGCGGCCTGGGTGTGATCCGTGCGGCGGAAGAGGAAGGTAAATATGTGATCGGCGTGGATAAGGACCAGTCCTATCTCGCACCGGACCGGGTATTGTGCAGCGCATTAAAATATGTGAATGTATCCGTAAAGCAGGTATCGGAAGGAATCTTAAAGGACGATATCGTTCCCGGTCAGACGATCGAACTGGGACTGGCGGAAAACGCCGTGGGGATCACGGAAGATCACCCGTTGTATTCGCAGGAGATCTACGAGAAAGTGCTGGATCTGCAGGTGCAGATCGTAGCGGGCGAACTGACACCCCCGTCTACGGAAGAGGAGTACAACGCTTTCTGCGGGCAGTAGTTGATCCATAGAAAAGAGATCCGTAAAACCTATAATCAAATAGTTTTGTATTTGAATTCAGAGTGACAGATTTTGTCACTCTGTTTTTCTATACTTATCTTATAAACACAGAAATCAGCACATATACTAAAAAATAAAATAGAACTGCACTATTTTATGAAACCGACAGCGAGCAGCCAGATCGCAAAGTCCGAAGAGACGGGCGGAAAGGATGGTATTATGGGTAGCATTATGGATTCTTTAAAGGCACAGAAGGAAGCAAGACGGCTTCAGCACAAGGCGGAATATGAGCGGAAGCTTGCAGAACTCGAAAAGTGTGCAGAGAGACATTACGAGTTGGAAGCCAAAGGCTGGGGAGAAGATAAACCCTTCTGGACAGCGAAAGACGGTGTGATCGGAAAGGACGCATAACCGGGTATATACAGAATGGAGGAACAGTCCGAATGCAGAAGAAAACATGGATAAAAAGAAAGGTAAAGAAAGTTAAAAACGCGGTAAAGCAGATAATCCTGGTTTTGCTGAATATCGTTGTAACAGCCTGCTTATTGTGGAGCAGGATCTTCATACCGGAAGGGGAGTGGCATAATGTGATCATCATAGCCCTTCTGGGTGTGTGGATATTTTTGATTTCTTATGTAATGGTCTTTATGCAATATTGGCCGAGATTCCAGGAGGTCGAGGAAATGAAGATGGAATTGGACGAGATCAATGCGGAGTTTGAGCGCCTGGAGAAAAAACAAAAGGAAGCAAAAGACATTTTATGGCAAAAGTACGGGGTAGACTTTAGTGAAGAGGGGGATGAACTGCTTAGGAAACTATCCGGATTCCCATCCGAACAGGTAAGAAAAGACTTTACCGATCACCGGAAGACCATGGAGGAGATAACGAAGGCATATGACCGATTGGTCTGCCGGGGAGAACGGATCAAACAAAAGGCAGCGCGCATGGGGATCAGGTGTCCCGGCGAAAATAATAGTTGACAAATAACAAGTATGTTTGTTATTATCCTCTCTGAGCATTTCTGTGAGTTCTGTTTTTCGATGACGATTCGGTCAAAATTCACAGAGCAAGTAATTATATGTGACGGAGACCGTTTTACCATAGGATATTGTTGTCTCCGTTACCGAAAAAACGAAGGGAGATAACAGACAATGGTAAAAAAGCAACTGGAGGACATGAATCTGATCGACAATTTCTTGATTCAGGCGATAAGCTCGGATCAGGAAGTGAACGAGGCGAGCCTTCGATGTATTCTGGAGGTCTTATTGGAACGTAAGATCGGAAAGATCAGAGTGGTATCGGAAAAGATCGTTCCGGGATACAGTCCGGAGCACCGCGGGATCCGGATGGATGTGGAGATTACGGAAATGGATGCGAATGAGTCAAAGACCGTAACGAA
The DNA here is from genome assembly GCA_017634975.1 of Lachnospiraceae bacterium. GTDB lineage: Bacteria > Bacillota > Clostridia > Lachnospirales > Lachnospiraceae > NK4A136. The sequence goes on along the minus strand of JAGBMJ010000018.1, from coordinate 16,716 downwards.
TGTCTTTGATATGGAGCCGCATACCGGAAAGGAGAGGGATTTTCCAAGGGCGAACCGTTTCCGTCAGGCAAAGATCGACAGCAGGTATATGAAGAGTGGAGATAATGATTTTATACATTTGCCGGATCTATATGTGATAACGATCACTAACTATGATATCTTTGGGGAAGGACAGATGATCTATACATTTCGGGAGAAATGCGTAGAAGTTCCGGATTTACCGTATGAGAACGGATTGTATCACATATACTTCAATACGACAGGTACAAAAGGCGGTAGCAAATCCATCAAAAATATGTTACACTTTATGGAGAACAGTAATTCTACAGCAGTGGTTGATGAAGCAACGAAAGAATTAGATGGTTATGTTCGAAAAGTAAAGATGGATCCGGAAGTAAGGAGGGAGCTCATGACATTTGGGGATATCATTGATAGAGAACGTGATGAAGCAAAAATCGAAGATAGAGTTGAAAGCATTATAGATTTGTTATGTGAACTTGGTGAAGTATCACCTGAGCTAGAGGCAAGGATCAATGCGCAGAATAATATGGACAGTCTTAAGAAACTCCTCAGACTTGCAGCTCATGCTGATTCTATAAAGGAATTCGAAGAGCAGATGAATGAGGTGCTTAAAGACTCCATGATTCCTGTTTAAAAGAAAGTCCACCTACGATATAGCGATCATGTTCGCCCCTGATTATCTTTCGGAGAAGGTCAGGGAAAAAGGAAGGAATACGATATGTGTACAGCGTTGAAGGAGTGGAAGCGGAGATCCGTAGTGAGAACGAGGAGCAGATGAAACAGATGACGGCCCAGTTGCATGAGGCTGAAGAGAGAGCCAGCCAAGCGGAAGAGCGTATCGGCCAGGCCGAGGAAAGGGCCAGTCAAGCGGAGGAGAGAGCCGAAGGCTATCGAGCGATCCTGTTGCTGCACGGAATTGATCTGGACGAGAACGTGAAAAAGAATACCTGATAAAAAGCAATCCTACTTATCCAGAGTGACAGATGATGTCGCTCTGTTTTTTTATACTAAATACACGATGCATAATGAGGTTTGCTAAACTGCTAAACCGGAAATATAAAATATATTATAAAAATTAATTGGCAGAATTGTATAATGTGCACAAATATGACGAGTTAACGGTTGCATAAACAGCAATATGCACAAATTCAGATTGACGAGCGTTTTAATTGATAGTAAAATAACGGATATATGGTTGAGTTGTCTGTATTTCTTTGCGGCATCTTAAAGCGCAGTCAGATCCGAGCAGTATTAGCGGAGTGCTACACATATAAATACAATGAATGAAATCATGGATAGGCAGAATACTACAGGGAAGGAGCAATCAAATTGGCTGACGAGATTATAAAAGTAACTTGCAGGGCGGATCAGATAGATGAGATTAAAAGATATTTGTTTGCGCGATTATCTGAAGTATATCGCTATTGTATGAGTTGTGCTATAGATCAAAAGCATAAACCGGATTTTTGCAGTGGTTTCAATGGTTATATAAACTGTATAAAACGTATAAAAAGAGATGAAAAACAAGTGGAACTCAAAAGACAAAAAAGATGTAGATGGTCTTAAGATGCGTGAAGAAGGAGAGGCATTACTGGCATCTTTGAATAGATTAAAAGTATCTGTAGAAATTCAGAATAAGATAGAACAGATGCATTATGAGATTGATCAACTTGAAAACGAATTGAAGAATCTGAGAAAATTGATTAAGCAAAAAACCATCTTGCGTAAAACAACGTCCCATGAAGTCTGGAGACTGGAATGCGAAAAGGAAGAGACTGCGGAAAAGATTATGGGAAATGAGAAAAATTAATAGCGAGTGTTATGGATGGATTAAATACAAATGAAATAGAGCAGGTATTACGGATGTTATCCGATAGTGGAAAAACAGGTGAAAAGGCTAAAAAGATTTTAGATTCTGAATTGTCATTACCCAATATTCCATTCCCAACCATGGGAGGCGAAGTATTTTGGACTACAGAAATGAATTATGATGGTTGGAGAATGCAACAAAACATGGTTACAAAACATGCCAGAATAATAGATCCAAATAATATTCGTATTGCTTGGGGAACATATAACGGTATGGTAAGGGCGATGAAAAGAGTGATATCTACAATGAAACCTATTGAAACAAGTTCTTCTACAGAAAGACAGGCAGCCATGGATGAATTGGCAAAATTAAAAGAGCTTTTAGATATGGGGGCTATTACCGAAAACGAATATAATGAAAAGAAGAGAAAAATAATGAGTCGGATATAACAGAAATGAGTTGTGATTAGTATTAATAGATAAGGAGATAAATGGGTTTGGAGACAGGGGTTACTATTGAGGAAGCGATAAAGAATAGCAGGATATATGCAAAAAGGGGTGATAAGCTTGCAAAAGATTCCATTAAGTTGGTAAAAAATGCATCGTCGGCAATAATAAAGAAATTAGATTCTACCATTCAGGAATTAGATGAGAAGAATGTTAATAGCAGTAATGGTGTAGAACTCCTTAAGAGTCAGTTAGATGAGATAAAAAAAGAAATATCCGTATTACCGGATAGGATGTTGGATAATATTAAATGTATTTCTCAAAAAACGATCAACATAACTCTGTTTGGACGTACGATGACAGGAAAATCTACTTTGATGGAAATACTAACTCATGGTAATGGGGAAGCTATAGGTAAAGGATACCAAAGAACGACGAGAGATGTACGAGAGTATTCATATAAAGGATTAGTAATAACAGATGTTCCTGGTATTGCTGCATTTGAAGGAAAGGAAGACGAGGAAGTTGCGTACGATGCTGCAAAGAAGGCAGATCTGGTTCTTTTCCTTATTACTGATGATGGTCCACAGTATAGTGAAGCTGTCTGTTTGAAAAAAATATTAAATTTAGGAAAACCAGTAATTTGTCTGATAAATGTCAAAGCAAATATCGATAAAAATACATCAATAAAGATTTTTGCGAGAGATCTTAGTAAAAAGATGGCAAATAAGCGTCTAATGTCGCTTAAGAGCCAGTTTCTTTCCTTTGGAGTTTCTTATGGACAGGCGTGGGATATGTTGACATTTGAATATGTTCATCTAAAGTCTGCGTATTTGTCTCAGGCGCCTGATTGGAATGGGGATAACGAAGAACTATATAGATTGAGTAGATTTGAATATGTGGAAAAACTCATTGCTGATGAGGTTATTAAAAATGGTGGTTATTATAAAATAAAAGCATATATAGATACGGTTTCTGTTCCGTTGATGACAACGGCAGATGCGCTAATTAAAAATGCTTCAAAGAATCATGAACGCAGTGTAATTATTGAGGAGAAAAGGGATAAATTTGAGAGTTGGTTAAAAAAATTTAAGGAAAGAGGAAAGACACATATTGAAAAGAGTCTTGATATTCTGAAAAACGACATAAAAAGAGAAATACCGATTTTTTCGGAAACACATTATTCCGACAGAAATGCTGGTAAAGAATGGGATAAGGTAGTGAAGAGATTTAAAATAGATGAGCGTTGTGGAGAAATTCTGGATCAGTTAGCAAAAGAATGTGAAGAAAAACTGATAGAAATTTATCGGGAAATAGAGGCGGAGTTAAAGTATTCATCAAAGGTTTCTTTAGAATCAGATATTCACATGAGTTCCATTGTGGATGGAAAAAAGATATGGGATTGGGGAGTGGTCATAACAACAGGAGTTTTAACAATAATATCATTTAGTGTGCCTGTTGTTGGATGGGTAGCATTAGGAGTTGGTGTAGTTGGAGGATTGATTTCATTATTATTTAAGAGTAAAGAGGAAAAGATAAAGGAAGCTCGTGGCAAATTAGAAAATAAGATTAATGAAAATTTAGATAAACAATTTAAAGAACTTAATAAACAGATGAAAAAAATATTTGAAGAGGAGCTAATTATAAAACAAGTAGATCCTTCATCCGCTCTTTTTAATGACACGATAAATACATTAAAATCGGTATCAAAAGAACAGGATTCCTTTGCGCATAGTTTATATGATAAAAAAGAGGAGGTGGATAGGATAATGATAGAAGAAGCTGCCGCATATATGGGTATTTCTTCATTGCGCAATATAATATCTCATATATCACGAATTCCCGGAACCTGTATCTCTTTGTGTGCAAATTACATTTTTCCGGAGGAATTACATAAAAATCTAGAGTCATTACTTAAGGAAATGGTATTCGTGGTAGAGCATGTTGAAGATTTTAATGCTCAGATTTCTCGGATGATAGGAGTAGAAAAAAACAGAATAAAGATAGAATATGACTCTTCGAGGAATCCAATAGGTATACGTGTTGATATAGATGAAGTAATAGATCCGGTAATGGTTAACAGAATCAAAATGGCTCAACAGTTATCGAGATTGTATATAAGTAGATAAGGAGAAATGCTATATGGATAACGAAAAAATGGATTTGGCAGTATGGACCGGAAAATGCAACGAGATGATTTTTGAAGCAAAAAAAGTGTATAAAGAATTAGGTATTTCAGCTGAGAACTTGCCTGATGGAATATTTGACGGTGAGAAACCTATCAGTTTGGTTTTTGCCGGTCAGTATAGTGCCGGAAAATCAACTATAATAAAGGCGTTAACAGGTATATCGTCTATAGAAATTGGCGAAGGCATTACTACACAAGAAGCACATTCATATGATTGGAACGGTATGACGGTTGTGGATACGCCGGGTATTTGTACAGTTCTTCGACCGGATCATGATGAGGTATCATATAAAGCTATCGCAGATGCAGATATGCTTGTGTACATTGTTACCCATAATTTGTTTGATGAATTAATAGGGACAGACTTTAGAAAATTAATTATCGATAACGATAAGGCCAAGGAAACTATTTTGATTGTAAATAAAATGGCTGATGTAGGAAATTCAGAAGAAATGCGCACGATAAAACTGGAAGATTTAAAAAAAGTTACTCAACCATATTCTCCGGAAGAATTACGAACCTGTTTTATTGACGCGGAATCTTACATAGAAAGCGAAGAAGAGACGGATGACGAGATTAGGAATGAATTGGTTGACAGAAGTAATTACACCGGACTTGTTGATACTATAAATAAATTTGTTGAGGAAAAACAATTATCTATACGATTAACAACCAGTCTATACAGATTGCTTGACACAATACAATCAGATATGACTCAGTATCTTCCATCATCTGGTGATGATGATGTGGATGCACTTGAGGAAACGCAATTACGTCAAAAGAGTATTTTTAATAATGCTTTAAAGAAAATAGAATATGAAGTAAGAAGTATATATAGGGATGCATCATCTTCTATCAGGGAAATTGGACGAAATGCAGCAAATGAGTTCGAAGGATTTTCGAGTCAGGAAGAAGCAGATAATTATATGAAGGATGCACAGAATCAAGTAGATGATATTTCTCATAAATGTGAGAAAGATATTGAAGATGCAATAAAACGCATTCTAGAGGAATGTGAGGCTGAATTGGAAGAATACTATAAAAGTCCATTTATAAAAAAAGTATACGATAGATTAAGTAAAAAGAATTTAAAAGATTTGCCATTAATTCAGAAAATCGTTGATTCGGAAGTATTAGCTAAAGGTGGAGAAGCTATTGTACAGAATGCCGGTGGGAAAATCGGATTGAAAGGATTATCCGGTTTAAGCGGAACGAATGTGCATCAAATGGTGTTGAATGTTGGGCATTTCTTTAATCATTCATTTAAACCATGGGAGGCAGTGAAGATTACAAAAGGAATAAATGTATTTGGAAAAGTGTTAGGAGCCTTGGGAATTGTTCTTTCTGTGGGAATGCAAGCAAAAAGTGATCATGATGAGGAACAACGAGTTAAAGAACTTAAAGAAAATAGAGAAAAAATAAGAGCGATATTTAATAGCGTAGCTGAAGAGTTGGAAGATTATTATATGAAATCACTTAATGAATATACACGAGCTTCCATAATGCCTCGTATTGAGCAGATTGATCAGAGTATTTTGGATATAAGACAATTAAGAATAGGAAAAACGGAGAACTGCCAGAAAATGGCTCATTTGGAAGAACATTGCAGGGGTTTGATTTCGGAAATCCATGAGAGTGAGTTTTAAAAATTGAATATCACATGCTCGTGATAATATGGAGGAATGTGTGATGAGTATGATGATTGATATTCGAACTTGTAGAAAATGTGGCTATATGTATAGTTATAATCCATCTGTTGGGGCGACTCACTGTCCAAATTGTGGTGGGATGGGATTGCTTGGTAAGGTGATATTTGGAAAGAGAAATCGTATGCCGGGTGATGCGATAGGTGATGGAGATGATGATATGTCGGATTCTACAAAGGAACAAAATGACGAAGATTAAAATATGAACTTTCAAACATTGTAATCAACAGTTTTAAGCGAGAGGTTATCTATGCCCATATTTATTCCACCCTATATGGGTGAAGAAATCAAAAGTAATGCTGAGAAAAAGATGTTTGAGATCCTGCAGGATCTCAACTTGAAGAAAGGAGATTTTGGACGAAACGATGGCATCACAGGCATATGGTATCGATCGGGAATGTATTATTGGGATTGCCTGTTCAAAGTATGGAAAAGAGAGTGGTGAAAAAGAGCATGCTTATCCATATCGGAGCAGTCTTCTTTTTTTGCAGGACAGAGTCATAATGTTTCATAAGCCAGAGAGTACAGAGCATGAGTATTATAATATGGATGATCTGGATATTATTCAGAAATGTAGCAAAACCTGCATGTACAATGAAATCAGAGAGAACTATGAAGATGTTTTCCAAGGGCTGAAGTTTTTGAAAATCTCAAAAGAGGATCTGGCAAAACTATGTAAAGATCTGGATAAAGCAAAGGGAGCGAAAGTTAAGGACGATAAATCTGTAAAAGAAACACATCAGATGCTCATTGATAAACTAGCAGAGATGGAGAAAACAATTCAGGCTTTGGAGAAAAGAATTTCCAAACTGGAAGCGAAAGAATAAGTATGGTGGTGTAAGTATAAAAGAAGGTATTGTCTATGACCGACAAACAAGCAAAAAACTCAAGAACACTCAGTATGTATGTACGCCTCTGCGAAGGTCGGCTGATCAATAAGACGGAAGAAGCGGAGCGCTTTGGTGTGGATGAAAGATCCATCCAAAGGGATCTGGATGATATCCGGGCTTTTTTGGATGAGCAGGAAGCCTGTTATGGTGCAGAGCATAGGGAAATCGTTTATGACAGGAATCAGAAGGGGTTCGTTATGGAGGGCGGGCAGTCTTCCCTGATGACCAACAGTGAGATCCTTGCGGTGAGCAAGGTGCTGTTGGAGAGCCGTGCGTTCACGAAAAAAGAGATCAGCGAGATTCTGGATAAGATGATCGCCGGCTGTGTGCCCGAAAAGAATATGAAGATGGTGGCAGATCTGCTGGCGAATGAAAAGTACCATTATGTGGAACTGCGGCATAAGAAGAAATTAAAGGCGCTGATCTGGGATCTGGGAGAAGATATTAAGAATCTTCGCCGGGTGGAGATCGCTTACGAAAAAGTCTTCGGGGAAAAGAAGAAGCAGAAGTATATCGTGGAACCGGTCGGGCTGCTTTTTTCGGAGTACTACTTTTACTTAAATGCGTATATTGATGAAGCGGATGAGAACGGGGTGTTGGTGCATAAGTACCAGTACCCGGCGCTGTTTCGGTTGGATAGGATTGTTACGAGAAAAGATAGCGGAGAGCGGTTTATGGTGATCTACAGCAATCGTTTTGAGGAAGGTGAATTCCGAAAGAGAACACAGTTTATGTTCCCGGGGAGACTGGTGAAACTGCAGTTTAAGTATTACGGGCCGAATGTGGATGCGGTGCTGGACCGGCTGCCTACGGCGAAAGTGGTACAGGAAAAAGCAAAGTATCAACTGATCGAGGCAGAAGTATACGGTACGGGGATCGTGATGTGGCTTTTGAGCCAAGGAAAGAATGTGGAAGTGATCCGGCCGGAGTCGCTGCGGGAAGAGATGAAGAATTTGCTTAAGGAGATGATGGAGTATTACGAGTGAGACGGGTTATCGGATAATTACCCCTCATCCGTCAGCCTTGCTGACACCTTTCCCTCGTAAGGAGGGGGAAGGGAGCCCTAATACATTAGTGAATCGTTTCCTCTTTCCCCAAAGAATTCAAGTATTCTTCAACATTGATATATCGAATATCACCGTCGGTGATATTTTTTCCGCGATATATTACATATTTACCAAGGATATCTCCATATCTGTGTGCTGTCATGGCGCACTTTGATTCATCTGCCAGATGGCGATATTGTTCCGGGACGGCTTCTTTGCTGTACTTTACTTCGTAAAGAGAACAGGAGAGGGTCTTCGGGTCGTATACGACCATGTCAAATTCACCGATCGGAAACTGCAATTTGAAAACTTTCTTATCCGGATATGCAATCTGCGTCTCCAAAAGTAAAATATCCTTCATCATTCTGCCGCGTATTTCGGAAAGCAATCTGTCCAGGATTTGTTTTCTGTCTTTTGCTGACAGTTCCTGAAAATCAGCATCAAGAAGCATATTTTCAACAATAGCCTTTGCCTGGGCATATCGTAATCCCGGCTGGGTGATCATCGTGATCTTTCCCTTGCGGATCACCTCCGGAAGCGATTCCAGATCAATATCCATAACAAGATCAAGCATCGTTAGGTACTTTTTGATCTGTATCATATGATCATCTTCGATATCTATGCGCAGATCTTCTTTGTTCAGGATATCCAGCATCTTCATAATACCGGATGTGATATCATCCAGGTTCATATGTTTCATGATATTGATGGGGTGTTCACGGTCCTGGAGCAGATCGGCTGCAGTTACCGATATATCATTGGGCTTAAAGGTTCTTTCTATAACATCTTTTGTGAAATGATGGTTGATATTCTCAACCACACGGTTGATCACATTGGTCAGTTCTCCACGCTCGTAGAGATCCAGCAATAATCGGAAATGTCCGCCATATTGATAGGTTTTCAACGAATGCTGTATGTTTTTGGCGATCGCTGTATCAATGTATTCTTCGGCGTGCTTTACATCTGAAAATGGTGTATCGGTGTTATAGTTTATACCGCTCAGACTCATGGTTCCGCCATAACGGATGTATTCATCGATACCGCATAGTCCTAATACTCCTTCGAATTCACGATAGGGAATGAATGTTGTGTGCAGCAAGATACATCTGTCATATAGCTGTTCTTCTTTTGCAAAAGCTAATTCGAGGGAATCCGTTCCGGATAAAACGATTTTTAGGCCACTGCCGGCATAGATATCGGAGAACAGTGCAGCTCCTTCGATAAAATCTTCCATTAGGGTAACTTCATCGATAAAAACATACTTAAAGCCATGCTTTTCCAACAATCTGAGATCCGCATCCAGATCGGAAAGAGTATTACCGATCGTTATCTGAATAAAGGCGGCCTTATGAAACTCCTCCTGAGGGAGTTCCGTAAGGATCTGACGGATCATCGTAGTCTTTCCGGTTCTTCGTAATCCGTAAAGGATCAATACTTTATCCTGCGTAGGACCGAAGATATAATCCCTGAGCAGGCGTATGGATTCTCTTTTTTTATATTTTCTTACGGATGAAATCTGTGATTCGAGTTGTTTTTCTGATCTTACCATCGTCTTGAAGTTAAGACCTTTGTAAACCGGAATGGCAGTCTGTGGAACGGCAGATCTGAGTTTTTTTAGTTTCTTTTCAAGCGCTTTTCTCTTAAGGATCCCTTCCTGCAATGCGGAAAGATCTTCAAAGCGAATATAGTTTTCCACCCGCTTGCCGTTAAGAGATATTCTGTGATAAAAATACTCTCTGCCTTTGATCATTTTTTTGGTAATGCTTCCATGCGGCAACGATGCAATTTCATGCTCTATATCGGCTATTTTTTCATAGATTTCATTGTCCATAATGGGCAGTCTCCTTAACTGGTTATACCCATTATACCCTATACAAAAAGTAGGTCAAGGGTATAATGAGGGAGAACATGAGTATATTTAGAAAATTTTTCGAAAAAACCATAAAATCCTGCCAGATATTTCTATAAGAGAGTGAAAGAGAATGGAAAATCAAAATTGAGACGAGATGAACCTGAAATGTAAAAAATCAATCGTCAGAATGTAGAAAAATGGTTTTATTATTTGTAAACAAGCGCAATAGATAAGGTGAGGTGGATATAGTATAATATATAAGGGTATTTATATATATTTATTGGATATTTATTGGGTGTTATGGGGGAACAAATGTTTATAAATTTATCAAATCATCCGAGTAGTCAGTGGGGAGAAGCGCAGAGGCAGGATGCTCTGCGATATGGGGAAATCGTCGACATTCCTTACCCCCAAATTCCTGTTAAAATTGCAAATGAAGAAATAGACTCGCTAGTGAATAATTATTACGACCTCATTGTTCAGTATGATGAACCAACAGTTATGTTACAGGGAGAGCCTGTATTTGCATTTCGTTTAACTAATCGTCTGAAAACAGTGGGAATAAAAGTGTTGGCAAGTTGTACCGAACGCGTATCAGAGGAAGAGAAACTGGAGGATGGGAGCGTTCGTAAGATTTCACAATTCCTATATGGAGGGATGCGTGAATACTGAAAAGAAAGATTTATTAGGAGTAAGTTGCATTAACCAGTATTTTTTGGATGCAAAAGAATTTGACAGAAAGGAGTATGATCGGTGGAACATAATAAATATGTATTGGCAATGTATGATATTAGGGGGAAGCAGGAGTTTATTTTCAGAACGAACAAGCTTAAAGAAATAGCTGGCGGATCTGCTGTGATCAGGGATTTATACAAAGATTATTTGTATCCGGCTTCCGGAAAACTTGATATGGAGATTATAGGATTTTTCATTACAAGGATGCTTGCGGCAATATCGTAGCTGAAACAGATTTTTCTGAAGCACAATTTAGAAGACATATGAAGGAAGGATATATTGGAGAAGTTGTATATGATGGAGGGGGGAATTTTCTGATCCTGTTTAAAGATATTGATACTTTTAGGGATATCACTTATGAGTTTACGAGAACAGTAATGGAAAAAGTGGGAACTTTACAGGTTTTAGGAAGTGCAGTAGAAATAGATGGATTTGAAGATTATAAAGGTGATCAAAAAAGGTTGCGCCTAGTTCACTCAAAAAATGAGAGTGCGGAAAGCAGTATTTCTCCTTGGGTCACTCTTCCAATCAGTATGATAGATAGAAGAACAGGAATGCCTATTACTAAAAAGTATGATGGTGTGGAGTGCTCAAAAGAAACATATGCCAAACTGTCAAAGTATAAAACTATAAAAGATAAAGATAGTGTCGATATCTTTGACAAAATGGTTGAGGAAAAAGGGATCGACAGTAATCTTGCTGTTGTATATATTGATGGGAACAGCATGGGCGCAAAAGTGGAGAATGTATTAGGAGATAAAAAGGACTATGCGTCATGTGCTAAAGCGTTGAGAGAGTTTTCGGATGAGATACAGAGAATATATGTAGATGAAGGCGTTAAGAGTGTAGAAAAAGTTCTTGATGATAAAAAAATCAGAGTAGTGGTTGCGGCTGGAGATGAGATTAATTTTGTTGTGAAGGCAAGCGAAGCTCTAAAATGTACAAAATCGTATTTGGAAGATCTTTCAGAACATAAAGGCGCATCCGCTTGTGCCGGAATTGCTGTATTTAATTCTCATGCACCGTATTCTGATGCATACAGGATAGCAGAAGAATGCTGTGAATCAGGGAAAAAAATTATGAAAAAGAAAAACATAAAGAATGCATGTTTCATAGACTTTCAGTTAATTCAGAACGGAATAGGTATATCTCTTAAGGAGATTAGAAAACATGAAATGACTTTGGATTGTAGCAGACCATGGTTGATCACTGCTACAGACTTCATGGATGAAAGCATCGTTGGATTCGATAAGGTTGAAAAGATAGTCGAGACATTTAATAAGCTTGGAAGAAGCAATGTTAAAGAACTTAGCAGTGCAGCAAAAAATGATCTGGTATCGCTCAAATTAGAACTAAATCGAATAAAAGCACACTATTCAAATAATGATAAAAATGTTGAAAAGCAAGTGAAGAATGAATTAAAAGAATTGATTCTGCATTTAGATCATGAACCTGAAAAAATTAGAGCGTTGATCTATGACATTGTTATATCTTATGATCTATGGTTTAAGCGAGGTGAAACGAATGAAATATAAAGGGAAAATAACTATCACATTAAAGTCTGATTTGTGTGTTGGATCAGGATATGCATATGCTGGAATAGTAGATAGTGATATTTGCTATGATAAAAACGGAGTTCCGTTTATTCCCGGAAAAAGACTGAAAGGATGTTTCAGGGAAACCGCCAATTCATATCTTTATTGTTTATATGATGATAAGTTTTTAAGCAAACTGTTTGGTGAGAGAGGGCAAAAAGAATCAAGCAAACTCACGATTGGAAATGCATATATAATAGGATATGATAAAATATCACCGATATTACAAACTAAGATAAGACAAAATCCTGAGAAATTCAATCAGCAAAGCATTTTGGAACAGTATTCGAGAGTGATCGGACAGACGAAACTCACAGAAAGCGGATCTGCAGAAAAAGGTAGCCTTAGATATACAAGAGTAGTGAATCATTACGCACCAGGAGCGCCGTTTACGGAATTGTCATTCGAGGCATGTATTAGTGCTGACATGAACAATCAGGAAAAAGAGGCTCTGGAAAAAATAATCAAAGCGACCAAAAATATAGGTCTTAAGAGAAATAGAGGTCTTGGCAGTATCTCTATCAAGACGGATTTGAAAGAAGAAGAATGTGAAGCCATTGATTTTAGGATTGAAGGATCAGAGGAACTATATTTCATTTCATATGCTGTTATTAACAAAGATCCGCTTGTACTTAGTGGAGAATCTTCTGATGATAGTGAAAATCATATTCTCGGGAGTAATGTGATTGGAGCATTGGCAGGAAGATACTTATCAATGGATGGGACATCAGCAAAGGATGAGGCATTTAAGGATCTTTTCCTAAATGGAAAGGTTATTTTTTCAAACCTTTATCCATCTGATGAAGGAAAAGTTTTTTATCCGGCGCCAGAGTATATCTGTTCCATGAAAAAAAGTGAAAAAATTGTAAATATTATAGAAGAATATGAAAAGGATAGAATTGAGAGCATTACGGAAGAAAACGAAGAAACAAAGGAATATTCAAGGCGTAATGGTAATCAGCCTAAAAAACTAAAGGGAAAGTTTGTTAATCTGGATAGTACTAATAAAATTGCTATTATGGAAGTGGGTAAAGAGGTGGTATACCATCACAGCCACTATATCTCTAACATTGATGGCACACAAGGACTTCTTTATGCCATGGAAGTGATATCTCCAGATCAGATATTTGCAGGAAAGATCATAACGCCTGAAAAATATAAAAACATGCTCATTTCTCTTCTGAAAACCGAAGAATTTTATTTTGGAAAATCGAAAACGGCACAATATGGAAGATGTGAACTTGTAGGCGAACCTATAGTTGAAAAATTGAAAAAAACCGAAAAAGTATACAAATCGGGGGACAAAATCATTGTTACATTAAAGTCAGATGCTATTTTTATGAATGATGAAGGGGCTTATACAGTATATTCTGATGAAGTGTCCGGTCTTATTGCAAATGAACTGGGAATCAGTGACGCAAAGCCAGAGCGTGATCAAACATATGTAAAGACCGGTAAGGTGAGTGGATATATGAGTGTTTGGAATCTGCGGAAGCCATGCATTCCAACAATGAAAGCAGGTAGTGCATTAGTATATACACTTAAGTCAGACATAGTGCTTCCGGAAGAGGTATTTATTGGTGAACGATGCTTGGAAGGCTATGGGCAAATTGTATTGAATAGAGCGTCTGACATGCATTACAAGATGGAGATGAATAAGGATATTAAGCAGGAAAATCTTGAAGATATATCGATTGAAGGTTCTGCAAAGGGATTATGTGATGAAATCGAAAATGAATATTGGTTAAGTGAAAAGAAACTGGAGTTTATTGGTAAAAAAATACCGATTAGGAATACGGCAGGACTTGGAAGAGTAACGCTTATGCTAAAAGAGAGCCTGGTTGCTGACAAATGTTATGAGGAACAGTTTAAAGCGTTTAGTGAAAGAATAGAATCAATTTCGGAAAAGAATAAGCTTAGGAAACAGGCGTTGGCAGTACTTGAGATGTTTGGTACAAAAGAAAACGGAATCTGGAAATTTACATGGCTTAGTGAAGAACAATTCCCAAAAGATATTTGTGAAAAGAGAAGATCCTATTGGGGGGAATGTCTGATGTCTTTGCTTGTTGCATCTAAGTATGACCATAAGGAGGGATAGTAAATGAAAGTATTAAAGAAAGTTTATTACAGGATCAAGTTTACTTTATCATCTCCTTTAGCTGTTGGTTCAGGTGAGAACGAAAACGCAGATAAGGATATAGTACGAGATGCCAGTGGAAAACCTTATATACCTGCCTCCTCTATAGCTGGAGTAGCCAGAACAGCTTTAAAAAATAAAAACATGGATAGTTATCTTGGAAATGTGATAAAGGCAGATGTTAGCAATCAGGAAGTATCCGCAGAAGATAGTATGATTTTGTTTTATGATGCGATTATGGAACATGATCAGAAATATTCGATTTCTGTAAGAGATTGTGTTGGCCTTGACCAATATAAGACAGCAAAAGAGGGCGCAAAATTTGACATGGAAGTATTAGAGCCGGGACCGATTTTTGTAACCTTTATAGAACAGAATATTACTGAGTTAAAGAGAATGAATGTTGCTGGTATTATTGCAGATTTATTTAAATCAAATAAGTTCTGCTTTGGCGGAAAAACCACCAGAGGATATGGAGATGTTTCTGTGAGTGAAATCAGACAGAAAGAGTTTGATCTTCAAAAACCAGTTGAAATTGAGGAATGGGTCTCTTTTGACATGTATGATGAGTCAATAGAATGGGATGATTATATAGGTTACGGAGACGAGCAAAAAGATATAGGGACAACCATTACATTAACTCTTAAACAAAAAGGTGGGATTTCTATCAGAAAATACTCTACTAAACCAGGAAAAAAGATTAAGATGTATAATGGTGATTTTAAGAAGATACCTGAGCCTGATTATGAACAGCTTACGCTATCCGGAACAAATCCCATTCCAATAATTCCGGGAACCAGCTGGGCAGGGGCCTTTGGACATCAGATGCGAAAACTGGGACTTAGTGAAAGAGATTACGAGGATCTTTTTGGATATGTAAAGGGAAACCGTACGAAGAAATCTTTGATTAGGTTTAGCGAAACACAGCTGGAAAATGCGTATCCTAAGAAAATGTCGAGAAATGCTATTGATAGGTTTTCCGGCGGAGCTGCGGATGGTGCTCTTTTCACGGAGAGAACATACTACGATGGAAATACAAAATTGAAGATTTCTGTAAACGGGAGATTAAATGATGATCAGATTTTTGCTCTATCAGCATCTATATCTGATCTTGGATATGGGTTTATGGCTGTTGGTGGGCTCACAGCCATAGGAAGAGGTCTGTTTTCGATTATAGAAGTAAATAGTAAACCCGTGAAAAATGAAGAAATATTTCAGACTGTTAAACGGATTCTATCTGGTCAGGAGGTAAACGCTTTATGAATCTGAGTGTTTTTTTGGAAAAGATATCCGATATCAAAGGCTATGCTATTGCCAGTCTTACTGATGAATATATTGTAGATACATGGCCAATGGAAAGATATTCTCTTGCTGGAAAGGAAGATAAACTGCTTGAGTTACATGTTTTCAATAAGGAAATAGAAGAAAGATTAATAAGAACTGGTATTTCAAAAGGGTTTAAGTATAGAAGAACCGTTGATTCAGGTAAGGACTTTTTTGATGAGTATCATTATATTGATATTGATACTAAGAAAACGGTGGAATTAGGCAATGGAGATGTAGTAACTACTGGTGGCGGAAGATTTCATCTTCCATTGGAAGTAAAAGAAGGTGTCATGCTGAAGATAAGATACTATCTTGATAAATACGAGGATACCGGACATGTCAAACTTTCTGATTGGAGAATGGTAGATTTTTTGGCGACAGAAAGAGTAGGTGATTGAACATGGGGAAAAAAACATACAAGTTACTTCGCGATAAATCTTTTATAAATCCTTATAATTTTGTAAGACCGGATACAGTAGTTCATAGGGGAAAATTAAATGAAAGTAGAGAGTTGGTAACAGGAAAACTCCATTGTATGATATATTTAAAAACACCATTAGCTATCCTTGATACTGATGAAGAGAATATTGTAAGAGATGGGAATGGACATGGAAGTTACAAGTTTTTAAGAACTAATAAAGAGGGTAAGGAAGTACCATATATACCGGGGAGTTCGATTAGAGGATGCATAAGATCCATGTATGAGACAGTAACGAACTCTTGCTTTTCGACATTGCCTGATAATGCATATCTGACAAATCGTGTAGCGACTAATAAAGCTTATGAACCGGCAATTCTTATACGGGAAGGAGAAAGATGGAAACTATAGTAAACGACATAAATAAATTTACTTTGTAATCAATATATGGTATACTCCAATTATAAGGAGGTGCCACATATATGAATAGTCGAAAATATAAGACCGATCCGGAACTATTACTCAGGCAAGGTAAAGAAATAATGT
>JAGBMJ010000017.1 GCA_017634975.1 Lachnospiraceae bacterium | reverse complement strand
TCCACGGCCTGATTTTAACGTGCAAAACAAAAAGTACGCAAAATACCAAAAAGGATAGCATTTTTGGTATTTTGTGTACTTATCATCACCATTATAGCAAAAGTTTAACATTGGTAATAGATCCGATTATTTGACGCTTACACTTTCAAAGAAGAAATCCCCATTCATTCCTTTTCTATCACTATCAAGATAGCCTATATATTTCGTCTCAGCCCACTTCCATGCAAAAGCATTGAATCTCACGATATCTATGACATGCTTGCTTTCCTCTACATCATTTCCACATAAGAATGTGTATGTCGCTTCTCCTTCAGCATTAATTTCTTCTTTAAACCACTTAATATTGCCATACTTTGATTCTCTTATTTTTCTTCCAGGAACAACAACTATCACATTAGCCGCTCCATATCCCTGATATGTTCCATATGAGATTAAATTATTAGTCGCCAATGTTACAGCATTAACGCAATCAACATCAGTAAAATTGACAATCTTATTCGAACCGGCATTTCCTACCATAGCATTAGTTGCTACCAATACTATATCAGCTATTAATCCGGGTATACCCAGTCCTGCTATTTCTGCAGCTGCAATATATCCAATGCCACTTTCCGAAGCATTCCATATAATGTTTCCTGCATTTGTTAAATATTTTGTATATATATCTTGCATATCCCTAGAAACATTTATTGCTGCATTCTCTATATTAACATTACCACAACACTTCAGATTATATAGTATATACTCATAGTCTTTAAGCAATTCTACTGTCGCATTATAATTTGTTACATCCTGTACTGTTACTAATCCCGCAGAACCAATAGTAAGCAGTATCCCTGCTTTCCCAATCCATCTTGATAATTCTTCTGCATACTGTGTAGTTCCACCTATTTTCACAAATTCGTTAATCACCCACTCTTGTAGATCTTTGCTAATCTCCATAATTGCAATAGATGCTTCTGAGCTACGTCTTGCATTTCGCATTTTTCGTGATAAATCATTGAAAAAGGTATAATCAAATTTTCTGCCGCATAATTCAGAAATATCACCTATTTCACTTAATATAGAATTTATACTGTTTAGTTGTCCAATTTCAACGCACTCATCCCTATTCTGATCTGCATACAGAGCAAATAATTCCAACAATTCCTCACTCGCCATTCTATTTCGTGACAATTCACCTCCTCCTAAAATAAAATTAAATGTTAATTGTGTATTTAGCCATAAAGAGTTTTCACCTAAATAATCATCATAAGCCTTAGCCGCTTCAAAGTCTCGGCGTCTGTTTAAAGCATTTAAATCATCGCAAAATACTATAGCTTCAGCATTATTAGGATCCGTATTATATAGGTTAATCTCTTCGTCATCCCAAATCATATCAAAATCAGAATCTATAATTTGAGGATGACTGAGCATTTTTATATAAGGTCTTCCATCTTTGTAGTATATTTCAATTTCATCACCATTAATCAACCCATCATCATCCCAATCGGAATTCGACATTACATCATTATATTCTGCGAGCCATGAATTTCCATAAAATACTTTTGTCCCGGTACGAGTTGTTATTCCGCCTTTGCATATAAGTTTAGTTAATTCGTCGTTTAACCCATCATTGTTTATATCGAAATTATATTCCTCTTCCGTTTTAGAGACAATTATGCTATTTTCACCATTCATCAGCACTAAAAACGGTTGGTTCATACCACAAGGTTGACCAATATCACCAGGTACTAAAATTTGTAGTTTTTTCTTTGGATAACCCTCTTTTTCAATTATTGCAGTATATTTTCCTCTAGGCACCGTTACCTGATATGTCTCACGCCAGAAAGCTTTTTCCCAACTGATTTCATCAATGACTGGGGTTCCTGATTCTGCATATGCAGAGAATCCCCATCCTTCATATAAACGTATATTATATGAATAAAGAATATTAGGAAGAGTATATGCATTGGAATGAACGCCAAAACTAACGGTTACTTCTTCTGAAGATGAATATGGTTCAAGAATAATATCTATATCTCTTTCCTCTCCGGCAGTAAGTCCGTCATGAATATGTTCCCAATATGGAGACGCTATAGTATATGATGCACCGTATTTCCCATCTTGATCCACAAATATTATGTAACATCCTGTCGAATCAACAGATTCTGAATTAAGATGACATATAGCCCTTCCATTTTTATCTGTTCTGGTACTCATTTGAAAATTCTGAAGGTCTACTCCACTATATAACATAACGCCTCCAGTACCATATCTTCCATAAGTATCTATGCTATAGACATACACATCTGCGTTCGGAACAGCTATTCCATTGGAATAAGTTACATTTAAACGCACAGTAGCTTTTTTGCTCTCAAAGTTTAATTCCTGGTCATCATCATATTCAGTTTCAAACATATCAGGCTCTGAAATTTCTTCCAGGGGTCTGTTCCAGAATGCTTCTAAAGCTGATTTATCCGCCAAAATGTAAGTAGAGAAGTGTTCTAAATGGGCTATTACTTTGTTGCCAATCCACGTTTGATTCTCAACTTCTATTAAATCCTGATTATCTGAATCAAAATAGTAAATTGTAGGGCAAAAATCTGTAGCATTGATGATTCTTTCGTCGATATATCTTTCATCATATGTAAATGTCAACTCTGCATTATTCATATCTCCAGTAGTTGAGAAATCATATGCCTGTCCCATATACCCTACCATAGAGGGATTCAATAGATAATTACCTGTAACCATTGTTGTTGAGAAATCCAAAATAGCTGATGTATCACCAGTTAGTGTAATCGATGGTATAACAGCTTTATCATATGCACATCCCATCGTATCTGCAGAAAACGTTGCAGTATATGTTCCATCGGAATTACGGATAACTCCTATCTGATCCAGCATATATTCATCGTAATCAGAAACACCATCATTATCCGTATCTTCCAAGATAAGAGACGTTCCATAGCTAATTTCTATAGAATCCAGTAATCTGTCTTTGTCGGAATCAATAGAGATCGGATCAGATCCAAGATTATACTCTTTTTTATTGCTGATACCATCCTCATCAGCATCTTCATCCTTATCCGCTAACCCATCACCATCGGAATCCGGATTAAGGGGATCGTAGCCAAACGTATATAATTCCTGGTAATCAGTCAATTCATCATCATCTGTATCGACATCATTTTCGTCTGTTCCAAAATACTTTTCAAAATAGTTAATCAATCCATCGCCATCACTATCGTCATGATCAAAAACAAGCTTATCAAAGTTATGGTTCCCATTGCAATTAACGATCAGCTCTACAGCATACCGTTCCGCGCCGAAATACACTTCAAACGCAAAACGGTCTAATCCATATATAAATGCAAAATCCTCCAGTGTCCACTGCTCAGCCGGAACAATATCCGTTTCATAAATCTTGATATCATTCTTATCAAAAACCTGCAGTGTGAACTTGGTCACCTCGTTCACTCTTACCAGCGTGCCAGTGAATGCAGTAAAGTCTTCGGCGAACTCATAATTACCATCTTCATTGATCGCCATATGATCGGCGGAAACGGACAAAATGCCATCTGCCGCATTATTGTTATTCCCTGCCGCGATCTGCTTCACTTGCACATTACTGATCTCTGCGGATTCTCCACTAAACAGGACACCTACCGTCCAGCTTTCGCCCGGCAGAATGTTCTGTGCGTAACCGGAGTTGCGGATGAAGTAGTGCTCCCCTTCATGGCATTCGATCACGCCACCCCAGATCTCCCGAATATCCAGTACACTGTCGAACTCGATCATCCAGTCTTCGATCGGAAGCTGTGAAATATTCCTGATGATGATCTGCGCAAGACCACCGTTTTCCCATTCATCGGAAATGAGGAGGCTTACCTCACATTCAGCGGTGGTTACTTCCATCTCGATCTGAGACAGAGCAAAATCACCCGGAACATCTGTGTCACCCTCATAAGAAGCTGTATAACCTACCTCTACAGTACCACCGGCAGGAATATCCTGATTGTAGCCTGCATTCTTGATCAGGTGAACATTATCCTCTTCATTATCATTTCCGGACATTTCTACAGCATTGTACAGACCGGAGATCGTATCTTTCGTATCCATTACAAATGCCCAGTTATGAAGAGTCTCATCACTTGTATTCGTGATCAGCAACCGTACATTGTACGTGCCATCCCAGCAGGACGGGATCTTCACTTCTACGGTATAACCATCGTATTCATAAGTACCGCCAACAGGGACAGAGGCTTCCTTAAAGGTAAGCAGTGCTTTCTCGTCCCAGACTCCATGATCATTCCCCTCTGCACAATATCCGATCGTGATACTTGCTCCAGCCGCTATCACAGCATTGTAATCCAATGCCTTCACTGTATATCGGTAATAAACCTCGTATTCACCTACGACAGGTTCATCAAAATCATACTCCTGGGATTCTACAAAAACATCTTTTGATTCAGTAATAACTACAGCATTCTCCGAAGCCTCGTCTTCCGATACCATCTCTGATCCTGCGTCTTCTCCATTCTTTGTATCGGTATAATTCTCATCTACTATTTCATTTTCAGGATCAGTTTCCGTAGCATTCTCACCTACGCCTTCATTTTCAGCATCCGCATGATTCTCTTTTCCCTCTTCTGCATCAATATCTTTGTCAGTCTCAGATATCATCTTATCTGCACTAACTTCCGGCGCATCAACAGTTTCCTTATCTTCCGGCTTTTCTAAACCTTCGACCTCTGCCTCTTTTTCAAAGGATTCATCAAGAAACCAATCTTCCGCAAAAGCTTCGTCGTATTCTTCATACTCTTCATCTTGCTCCTCTTCAACGAAGGAACTGAATTCTATGCACTCCGTGATCTCTCCACCCCAAAGATTTGTGATCTTATCGGAGCTGCAGAACACAACAGACCAATCCTGCGTATCCTTATCTGCAAGATTGGTCAGTATAATATTCGCATTGCATCCGCCATCCCAGGAAGAGGTGACACTCTGCTCAATGCTATATTCTGTTTTCTCCTCATTTTCCGCATGCGCATAGAGCACGGCACCGGTTCCTGCCAGCTGTTCTGACAGCAGGATTGCAGACAGTGCTAATGTAATCCTACGGGTTGCTTTGCTTTGCTTCATTATGAAATCTTTCCTCCTATAATGTCAAGCCCAAAATGCGTTTATTTTCGGACTTTTTTATATATTTGTTACAATTCAGCGACCTGCTAAAGAGGGCAATATATGCTCAACTCCAGGACCGTATGGAGCCGCCGATGCTAAATTCGCAGGCGACATAGGCGCCTGCGAATTTAGCATCCGATGCGAGCGGAATCGAGCGAAAGCGTGTCCAGGAGTGAGCATATATGCCCGGAGTCTGGCTGAGAGCTGAAAAGTAACATACATTTCAATTCCTTACCACGATATCATAACGAATTTATAAACTTCTGAAAATACATAATATTACATGAAATGTAAAGGGAAGATACGGTCTACAATATACATTTTTACCAAAAAACTACTTTGTTGTGTTTACTACAAAATGTAGATAATTGATTTGGAAGAGCTCAAAAGAAAGCACAGAGAATACTTAATCGCAGTAATTGTATATGCAATTACTACAAGATAATTTACAGAACCTGCGACCAATCCTTATCTTACAAATTCATGTTTATCGAGCTCCATGTCCTTGCTTCGCTCGTCCAGGGAGCCCGACAAACATTAATTTGACCTACATAAGCAGCTTCATTTGAATAAACCTTACCAAAGTAATATAATAAACAGATAGTAATGAATAGCCCAGTAAACCAAAAGCCGGCTCTGAATGGTAATATTTTATGAAACACTTGCTCAAGATCAGCAGCGGCAAAAATGCCGATGAACGCATCGAACCATACCGCTTGCAGCTCTGGCTGCGAGGATTTTGCTATGAACGGAGTACGAACGCCTGGGTAAAGCCTGTGGGAAATATCGGAGCAAAGCGAAACATCCGTTACGCAAAAGAACGGGGACTGCGTTATGAACTGCTGGATAAAAATGTCAAACGCAACACTTCCTACAAAGCAAAATGGGTACGGGAAAATCCCCCCTTTCTGGGGATGTATCTCTGCACCTACTGTGGGCGTTTGGTCCTCGCAAAAAATATAACCGTGGATCATATCGTATCTGTTGGGCAGGCCAGTACCTCCCTGCGCTATGCCTCCTCCGGCAAAAATGTCAACGATATTGAAAATCTGTGCGGCGCCTGCAGCAACTGCAACAACATCAAGGAAGCCAAAGGCGGGCTCTGGGTACTGCGCGGAAAAATATACCGGCACCGCAGTATGCGGATCCTGCGTTTTCTGTTCCGCCTGTGTATTGTTGCTGCACTGGTCTATGGCGCGATCCGGCTATGGGACAGCTATCCGGATTTTGGTTTTCTTAGTTTTCTGCATTTGGGAGATATTTCATGGATATCATAGACAACGTAATGGAAGAATACGATGAACTTCGTGAGCGTTATACACGCCTGGAAGAGATTGCATCGGAGATCATCGAGCAGGCAGCGGGAGATGAAAAAAACGGCGTGATGCAGGTCACGCATCGCATCAAGACCAGAGAATCGGTCCGTGGGAAACTGCATAAGAAGCCGGAGAAATATACTTCTCTCGAAAAGATGACGGATATCCTGGGATATCGCATTGTCTGTTATTTCTCTGATCAGGTGGATGAGATCGCAGCCAAACTTTCTGCTGCTTTGGATGTAGACCGGGACCTGTCTACGGACAAACGCGCCGCGATCGCACCGGATGCTTTCGGCTATCTTTCCCTGCACTATATCTGCAGGCTGCCCGGAGACAAAGGATTCCCGGAAGATCTCTCGCATCTGCCGTTTGAGATCCAGATCCGTTCTTCGCTGCAGCATACCTGGGCCGAGATCGAACACGATCTGGGATATAAGACCAAGTTCGGTGTTCCGCGCGATGTACGCCGCGAATTTTCACGTGTGGCAGGTCTGCTCGAACTGGCCGATGAAGCATTCGTGCATATCCGCTCCAGGATCTCCGAGTATCAGAAAGAACTCTATGAACAGATCAGTAATGATCAGGCGGAATCCTATCATCTGGATCTGGTATCCCTGAAACTGTATCTGCAGCACAGCCACCTGATGACCGGCTTTATGGACGAGATCCGGCAGATCACCGGCGCGTCCATCATCGATACCGATCCGGAAAGCGCATTGGAAAAACTGGATTACCTGGGTATCAAAACGCTTGGGGATATGAACGAACTGGTAGAGACGGAGCGGCAGCATGCGCTTCAGATGATCCGCGATCTGCTGGGCGACGGTGATATCGAGGAACTGATCTCCACCGTCGGGATCTATTATCTCTGCAGATCACGGCTGGTCTACGGTGATTACGACAGCAAAGCGATCGCCGGCTTTCTCAGGCTGAGTGACAGCAACGAAGAAAACGTCCGCAAACAGACGGCATACTTATTAAAAAAACGGGCTCATTCCTAAGCCCGTTTTTTTGTATTTCCTTTTTAATTCATTTTTTTTCTTGTATCTATTCCGATTGTTTTGCCGGCTCTCGATGTGTTCTGATCATCTGCTTTTTCTTTTCATCTCTGCCGGGCACTTGTGCAGCATACCCGGTCCGTACTGACAACGCGGGCAGTCAAAGCATTTTACATAAGGCGTATCTTCCAATGCCGCTTCGCAAAATGCGGGATCCGCTAGCACCGCTCTTCCCAGATCAACCGTATCTGCCAGATCATTTTCGATCAGATAGCGTGCAAGCGATACATCCAGGATCCCGTTAACACAGGATACCGGCACCCGCCCACGGAAGTGTTCATGGAAACGCACACCCAAAGAACAGAATTTATTGTATTTCTCACCGCTCTCCGCCACAGAAGGATCATCCCATTCGATCCCTGTAGATACCTGAAGATAATCACAACCGGCTTTTACATATTCTTCCGCAATCGCGATCGCTGTAGCCACATCAGGCTCAATACCGGCAGTGCGTACGGAAATGATAAAATCTTCTCCGCATGCTTCTCTTACTTTTTCAATGATCTCTACAGCAAAACGTGCCCGATTCTCAACACTGCCGCCGTACACATCCGTACGATGATTTGTCTTCTTTGCGATAAACTGATTGATCAGATATCCGTGACAGCCATGCAGCTGGACGCCGTCATATCCCGCCTTCTTCGCCCGTACGGCTGCACTTACAAAACAATCCTGCATTTCATGTATCTCATCGATACTCATCTCTTTTGAAAGAGTTGCACTATCACGTGTCGGAACAGCAGACGGTCCTATTGCAGGACCGCAATCGGGATTTGCAGTGATCCCGGTATGATTGATCTGTATGATCACCGCAGCGCCATTTTGATGACATGCTTCCGTAATGGCTTTATGCCCCTCGATCTGTGCGTCCTCCCACAGTCCCATATGATTCTTGGCAAATCGCCCGCCGGGAGTTACCGCCGTCGCCTCCACGCAGATCAGGCCACAGCCATGCTCTGCACGTTCTCTGTAATGCTCTATATGCTTTTCTGTCACCTTTCCATCCGGTCCGGTATAATCGAACTTCACTGTCGGCGCCATGGTGAGTCGGTTCTTTATAACAGTTTTGTTTATAATAATTGGATCACTTATACGTACCATTTCTATACCCCCTTATTCTTCCGGCTCTATACCAAAATCCGGATACTGCTCATAAACCATTTTCAGAAATTCTCCTCTGCTTACTCCCAAATATGAGAGCATTTTATCTTCATCCCCATCCAATCCGGGACCGGTGAAATAGAATACTTCCCCTTCTCTTTTCACATACAGATCTATATATGTTTGCAGTTCGTAATACCTTGGCGCTTCCCCTTCTGTAAAACATTCATACCAGTTATCGATATACTTTTCCCCTTTTCCAATCCAAATATCGTATTCCCAGTCTCCGATCTGATAACCATGCTCATAAATGAAATAGTATTGATCTACACCTTCTTCATCCTTTCCGATTTTATAACCGGCCACCTGAAAGTATTCCTCATATCCTTTTTCTTTTACAGGCGCAATAAAATCATATTTCCCCCATATTCTGCTGATATTGTATAATTCCATTTTGCGAATAAGAAAATCCGGATACTTCCAGTATGTGGGACACATAATACGATTCACTATTATAAGAAAGATGATCCACCCACAAAAAAAGAATAATGCTGTAGCCCTTTTCTTTCTTTTTCTCCATAGATATACCGGCAAGATAGCCCACCCAACAATAAGTGCAAGAAAAAACACCACACCCAGAAAGATCAGTATGGCTTTACCTAAATAAAGTAATAAGATGATATAAGCTTTCATATCTTCTGTTTCATGTTCCTTATTCTTTTACAAGAATTCCGTTTTCTATTATTTCATCAGAAACCATATATACATAAGCTTCCTCCCCCAATATCCACATAACATAATAGTGTTTCTTTTCATTTTTATCCGTATAAATATAATATGCCTTGTAACGTAGGTCTTCACTTTCATCGAAAGGCCCATACAATTCTTCCACGTCCTCACTGAAAGTAGTATCACCAACAATAAGTGCATCCGGATATTTCCAATAGGTAGGGCACAGGATCCTATGTATTATGAATACTTCTATCATAAGCAGAAAAATTATATATCTTTTGTATCCGTCCTTTACAACACATAAATAAATCAGATCCAGAACAAATACCGGTAATCCAAGTATCATCAGGTACATCTCTGCATTCATGATTATAGCATTATCAAAAATCATACTTACTTATATTCCCTTTTACTAAATTATAGCGTCTCACTGCGTGACGCCTAATATTTTACCACAAATGTCCTTCGTTCTCAATATACCGTACCTGTCCCTCTCACGTTCAATTCTTAAGAATACTTTTTATCCAAAAATGGATAACCCCGAAAAATTCACGCACCGTATAATGAATGCCGGTGGGAAGAAGCGTGATTGCAGGAACCGGATGCACATTTCTGTATCCTTCCTGTTTTGCGAGAAGCATTGCACGGTATTCATGAAAGCCGTTCGTAACGATCCCTGTTGACGCATATGCATCTCCGATGATCTGCATACTGTATCTAAGATTTTCTTCGGTAGATGTCGATCGTTCTTCCGACAGGATCCGTTCTGCCGGAATATGATATACCTCGGTCAGCTGTCTCCGGATACACTCTGCTTCGCTGATCTGCTCATCTCTTCCCTGCCCTCCGGAAGCGATCACGACAGTATCCGGATTTTCTTTCAGATACTCCGCCGCTTTCTGAATCCTCATCTGCAACGGATTCGATGGTTTCTCTCCGTTCACACCGGCCCCCAGCACCACAATGTAATCCAGCCCCGACTTTGGCTCTGCTGTCATCGAACGGATCACCAGTCCTTCCACGATCATAAATAACATAAGACAACTCGCAAGTACGAAACGATATACATATCGCAGCCACCGCGGGAAATGAAGGATCGGCTTTTCCTTGATCTCTGCCCGCAGCATGATCACGCGGGCAAATGCAAACAGTGACAGAGCCGGCCACAGAAAGATCAACCGTCCGCCTGCACAGATCAGACAGACAAATGAATACATCCCACACCAGAACAGCATTGCCGAATAGACCGATACCAGTATCACCCGGAATCTATTCTTTCTTCTTTTTCCCTTTTCGATCTTTCTTAAAAAACTATACGCAAACAGCTGCCCCGCTGCGATCATTAAAATACTCACTGACAGCACATATACTTTCATCACCGGTCCATCTCCTCTTTCCTCCGGATCAGATGAATGATCCCTGCCCCAAGCACAAACAATATTACATCCAAAAAGAACAGAAGCTGCGGACAATATAAAAGCATTTCAACATCCTCTCTCATATATGTCCAAAATCCCCAATAGTATACGTCACTGATCACATAATAATGCATCCCCTGCTTTTTATTCTCTTCATAATACTGAACTCTTTCCGCCAGTTTATATGTGTGATCCGGCCATTCACCGAAACTGTTTATTACCCACCGGGATTCCAGAACCGAAATCTTCTCCGCTCGCGGTGATCTTTCAACTATTTCAGCAACATCCTCACAGGAAAGATCCGTTTCAACGATCGCCCTGGCCATGACGCGGTCTCCTCCTTCATCCGTCCATTCCACTAAGGTATCCACGATCTTCACATTCTCCGGCAAAGGAAGATGATTGATCTGTGCCAGATAATATACATCCGTCACAGATATAAACAAATGCAGAAACAGCCATGAAACAACCGGACATAACAAAGCACAGAGCACATAGGGCATATGTTTCCCTCTGAACATTTTTCTCAAAATAAAAAACCTCCTTATTTCCGTCTTTTGATCACACACGTGATCATAGCAGAAATAAGAAAGCTTTATATTCGCCCGGCCCTATGATTCCCTTACAGTTTTCTACGGTAATTCTTACAATTTTCTTACATGATCGGAAGCTGTCGTTTTTTCGTTTACCGCTTCTCCTGCATTGCCGGGATCATTACTTCCAGTTCGATCTGATCCCCGGTACTCTCCGCCCTGATCGTACCGCCATGGGCTTCCACGATCTCTCTGGCGATTGCCAGACCAAGACCGGCGCCGCCGCTTTTAGAAGCTCTTGCATCATCCACACGATAAAACTGTTCAAAAAGACTCTCCAGTTTTTCTTCCGGAATATGCTCGCCCGGATTGGTAAAACAGATCGTTACCTGTGCCTCCTCCTGTGTAACACAAACCCTGATCGTTCCATGTTCGTAACTGTAATTCACCGCATTACGCAACAGATTATCAAACACACGCTGGATCTTGTTTACATCACAATTTACAGACACATCCGGCGGGCATTCCAGAATACATTCCAATCCTTTTTCTTCCAGCTGCGGCTGAAACTCATAAGTGATCTGCTCCAGCATACGCGTCAGATTTACCCGGCTGTATTCCAGTGTGATCCTGGACAGATGAAATCTTGTCACATCAAAAAACTCATTGATCAGTTCTTCCAGTCGTTCCGCTTTTTTCAATGCGATGGACAGGTATTTTTTTCTCTCTTCTTCTTTGATCTCTTTTTGATCCTGCAAGAGATTCAGATACCCGATCACGGAAGTCAGCGGCGTTTTCAAGTCATGGGCCAGATAAACGACCAGTTCTTTTCTTCTTTTTTCCTCCAGCTCTGTTGCTGCTTTTCGCTGTGCCAGAGTATGCCGGATCGAATTGATCTTCTGCTCTGTGGCTTCCAGTTCTTCGGACAACCGGATATCTTCGGATTGCTCGTCTACCAGAGAATCGATCCCCTGATTGATCTCATTAAAATATTTTGTGAATTCTTTCAGATAGACTCCCAGTACAACCACAAAGATCACGATAAAAAGAAACGCGATAAAGAATACGTTGTTAAGCCGGAAGAAGCGCTGATATGCTTCCAATGCCTGCTCATAATCATGATACAGAAAGCGGTCTCCAAGACCTACCACCGTATCGGCGATATGCCCGCGTAAAAAGATCACATACACAGCAAGCAGGATTGCCGTTACACAAAGGATCCTGCCGGTGGTCCGCAGCAGGATCTTTCTCTGCAATATCTTAAACTCGTTACTGATCTCTTTTCTGCTGTCCTGCCTACTCAACGATGTATCCTACTCCCCATACTGTTTTGACAAATTTCGGATTCTTTGCCGGTTCCTTCAGTTTTTCACGCAGCCTGCCGATGTGCGCCATGACCGTATTGTTATTATCGATGTACTTCTCGCCCCAGACATTTTCAAACAGTTCCTCTGCAGAAATGACTTTTCCGCGGTTATCACACAGATACCAGAGCAAGGAAAATTCCATCGGTGTTAATGCGATCTCTTCGCCGTACAGGAAACACTTATGCGCATCTTTATTGATCACCAGTCCGCGGATCTCATACTCTGCCGAAACCGTATCCGGTTCTGCCGCAGCATTATTATACTTTACATATCTGCGGAGCTGCGACCTGACCCTGGCAACCACTTCCAGCGGATTAAACGGCTTGGTGATATAATCGTCTGCGCCAAGCGTCAGACCCAGGATCTTGTCATTATCTTCCACTTTCGCCGTAAGCATGATCACCGGATAAAAATATTTCTCCCGGATCTTTTGGCAGATACGGAATCCGTCAATATCCGAAAGCATCACATCCAGGATCGCCAGATCGATCTCTTCCGTCTCGATATATTTCAGAGCATCACTTCCGCAGTATGCCTTCCGGACAGTATATCCGTCGTTCTGAAGATACACTTCCAAAAGATCCGCGATCTCTTTTTCATCATCTACAACCAGTATTTTTTCCATTGTCTTTTATTCTCAGAATATTTACTGTTTTTTTATTGATCCCTTTAATCGATCAGATTCTTGATCGTCTCGATCACACTGATGATGTGATACTTTACAATAAATGCGATATCTGCATATTCCGGATAATACTCCTTGATCTGTGTCACCAGCGGCAGGATATATTCTTCGGTTTCTTTAATGTATTTGATCTGCCGGTCTCTCGGAAAGGACTGTGCCATGGTCGATACATTATTGCATCGGTCCAGCACTTTGATCACACATGCTTTCGGATTCTTCCGGATGTTTTCATAGTATACTTTTTTGGCCACCTCTTTCAATGCTTCATCGGCTTCTTTCGGCTTGACAAAAGTAACAAGCCCGACCAGTGTTTTTACTTCTTCCGAAAAGGGCAGCTCTTCCAGACACACTCCGGTGTCTTCCACCACATCATGCAATAACATCGCTGCCAGCAGAGCATCATCACGGATCCCAAGAGCCACGGCGTGGCAGGTCATCATCAAAGGATGATTGATGTAGGGTACATGCGCATCCCCATGCTTCCCCGGTTTCCGATACTGCCCCTCATGATGCTCGCGCATATACGTCAATGCGCGATACATCTCCGTATACTCCCGGTCCTGCGCAATTGCCTTTAACCGGGTATACATCTGCGCTTCCTGAAACAATCTGTCCCGATAGATAAAATCCGAAGTCACGTGTTCCTCTCCTTCCCATGATGTTTCCATCTGCGGTTTCCGGATTGTCCGATTTCATTTTTATTTTCCCGCCATTTTTAACGTTTGTTATTTGCGATCTGCTTAAACAGATTGAATACACCACTGTTGACGACATGATTGTCATGATCCGCGCCGCCGATCTCGTACCAGATGTGCTCCACCCCATTCCGTTCCAATATTTCATGATACGATTTCGGATATGTCCCCACAACCGAATCTTTATCACCGCAGCAGAGGATAAAGACCTCCGGTGCTTCGGCACCTTCCGCAAAACGCATCTCCTCTTCCGTCATCTGTCCCGGATGACTCATAAACGCATCCGACGTCGGCACGACTCCCGGTGCCGACGATACCGCACACACATAACCGAACAGATCCGGTCTCTTAAGTGCGATATAGATCGTCTCACGACCACCCATGGAAAATCCGGCAAGATAGGTATTTTCCCTGCCGGTCAATACCGAATACTCCTGCTCTATATGCGGCATCAGGTCATTCACCAGATCGTGGATAAAGTTATCATACGGCAGGCATGCTTCTGCATCAAATCCCGGCTGCTGATCGGGATCCGTTGCTGCATACATATTCGGACATACCACGATCGTCTCTTCGATATACCCTTCTGCTGCCATATTTCCTACGATCTCTTTGATCCGGATCCCGGCATCCCCGGAAAAAGAAAACTCATTCCCGAAGATTCCATGCAGGATATACAATACTGGATATTTCTTATCCGTACTATAATCGGCCGGCAACAGGATACTATACCCTCTCTCCATCCCGCAGGTTTCCGAATCATAGGTATGATGCGTATACTCACCGTACCTTACATCCGCGCGCTTCGCAGAATAAGCCGCCGGGCATCGTTCTTCGATCACATCATTGATCTCGATCCCCGTATTCTCTGCTTCCGCAGGCGGATCTTCTTTTGCTTCTTCCGCAGTAATACCGGATGCAAAAGATCCCTTTTCCTCTGCGCTCATTTCAGCAACTGTTTCCGTTCCATTGGTTTTGTCCGTCACAATATCTTCCTCCAAAGCCTCATTTCCGCAAGCATATAACACTGAAGATATGATTGCCGTCAAGAATATCCATCCGTTCTTCTTCACCGTCTGTACTCTCCTGTTTGCCGCGCATCACCAGATCCGGTAATTTCCGCTTAGCAGAAGATATACAAAGAAGTACAGGCAGTTATCATAATATCTGCGATCCCCGTCACGCAGACCGCCTTCCAGAAACATCTCCACCCACGCACGTGCCTTATCCGGCGCCAGTACAGCTGCAGATGCATTGGATGCGATGGCCGCTACGGGATGCAATACTTTCTGATCCTGTCTGGTTCCGTCCACATTATAAACGTCCTGCCAGCTGCCATCCTCCAGTTTCGGGTTAAAGAAATCCAGCACACATCCGGCCTGCTGCTTCGCCCATTCCGTTTCTCCGTTCCACACGGTATCCAACGCGATGTTGATCATCGTACGATAGGCATCGCTGTAATACCAGTCATGACGCCCGCCAAACTGATGTTCCGGATTCGTATGCGGTGTTCCGTCATAATCTCCGTATTCCGGATTGAGTCCGGTCACCGGATGGCAGCATTTCTTCCAGTATTCCCGGCTTGCCTTTGCCGCTTCGACAAAAAACTTCTTATCCTCATCGTATGCATACTCCGCATACAGCTCATAAAAATGCGGCAGATGATAGGACGGATCGGTAAAATCCAGTTCCGCTACAAACTTGATATAATGATTCACCGGATCAAACATCGGGCATCCCTGCAGATCTCCACTTCCTTTGCGGATCATATAGTGTAATAATCTGCGCGCCTCCGCATGATAATCAAAGATGCCTTCGCCGCATCCCCAGCGGTTTCCGGCAAAGATCAGCGCCATCGCATAGTATTCTTCTCCGTCCGGTGCTGCCCCCTGCGCATTCCTCGTACCATCCGGTGCACACGACCAGGCAAAGTATCCTTCTTGTCTGCCGCTCTCATGATACATATAGGTCTTGGACCATTTCCACAGACGGTCAAATTCATCCTTCCGGTCCATCTGCACACTCATCATCATACCGTAGCTCATGCCCTCCGTACGGGCATCATGATTACCGGTATCTTCCATGTATCCCATATCATCGCCGACTTCACAGAAGAAACGCTCCTCATCACTTCCATGGAAGATCGTCGCAAAGATCTCTTCGCACCGCTTCTTAGCCTGTTCATCCGATATGCCGTAATCTTTCAGGTAATTCACATATGTTTTTTCTTTCACGTTCCGCCTCCTTTTATCCTGTTTTTTATCCTGTTTCTATCCTGCTTTCTACATTTCCACATCACGTGTGGGCCGATTTGATACAGTTTTTCATCGCCACGATATCTTTTGCATCCACTTCATTTTCCGTTCCGTACCGGATCTGCTCGTACAGGTCGGTCGCTTCCCGAAGATCTACACCCTTTTCGGCTAGGATACTCTTTCTGTTTTCTTCCGGAGTTTTGCTGTTTCTGATATCTGCGCCGGCCTTCTTATACTTTTTGATCTCTTTTTTATACAGCTCCCGGAATTTTTCGTACGGTGTCCTGAAGATCCCGCGTCTTCGTTCATTTATCGCTTCCTCACGGATACTCTGCCGGACTTCATTTTTCAGTTGATAACTCTTATAACGTCTCGTTCTTTTTTCTCTTTTCCCCAACAGGGCTCGTACCAGAAAGATCACCATTTTGCATGTGCCATAAATGATGATCGTAAAGAACAGCAGGAACAGACCTGCTTCTATCACCTGCAGGATCAATGTGAAAAGACCACCGTCCGAATCTTCACGCGCCAGCTGCTGCAGCAGATAATCCATTTCCTGCATGGCAGGCATAGCCTCTTCTTCCGCCCTGCCTTCAAACAATCCCGATAAGATATGCACGATCACTCCCCACAGAGCATACGCCATCCTTTTAAGCGCCAGGATCAGGCGTTCGGAACGGATAAAGAGCATCCCCCCGATAACAAACGTGATGATCAATGCCGTGATCACAGCATTGTTTCGAAAGATCTCCTTCACCGGCATATCGTCATCCAGCTGCCCGCTCTGTGAAAGTTCATAAAAGTTTTTGATCAGAGAACGGATCAGGAACAGCACGGCAAACGTAATGCCCATGTAGTATACGGCTGCAGCATAGCCATATTCCGCTTTGCTGCTTGTATAAAGCAACACCGGCAAAAAGAGAAGCCCCAGCCCGGGATGCAGATCCCGCACGCTTTTTTCATGATTGATCCAGTTATGCAGATCCAGAAGAAACATGACGACCGCCATGATCATCAGACGGAGTTTCCCCGTACTTTCCATCGGAACCAAAAGGCACGCGCCAATCAACACAGAATGCAGAAGGGCATACACCCAAAGCCTTCTCACATGCTCCCGCATCAGATAGCAGCAGATGAGCACAACACCTGTCCCGATAAACTCAAGTGGCTGCATCGCAATATGAATATTGATCGCCAGCACCATAAAGCCACTGATCAGCAGCATATACAGCATACTTAAATTCAGAAGATCCCGATACATGGGAAATCGTTTCGTCGTCATAGTACTTGCCTCATTGTTATTATCACAGCCCTTCGTGCTGTAATCGTATTATCTCATTGCATTTCGATCGCCCAGCGCGTATACCTTGCACTTTCAAATGTATCCTCTATGACCTCGCGCTGAAAAGACGGT
This sequence comes from Lachnospiraceae bacterium, assembly GCA_017634975.1. Classification (GTDB taxonomy): domain Bacteria; phylum Bacillota; class Clostridia; order Lachnospirales; family Lachnospiraceae; genus NK4A136. Next base: position 7,474 of record JAGBMJ010000017.1, on the reverse strand, counting down.
ATCACGAAATGAATACTGCATCCCTGGTTCAACAGCATCTCATACCGGTCCGTTACATCTTTTCTGCGGTAATTGGAGATGATCACATACTCCGCCGGATGCCCGTCTGTGATAATGCGGTCGTCCATGACAGCGGTAAATTTCTCGCACGGAAGCTCTGCGTCGATCCTTGCCAGCGCCATTTCGATCGCACGGATATGGGAAAGATCCGCCCCGGCATCCAGCGCCGGATTGCCGCTTTTGCTGTTTCCGTTTGTATAAAGCGCCGTAGGGATCCCGGCAGAAATGTAGCGCCTTGCCAGATGCGCAGCGATCTTGATCGCCCATTCCGCCAGCTCCTCTGTATGAAGCATACTGTTTGCATCCATATTCAGAAGCAGTACCACCCGTTTGGAAAAGGTACTGTTATACGTATTCACCAGAAGATTACCGTGCCTTGCCGTAGCCTTCCAGTTAACGCTGCGGATATTGTCATAGGGCTGATACTCCCGGATACCGGCAAAGGTAAACGGGTCCTCATTGAGCTTCAGATTTTTTTCCGTCTCTCCCAGCAGGGTATTCACTGTATCCGGCACATCCTGCGGCCGGATCCTCCCCGGCAGTACACAGACACTTACATCTTCACGATGCGTTTCGATCAGCTTTTCCGTCAGGAAAAAATTCCATCCGATCAGATCCAGACTTTCCGTGGTATAAAACCCGCGTTTACTGCAGGTAATGGGGTATGTCCTGGTGATCTTCTGCCAGGGCATAACGGTAAAAAATTCACTGCGATAATACTTATCCGTCACATTTCCCTTGATCTGTTTTTCAAACAGAAATGTCTTTGTGATCGAAAATTTTACCTGCAGGATCGGGATCGGAAGCTTTTTCCGGTTTTCAATGATCTCGATCAGATGGTTGCCCTGCCCCTCATACACCACATCCTTTTCAAAGGCCATGGATGTCCGAAGTCCTTTGTTCCAGCACCGCCGGTAAATAAGCGCCTGCAGTCCGTAGATCAGAAGGGCAACAACAAATGCCACTAAAAGTTTCATGAAAAATCCTCACTCGGAACGGTAATCCTGTCCAAAAGACTGTTGACGACCTCCAGCTTGCCGGCGTGATCGGTGGTGGAATAAAACTGGATCCTGTGCGTCAGTACATCGGCAGCCAAGGGTTTAATATCCTCCGGCAATACATAATCTCTTCCGCAGCAAAGTGCATGTGCCTTGGCAATGGTCTGTAAAAAGAGCGTGGCTCTGGGGCTGGCCCCCGTCAGGATCGCGGAATTGTTTCTTGTGGCATTTACGATCGCCACCATATACTGCACCAGTTCCGGATGCACCTTCACCCTTCTTGCCATATCACGGATCGATACGATATCCTGTGTCGTGATCACGGCCTCCACCTGCTTTGCGGGATCCTCTTCGGAAAAACGGTTCAGGATCGCCGCCTCTTCCTCCGGACTCGGAAACCCCATCGCCAGCTGCACGGCAAAGCGGTCCAGCTGTGCCTCCGGCAGCGGGAAGGTTCCCACGGTCTCGATCGGGTTCTGGGTCGCGATGACCATAAAAGGCTGTCCAAGCGCACGGCTTGTTCCGTCTACCGTAACCTGCTCCTCCTGCATTGCTTCGAGAAGCGCCGACTGGGTTCTCGGCGTAGCACGGTTGATCTCATCCGCCAGGAGGATATTGGTCATGATGGGACCTTCTACAAAAACAAAGGTTTCTTCTTTTTTGCTGTAGATATTTAACCCCGTAATATCCGCCGGCATCAGATCCGGTGTGAACTGGATCCTCGAAAACTTACCGTCGATCGATCTCGCCAAAACCCTGGCAAGCGTCGTCTTTCCGGTTCCCGGTGTATCTTCCAGCAAAACATGACCGCCGGCCACCATAGTAGTGATCACCATATCGATGGTATGAGCATTTCCAATGATGACTTTTTGAATGTTCTCTTTTAATCCTTCCAGTTTTTCCTTCGCCTGAATGCAGGCTTCCTTTGTGATCATATCTGACATAATAATTCCCCCAATTTATGAAAATCTTATAAAAAACCTTATCAAATATTGATTGTCGCGTCAATGCCAGTTACAATCAATCGTCTATTACTCCGTTAAAATAACGCTCTTCTACCACACTTCCGGTTCTGGCATCCAGCTTCACTTCACTGTAATCATTCACCCGGAAATCATATACCAGCTGTCCGCGAATAGTATCATAACTTAAGAGATAATCTCCGTATACTCCTTTGGTACTATAATCATTCAATTCCGACGAGTGTGCATTCGCCATTGCTTCCACATCATCGATCAGTTCTTTGGGATCCATGACTCCCGATGTATCCAGAGTACTGCAAGGAATCCCGTCCAACAGTTTGATATTCGGTTGCGGATCATCGACATCCGTAATATACGTGACATCCGATACCACGGCACCGTTACAAACCTGGCGAGCATAAAATCTGTAACTTCCGTCAACCGACATCTTCGTAAATCCTACAATATACAGATCTTGCGTGAGCCCGGCATCCACCTGCTCAAGATAATCCAGCATATCCCGCTTCTCTTTTTCCGAATAATTTCTTCCTTCAAAAAGATTATAGGAATATATGATATGGTTTCCCACCGAACCGTCAATGTCTTCCCGGAACGCCGCCCCTAATCCTAATGCTGTCGATACCGGTTCCAACGCGTCATCGATCAATGCTGTTGTACTTGCGGAAGACGTCGTTCCCTGAGAACTGCCTCCGTTTGTGCCACAGCCGGTCATTACCCCTGTGGTTATTGTGATCAGCCCGATCCATAGTAATGATTTTATCCGCATATTTCCACCTCCGAAAGTTCGTCCTTTTTCTGATACGTATAAAACCGTCATTTTTTATGATGATCTGCTGTCTCTGTCAATAATAACACCAAGCGGTCTTTATTTCATCCGTTTTATTATCATACGGTAAAGATATGCTTCCTGCCGATCAACTTTATGATCGCATCATCATCTGCTTCCTCATACAACTCTTTTACATGATCAAAAATGCGCTGCCAGGATTCTGCCGGAGACTCTGTATAGGCCGATGTCACACGCTCATACCCCCAGATCTTCTCCGGCGGAAACATGATCGATACCGCCATCCCATACTCATTACCTTTTTTGTTCACACGTCGTCGGAAGTCCGCCGTCACAAGATAGAGCTGCATCTGCAATCCGGTAATGATGCCGGGATAATTCTTGTCTCCTTCTTTACCGAACCCTGCCCGCTTCTTTAAATCCGTTGAAAGGATCTCCTCATCGCTGTATACGGTATCACCTTCCGCATCCGTTTGGATGTAATGATCCATGATCTTCTTTTCGCGCCGGTTTGCAAGGCCATCCTCCCAGCGCGCATCAAAGTCGTATCCGTCCCTCCTGTAGTTCACAAAATACGGCAGCCAATCCAGCGAAATATATCCCGCCTTTTTATCGAAAAACTTTCCATACGCGATCCTGTGTTTACGTGAGATCTGCTCTCTCCAGATCCACGGATCTTTTGTTTGATGATCCGTCCACCAGTACTTCGGATCCGTCCATTCTTCCACCGAAAAGCCTTCTACCCCGTTTGCAAACAAAGGAAGAAATCCAATACTCTCTATATACTCTTCCAGTTCCTCTACCGTATGGATACACTCCGGATGTTTCGAACTGACTCCCTTCATTACCCATACACCGTTTTCTACCGACATAAGATCCTCCGTAAAATGTAATCTGTGTAACACGATCGTTTATCTGTACATCCGTATCGTTCATTCGCGATCTTCTTTGTATTTATAATAGATCAGGATCCCCGCGATACAGGGAGCTGCCGTTATTATCGCAAATATCTGTATCAGAAGCTGTAAGAAATCGAAGGCCATCTCTCCGGAAGGAATCAGGCTGTACGGAACGGATAAACGCGGAAAGACCAAAAATAACAGTGCGCCAAACAATACGATATTCGCCACAGTCACGATCGTGATCTCTTTCCGATCAAACCAGAACCAGCGCCGGTTCAACACCCACAGGATCACCTGTGAAAGCAGGACCGGGATCCCGCTGAAGGCGATCATCGCCACCGCAAGTCGAGTTTGGGTCCTGTCTCCGCAAAATGCACACACCGCACATTCATGTCCGTACAGCAGGATGATATTGATGACCGCCATTGCCGCCGGTGTAATGAATATACCTTTACTGTTATTCCCGTTCATAAGTGTCCTCCCTGTAATCACGCTTTACCGGATGATACTACATATTCCTTCTTGATCTTCAAAAATTCTTCCATACCGCGCATGATTGCAAAAAGCCTTGCTCTGTCTTCAAACTCATGCCGTTCTGCCGGAAGCGGTCTTTCCTGCATTTCCGCATTTAGTTTTTCAAAATCCTTCAACAGATCTTCCACCGTGTTTTCCATCGAATACTGCTCGGATACTTTTTCAAAAAATGCCGAAAGGATCTCTGCCGTCACCGGCACCGTATTGATCTGACGGATATGCTTATACATTTCATAAAGCGTATCCGCCTGCTTTTCTCTCATCGAAATATATTCCATATCTTTGGTATCCTCTTTCGATACCTGGTTCAGGTAATTCAAACGAGCCAAGGCATACGCTTCATCAATCGTCCGGTTCAGCGTATCAAAGCAGCTTCCGTCATAACCTTCCAGATCCGGATCCATGATGCGAAGAGACATCCGGTGCAGCGCATGTTTCATCAACTCATCTGTCTCTTGCCGCATCTGTTTCATGTAATACGCATCCTTATGAAGAAACAGATTGGCAATGATACCGCCACCCACACCGATAAGAAACAGCATGACTTCGTTGGAAAGGGATGCCGGCTCCATATTTTGAAATGTCAGGAAATGCGATATCAGCACCGAGTCCATGGCCATCGCACTGTTCCACCCCATAAACTGACAGAGCAGAATAAACAGAAGCAGATAAACAAAGAATCCATACAGGTCAAATCCGATCATATAAAAACACAGCGCTGCGATCACCAATGCTGCTGTAAAAGCAGCAAAGCGATCCCGCGCTGTTTTGATCGTTTCTCTTTTGGTAAATGCCACAGACAGGATCGCTACAATCCCTGCCGATACCGAAAACTGCAAATGCATTCCTTCGGCGATCAGGATCGTAACAATTGCTGTCAGCGTAACTTTGAGCGCATGTATGAAATTCTTCTTTAACTTTTTATCCGGCATAGCTTTACTCGCTTATAACCTTTATACAAACATGAGAACAGTTCTTCTATCTATAAAAATACATTCCCACACTCATCGAATACCAGGCAGTAGAAATCGTACCCCTATCTGCTTCCAGCGTCTCAGCCTCTTTCAACATTCCTGAAAAAACGATGCCGTATACCATACACGTATACTTTGCATCGTTTTTTAACAGGTTATTGACCACTATACCGACACCATTGTATTCTTTAGCACTTCATCCATCTGTAATTCAAAATCTTCAATAGAATCCACACGGGCCGCCAATTTAAGAAGTATCCGCAAAGATTCCTTATCGTGTTGGGTATTGATTCTATCTATCAGTTCCTCGGGGATCTCCCCATAGTCTCCCAGCAAGTCCAAAATATCTTCTATTTTTTCTTCCCTGCGCTCCCTGTCTATATAATCTCCAAATGTCATGAGTTCCCTCCTAACCTCCGGATCCAGCTTCACTTTCCGGATATACTGCTCCAACTCCTGTGTTTCGGTGTCAACCGCAGCAGTTTCGTCGCTGTTCTCTATAAAGTGTAGCATATTTTTGATGGATTGACTACCGCCCTTTTTACCTGTTGTATTGAAATAAATAAAACATAAACCATCCTCGTAAGTCAGCCCCGGGATTTCCTCACACTTTTCCCGAAATGTGTAGATCATCTGGTCCTCCCCGAAGATGTCAAAGTTCGTGATCGTGATCACATACAGATCCGGCAAATGTTCAAAATCGTTATCCCCACTCTCCATATACCGGCTATCGATCTTGGCCTGTCTAAAGCGGTTTGCTTTCGGGAAATGAGTGTCATTTGCCGTATGCGGCTCCACATCATAGACATTTGCTATTACAGATGATGCTTCCCCCTTTTCGATAACCTCCACATCCATACGGATGCCACGATGATCCGGACTATATCCGGGTATCATCTTTTCCGCATTTACACTGATCTGCCCAATCTTTCGCTGCAGCAGCACGCTCAAAATACATCTTAAGCTCGGTTCACTTACCTCCTGATCCGAACTCACCGCCTGCATCAGAAAATTGTCGATCAGGCTCATCTCCTCTAGTGTCTTTCTTGCCATTATTTTTTCTCTGTCTCCTTTCATACTTTACGGCAACGGAGACAGCAATATCCAAACGGGATCCCGGCCTCCATCACATACTATTGGTCAGGAACTGTTCATAAATTACTTGTGCATATGACGCAGGACAGGTGTTCATCTGCAAGAAGGAAAACGTAGCCGTAGCGGGCTACGGCGAGGCTTTCCGCCGCAGCAGATGAGCGCATGGGCAAGTCAGATGCGCAAATAATTTTGTAACAGTTCCTTACTCTGTGAATTTTGACCGAATCGTCATCGAAACAATAGAACTCACAGATGTGTACGGGAGACACTATAGCAGACAAAACAGGATTCTGTCAAGAGCCTTTTCGAAAAACAAATTGCGAGTCGCTATCTTTTCCGTAACACATTTATGAACACAAAAAACGATGCATCGCACGAGTTTTTCGTACTTTGCATCGTTTCTATGAGACTATGCAGTTTTTCCAGTGGAATCTATACCAATGCCATTGTATTCTTTAGCACCTCGTCCATCTGATCTTCAAAATCCTCGATAGAATCTACACGGGCTGCCAATTTAAGAAGTTTCCGTAGACTTTCAATATTATCAACCGCAGAAACTTTTTCTTCGAGCTCATGAGGAATTTCACCCAATTCAGATAATACATCAAGTATATCTTCCTTCTTTGAAATAACCTTACCCTTATTCTCTTCTTTATCTAAAAGATCTCCAAATGTCATGAGTTCCCTCCTAACCTCCGGATCCAGCTTCACTTTCCGGATATACTGCTCCTATACCGGAGCCATTGTATTCCTTAACACCTCATCCATCTGTTCTTCGAAATCCTCAATAGAACCTGCATGAGCGGCTCTTCTATGAAGCTCACGCAGACATTCTATATCATTCAGAGCATTGATTCGATCCTCCAGCGCCTGCGGCATCTCTCCATAGATTTCTAACAGATCAAAAATGTTCGATTTTGTATTCTCTATTTTTGCTTCCTCCGCTGCCTCCGTTGCTGCTTCCCTGCGCTCTCTGTCTATGTAATCTCCAAATGTCACAAGTCCCCTCCTAACCTCCGGATCCAGCTTCACTTTCCGGATATACTGCTCCTATACCGGAGCCATTGTATTCCTTAACACCTCATCCATCTGTTCTTCGAAATCCTCAATAGAACCTGCATGAGCGGCTCTTCTATGAAGT
>JAGBMJ010000016.1 GCA_017634975.1 Lachnospiraceae bacterium | reverse complement strand
GGACCGCTGGTGTACCTGTTGGAGACCAACTCCATAGCAGGGTAGCCAAGTCCGGCAGGGATAAACGCTGAAGGCATCTAAGCGTGAAGCCCCCCTCAAGATGGGATATCCCATTCGTCAAGAAGTAAGATCCCTTGAAGACGACAAGGTAGATAGGGCTCGAGTGTAAGTGTGGTAACACACTCAGCGGAGAGTCACTAATCGATCGAGGGCTTGTCCTGAAATGGACTGTTGCGAATGTGAAGAGGTTCAAGAGAATGGTAGTTTCTGTGTTCGGTTTTCAAGGTTATTTACAAGTAGACAGTTTTATGATAGAATGCCCCTTAATTGGGGGTTTACTTGTAACTGAAACCGGAAAATATTCCTCGATAGCTCAATGGTAGAGCACGCGGCTGTTAACCGCGGGGTTGTAGGTTCGAGCCCTACTCGGGGAGGCGCGGAGCACTTAATGAGTGCGAGCCGTAGGCGATGCACGAATTTAGTGCGTGCCCTCCGTAGCTCTTAACGAAAGCGAGTCGAAGACGAAGCTTGAGTTTAGTAGCGAAGGAGGCGATGAATGCTTCTGCGGCATTTATCATAATTTAATACCTTGGTGCCATAGCCAAGTGGTAAGGCGTGGGACTGCAACTCCCTGATCGGCGGTTCAAATCCGTCTGGCACCTCTCAAAAATCCCTTAAACAGTGCGTTTGAGGGATTTTTTGTTTTATCGATCATAATTTTACTTTTTCAAGTAGCAACCCCTTCCCGGAAGAATTTTATTTCCTATAATGTTTTTCCTATAATAAATCACGTGCTTTATGGTATTCCTGTCCGTAGGCAAAGTGTTTTAGGGCAAAATAGATAATTATATACTCCCCATTATTGACAAATTATACAAATAACCATCTGAGAAAATTCACATTCATGTCACAAATCCATCATTTTATCGGGTATCATGTCAAATTTTATCGGTTTCGTTATTAAACGATATTGGTAAAATTATATATATTAAACAAATTCCGGTTTTTCCGGAATACAAAACTAAAAGGAGGCAAGACAAATGAAAATGAAGAAGTTTTTATCGCTTGCGATGACAGCTGTTCTTTCTGCCAGCATGTTGGCAGGTTGCGGCGGCAACACAGGCAGCGGTAGCGGCACCACTCCCGCATCGAATCCGGGCGGCGGTGACAATCCGCCGGCAGCATCCGGTGAAGTACAGGAAATCTCTTTCATGGTATGGGATGATCTGGAGACATCTTCCGACCTGATCACAAAGGGATACAAGGACTCCATCGATCGTTTCAACAAGGATTATGAAGGTGTATATCACTGCACACCGATCACCACGAACCTGGAAGAGTACTACAACAAGCTGAACGCTCTGGTAGCAGCAGGGGAGACTCCGGATGTATTCATCGTATCTCCGGGTGCAAACATGAACGACTACGTTCTGACCGGTACAGCTGCAAAGCTGGATGATTATCTGAATGCAGACGGCTGGAAGGGCACATTTACCTCCGATGCTGTATTTTCTGGCGGCACCTATGGTGACGAAGCAAAGAACGGCGCAGGTATCTATGCGATCCCTCTGAACATTGCTGCAGCTTGCGTTTTCTACAACACAGAAATGTTTGCAGATGCAGGTGCAGAAGTTCCCAAGACCTTTGATGAACTGTTGACAGCTTGCCAGAAGCTGCAGGATAAGGGTTATACCCCGATCACTATTTCCGCAGGTACTGCTTGGTGTCTGTCCATGGTAGCAGGTTATCTGTGCGACAGAAACGGCCTGAACCTTCAGGATATCAAAGATCACAAGACCGACTGGATGGATGAGAAGGTGATCACCGCAGGTAAGCAGATCCAGGAGCTGAGCCAGTACTTCCAGAAGACTGCAGCCGGCGATGACAATGATATCGCTACTGCAGCATTCTACAACGGCAACGCAGCAATCCTGATCCAGGGTTCCTGGGCAATCGGCCAGATCAACGGCAGCTGTGCAGAAGGCTTCGCTGACAAGGTTGGCGTATTCGCATTCCCGGCAGTTTCCGGTTCTTCCGCAGATCCGAACCGCGTGATCGCAAAGTCCGACTCTTTGTGTATGAGCGCTACCAGCAAGAATCCGGATGCAGCAGTTGCTCTTATGAAGTATTTCGTAGATGATACCGCTCAGAAGTACACTGCAGAGCAGGGTGGTAAGATCCCTGTAACCAAGGTAGAATATGATGCGACCGTTGCTCCGCCTGAGCTGGCATACGTTATGGACGTATTTGGAAGCGCAAACTCCACCTTCGGTTTCTACAACGAATCTCTGTATGATACCGAGGCTGGTTCTACCTTTGATAACTGCTTCGTAGAGATCTTCAAGGGAACCGATCCGGCAGAAGCTCTGAAGCCGATCCAGCAGTACTACGAAGAGAACGTTTGGTAAGTAACGGAAGAGTAATTCATTAAAGATTTTACAGGTGTCAGTACCCGGATCCGGGTACTGACATTTCTTGAAAGGGTGACTTATGGATAAGCTTTTACGGAAAAAATCTTATATCATCGCTTTTTTGGCACCGGCCTTTATCCTGTTTACGGGAGTATTGTTTATACCGATCTGTAAGGCGGTGTACTATTCGTTCTGTAATTATAAAGTAAACTATCCGATCGAGTTTACCGGCTTGAAAAACTATATCAAGCTGTTTACGAACGACGAAACTATGAAAACGGCTTTTAAGAACTCGATGTTCTTTATGATATTTTCCTGTGTGACGCAGCTGCTGTTCGGTCTGGTCCTGGCGGCATTGCTGACGAACATCAAGAAGGGACGTAACGTGTTTAAGAATATCTACTATCTGCCCTGCGTACTTTCCAGTGCGGCGCTGGGTCTGTTGTGGATGTTCGTATTTACTCCGACACTCGGTATCAACAAGATGATGGAATCCTTCGGCTGGCTCGAAGATTGTGCGGATGGTCCGCAGTGGCTGTTCAATACGGACGGATTCATCATCCTGCCGATCATCGTGATCTCCTTTGTAGCTCTGTGGCAGTATGTAGGTCAGTCCATGATGCTCTATATGGCACAGATTTCCGGCATCAGCGCCGATATCTACGAAGCGGCTGCGATCGACGGATGCTCCAAAAAACAGGCATTCTTCCGCATCACCCTGCCGCTGATCCGGCCGATGGTGGCTACGGCAATGAGTTTGAACGCGATCGGATCCCTGAAATTCTTCGACCTTGTGTACAATATGATCCCGGAAGGTTTCCTCGGCAACCGTGCACAGGTACTGGCAACGCATCTGTATGATCAGGCGTTTAAGTTCAACAAGCTTGGTTATGGCTGTACCATCGGTGTGGTACTTCTCCTGATGTGTCTGCTCGTAACCTTCCTGATCAACAAGTTCGTTAAAGTAGATAATTTTGATATGTAAGGGGGAGCGGGAATGAATATTTCGGTTGATGCAGTAAATGATAAAAAAGACAATGAAAAAAGAAAACTTGTTTCCGGCTTGATCTACGGTTTTCTGATCCTGCTGGCACTGATCTACATCCTGCCGCTTGTGTGGGTGGTGATCACATCCTTAAAGGATGATAATGTGCTGATGACATCTCCCTGGGCAATGCCGGAGAAACTCAGATTTGATAACTACAGTTATGCGTGGACCATGGGTAACCTGGGAAGAGCAACGCTGAACTCGTTCATCGTTTGTTCCGTTACCCTGCTGATCTCTATGATCGTAGGTGCTATGGCAGCATTTGCGATCGCGAGACTCCGTTTTAAGTTCTCCAAGCTGATCCTGACGTACTTTATGATCGGTATGATGATCCCGGTACACTGCGTTTTGATCCCGCTGTTCATTCAGTTCTCCTCCTGGAAGCTGACGAACTCGCTGATCGGTCTGATCATCCCGTATGTGACATTCTCGTTGCCGATCACGATCTACATTATGGTCGGGTTCTTTGAGGGCATTCCAAACGAGCTGTTTGAGGCAGCCGTGATCGACGGTTGTTCCATACCGCGTATGTTTGTTACGGTTGCACTGCCGATGGCAAAGACCGGCTTTATGGTTACCGGCTTGATGTCCTTCATCAGCAACTGGAACGAACTGCTCCTGGCGATGGTATTTATCTCCAAGGAGGCATTCAAGACGCTGCCGGTATCGCTGACGAAGTTCGTAGGACCGTATCATACAAACTATACGCAGATGTTTGCGGGTATTATGATCGCGGTCATCCCGACGATCATTGTCTACTGTATCTTTGCAAACCAGATCGTGGAAGGTCTGACTGCCGGTGCAGTAAAGGGCTGATCAACGTTAAAAAAGAATAGGTATTTCTTAAAAGCCGGAGTGAGATGCTCCGGCTTTTTTGTTGCAGCTGGTGAGTAATACCGGTAGTGAACCCGGCTTCCCATTGAGGGGAAGCTGACGGATGAAGTGTTTATCGGTGAAAATGGCAATAATATTGAATGTTTAGAGGCTTCAGGGGAGTTGTATTTCCACCAAAAAAATGCTAAAATTTATAGGATAGTTTACGAAAAGAGGACGACTTCATGAAATGGATACGTTTTACGATACAGACGACCACAGAGGCGGAAGACATCATTATTTCCGATCTGTATGATATTGGTTTGGAAGGGGCGCAGATCGAGGATAAGATCCCACTGACGCCGTTGGAAAAAGAGCAGATGTTTGTGGATATCCTGCCGGAGACGGAAGAGGATGATGGGATTGCATACCTGAGCTTCTTCGTGGAGGCTCCCGAAGAAGCGTCGGAAAAGCAGGCGCTGATCGAAGAACGGAAAAATGCGATCGCAGAGGCACTGGACGGTGTGCGTGCGTATATGGAGATCGGCAGCGGTGAGATCACTGTTTCCGAGACCGAGGATCTGGATTGGATCAACAACTGGAAGCAGTATTTCCATCAGTTTACGATCGATGACGATATCCTGGTAATCCCCTCCTGGGAGAATGTGGAGCCGCAGGACAAGAACAAGATGATCCTGCATATTGATCCGGGGACGGCATTCGGAACCGGTATGCATGAAACGACACAGCTGTGCATACGACAGCTGAAGAAATATGTAAATGAGGAGACCAGGCTTCTGGATGTGGGGACCGGCAGCGGTATTTTATCGATATTGTCGCTTATGTTTGGGGCGAAGGAGGCATTGGGGACCGATCTGGATCCCTGTGCGATCGAGGCCGTAGCGGACAATCTGCGTACCAATGGTATCGATGAGAAGAAGTTTACTCTGCTGATCGGCAATATCATCAATGATCCGGAGATACAGAAAACGGTCGGGGACGAATACGATATCGCAGCGGCCAATATCCTGGCAGAGGTGCTGGTGCCGCTGATCCCGGTATTGCCGGCGCATCTGAAGAAAGGCGGCATCCTGATCACATCCGGTATCATTGAAGGCAAAGAGAATCTGGTGGCGGATACGATGAAGGCAAACGGCTTTGAGGTGGTGGATATTTCCGCAAAGGGCGAATGGCGCAGCGTAACGGGAAGACTGGTGTGATATGCAGCATTTTTTTGTGGAACCCTCGCAGATACAGGGAAACCGGATCCGGATCACCGGCACGGATGTAAACCATATCCGCAATGTGCTCCGGATGCATTCCGGCGAGGAGATCTCGGTCAGTAACGGGACGGACGGAAGGGATTACCGCTGCGAGATCGATACGATCACCGAGGACGAAGTACTGTGCCGGCTGATGTTCATCAAGGAAGACGGTGTGGAACTTCCGGTACGGATCACCCTGTTTCAGGGACTGCCCAAAGCGGATAAGATGGAGCTGATCATCCAGAAAGCCGTGGAACTGGGAGCGGCTGAGATCGTTCCGGTAGCGACGGCGCGCTGCGTTGTGAAGCTGGATGATAAAAAAGCAAAGTCCAAAGTGGAACGCTGGCAGGGGATCAGCGAAGCGGCGGCAAAGCAGAGCAAAAGAGCCGTAGTACCGCAGGTATGCGCTCCGATGTCTATGAAAGAGGCATTGAACTATGCTTCGGAGATGGCAATGGCGGCGATCCCGTATGAGCTGGCGGAAGGGATGCAGGCGACGGATCGTTTTGTAGAAGATGTATGCCGTCTGGCATCGCAGAAGGCCGGAGAAGAAAGACCGCAGATCGGCATCTTTATCGGGCCGGAGGGCGGCTTTACGGAAGAAGAGATCGAACTTGCACAGGAAAAGGAAGTGTGTCCGTTGTCGCTGGGAAAGCGTATCTTACGGACCGAAACGGCAGGCCTGGCGATACTGTCTGTATTGATGTATCACTTGGAGGAAAGGGGCTGACATGGCGGCAGGAACAAAAAAGACAACAACCAAAAAGGCGGCATCCAAAAAGGAAAAGCGCGAGATCTATCTGGACAACTCGGCAACGACGCGATGCTTTGACGAGGTGGCACAGAAGATCGCCGAGATCTATACGCAGGATTACGGCAATCCTTCGAGTGCGCATCATCTCGGGGTGGTAGCGGAGAAGCATCTGCGGGAGGCAAAGGAAAGCTTTGCAAAGATCCTGCGCTGTAAGCCGGAGGAGTTGTATTTTACCTCCGGTGGAACGGAGAGCGACAATCTGGCGGTGATCGGTGCGGCGCATGCAAATAAGCGTAACGGTATGCATATCGTGACAACGAAGCTGGAGCATCCGGCGGTGAAACGCGCGATGGAACATCTGGAGAAGGAAGGGTATGAAGTATCTTACTGGCCGGTGGATAAGGACGGCATCATCCAGATCGGGGCGCTGGAAGATGTGATCTCCGGGGATACGATGCTGCTTTCCGTGATGCATACGAACAATGAGATCGGTTCGGTGCAGCCCATTGCGCAGATCGGACAGCTGCTTAAGAGAAAATATCCGAAGATCTTATTTCATGTAGATGCCGTGCAGGGCTTCGGCAACAGCGTGATCCATCCGAAGGAGATGGGCATTGACCTGCTCAGCATCAGTGCACACAAATTCCACGGGCCGAAAGGCGTGGGACTCTTGTATGTTTCGGAAAAAGCAAAGCTGGAGCCTCAGATCCTGGGCGGCGGGCAGCAGAACGGTATGCGTTCCGGTACCGAGAACGTAGCCGGGATCGCCGGTATGGCGATGGCGGCGGAGATGGTATATGCCGATCTCGAGAAAGAGCGGGAACGTGCTTTTGCATTGAAGGAAGCCTTTGTGAGCGGAATGGTGAAGGAAGAGGGCGTGTCCTTTAACGGTATCCCGGGATTTCACCGGCTGTCGGATGCCTCTTCCGATAAGAGCAGCGAGCAGATCAAAGAGGAGGTGTTTGCTGCGATCCGTCAGAGTGCGCCGCATATCGTGAGTGTGTCGTTTGAAGGCGTGCGTGCGGAAGTGATGCTGCATGCGCTGGAGGAAAAAGGGATCTATGTATCGGCAGGCAGTGCCTGTGCGACACATAAGCCGGAGATCTCGGCGACCCTGCAGGCCATCGGTCTGCGCAAGGATCTGCTGGATGCGACCCTGCGGTTCAGTTTTTCCAGATTTACCACAGAGGAAGATGTGGAAGAGACGATCGCGGCCATAAAAGAGATCCTGCCGGAACTGCGAAAATTTACAAGGAAGTAACAGCGGGCTATGTTACCTTTTAAAACAAACGTATCTATTTTTATATTAGAGTTTCTTTGTTCGGTTATCCTGCAGATCTTCTACTCGGTAGCCGCCTATGGTCTTGAGCGGGCATTTATCGTGGCCTTTGGTCTGATCCCGGTGCTGCTGGTCTTTTTGCTCTCGATGCGGACTGAGAACGAAAAGGTCGTGATCCGCTGTCTTGCGGTGGCGGGAATCTCCTCCCTGTACTATATGAGTTATGCATCCAATACGCAGGGAATGCTGGTGTTTATGTTCCTGGCGACCGCTACGACCATTGCACTGTTTCTGAACCAGCGGATCCTGATCGAGTATTTCGGCGTGACGCTGGTCATCCTCGTCCTGATGGGACTGTTTCAGCAGGAAGTCATCATTTCGTTCTTTGATATGAGTCAGTATGTAGCGTATATCACGATGTACGCATTCGCCGGCGTGGCACTGATCTTCATCAGTTACAGCGTGGACAATTATAAGAAGGATATGGAGGAAAAGAACGAAGTGGCGCAGGAGGCACTGGAGGCCAAATCCAACTTCCTGGCAAACATGAGCCACGAGATCCGTACTCCGATGAATGCGATCTACGGTATGGCAGAACTTCTGGAAGAGCGCGACTTCGGCCGCGAAGAGCATGAGTATATTGCCGTGATCAAGCATTCTTCCGAAAACCTGCTTTCCATCATCAATGAGATCCTGGATTTTTCCAAAGTCGATTCCGGCAAGATGGTGATCGAAGAAGATCCTTATGATTTTAATGAAATGCTGACGGATGTGGTGACGATCATCGAATTCCGTATGCGTGATAAGAACATTGTTATGCATCTGGAAATCGATTCCAACATCCCGAAGGTGCTTTTGGGGGATGAGACGCGTGTGCGTCAGATCCTGATCAACCTGCTGAACAATGCGGTGAAGTTTACCAATCAGGGATCGGTGACCCTGCGCATTGTCTGGAATTATGATGCGAACAGCTTCAATACGGGGATCGGACATCTGACGATCCAGGTACAGGATACCGGTATCGGTATCGCGGAGGAAAACCTTCCGCATCTGTTTACCGCGTTCGGTCAGATCGATACCAAGAAGAACCGTAACGTGGAAGGCACCGGTCTGGGACTGGCCATCTGTAAGTCACTGGCGGATGCTATGGGCGGTGAGATCACGGTTTCCTCCAAACTGAAGGTGGGATCGATCTTTACGGTAACGCTGCCGCAGAAGGTATACGACTCCAGCCCGAGCAACTTTGAGATCCGGCAGTGGGAAAAGGCGGGCCGGGAGGAAGTGTTCCGTCCGGACTTTATCGCACCGAAAGCCAAGGTCCTGATCGTCGATGATAACAAGGTAAACCGCCAGGTGGCGCAGGAACTGCTGAAGCTCTTCGGTATTGAAGCAGCGCTGGCCGAGAGCGGACAGGAAGCGATCGATAAAGTCACCAAGAACCTGGTCAGCTATGACCTGATCTTTATGGATCATATGATGCCGTATATGGATGGTGTGGAGGCGACCAGAAAGATCCGCCTGCTGAACAGCAACTATGCGCGGCAGGTACCCATCGTTGCGCTGACGGCAAATGCGATCAAAGGTGTGGAGCAGCAGTTTCTGGATTCGGGAATGAACGACTATCTGCCCAAGCCGATCCGGATCGAGATGCTGGGTGAGATCCTGAAGCGCTGGATCCCGAAGGAAAAGATGTTTGCTCCGGGAACCACGATGGAAGAGATCGAAGCAAGAGAAGCGGCAAAACCGTGGATCTCTCTGTCCGAGGAACAAAAACTTGCACGACTGGACGGGATCGATACGCAGACCGGTATCAAGAACTGTGCCGGTAATGTGAATGCCTACTTTGAACTGTTAAGAACCTATTCCGGTTCCAACCTGGCAACGCTTCTGCAGCAGTTTTATGAGGCGGAAGATCTGGAAAATTATGCGATCACAGCACATTCCATCAAGGGTGCCAGTCTGTCCGTCGGTGCAACGGATGTGGCGGATATGGCGTACAGCCTGGAACGTGCGGGCAAGCGCGGTGATATCACATATATCTGGGATCATCACGAGGATCTGATGGAAGAGTACACCAAGATCACTGGTATGCTCAGGAAGAATTTCACCGGAATCTGAGAAACAGCGGCAGAATAAATCCGTATTTGTCGAAAAAATGTGAAAAAAATGTGAAAAATGCATGAAAATCATGCTATAATAGCATTTATGGGATAAATGAATCGGGGGGTGGGCTTATGTTTCGAGTAGCCATTTGCGATGATGAAGCAACATCTTTACAGTTAAATACGATCCTTGTGGAAACGATCCTGAAGGAAGAAGGTATTTCCTATGAGATCCGTACATTTGATGATATCGGATTGATGACAGAAGAATTGTCCCGACCGGGACAGCCGTATGACGTACTTCTTTCGGATATCCTCGCACCGGGGATGAACGGGATCGAAGCGGCAGAGCGTCTGCGCGGGATCGGAGAACGTCTGGATATCATCTTTATTTCTTCCACGGCAGAATATGCTTTGGAAGGGTATAAGGTGAATGCACTGCGTTATCTGAAAAAACCGGTGGACAGCGCGATGCTGAAGGAAGCTTTGCTGATCTCGTATCGCAAGACAGCGCAGAAGGAAGGCCTTTCCGTTACATCGGAAGGGAAGCTCTATAATATCAATTACAAGGAGATCATCTATGCGGAGAGTCAGGCGAGAGATGTGGAACTCACACTTAAGGATCGCAGACTGATCACGCATATGAAGATTTCGGATCTGGAAAAGATGCTGCCGGATCAGTTTTTCCGCTGCCATCGCTCCTATATCGTCAATCTCTTAGAGGTTGAGAATATCGAGCGGTATCAGGCGACGATGAAGAACCAGGATTACATTCCGATCAGCCAGCAGCAATATACGGAGATGAAGAACCGTATGTTCCAGTGCCAGACCCGGAACGGATGAGAGAGGATTTATGTTTCAGGCTTTTTTAATTAAATACGCAGAGATCGCGATCAAAGGAAAAAACCGCCCCATTTTTGAGGATGCGCTGGTAAAGCAGCTGCGCCGTGCATTGAAACCGGTGGACGGTTCTTTTCATGTGTATAAGACCCAGGGACGGGTACATGTCGATACGGAACCCGGCTTTGACTATGACGGGGCAGTAGCGGCAATGCAGAAAGTATTCGGCATCACGGCGATCTGTCCGGTACTGGTGCTGGAGGATGAAGGTTTTGATGTGCTCAAAGAACGGGTCTGCGAGTATATCCGGGAAACCTATCCCGAGCAGACGGGAACCTTCAAGGTAAACGCCAGAAGGGCACGCAAGAACTATCCCATCGAGTCGATGGAGATCAATGCCCGGATGGGAGAGGCGATACTGGATGCCTTTCCGGGGATGCATGTGGATGTGAAGGAACCGGAGATCATGCTGCATATCGAGATCCGGGAGAAGATCTATGTCTATTCGTTAAGTATCCCGGGAGCCGGCGGTATGCCAACCGGGACCGGAGGAAAAGCGATGCTGCTTTTGTCCGGCGGGATCGATTCTCCGGTGGCAGGCTATATGATCGCCAAGCGGGGTGTCGTACTGAATGCCGTATATTTCCATGCGCCGCCTTATACGTCGGAGCGTGCGAAACAGAAGGTCGTGGATCTGGCAAAGATCGTATCGGATTATGCCGGAGAGATCTACCTGCATGTGGTGAACTTTACGGAGATCCAGAAATATATCTATGAAAAATGTCCGCACGACGAGCTGACGATCATCATGCGGCGCTATATGATGCGTATCGCAGAGCGGATCGCGCTCGAGCATGACTGTCTGGCACTGGTGACGGGGGAATCCATCGGACAGGTGGCATCCCAGACGATGGCCAGTCTTCTGGTCACGAACGAAGTGTGTGAAACACTTCCGGTATTCCGGCCGCTCATCGGATTTGACAAGGAGCAGATCGTGACGGTATCCAAAGATATCGGCGCCTTTGAGACTTCGATCCTTCCGTTTGAGGACTGCTGTACGATCTGGGTGGCCAAGCATCCGGTGACGAAACCGAGCGCAAAGGTGATCCGCAGACACGAGGAATACCTGAAGGAACAGATCGATGAAATGGTGGAGACTGCTGTTACCGACAGGGAAGTGATCAAGGTAGGATGATTAAATAAACGTTCCGCTTGCGGAACGCTCGCGCCGAGCGCGGTTGCGACAGCAACACATTCATTGCGCGCGAGTGCGCAAAAAAAGCGCCCGTTCCCCTGAAGGGAACCGGGCGCATGTTATATCAGGATCAGACAGACCGCAGTTATTTTGCCAGATACGGATCGATCGCTTTCATGATCTCTGCCGCTTCGGTTTCGTCGGTCACATGGATATCCAGATCGATCGGTTTGGAAATATCGAGGCTGAAAATGCCCATGATGGATTTGGCATCAATGACATAACGACCGGAGATCAGATCGAAGTCACATTCAAACTTTGTGATCTCATTTACAAAAGATTTTACCTTGTCGATGGAATCAATCAGAATCTGTGTTGTCTTCATTTAATAATACTCCTTTCTGGATTCATATAAATAATATTAGAGCAAATAGGAAAATAAGTCAATATGAATGAACTGAAAATGGAAACGAAGAAAGAGGCGAAAACCGCATCCTTACATAATCTTGGCTGTAAAGTGAACGCCTACGAAATGGACGTGATGGAGGAGCTGCTGCGCGAGAATGGGTACCGGATCGTGCCGTTTACGGAGCCGGCGGACGTGGTGATCATCAACACCTGTACCGTGACCAATATCGCGGACCGGAAGAGCCGGCAGATGCTGCACCGGGCCAAGAAAATGAATCCGGACGGCGTGGTCGTAGCCGTCGGCTGTTACGTACAGACCGGGCTGGAAGAGGCGTTGAAAGATGCGGGGATCGATCTGTGCATCGGCAATAACAAGAAAGGGGAGCTGGTGCAGCTTCTGTCCGAATATCTGGGACTGAAGACACTTCAGGAGGCGGACAAGACGCTGGGAAACCGCTCCGTGATCGATGTGAACGGCGGCTGCGAATATGAGGATATGCAGCTCAAAAAGATTTCTGAGCATACCAGAGCCTATATCAAGATCCAGGACGGGTGTAACCAGTTCTGTACCTATTGCATCATTCCGTATGCCAGGGGACGGGTGCGCAGCCGGCGTCCGGAGGAGATTTTAAAGGAAGTACGTGGGCTGGCAGAAGCCGGCTGCCGGGAGTTTGTGGTGACCGGGATCCATATCTCCTCCTACGGCTATGATCTGGTGCATCCGGACAAAAAGCCGATGGCAAACCAGTTTCACGAGGAATCCCTCTTGCAGCTTTTGCAGGCGATGGAGGAGATCCCGGGAGTGGAACGGATCCGTCTGGGCTCGCTGGAGCCCAGGATCATAACGCAGGCATTTGTGCAGGGGCTGGCGGCAATGAAAACGATCTGCCCGCATTTTCATCTGTCCCTGCAGAGCGGCAGCGATACGGTACTGCGGCGGATGAACCGGCAGTATACAACGGCGGATTTTGCACGCTGTGCCGAACGGTTACGGGAAGCGTTTGACCGGCCGGCGATCACGACAGATATCATTGTGGGGTTCCCGGGCGAGACAGAGGAAGAATTTGCGCAAACGCTGGCTTTTGCGGAGCAGATCGGTTTTTACGAGATGCATATCTTTAAATATTCCAAGCGGAAAGGAACTCCTGCGGCGTCGATGCCGGGGCAGCTGACGGAAGCACAGAAAGCGGAGCGCTCCGATCGCCTGGAAGCCTTGGAAAAGCATCTCTCTGCGGCGTTTCGAAGGGACCGCACCGGGAGCGAATGTGAGGTGCTCTTCGAGGAATTCCAGCAGATCGCCGGAAAGAATTATCTGGCAGGCCACACCCGTGAATATATCCGGGTGGCCGTGGAATCGTCCGGGGATCTCTCCGGACAGATCCGTACGGTCCGTCTGGGCGCAGAACTGACGGACGGCATCCTGCAGGGCGTTACTATTCACAGCCCTTCGTGCTGTGATAGTAACGGGGGTTGCCAATAAAAATCGCCTGCGGCGATGGGCAGAACCCATCTCACGCAAAGTGTTTTGAGTCGTAATCGCGCAGCAAGTGCGCGATTCGACTGTGAATGGTAACTGCAAGCCACCCTCTGCTGAAATATAATTTGAATAATATAGTAAAATACGCTATAATATTATACCAGATATAGTGATCATAGTCTGCGTAAAGCAGAAGATATATATTAATCAAGAAAGAAGGAAGCAAAGATGGCAGAAGGCGTAAGCAATACTCAATTTTTCAAAGTTGAAGTGGAGCCGGTAGACAGCGTACGGACGATCCTGGAGGAAGTCTATTATGCGCTGGAGGAGAAGGGGTACAACCCGGTGAACCAGATCGTGGGCTACATTATGTCCGGCGATCCGACATACATTACCAGCTTTAAGAATGCGCGGAGCATCATTATGAAGGCGGAGCGTGATGAGCTGGTAGAGGAACTTTTGACCGAGTACATCCGTAACAACAACTGGCCTGGGGCTGAGGAGATCGAAGACTGATGCGTATTATGGGCCTGGACTTCGGTTCAAAGACGGTAGGGGTAGCGATCAGTGATGAGCTGGGACTCACGGCGCAGGGCAAGGAGATCGTCCGCAGGGAGCGGGAGAGCAAGCTGCGGCAGACCTGTGCGCGCATCGAAGAACTGATCGTGGAATACGGTGTGGAACGTATCGTTATGGGACTGCCGAAGAATATGGACGGCAGTGAAGGCGAACGTGTGGAAAAAACGAAAGAGTTTCAGGAAATGCTGGAGCGCAGAACCGGTCTGGAGGTTGTCCTGTGGGATGAACGTCTGACGACCGTGGCTGCGGACCGGTATATGTCCGAAGCAGGGATCCGCGGCGCGAAACGCAAGGAACTGGTGGATGAGATCGCAGCGGTTTTTATCCTGCAGGGATATCTGGACAGCATAGCAAACAAGGCGTAGGAAAGAGGTTAGTGAATGGCAGCAGAATTGGATACGATCCGACTGGCGATCGACGGTGAGGAAGTCACCTTTTATGTGTTGGAGCAGACGACCATGGGAGGCGTGGACTATTACCTCGTGACGGATGTTGCGGAAGGGGACGGAGACGCGATGATCCTGAAAGACCTTTCCGAAAAAGGCTCGGAAGAGGCGGTTTTTGAATTTGTGGAAGACGATCAGGAATTGCAGGCGATCGGAGACGTGTTTGCCAATCTGCTGGAGGATACTGACCTGATATAAAAGATAAGAGGTTGCACGTGAAGAAGACAGGAAATGCAGAAGCACCGCCACTCAGGATCATTCCACTGGGGGGCATGGAGCAGATCGGAATGAACATTACCGCACTCGAATGTGCGGACTCCATCATGATCATCGATTGCGGACTCGGGTTCCCGGAAGATGATATGTACGGCGTGGATCTGGTGATCCCGGATGTCAGCTATCTGGTGGAGAATATTGAGAAAGTAAAAGGTTTTGTGATCACACATGGTCACGAGGATCATATCGGGGCCCTGCCGTATATCCTGCGGCAGCTGAATGTACCGGTTTATGCGACCAAGCTGACGATCGGCATCATAGAACACAAACTGGAAGAACATAATATGCTGAATATGGTGACCCGCAAGGTGATCACCTTCGGGCAGACCATCACGCTGGGAGATTTTCATGTGGAGTTTATCCGCACGAATCACAGCATATCGGATGCAGCGGCGCTGGCTATTTATACGCCGCAGGGCATCATCGTTCACACCGGCGATTTCAAAGTGGACTATACACCGATCTACGGCGATGCGATCGATCTGCAGCGTTTTGGTGAGCTGGGCAAGAAAGGTGTGCTGGCGCTGATGTGCGATTCCACGAATGCGGAACGTCCGGGCTTTACACCGTCCGAACGCACGGTGGGACAGACACTGAACAATATCTTTGAAGCGCAGAAGGATAAGCGCCTGATCGTGGCGACGTTTGCTTCCAATGTGGATCGCGTACAGCAGATCATCAACACGGCACACCGCTACGGCAGAAAATGTGCGGTGGAAGGCCGCAGCATGGTCAATATCATCCAGACGGCGATCGAGCTGGAGCGCCTGAGTGTGCCCGAAGATACGCTCGTGGATCTGGATCAGCTGCGCAATTATCCGCAGGAACAGACCGTGATCATTACGACCGGCAGTCAGGGCGAACGTCTGGCAGCTTTGGCACGTATGGCCAATGGTACGCATAAAAAAGTGATGATCGGACCGAGGGATGCGATCCTGTTTTCCTCCCATCCGATCCCGGGCAATGAAAAAGCCGTGACCAAGATCACAAATGAGATCTTCCAGAAGGGGGCGGATGTGATCTTTCAGGATGCCCATGTATCCGGGCACGCCTGTCAGGAAGAGATCAAGCTGATCTATGCCCTGACCAGACCGAAATATGCGATCCCGGTGCATGGCGAATACAAGCATTTAAAGGCCCAGGCCAAGATCGCGGCACAGATGGGCGTGGAGAAGGATCATATCTTCCTGCTCGCAAGCGGTGATGTTTTAGAGATCCGCGGGGATAAGGCGGAGAAGGCCGGACATGTGCAGAGCGGTTTTGTGTTTGTCGACGGGCTTGGTGTCGGTGACGTAGGCAATGTAGTGCTCCGTGACCGTCAGCGCCTTGCTGATGACGGCATCATGCTGCTGGCATTGGTGATGGACGGAGAAAACCGTGTGGTTTCCGGACCGGAGATCGTTACGCGCGGATTTGTCTATGTGAAGGAGGCCGACGAACTGCTGGAAGATATCCATATGCTGGTGGATGATACGATCTGCGAGTTTTATGAAAAAGAAAACGTCGGCAGCCGGAGCCGCCTGAAGAATAATATCAAAGAGGCGGTGGGCGAGTATGTCTGGAAAAAGACCAAGCGCCGTCCGATGGTGCTGCCGGTGATCATGGATATTGATTAGTAACCGGCGAAGACCGGGGAGGGGGCTTTATGACAGAGGTAGATAATGAGCTTTTTGTACTGATCGAAGCGGTACGGCATTCGGAAACCTACAAGCAGTATGGCAGAAAGCTCATCGCGCTCAAGAGTGACCCGGAACTGAAGAAACGGGTGGATGAATACCGTGCGGAAAACTACCGCCTGCAGACGTCACCGGATGACGGTACCTTAGAGGAGCGGATCGAGGCGTTTGCGCAGGCCAATCTGGAACTGACCGAAGAACCCCGAGCCCGAGAGTTTCTGGATGCGGAACTTGCCTTGTGCCGGATGCTGCAGGAGATCGTTGACCGCGTTGTATCCGGGATCGATTTTGAATAACTAACGGAAGTAAGAGGATAAAGAAGTGAGAGCCAGAAGAGTGGCCTGGTCCATCGTAAGATTTATATTTGGTCTGGTAATGAGCATCGTGATCATGATGCTGGTATATCGCTTCGCACTGGATGCGTACGATTTCGGGTATCGTATCTTTGCGGAGACGCCGGTGAGTCCGGAACCCGGTCTGACCATGTCGGTTGCGATCGTGGAAGGCAAGTCTGTGATGGAGATCGGCGAGATCCTGGAAGGAAAAGGACTGATCCGCGATGCGTATCTGTTCTATCTTCAGGAGATGTTTTCGACTTACCATAAGAAGCTTCAACCCGGGGTATATGAGCTGAGTACGGCGATGACTCCCGACGAGATGATGGGGGTAATGGCGGCCGATTCCGTGGATGATTTGGAGGATGAGGAGATCAGCGGAAACAGTGAGGAGTCTTCCGAGCTGGTGCTGGAGGATGAAACGATCGACGGAAACAGCGAAGAAAGCACCGAAGAAAACGGTGAAGACGGGGAAACAGAACAGTGATCAATGCAGAGAGGATCCGGTCGTTTATCGAATCGCTGGAGCCGGAAGCCCCGCAGTGGCTGACGGATCTGGAGCGACAGGCGATTACCGATATGGTTCCGATCATTCGAAAAGAAACGCAGCAATTGCTGCGTTTTCTGGTGAAATATCATAAACCGGAACAGATACTGGAAGTCGGGACGGCGGTCGGCTTTTCGGCGCTTCTGATGTGGGAAGCCTCCGGAAAAAGTACACGGATCACGACGATCGAAAACTATGAAAAACGTATCCCCATCGCCAGAGAGAACTTTGTAAAGAACGGTGCGGATGCACAGATCACCCTGCTGGAAGGGGATGCGGCAGAGGTCTTAAAAACGCTGGACGGGACGTATCCGATGGTCTTTATGGATGCGGCAAAAGGCCAGTATTCGGCATTTCTGCCGGAAGTATTGCGCCTGCTGGCTCCCGGCGGACTGCTGATCACCGACAATGTGCTGCAGGACGGCGACCTGCTGGAATCCCGTTACGCAGTGACGAGGCGGGATCGTACGATCCACGCCCGCATGCGCGATTATTTATATGAGCTGATGCACAGCGATCTTTTGGATTCCACGATCTTAAACGTGGGGGACGGAATGGCACTGAGCGTGAAAAAATCAACCTGATGCTGCAGTTACAGATAGAGGAAATCTATGTCAGAGAATAAAAAAAAGCGCCCGGAACTCTTAGTTCCCGCCGGCAGTTTAGAAGTCTTAAAGACCGCAGTGCGTTACGGCGCCGATGCGGTATATATCGGCGGCGAAGTCTTCAGCCTGCGGGCAAAGGCCAAGAATTTTTCCAAAGAAGATATGGCGGAAGGCATTGCCTATGCGCATGCGCATGGAGCGAAGGTGCATGTGACGGCAAATATCCTGGCGCATAACTATGACCTGTCGGAAGCG
Organism: Lachnospiraceae bacterium; assembly: GCA_017634975.1. GTDB lineage: Bacteria > Bacillota > Clostridia > Lachnospirales > Lachnospiraceae > NK4A136. The sequence goes on along the minus strand of JAGBMJ010000016.1, from coordinate 64,124 downwards.
AGAAAATACTTTGCGGAACTGAAGAAACTGGCACCGGATGCACTGATCATTTCGGATCCGGGGATGTTTACGATCGCAAAGGAGATCTGCCCCGAGATCGAGATCCATATTTCCACGCAGGCAAATAATACCAATTATGAAACCTTTCTCTTCTGGCACCGGCTGGGCGCCAGGCGTGTGGTCACGGCCAGAGAGCTGTCTCTTCGGGAGATCGCAGAGATCCGTGAACACATCCCGGAGGATATGGAGATCGAAAGCTTCATTCACGGGGCGATGTGCATCTCGTATTCCGGGCGCTGTCTATTGTCCAATTACTTTACCGGGCGGGATGCAAACCGCGGGGCTTGCACCCATCCGTGCCGCTGGAAATATGCGGTGATGGAAGAGACCAGACCCGGAGAATACCTGCCGGTGTACGAAAACGAGCGGGGAACATATATCTTCAACTCCCGTGACCTGTGTATGATCGAGCATATTCCGGAACTGGTGGCAGCCGGGATCGACAGTTACAAGATTGAAGGCCGTATGAAGACCGCACTCTATGTGGCGATGGTTGCGAGAACCTACCGCAAGGCCATAGACTTTTATATGGAATCGGAAGAGTGCTATCGTTCGCATCTGGACTGGCTGCGTACCGAGATACGCAAATGTACGTACCGGCAGTATTCGACAGGCTTTTATTTCGGCAAACCGGATGAGAACGGACAGATCTACGATGCCAATACGTATATCATCGAATACATCTATCTGGGACAGATCGAGGAGATCGAAAGCGGACGCTGCCGCATCACCCAGAAGAACAAGTTCTCCGCAGGTGATACGATCGAGATCATGAAAGCGGACGGACGTGATGTGCAGGTCAAGGTGCTTGCGATGCACAATGCTGATGGCGAAGCAGTGGAGAGCTGTCCGCATGCCGGCGAGACGATCTGGCTGACGCTTTCCGGGCAGCCGGAGATCGGGGACCTGCTGCGTATGGAAGGCAGCCGATGAGCGGTGAGCAGTATATACCTTGCAAAAAATGAGACATTGCTGTATTGTATATAGCAATTCCTAAAGAAATATAAAAAAGACTTCGGGAGGTCAAAATGACAGAGCAGATCAATATCGAAGAATTATTCGGTAAGAATGTATTCACCGTGGGGAAGATGCGGGAGCGTCTGCCGCGTGCGGTGTTTAAGGAAGTCATGAAGGTGATGGAGGAAGGCGGTGAGCTTTCCAAGACGTCTGCGGATGTGGTAGCCAAGGCCATGAAGGACTGGGCGGTGGAGAACGGTGCCACCCATTATACCCACTGGTTCCAGCCACTGACCGGGATCACGGCTGAGAAGCATGATTCCTTTATCACACACCCGGATGAAGAAGGCAGAACCTGGATGGAGTTTTCCGGCAAGGAGCTGATCAAGGGCGAGCCGGATGCATCGAGTTTTCCCTCCGGCGGCCTTCGGGCAACTTTTGAAGCAAGAGGCTATACGGCATGGGATATCACATCTCCTGCCTTCTTAAAGGAGGATGCCACCGGCAAGATCCTCTGCATCCCGACGGCCTTTTGCGCTTATACGGGTGAGGCACTGGATAAGAAGACACCGCTTCTTCGTTCCGAGGAAGCATTGAATGAACAGGCTCTGCGTATTGTGCGTCTGTTTGGAAATACGGCGGCAAAGAAAGTCACGACCTCAGTTGGTTTGGAGCAGGAGTATTTTCTGGTGGATCATGAGAAGTATCTGCAGAGAGAAGACCTGATCTTTGCAGGACGTACCCTGTTCGGCGCTCCGGCTCCGAAGGGACAGGAAATGGAGGATCATTACTTTGGTGCGATCCGTGAGCGTATCGGCGCATTTATGAAGGATCTGAATGTGGAGCTGTGGAAGCTGGGGGTGACGGCCAAGACACAGCATAACGAAGTGGCACCGGCACAGCACGAGCTGGCGCCAATCTATGAGAGCGGGAATGTGGCGATCGACCACAACCAGCTGGTGATGGAGACCATGAAGAAAGTAGCCGGCCGTCATGGTATGAACTGTCTGCTGCATGAGAAACCGTTTGCAGGCGTGAACGGATCCGGTAAGCATGACAACTGGTCCATGGTAACGGATAACGGTGTTAACCTGCTGGATCCGGGGTATACCCCGAATGAGAATATCCAGTTCCTTCTGGTACTGGCATGTATGATCAAGGCAGTCGATGAGCATGCGGATCTGCTGCGTCAGTCGGCGGCGGATGTCGGTAATGATCATCGTCTGGGAGCGGATGAGGCACCGCCGGCGATCATCTCCATATTCCTTGGGGATCAGCTGGAAGATGTGGTCCGTCAGCTGGTATCTACCGGTGAAGCAAAGAAGAGCAAGAAGGGCGGCAAGCTGATGACCGGCGTATCCACCCTGCCGGATCTGGAAAAGGATGCAACCGACCGTAACCGTACATCACCGTTTGCATTTACCGGCAATAAATTTGAATTCCGTATGGTAGGTTCCGCCGATTCCGTGGCAGGACCGAATACCACGCTGAATGCGATCGTAGCGGAAGCCTTCTGCGAGGCAGCGAATGTCTTGGAAAAAGCAGAAGACTTTGATCTGGCGGTACATGATCTGATCAAGGAATATCTAACCGATCATCAGCGCATTATCTTTAACGGAGACGGTTATTCCGAAGCCTGGGTAGAAGAAGCGGCAAGACGCGGTCTGCCCAACATCAAATCGATGGTAGAGTCTGTGGATGCACTGTTAAAGCCGGAAACCGTAAAGATGTTTGAGCGTTTCAAGATCTTTACAAAGACAGAGCTGCAATCTCGTGCGGAGATCCTGTATGAGACCTATTCCAAGACGATCAATATTGAAGCATTGACCATGATCGATATGGCAAAGAAGCAGATCATCCCGGCAGTGACCGATTATACCGGCGGCCTGGCACAGACCGTGATTGCGATCAAGGAAGCGGGCGTGGAACCGAAGGCACAGAAGAAACTGCTGAAGGATGCCAATGCACTGCTGGAAGAGATGGTGAAAGCGGTAGAGACTCTGGAGAAGGATGTGGCAAAGGCTGTAAAGATGGAAGGCAAGAAGCAGGCAATCTACTATCGTGATACGATCTGCGTGGATATGACGGCGCTGCGTACTCCGGCCGATGCACTGGAGCGGATCGTGGATAAGGAGCTGTGGCCGTTCCCGACCTATGGCGAGCTGATCTTTGAAGTGTAAAAAATATTTTTTATAGTAATGACAGGAGGCATTCGATCGCATCGGATGCCTCCTTTTCGGATAGCGGGCGTAAGCTGCCAAACTCCGTGCGGCTGACAGGATGCAGCAGGGAGCGTACGCAGACCTGCGCGATGGCATTGGCACAGATCCGGCAGTCATAGAGATCTTTCAGACGAGTGTATTCACCCCAGTCTTCGTCGGGGAGTTTTGCAATCTGCAAAAGAAAGATATGAAGGATCCTCGCCGCATCCCTTCGAAGCGCCGGGGCTTTTAACTGCTGTGTGGAAAAAGCAGACCGGATCGTGGCATAAAAAAGCTGCATCTCCTCCGCGGTATCGGAAGAAGAGCAGCTTTTTTCATAGCTGTTCCAAAGGTTTGAGATAAACTGTTCCAGAGTGATCGGTGTTTCCGCCATGGGGGATCACGGCTTGGGAGTGACGATCAGGGTCACGTTTTCGCAGGCTTTGAGTTTCTTTACCCGGAAGATGCCGTCACGATTGCTCTTTGTTTCCCTGGTCCATACATCCAGGACTTCGTAACGTTTCCCGCTGTCCACCAAACCTTTGAAATGTTTTCGTATCATATCGGCAGAGAGCGCGAAATCCCCCTTCTGTACTTCCTCACTCACGTTGATGAAGCTGATCGCAAAGCGGCCGCCGGTCAGCGGTTTGGCCAGGATGTCCACACGCCGTATATCGCGCACATAATTGCTGTCCGGGCGTTTCGGAGCCAGCGAACAATACAGACGTCTGGCCGGAATGCCCAGGGGATCCTGATTGATGGAGATCAGCTCGCGGTTGGCGATGATGTTGTACAGTTCGTCACCTTTCTTTACACGGCGCAGATCCAGACCAAGCATCAGGGGCGAGTTCATCATACACCACATTGCCATATGGGTTTGGTTCTGCGTAAGGTTCAGACCATCCATGCCGATCATCAGCATATCCGGGTCATTCCAGCCTTTGTCGAGCCCGGCGAAACGATCCATGATCACGGCTTTGTTGTACTGGGAAGTCACGCTGCAGGTGTAGTCGCTGACCCAGTCACCGTGTCCCGAATCGCCGTTACATCCCACGCGGAAAGTGATATCATTTAAGATGCGCCATGAATCACAGACCTTTCCGGCCCAATTTTGCGGCTGTGTCTTTCCCCATTCGCATGCGGAATAGAGGATATCTTTTTCCGGTGCGGCTTCCTTCAGATACTTCAGAAGTTTCGCGTACGAATTGAGGGTGTTTTCCTGCCGACGGTGGTTCATCAGGCGGATCGTATTGCTGCCTTTTTTCAAACGGATTGTGATCTCTTTGCTCAGTACAAAGGCACTTTCGCTGTCGGTTGCGGGCAGGAGCGCATCATAAACACGCTCATCATTTACAGCCAGCTGCAGCCATTCGCCCACGCCTTCCCGTTTTCCGGTGGCGTATTCGACGAGCAGTGTCGTTTCGCTATCCTGTTTATTGGTCACCGTGAATACCAGCTCACTGCTGCGCAGACCGAGTGGTGAGTAGCGGGGACCGGTGCCGTCAAAAGTGCCGATACCGGTTACATAGCCGTCCTTTTTTGCGGATGCAACGGATCCCGTGATCTTTGCATCTTTTACGGCAGAATAGTTTTTGCTTCCGATGCGGATGGAGCGGATATTCGGCGCAAAGACAAAGCGTGCATTTTCCGGATCGGAAAAGGTGGCATTGTCGTAGGGATAGTAGCAGTTGTCGACTTTGAGAAAATCCACATCCCAGTCGATATAGCTCCGTGCATCCTCTTTTTCGTGGCCGCAGGTTCCTACTGCAGCACCGGCGCAGAGATTGGTACCCACGTCATTATACATACCGAATTTCAGTCCGGCCTTGTGCAGATGATCGGCCAGTGCACGGAAGCCGCTTGGAAACTTTATTTCTTCGTTGGAAAGTTTTCCGTCTACACGTTCCGGTTTGTAGCAGCCGTCATCCAGAACCACATATTCGTAGCCCAGTTCATTGAGGCCCAGTTTGTTCAGACACTCAGCCATCTGTTTTGTCAGGTCTTCCGTATTGCCGCTGCCAAAGGCATTCCAGCTGTTCCAGCCCATAGCCGGCAGCCGGTCTTTCTTTTTCCCGTACAATACCTTCCCGTCGGTAAAAGTATCAAAAGTCATCTCCCTGCGGATCTTATCCGGTTTCCGTGTCATTATGCCGCCCTCCGTAAACTGTTAAATGCCCTTTACGCCGGAGCATTTTGCTATGGTATCGATAGTGCCGTCTTCGTTATAGGAAAATTCCGCAACGCAGACACTCCGGTGGAAGAGGCTTCCACCGGGCAGTTCATCGGTGTGATAGAAGAGATAGGAATGTCCTTTGTAATCGCAGATGCCCGGGTGATTGGTAAAGCAGGGACCTTCCTCCATCAGGACACCACGGTATACCCAGGGTCCCGTCGGAGAATCGGAAGTGGAATACGCAAAGTGTTCGTTGCGTTTTTCTCCCTCAGCAAATGCGGCATAAACCATATAGTACAGGCTGCCCCGCTTGTAGAACCACGGCCCCTCGCCATAGGAGGTACCGGTGTTGTGGCTGCCTTTGCCGAAGGATTCCACGGTCATCGGGATCTTTACGATGCCGACGGATTCATCATAGGAGATCATATCGTCATTCAGGATCACGTAGCGCAGTTCGGGATTGCCGAAGTACAGATATACCTTACCATCTTCATCCTCAAATACGGTCGGATCGATATCATTCCAGTCACCTTCGTCCACCAGAGGATGCCCCAGATCTTTAAACGGTCCCGTCGGGCTGTCGGAAACACCTACGGCGATGGCCATACCGCTGTCTTTTTTGTGTACCGGGCAGTAGAGATAGAACTTACCGTTCTTCTCGATGCACTGCGGTGCCCAGGCACGGTCATCGGCCCACTCGATATCATCCAGGGAAAAGATCTTGCCATGATCGGTCCAGTTCACCATATCCTTTGTAGAGAAGCATCTCCAGTCAAACATGGTATAGAAATTGTTGATCAGTTCATCCTCATCATGCGTGGTATACAGATACAGTGTGTCGCCGTATACCATAGGTGCCGGATCGGCAGTATACATATTGGTGATGATGGGATTTTTGCTCATTACTTCAGACATTTCGGAATCCCCCCTTTCAAATAGATACCTACATTCTAACATATCATATTTTGCCCTGCCAACCAAAAGCTGATAAATTCCGGTTTGTCGAGTCGGCGAGCCACAGGGACGGTTCTTGTGGCTAAAGATCTTCGATCTTGTTGCCACAAGAACCGTCCCCATGGCTCACCGATAAACATGAATTTGTACGGAGGAGAAAAGCCGTTTGAAAAAGCGGGGATTATCGCTTAAAATAAGACTAAGTGAAAGGATAGAGCATATATGGAAAGTAAGAGACATATCAATCTGGGGATATTAGCCCACGTGGATGCGGGCAAGACAACGCTGACTGAGGCGCTGCTGTATAAGACGGGAGTGCTGCGTAAAGCCGGACGTGTCGATTCGCGGGACAGTTTTCTGGATCATAACGTGCAGGAACGGGAGCGCGGGATCACCATCGTATCCAAACAGGCGGAATTGACGTATCAGGATCTGGAGATCACACTGCTCGATACGCCGGGGCATGTGGATTTTTCGGCGGAGGCAGAGAGTGTGCTGCAGGTGCTGGATCTGTGTATCCTGGTGGTGAGTGCGGCAGATGGGGTGAAAGGCCATACGCTGACCATATGGTCATTGCTTCAGCGTTACAGGATCCCTGTGATCCTCTTTGTTAATAAGATGGACCAGCCAGGGGCAGATGGGGAAGCTGTACTGGCAGAGTTGAAAAAACGGCTTCACGAAAACTGTGTGGATTTCAGCCGGGCGTTTACCGGGTTTTCAGAAGAGGATCTGGAGGCGGTTGCCGTCTGTGACGATGCGCTGATGGAAGAGTATCTGGCAGGGGCGTTTGCACCGGAAAAAAACGAAATCGGAAGCTTACTGCAGGAGCGCAAACTGTTTCCGGTCTTTTTCGGATCGGCACTGAAGATGGAAGGCGTGGATATCCTGCTGCAGGCGCTGGCGGAGTATGCTCCGGAGTCCTCCTATGGGGAAGACTTTGCGGCAAGGGTATTCAAGATCAGCCGGGATGCCAAAGGGGAGCGCCTGACCTATCTGAAGATCCTGGGTGGTGTACTGCACGGAAGGGATGTGCTGGAGTATGTGGGAAGTGAGGCAGAACCGGTTAGGGAAAAAGTTAATCAGATCCGCATCTATTCCGGTGAAAAATATGAAACCGTGACGGAACTGCCGGCAGGGCGGATCGGTGCAGTGACCGGACTGAATGAAACAAGGATCGGTATGGGACTGGGGGCTCTGGCCGGAAATACCCCGGGCTTTCTGGAACCGGTGCTCTCCTATCGTGTGCTGGCGGAGGATGGTACCGATGATACGGTGCTGCTTGCAAAACTGCGTATTCTGGAGGAAGAGGATCCGCAGCTTCGGATCTTCTGCGATGAAGAAAGTGGGAAAGGCAGGAGAGAGATCCAGATCCGCGTGATGGGTGAGGTACAGCTGGAAGTGCTGAAGCGAACGGTGTCGGACCGTTTCGGGATCGCCATTCGTTTTGATGAAGGCTCGGTGGTTTATAAGGAGACGATCGCTGCTCCGGTGGAAGGGATCGGACATTTCGAACCGCTGCGGCATTATGCGGAGATACATCTGCTGCTGGAGCCGGATGAGCGGGGGAGCGGTCTGCATTTCGGAAGCCTGTGCAGTGAAGATATTTTGGATAAAAACTGGCAGAGGCTGGTGCTTACGCATCTGAAGGAAAAGATACACAGAGGCGTGCTGACCGGCAGCCCCATTACGGATATGAAGATCCGTATCCTGACCGGTCGCGCGCATCCGAAACATACTGAGGGCGGCGATTTCCGGCAGGCGACCTACCGTGCGGTACGACAGGGACTGATGCAGGCTGAGAGCATTTTGCTGGAGCCGTTCTACCGCTTCCGGATGGAGCTGCCCACCGGCAGTCTGGGACGTGCCATGACCGATGTGGAAAATATGCATGGCAGTATGGAGGCTCCGGAGACCGGTACGGAGACGGCGATCCTGAACGGGACGGCACCGGTCAGTGCGATCCGCAATTATGCAAAAGATCTGGCGGCTTATACGCAGGGAATGGGACAGATCTCCCTGGAACTGGCCGGGTACGGACCCTGTCATAATGCGGAAGAAGTGATCGAAAAGGCGAAGTATCTGCCGGAGAGCGATCTGCGCAATACCCCGGACTCGGTCTTTTGTGCGCACGGAGCGGGGTTCGTAGTACCGTGGCAGCAGGTACGTGACTATATGCATGTGGAGAGCGATTACCAGCCTTTTTCCGAAAACAATATCCGCAGGGAAGAGCAGAGTTTTATGCCACGGCAGCGGCAGCAGGCAGAGACGGGCAGCATCGGAACGGATGAAGTGGATGCGATCTTAAACCGTACGTTTTATTCCAACAGCGATACCAATATCCGGGCGGAGCATGAGAAGCGTAAGGGCATCGGGGAACGGGAGAATAAGAATATCATGGCAGACGATACGGCAGAGTATTCCTATCAGCCGGTAGCGCGCAAGAAAAAACTGCTGGTCGTGGACGGGTACAATATCATCTATGCCTGGGAGGAACTGAAAGGACTGGCAGCGGTCAATATCGACAGCGCGAGGGATGAGCTGATCGACATTATGTCGAATTATCAGGGGGCACTCGGCAGCGAGGTGGTCCTGGTCTTTGATGCCTATCGTGTCAAAGGCCGGAAGAGTTCGGAACAGGATCTTTCGGGACTGAAGGTTGTGTATACCGGAGAAGGACAGACAGCAGACCAGTACATTGAACGTATGGCGGCGCAGTATGGCCGACAATACGATATGACGGTCGCTACTTCGGATCTGCTGATCCAGGGCGCTGCATGGGGCAGCAACTGCCGGCGGATGTCTGCCAGGGAACTGAAACTGGCGGTAGATCAGGAGCTGGATCAGCTGATGAAGCAGTTTCGGGGGACTTTGTCATAGAAGCAGTTTCTGCTATACTGTTGATTTGGAAAATAAAGAGGGGAGATGTGCTTATGGCAGTATATGATGCAGTAGTTTTTGATATGGATGGTGTGATCTTTGATTCGGAGCGTTGTGTATTTGAGTGCTGGAAGGAGATCGCAGATAAATACGGGATCAAAGAGATCGAGAAGAATTTTCTGGCATGTACCGGGACGACGATGAGTCGGACCAGAGAGATCATGCTGGAAGCGTATGGAGCGGAGTTTCCTTATGAAGAATTTGCACATGAAGCATCCGTGATCTTTCATGAAAGATACGATAACGGAAAGCTGCCGGTCAAGGCGGGCGTATTTGAACTGCTGGACTATCTGAAAGAGCAGGGAAAAAAGATCGCCCTTGCAACTTCGACCCGGAGACAGACGGTATTGTATCAGCTGGAGCAGGCAGGGATCCTGAAGTATTTCGACGAGATCATCACCGGAGATATGGTGACGAAAAGTAAGCCCGATCCGGAGATCTACCGGATGGCCTGTGAAAAGATCGGCGTGGATCCGCAGAATGCATTTGCGATCGAAGATTCCTACAACGGTATCCGGTCTGCGCAGGCCGGTGGGCTAAGGGCAATCATGGTACCGGATCTGCTTCCGGCAGATGAGGAGATGAAAGAGCTGGCAGAAGTGGTATTGCCAAGCTTAAACGACGTGATCCGGTATATCGGCAACGAAGGAGGAAAAAAATGATCACAAGAGAGGAAGCATTTACACTTTTAAAAAAATACAATAAGGATCCGTTTCATATTCAGCATGCCCTGACGGTTGAGGCGGTCATGAAATGGTATGCGAAGGAACTGGGATATGGAGAGGATGCGGAATACTGGGGCATCGTGGGACTTTTGCATGATATCGATTTTGAACTGTATCCGGAAGAGCATTGCCTGAAGGCACCCGAACTCCTTAAAGAGGGAGGCGTAAGCGATGATATCATCCATGCGGTGTGCTCTCACGGTTATGGCATCACTGTAGGCTGTGGTACAACGATCGATGTGGAACCGGTTCATGAGATGGAGAAGGTACTTTTTGCGGCAGATGAACTTACGGGACTGATCGGTGCCGCTGCCCTTATGCGGCCTTCCAAGAGCACCAAGGATATGGAGCTCAAGTCCTTAAAGAAAAAGTACAAGAGCAAGGGCTTTGCTGCCGGCTGCTCCAGGGAGGTGATCGAGCGCGGAGCAGTACAGCTTGGCTGGGAACTCGATAAACTGCTTGAAATGACTCTGCAGGCAATGGCAGCCTCTGAAGATACCATTAATGAAGAACTTGCTGCAGAATAAAAGAGAAAGCGTAAGATCAAAGCAGAAAAAAGATAAAAAAAGGTAAAAAAGGAGGAAGCGGATGGAACGATCAAAAGTGTACTTTACGGATTTCAGAACGGTATTGGGTGTCAGCCTGCCGGCGAAGCTGCAGAAGCTGATCCGCATGGCCGGGATCGGTTCGATCGATATGGACGGAAAGTTCGTAGCGATCAAGATGCATTTCGGGGAATTGGGCAATCTGGCCTATTTAAGACCTAATTATGCCAAAGCAGTTGCCGATGTGGTCAAGGAGGGCGGCGGACTGCCGTTTCTGACGGACTGTAATACCCTGTATCCGGGGAGCCGCAAGCATGCCTTGGAGCATCTGGATTGTGCAAACATCAACGGCTTCAACACGATCACGACGGGCTGCCAGATCCTGATCGCAGACGGTCTGCGCGGAACGGACGATGTCGCCGTGCCGGTACCGAACGGTGAGTATTGCAAGGAAGCCTATATCGGACGTGCGGTGATGGATGCGGATATCGTGATCTCCCTGAACCATTTCAAAGGGCATGAGCAGGCCGGTTTCGGCGGTGCGATCAAAAATATCGGTATGGGCTGCGGCAGCCGAGCAGGCAAGATGCAGCAGCATAACAGCGGACATCCGCATGTGATCGAAGATAAGTGCAGGGGATGCCGCAGATGCACGAAGGAATGCGGATCCGATGCGATCGTGTATAACGGAAACAAGGCATGGATCGATCCGGATAAGTGCAAGGGCTGTGGGCGCTGCATCGGGGCTTGCGGATTTGACGCCATTGAAAATGATAACTGGAATGCGGCGGCATTGCTCGGCAGAAAGATGGCAGAGTATACCGCAGCCGTGATCTCGGACAGACCGAGTTTTCATATCAGTCTGATCACGGATGTATCACCGAACTGTGACTGCCATGGTGAGAATGATGCACCGATCCTGCCGGATATCGGTATGCTGGCGTCGTTTGATCCGGTAGCGCTGGATCAGGCCTGCGTGGATCTGTGTCAGAAGGCGGAACCGATCCGCAACAGTCAGCTGGGCGATAACATGGCGAGCGAACATTTCCACGATCATGGCGATGTATGGCACAACAGTAATCATAATGTATCCTGGGAAGAGACGCTTGAGCATGCGGAAAAGATCGGTGTCGGCTCCAGAGAATACGAACTGGTAACGATGAAATAAATATGGAGAGTAAGAAAGAGGATCGCATAACCGATACTCTGAACGTAATACTTCGGTTTTTCATTGCGTTTGTCGTTTATTGGAGCGCTTCAGCTGTATTTGGGATACTTACGGAGCATGCGGAGTTTGCATTTCCGTCTACGGAGAAGCTGTATGCATCTTTTGCTGCGGGGATTTTGGAGGAACTGATCTTTCGTCTTTTGATCATCTCAGTATTGCTGCGGAAGCGAAGAGAGAAGAAACAGTTGTACCGGGCACTGATGATTTCTACCGTGATCTTTGCACTGGCGCATGGAGGCAATATCTTTTACGGTGCCGGGATTGACGTAAGCATTATGCAGATGATCTCCGCCATGGCAATGGGGACGGCATTTGGCCTGCTCTTTCTGCGCACGCGGCATATACTGCCCGGGATGATCCTTCATACATTACACGATATCATTGCGTTGTCTGAAGTGGGGGCGACGGATGAAAGCGGGCTCGTCATACACGGCATTACTCTTGCATCGGTTGTGGATCTGTTGCTGGTCATTGCAATGGGAATCTATCTGACATATTATTACAGCAGAGAGAACGAGATCGAAAAGATGCTGGAGATCCGGAAAAAGAAAAAAGGAGCGGAAAACTGATGTTACCGCTCCTTTTTTGACTTTAAGAACGACGAACCGTCCAATAACCATTGTAAGCGTAATGGTCTTCACCGCCGATCAGCAGTTCTTCGGATTTCCGGAAACCATATTTTTCGGCAGCACCGGCTCGTTCCACCGCATAGAGCGGGATCTTGGAAACGACTTCACTGCAGTCAAACAGTTCATAAGCGGGCGGTACACAAAGTGTAAACAGTTCCTGCAGTATCTCCGAACACTCATAATCGCTGCGCACATCCAGACGCAACAACCCCACTTCGTTAAAAGCATCGTCGGATAAACGGCGGAACATTTCGATTGTTCCGATGGCTTTGGAAACGGATTTATCGAGGATCGTCCAGCGGACGAACCATTTGTCAATATAGGACTGTATCCAGAAATCAACGGCACCTGCCATTTTTTCCAGAGTAGGGTAATAGAAGTTATCCCCCTTGCAGTTATCGCTGTTAAAGAACGGCAGAGCGTTTTTATCGCTGTACACTTCTAACAGGTCTGCGGCATCTTCCTTTCGGATCAGACGCATCCGAAACCTTTCGTTTTCAAAGACAGGACAGTTTTCGTATACATTCGGCATTTTGTTTTACCTCATCATAATGATTTACTTGATCCCAATATAGATGTGTACTTCGCAGTGATCGGGATCGGCGTTCTGGTATTCTTCGAAGTCAAATACATAAGTGCGGTCTAACGGCAGCTGCCACAGTTTCTGCCAGAATTCGCCAACGGCAGTGACCATATTGCCGATGACCACAAATTTGGCATATTTACCGGCCGGTAAGGTACGCACTTCAAAGCCTTCCGGAACATCACCTTCTACCGCGCAGCCGGTCATAACTGTGTAATCGTCGTGTTCGTTGCCGGCGTAATCCGTATAGATCCCCATGGTTTTTCCGGTGATCTTGCCGGGGATCGCCGCATATCTGTTTTCCGAGAAAAATTTCTGCCACAACCCGCCGATCACGGCACCCATATCCGGTGCGGTATTGTTGGTGCGTGCGGTCAATCCTGCGATCTTCGTTTCTTTCAGTTCTACAATTTCGTAATCCATAAATCATATCCTCCGTATATTGTTTGATTTGTTTTTTGATATACCAAGGATACAAAAGATAATGTGACAACAGTCTGTCACATTTCATATTTTCCGGATATTTTTTTTACCAGATCCGTAAAGCCGTTCCGGAGCTCTTTGGGGGCGATGATCTCTGCATTGTCTCCGAAGGAAAGGATATAGCGGTAAAACGAAGGCGCATCTTCCCAGGACAGTTCCAGCAGAATCTTTCCGTCATCATCATATCGGATCAGATCGGCACCGAACTCATCGATCATCCGCCATTTCAGGGAGTTGTCAAAACGCACCGTTGCCGAGATCTCGCCTTTGGTATGGCGCAGTTTATCACAGGTATATTCCGGAACATCCCGTTCTTTGCAGGACTGTTCGGTAAGACACAGATCGGTCATACGTGTGAGCTTGAACATGCGGTAATCCCTGCGTTTGGTGCAGTATCCCCAGACATACCAGGAGGACCACTGGAAGACCAGATGGTATGGTTCGATCATGCGCGTACTTTCACCGTTTTGCGAATAATAACAAAACGAGATAACGCGTCGCTGTTCCATGGCTTTTTTGATCAGTTCGATCTTGTCGGAGACCAGAGATTTGTCCCAGCTGGATAAGTCGATGATGATATCGTTATCGGCATATACGGAAGCGGATTCTTCGGCAGAGAGTTTCTCCATCAGCTGACGGTAGCGGTTGGTGCCGCTGATACTATCGAGGCTCTGCAGGCCGGAAAGGATCGCCTGCATATCTTCCGAAGAAAGGAGTGTGCGGTCGACCTTATAGCCGTTCATGATCGAGATACCGCCGCCCTGGCCGGCCTCGGATACAATGGGTATCCCTGCGATATTCAGGGAATCGATATCGCGCAGGATCGTGCGGCGGGATACTTCAAATTTTTCCGCCAGCTCCGTGCAGGTCACTTTATCTTTTTGTAACAATATGGACAGGATTCCGATCAGTCGGTCAATTTTCATAGCATCACCCTTTATTGTTCCATTGCTTTTTTGTATTCGCGAGGAGAGAGCATGTAAAACTTTTTAAAAGTTTCGGCCATATAACTGGCATTGGAAAAGCCGGTCTGCTCTGCGATCTCCGACATGGAAAGATCGCCGGACTGCAGCAGATCAGCCACTTTTCTGGTGCGATAGTGCATGATATACTCGATCGGCGTCATCTGCGTATATTTATTGAATATGGAATTGCACAGCGATTTACTGATGCCGCCGGCCGATGCGATCTCCGTCAGCGTGATATTGTTCATGTAGTTTTTGTCGACATAGTTCATCATGGCTTTCAGCACTTCGTTATGCAGATCCTGATTTACCGTTTCGTCCTGGCTGAAGCGGCCGGACTCATTAAAGCGGTTTAGGATGATCTCCCAGATCTCAAAAAAAGTTTTGGTGATCAGAAATTCATTTCCCAGGGATTTGTGGTGCAGTTCAAACATCAGAGCCTGGATATCCGCAGCATCGCGGTCTCCGTTACGGAAATGGATGTAGGGGATCTTCTTATTACTGATCACGGGCATGATGGCCTTGGACTCCACTGCGTAGTTGGAGCACAGGATACGCGGATGCAGAACGGAGATGATATAGCGTGCTTCTCTGGGAGGTAGGGCATAGGAATAATGCAGCTGATCGGAATTGACAAAGATCGTGTCGCCTTTTTCCAGAAAGATGCTGCTTCCGTTCACCGAATAGCCCATACATGAGGAATGTACACTGAGCAGTTCCACATCTTTGTGAAAGTGCGGAACCTTCTCCCAGGTGCAGCCGCCGTAGATATATCCGTCATAGATGTAGGAAGGAAAAGAGGGATCGTCATAGTTGACGATCTCGGATCCGTCTTCATTGGTTCTTACCAGTCCTCTGTACTCTCTTATCACAATATTTCATGCCTCCTGTAAAATTGTTATAAAAACAAGGAATTTTACTGATATTTTTCTGATTTCAAAACGAGTATAATGCGTTTTATCACAAAATACAAGCCGCGCGGACAGAAAAATATTTTCAAAAGACAGGAGGGGCAGAAATATGGAAAAGGAATATGCAATCGTAATGAACGGTATCGTAAAGGAGTTTAAAGTACTCAACCGAAGGGAAGGGCTGAAGGGAAGCCTTCTGGATCTGTTCTCGAGAGATTACAGAACCGTCACTGCCGTGGACGATATTTCCGTCAAAATCCCCAAAGGGCAGATCGTAGGATATCTGGGACCGAACGGCGCCGGCAAATCCACAACCATAAAGATGATGACCGGAGTGCTGGAACCCACACGCGGTGAACTGCTGGTAAACGGATGTATTCCCTATAAAAACCGGACGAAGAATGCGGAGAAGATCGGCGTGGTATTCGGGCAGAGAAGTCAGTTGTGGTGGTCGCTTCCGCTGATCGAATCCTTCCGGCTGCTCAAGGAGATCTACCTCATATCGGATGCGGATTACAACGAGATGATGGAGTTATATATGAGTCTGGTAGATCTGGAACCGCTGCTGCATAAGACGGTACGCCAGATGTCTCTCGGACAGAGAACACTCAGCGATATCCTGGCAGCATTTCTGCATGATCCGCAGATCGTATTTCTGGATGAGCCGACCATAGGACTGGACGTATCGATGAAAGCGAAGATCCGGGAACTGATCAAAGAACTCAATCGAAAAAAACAGACCACCGTGATCCTGACAACGCATGATATGGGAGATGTGGATGCGTTGTGTGAGCGTATCGTGATCATCGACCATGGGAAGATGATCTACGATAATGATATGGAACATCTCAAGACCTATTACGGATCCTACCGGACGTTAAAACTGCGGCTTCCGGGAGATGTCTGGGAAGAGGAACAGATTGATGAATCCGAAACGGATGTGATGAGTGTTATCTCGGAATACCAGAAGAAGGGAAATATCCTGGATATCAAGCTGGAGGAGATCGCAACGGAAGAAGTGATCAAGAAAATATACGAGGGGGTGGCCGGATGAAAAAATATATCGCATTAACAAGAGCCGGTATCATACAGGAACTGCATTTTAGGCTAGGGACATTTGTTACGATCTTCGGGAACCTGATCTACCTGACGCTCATCTATCATCTGTGGAAGGCTATCTATGCTTCCGCCGGTACGGACGCGGTAAACGGGATGAGCTTTTCGGATACGATCATCTACCTGGTACTGGCAACGGCGTTGTTTAATTTTCTGGAGATGTATATCGTGTGGGAGATGAGCCGGTCGATCCAGTCCGGAGCGATCGTACTGGATCTGCTCAAACCGTTGAAATACCGGCGTCTTAAGTTTTTCGAATATTTCGGAAAAAACGTGATGACTTTTTTTGCCACATTCCTGCCGACATTTATCATCGTTTTTTTCATAACGAGCGGGACCATAGCGATCGGCTGGAATCTCCTGTATTTCGGGATCTCGGTGGTGCTGGCGCTGCTGGTGAATTTCTATATTGATATGTTTGTCGCAACCATTTGTCTGCATACGGAATCGACCTGGGGCATCAATATCGTTAAAGAGAGTGTCGTGTTGCTGTTCTCGGGAGCTACGATCCCGCTGGTATTCTTTCCGGAAAGATTCCGCCGGATCGTGGAGTGTCTGCCGTTTCGTTGCATCTATGACGCGCCGTTAAATATCCTGCTCAGAAAGCCGGGGTATACACCGGAGACCGGTCTGTGGCTGATGCTCGGTCTGCAGCTGCTCTGGTACGTGGGATTATGTGTTGCATCCAAACTGTTTTGGGAGTATTCCGTCAAACGGATCACAGTCAACGGAGGTTAAAGAATATGAGTAAGAATATCGGAATGCATACAAAAAGAGGGCTTGCCTTTTATGCAAGAATCTATCGGAAAGTATTGATCCAGGATCTGAAAAGCAAGATGAGTTACCGGGCGGATTTTATCATTTCCACCTTCGGGATGATAATGACCAATGCCGTAGGATTTATCTCTTTCTATATCCTGTTTCAGAACTTTCCGTCCATCAACGGATGGAACTATTATGAGATGCTGTTCTTTTACGGGTTTTCACTGATCGCGCTGACACCGCTACAGTGCCTGTTTGACAACAACTGGAACCTGCGTTATTCGGTGGAATCGGGGGATTTTATCAAATACTGTTTTCGGCCCATCAACGTCTTTTTTTACTATATTTCAGAAGTATTTGATGTCAAAGGGCTGGGACAGCTGGCGTTCGGGATCCTGGTACTTGGGTATGCCTGGATGCATCTGGCGATCCCGGTCAGTGCGGTTACGATTGCACAGTTGTTGCTTTTGCTGCTCACGGCATCGCTGTTTATGATCGCTATTATGAATTTCGCAGTGGCTACCTGTTTTTGGATCCAACGCTCCGGCTATGTGATGATCTTGATGTTTCGTTTTAAAGACTATGCAAAATATCCGGCGAGCATTTTTGACGGGATCTTCAAGGTCATTTTCACATTTGTGATACCGATCGCATTTATCGCATACTATCCGGCATTGGTACTGTTAAGACCTGATGAGATCCCTGTGTTGTCCTATATTTCACCGCTTTTGGGGATCCTGTTTTTCCGGCTCAGTTATAAATTCTGGATGCTGGGGGCGAGAAAGTATAACGGCACCGGTTCCTGATGAATAAAAAAATGATTTGCGGAACCGGTGATAATGTGGCATATTTCAGTGCGTCGGCAGCAGCAAAGAATCTGCCTTCCGTCTGTGATCAGTTCGTGGACGGGGAAAACTTTATGTGGCAGGAAAAGAGCGGCGGACATGATTTTAATATCTGGTACCTGGGCTTTTATAATTTTGCTCAACTGGCATTTCAGCAATGAGTGTCAATGGGGACGGTTCTTTGTCAGACAAAAGAACCGTCCCCGTATCTGCCCGATCTTTGAAAACTTTTTGATTATTATAAAATAATATCTTGACTTTCTCGATAATCGAGATATAATGAACTTAATCAATCTCGAATATCGAGATTTTTTAAAACAACCCAAACTCGAATATCGAGTTTTTTTAAAATCGGTTATGCTCGATATTCGAGTTTTAAAACACTATAAATTCTCGATAATCGAGATATTTTTTTAAAATAAGTTTCTCGATTATCGAGTAAGAAGCGGATCGCAGGAGGAAAAAGATATGAAGAAACGAAATATTGCACTAACGATACTAACGTGTGTCACACTGGCAGGGTGCGCGAATATGAGTGACGCAATGGATGTTGGATCGGAAACGGAACAGGTGCCGGCTGCGATCCCGACATTAGCACCGACACCCACAGAGCCTTTTGTCTATGGAAAAACGAGCCCTTGTTTGGCAGACAGCGGAAAAATGCGGGGAGTGAGTGTATTACATCCGGTATTGATAAAACTGACAAAGGCGTTTAAAGATTGAAGTGTATAGAAAGACCGGTGAGATAAGGAGAGAATACATGGATCAACAGATTTCGAGTTTGGAAAAAATGAGTAAAGCGATCAAGAAGGGGAATCGGCTTCGCCTTCTCGGTATTGTAACACTGGTAGCGTGCGGTGTTGCCGGCGTTACCATACAGACACAAAATACTCGAAAGATCGAGGAACGGCTGTCGGATCTGAATGAAAAAGTGACGGATCTGAACTCGGTTACGGAGGATATGGCCGGAAATGTATACGATATTATGGAACAAGGATGCCCGGGAAATACAATAAAAGGTGCGAATTATCAAATGTATAATTCGGCGCCACAGATATGGATCAGCGGATCTGATAAACCGGTTACCTATATATATCCGGAAGAAGATAACACGGAAACGCATATCAGCCTGACATTTCATCAATCGGAAATGTGGTATATGTGGCCTCAGGGAGAACAGACAGATCAGACATACAATTGGGATATGGTGGCGGATAAGGACGGCACACTTTATGATCAGAGCGGTAATGAGTATTCCTATATTTTCTGGGAAGCCTCCGATTACGGAGCACAGATATCGGATGAGGGATTTTGCGTGAAGGGAAGCGATACCGCAGAATTTCTTCGGGAGACATTGCAGGAGATCGGTCTGACGCCAAAGGAATACAACGAATTTATTGTCTATTGGTTACCGCAGATGCAGGATAATGAATATAACATCATACATTTTGACGGATTGGATCCGAAAGATATTTACAATCAGAACTATGAATTGCATGTGACAGATGATGCAGGAAATGAGCCGGACAGTATATTGCGTGTGATGATGGCGTGGAAAGCATCGGAGGAATATGTGGAAATGAACCCGCAGGAATTTGCTACCTTTGAGAGAAACGGATTTACGGTTGTTGAATGGGGCGGATTGGAAATGAGATAAAGAAAGGAGATACGATTATGGACGAGTACAATAAAACCGTTGAAATGGATATCAATGATGCAGTATTGGAAAATCTGCAAGATTCGCTTGACGCGGCAAATCGTTTCCGAGTATTCGGGGTGGCGATCATCCTGGTAGCGGCATTTGTGATCGTTGTATTACAGACATGGAGTATGCAGAAAATAGAAAAAGGCGTATCGGATCTGAATGAAAAAGTGGTTTACCTTAATTCACTTACCGGTGATATAGCAGATCATGTGTATGACATCATGGAACAGAAGAAGACGAACACGTACTCCGGTACAGGAAATCAGATTGTTGTTAAATGAGAGAGTAAGAATATGAAGAATAGCGATGTCAGGAATAAAAAGAAATATCTTGTCTTTAGTGTTTTGCTACTGTTTGTGGTTGTGGTGTTTCTTGTTCTGGTGCAAAAGGAAAAGGAAGAAGAGATGAGAAACCATTTGCAGATTGCAGAACAGTTTCTTTCGGAACGTGATTATGATGCAGCAATGCAGGAGTATCAATCGGCGTGTGATATCAATCTGTCGGATGTCGGAGTTGTTACATTTGGAGAGAAACTATACTCGGCAATGGCTATGGAGCAGGAACTGGCCGGAGATATTGATGGTGCGATCGCAATTTTGGAAAAAGCAACCATAGAACTAGCGGAGGTGAAGGATAATGCAGAAATCAACGTCAGGTTGGAAACATTACGCCAACTGAAAGAAGATATGCAAAATCCGGATCTTTCAGCGATGACAGAAGAGCTGATCCGGATAGTTGACGAGTGGCGATACTATTATGATATGGCGACACCGGAAGAAAAGGATGAAATCTTTTCGGTTTATGCCGATGCGTTTCAAAATTACATTGTGCTGGAAACCATGGGGACGGACCAGGTGGTTTTACAATGGATAAGGTATTGAAACTGCAGGGATATATAAATTGAAAGGAAAAAGCTATATGAAAAGAAAAGCCATTTTGCTCATGTATCTGGCGGTTCTGTCTCTCGCCGGCTGTCAGAATGCTGAAAGCGATCAGGAAACAGAAGATTCGCCGGTAGAAGAGGTGGCTTCGGATCCGGAAAAAGAGCAGGCCGATCAATGGGACGCAGAAGAGTTATATACAGCGGATGCCTCTTTGGAAAACGCCGGCGTAGAAGATATCTTATTGACTTGTACGCAAGTAGAGAATGGGAATAACAGGATTTTTGTATTACTTCGTGATGGAAACGTATATTGTGCGAATATGTATAACAATGTTTTCTTTGATCGCAGAGTAATGCTGACAGAAGTTTTTGATGAGACCTGGGATGAATTAAGTGATGTGTATTGTCTGGGAAGAATATCCTCGGAGAAATTGAATGAGCTGGAAGACCGGATTGATCGGATTTCACCTGATGCGAGGCAAATGAACTCGAATCGGACTTTGAGTACCCGTAAGTCTATGATGGATAAGGATAGATTTCTGAATATCTATGGAACTCATTTTTCCGATCGAGAGGTGAATATTTGTTGGCCTTGCTATACGTTTCCGATAATGACCGGTGAAGAGTCGATGCGTGATGGGATGTGGTATTACGATGATCCGTATTCTGTAAATATCATCGAATGGTTCGAGAATTCCTCCTATCTACAGAGTTGGGACCGACATATCAGCGAAACGGGAACGGACAAGAATGCAAGTATACAAAGTGATTGTGTGAATACCTATAGAGTTCTTTTAGCGGGTACTACATATCCGGACGATGAGGTATTCAGAATTTCAACAGAGGAAGAACTGGAATATACAAAAGGATTTCTGGGATTGGATCAGGAGGCATGCCCCGGGTTGCAAATGGATTCTACAGAGTATCCGGTTGCTGAATATGATTATCTGCTTCATATAACTTATTATGATGGTGGTAGAGATGATTTTATTAAAACAGCGGATTCTGTCAGATATGACAGCAATGGACATATTTATTTTCACGATAGTTTTTTCGGACGCGTACGCGAAAATGCTGTTCCTTTTAGCAGTTATACATTTTTTATACCGGAACTGTATGTTGATATAGCGGTCGTACCGAAAGGCGTATTGGATGAAAATGCCATTTGTTGCAGAATCTGCACACCGCAGGAGATAGATCTGAAAACTGTAGATGGTCAGACACCCGGAAGTGTAAAAACGACATATACCATAATGAATTCAGAAGGTGAAGCAAAAGTTATTAAGGATCAGCTGGTGCTCATTGCAGATGGAAAATTAAGTCGGGAGGAAGCAGAGAATATGGTGAGTCCCTATGGTTTTCATATCGTTGGAGAAGGAGGCAGAAGATGTATCGTTGATGAATTTACGCAGGAGGAAGAAAAGCATTATCTGCTGGCGTCTGACGATGCATTGACCGCCGAAGAATTGCGGGAAAAACGGGAGGAGATCAGTGCAGCAGTGCCGGAATATATTATATCATATAATAAATTGATGTTATATATTACGTTACGTTAATGCATAGAAACCACGGGGACGGACCTTATGGTTTTATGGCGGAGAGAACCAGAAGCGGAAACTGTAATTGAATGGTATATTAATTCGCCGCTCTGTTCGTATTGGCAGCGACATATGGAAGAAACAGGAAAAACGCTGGGATAATAGTGCACTTCATAGGAGAAGGTTATTATGAAAAGGAAAGTTGTTATGCTCATATGTCTGGCGGTTCTGTCTCTCGCAGGTTGTCAGAATGTTGAAAGTAATCAGGCAGCAGAAGATTCGCCGGTAGAAGTGGCGGTTTCGGAAGCGGGAAAAGAGCAGGCCGATCAATGGGATGCGAAAGAGTTATTTACAGCGGATGCTTCTTTGGAAAATGTCAGCGTGGAAGATATTCTGCTGGTATGTATACAGGCGGAGAACGGGAATAACAGATTTTTCATCATGCTTCGGGATGGGTATATCTATTGTGCCAATCTGTATACGAAAGATAAAATGGATAGATTAACGGATCTGTATGATAATGTTCGCTCGGATTTCAGTGATGTGTATTGCCTGGGGAGAGTATCGTCAGAAGAGGTAAAAAATATAGAGGATTGGATGGGAAAGGCTTCGTATAATAATTCCAATTTGGCTAAATGGGATTCTGTAAAAGAAGGCTTTCAAGACACTGAGAGATATCTGAATTTATGTGGAGATATTTTTCCGAAACGGGAAGGGAATATATGGGGGCCAAATTACGGCCTGGAGGAGAATGATCCTCCGAAGACGGATGGGACGCAGTTTTTGAGTGATCCCTCGAAGAGGGATGGAATGCGGTATTATAATGATCCATCCTTCGTAAAGATCATCGAATGGTTTGAAGATTCATCCTATTTGCATTTGTGGGAAAGGCAGATCAGTAAAACAGGAACAGATAAAAATCCGACTCTGGAATGCGAATATATAGCAACGTATTCAAGGGTATCAGGGGAGTCATATCCGGAGAATAGGGTATTTAAGATTTCAACGGAAGAAGAACTGGAATATACAAAGAGCTCCATGGGATTGTTTTCCGATCCTCTTCGAGACACAGGAGCTGTTTCTGCAGCTTATCCGCTCGAGAAGTATGATTATATACTTCAGGTTATGATTGACAAGGGTACTAAGGGTACTGTGGAAAAGACGGTAAGAGTAGCGGATTCTGTCCGATATGATAATAAAGGCCTTCTCTATTTTCATTATAAGTATGATAGGTTTAGCGAATGCAGCGTGGGAGTGCGGGTCTGGTGGCCCCCTACCCAATATGTTTCTATAGCGGTTATACCTAAAGACGTTTTGACAGATGCTGCGGAATATCAGCCAATCTGTTCGCCGCAGGAACTCGAACTGTGTACAATAGAACCAATCGTTGTGAAGTGACCGGCATATTTTGCAAAAGGTCGGAAACCATGGGGGGCGATAGCCATCATGTATACGGAATGGTAGATGGTGATACATACTTGACATACGCTGTGATCAAAATATAATGATATCATACTGTCTCGAATATCGAGAAACAGGAATACGGCCGGCTGCAGAGTGTTGTGGTTGGGCAGGGTGATCGGGAGAGATGAGATGGCAAGGATAAAATATCAGACGCTTACCGAGCAGATGTTTTATACACTTCTGTGTTTGCATCAGGAATGCTGCGGCATGGATATATTGGATAAGGTGCCGGAGATGACCGGGCAGCGGGTCAATGTGGGATCCGGTACGCTTTATACCCTTTTGGAGCAGTTTTTACAGGAGGAGTGGATTCGCGAGACCAAGGTGGAGGGGCGCCGGCGCAGCTATATACTGACAGACAAAGGACGTGAAGTATTAGAGAAGGAATGCACAAGGCTTTCCGCGCAGTTGGAAGATTTCCGAAAAGTCTTCGGAAAGGAGACGAAGTAATGGGATCAGAAGCGAAAAAGAGTAAGCGTGAATTTGTACTGAAA
This sequence comes from Lachnospiraceae bacterium, assembly GCA_017634975.1. Lineage (GTDB taxonomy): Bacteria > Bacillota > Clostridia > Lachnospirales > Lachnospiraceae > NK4A136. Next base: position 39,966 of record JAGBMJ010000016.1, on the reverse strand, counting down.
TCCTTATGGGATCGCGAAGGCATCGAGTCATTTCTGGAAAAGAAAGCTGCCGGTGGCTGGATGCTGGAGAGTATCAACGATATTATATGGCGGTTTCGTAAGGAAGAACCGAAAAGCCTGCATTTTTCCGTGGTATATTTTCCGAAAGCATCTTCCTATGATCCGGAACCTTCCGAGAAACTGCTGATGTTTCAGGATCTGTGTGAGCATACCGGTTGGAAGCTGGCGGCGGGTGATGGGCAGACACAGATCTACTATAATGAAGCGGATGACGCAACTCCCCTTGAAACCGAAGAGGAACTGGCAGTGCTGGCAATCCATGAGTCGGCCAAACGATATTACCTGCCGGTATGCTGTTTCCTGGTCGTACTCGGTCTGATACAGTTCGGTCTGTTCTGCTATCGCCTGGCAACGAATACGATGTATATTCTTTCCAATAATGCTGCGATCCTGTCCGGGATCTGTTCGCTGCTTGTGTTGGTATTGCCGGTTGTTTCCGTTTTGCAGTATCATCGCTGGCATAAGCATGCGGAAGAGCTCATCGAATCGGGAGAGGAGATCGGGAAAAGAAACGGACCGCCGGATCTGCGGGTATCCATTATCGGGATGATGTTCATCGCATTGGCATTTACGATCATATCTCTGGTTGGAGGCAGGTCGGGGCTCCTGATCCTGGCGATGGCGTTTGTCGGGATCTTGGGGATCACGCTGGTCGTACTGGAATTTTCGAAGCTTATGAAAAAGCGGAGGGTATCCGGCAGGACCAATCGTAATCTGACATATACAGCGGCTATCGTCGGCGCACTGCTGATCGCCGGTCTGCTGTTGTCGGTCATGGTACATGAAGTACAGGAACCAAATGCATACCGTACGGCGCCGGAAGTGCGTAACACAAACGGATTTACGGAGTATATTTTTCATGACGCACTGCCGCTTGTTGTAGAGGATCTGCGCAGTACTTCGTATCAGGGGTATTCTTATGAAATGGAGTATACAGCTGAATCCATTCTGTGCGGGGTGCACCGGGCGCACCAGATCCCGGGTGTGGATGGACTGGATGAACCGAAGCTGGCCTATCGTATCATAGACGTGAAGCTGCCGCTGCTTTACGGAGTGTGCAGGAATACGATGGAAAAAGAGTTTGCACACGATTACGGCAAACCTATGTCAGGCGTCGACTGGGAAGAACATATAGCAGTTGACGGAACGCCGTGGGGAGCAAAAGAAGCATACCAACTGGAGATCGCAGGCGGACTGCGGCCGCGTTATCTGCTGTATTATGACCGCAGGATCGTGGAGATCGAATTCGGAAATGTATGGAACCTGACGGAGGAGCAGAAGCGGATCGTCGGGGAACATTTCGGAAAATAACGAGAGGTTTCCGGTAAAATCGGAAAATTCGTATCATCTGACTATTGCTTTTTGGCAGATTTATCTTATAATGTGTTCTGCACGCATCAAAAGAAGCGGAAGATGCGTGCCAAGCAGTTCGGGTCCGATATCCTGCTTGTAAAATATCAAAACCAAAGGAGAAGAAAAATGAATTACTTAAAGAAAGAATGGAAGGATTACAGGATCCTTCTGCGGAATGTGCCGTCTATGGTCATTTCGATCTTTATCCTGTCTGTTGTCTGCATGAACCTGGTGGCCGGCAAAGAACTGTATGCATCAAAGTATTTCTGCATCAATTGCGGCCTGGCACTCTCATGGATATCCTTTTTATGTATGGACTGTATCTGCAAGCGATTCGGGGCGAAAGCATCCATTAAGATCTCGCTTCTGGCAATGTTTGTCAACATTGTTACCGTGATTGTATTCTGGCTGCTGTCACTGACGCCGGGACGCTGGGCGGCTTACTATGGGGCGGCAGATCCGGCGGTCGGAGAGTATATCAATGCCGGGTTAAACGCGACGTTCGGCAGCGCATGGTATGTGGTGCTGGGATCGTCGATCGCGATGCTGTTATCCTCGGTGGTAAATGCCCTGATGAATGAGCTGATCGGAAAGAAGGCAGATAAGGGCGGATTCCGTGGCTTCGCACTTCGCAGTTACATTTCAACCGCGGTCGGACAGTGGGTGGATAATTTTGTGTTCTCCGCACTGGTTTCCCATGTATTTTTCGGATGGAACTGGACGCAGGTGCTCATTTGTTCTACCACTTCTATGGTGATCGAGCTGGTGGCGGAAGCGATGTTCTCTCCCGTAGGATATCACGTATCTGAGCGGTGGAAGAGCGAAGGCATAGGAGTCGAGTATCTCAAATCGATAAAGGCAGCGGCATAATATGAGTCTTGAAAAACTTTCCGGCGTTGAACTGGGAGCGGAAGTAAAGAGCGGACGTATCACTCCAACGGAAGTCATTGACTTCTTTGCGGAGCGGATCGAAGCGCGAAATCCCGGGATCAACGCTTTTGTTTATACCAAAATCGAAGATGCAAAGGCGGAAGCAAAGAAGCTGGAAGAACGGCTGGCGCGAGGGGAAGAGACAGGCCCCTTAACCGGAGTCCCGATCGGTTTAAAAGATTTTTTACCATCCAAGAAGGGGTGGATCAACAGCCATGGCGGTGTGAAATCCCTGATCATGGAGGATCCTGCGGATTCTGTATTTTACGATGCGGCGGTCCGGGCCGGAGCGATCGCCGTGGGAAAGACCAATGCGCCGGCGTTTGCCTTTCGCGGAACATGTGATAATAAACTCTACGGACCTACCCGCAATCCGTTTCATACGGCATACAATTCCGGAGGATCTTCCGGAGGTTCGGCGGCGGCGGTGGCGGACGGACTGGTTCCGATTGCCGAAGGTTCCGACGGCGGAGGATCCATACGGATCCCGTCGGCATGGTGTTCGTGTTTCGGGTTTAAGGCATCGGTGGGCACGATCCCAAGCGTGTGCCGTCCGGATGGCTGGACGGCGACACATCCGTACTGTTTTGACGGTGCGATCACCAGAACGGTATTGGACAGTGCGGTGATGCTGAACTATATGGCAATCTATGACCCAAGAGATCCGCTCAGCCTGCCACGCGAAGAACGGGATTTCACGGAATTGATGAAAAGGTCCATAAAAGACTGGAAGATCGCGTTTACGACGGATTTTGATATCTTTACGGTAGATCCGGAAGTGGCACGCATCGTTACAGCAGCGGCACACCGGCTGGAAGAAGCCGGGGCCGTGGTCGAGCCGGTACACTTTTCCTTCAGGCATTCGCAGAATGATTTTGCAAAGCTGTGGTGCAGGAGCATCTGCGTGGATACGGCGATCGATATGGAACTGTGGAAGAGGGATGGTTTTGATCTGGTGCGGGATCACCGGGAGGAGCTTCCGGAAGAATTCATCTACTGGAACCGTGAGGCACTGAACAGCACGATCATGGATTACCGGTATTTTAATGAACTGCGTACGGAGATCCTGGATGCACAGCAGGATATCTTTGAACGATATGATATCATCGTATCGCCGGTGACGATCTGTCCGCCCGTAAAGAATGCAGCGGATGGGAATACCAAAGGACCGACGGAGTTGAACGGCAGAAAGATCGAGCCACTGATCGGCTTTTGCGAGACCTTTTTTGAAAACTTTACCGGCAATCCGGCGGCATCCGTTCCGGCCGGGCTGACGGCAGCAGGTCTTCCTGTGGGCATGCAGATCATCGGAAAGCGATTCCGGGATGAAGATGTGTTTGCGGTAGCGCGGGCGTTTGAGCAGATCGCCCCGTGGGACTACGAGATCCCATACAACAGAATGAAGTGAATGGAAAGTCAGCCGGCGGTTATGCCGGCTGTTTTGGGCTCTGCAGAGTAGCGGAAATGCAATGCCGTTTTGCTGGAAAGGCGGCATGTTTTCGGATATAATAATGTCAGAAGATAGAAGGGAAGGAATGAACTATGGCATATAAAGAAGTGGAGATCGTTGAAGAAGACGGCAGAAGAGTGACCAGAAAGAGATCCGAAGGTGGAAAAGCAGCGGCCAAGACAGGCATTTCTTTCGGAGTGGCACTGGCGATGGTGATCAGCTATACCAACTGGCATTCGGTGGGGCTGGCGATCATACATGGATTGCTGAGCTGGGTATATGTGATCTATTATATTATACGGTATTAACGGTAAAGGGGGGATAGTAGTGTTTCAGGATAGTGTATGGTCTTATATGCTTTTGGTGGTTCTGGGAGTGCTTATCATGGCTTATGTGGGACAATATCTGGTGAACCGGATACACGAGCCGTACGTGGAGGAGACGGAAGAAGGGGTTATTGTATATATGTACCGAACCGCGAGAAGAGGTGGAAGGTATTACGATTATACCTTTACGGAAAAAGACGGGCGTTATGTATTTGTGCCGAAGATCTCCGGGATCCTGTTATATGGTGGCTGTATGATCCTGGTGGCAGCGATGTTTCATCGTTCCTTTGCGCAGAGCGGACGTTCACCGGAGGAGCTGGTGAAGCTGATCCTGTTATTTGGTGTTATGATGCTTGGGGTAAGTCTTGAAGGACCGATCATGGCATATCTGTTCCTGCGGAGGGAATATTAGAGAACAAGAGGGGGAGAACATCTATGAAACGTTTTTGGACATTTGCTTTTGCGGCCATATTTCTACTGGTGAGTGTCTGCAGTCCGTTAAAAGCGCAGGCCTCCAGCTACCGTATACCGGAAGCGGAGTTTACGATCACGGTCCATGAGGACGGTACTGCGGATGTGGTCGAATACTGGACGGTGCGTTTTGAAGAGGGATCCTTTACCAGATTTTACAAGGATATCGTGACCAACGCCGGTAAAGAGGATACCGTGGAGCTGGATCAGGGCAGTCTGTATGTTAAGATCGACGGCGTGGAGTGCAGCGTAACGGAAGATACGAACGGACGCCCGGATGATACCTTTCATCTGGATAGTTCATCTATGGGGTATGAGATCGACTGCTATAAAGCCAGTCAGAATGTGACCCGAACCTACGAGATCGGATATCGGATCTACGATGCGGTCAAGTATGTGGACAATTCCTATTATCTGTTTACCTATCGCGTGATCGGCGCGAATTTTTCCAAGACAGTGGATCATGTAAAAGTAACGGTGCAGACACCGGACGGTGCCGTAAATGAGCTGCGTTATGCTTCGTGTTCGGACAGCGTGCAGGACAACGGTAATGTGACGGTGATCACGGCATCCGACAGCAACGGTATGTATAAAGTAAAGATCCGTATGGACCAGGTGACGTTTACCGGTGCAGTATCGATCGATGCGGAAGATCTCAACAATCCGGCGGACGGAGATGACGGAAGCGATATTCTTTTGTGGATCTTCATCGGCGTAGTATTTTTGATGTTCCCGCTGGTACTGGTAGGAGCACTCATATACCTGATCGCAAGATCGATCCGTATCAAAAAGGCTGTCAGCAATGATCCGAATTATATCCGGAGTATTATTGCAGGATGGGCAGGAAAGCTGGATCCTTTTGAATTTGCCTATGGCGGAAGCACTGTGCATTATTCCAAACTCTTCAGTACCTATTTTGCGGATATGATCCGCAGAGGAGTGATCGTGGTGGATGCCGACAATGATCATTTTGCAGAAATAAAAGAGCGCTGTACCGGTCCGGCAGACAGTGATATGTGTACTTTTGTGTGGCAGAATGCAATGGATGCAGACGGGCGTCTGAGCAAGAATAAACTGTTGGAAACGATCCAGGTACAATACGAGACCTTCGGAAGCTTTTGTATCACGCTGAACAAACGATTTACGGAAGCTGTAATACGAAAACTGGACAAAAAAGAATACGGTCAATATAAAAAAGCCTGGAAGGAGTGCTTCCTGGCAGCGGGATATGCAAAGGATACGATCACCATTACACGCCTGCTGCAGGGAAATATGTCGCACTATGATGTATTTATGATCATGACGACCGGTCAGGTGGTATATGACAACCGGGAAGGTTATCTGAATGATGATACCGTATATTTCTATTATATGCTGGACAGCAGTTCTAACCGGGCATACGATTCGTATCATGCAGCACATACCTCATCTTCTTCGGGTGGGTCTTCCTGCTCCAGCTGTTCCTCCTGTTCCGGCTGCGGCGGCGGAGGTGCAGACTGAGTATGTACCGGCACTACCTGCAATGGCATATCACGCATGAATGCAATCTGCATTGCATCCATTGTTATCAGGAAGATTGTCACTGTGTGATGGTGTATCCGGAAATGGTGGGTACACTGGATAAGTATGAGGAGTATATCCGTGCAAAGGGCTTTGAGGGACAGATCAATCTGACCGGGGGCGAACCGCTGTTACATCCGGATTTTTTCAGGATTGCCTCGGAGATCCGCAGGCGGGGAATCCGCCTGGGGATCCTGACCAACGGGACAATGATCGATGCAAAAGAGGCCCGGGCGATCGCGGAACTGAAACCGGTCTTTGTGCAGGTCAGTCTGGATGGAGGAGAAAAAGTACATGAGAGCATCCGCGGGACGGGCAGTTTTCCGAAGGCTCTGTATGGGATTGACCGGCTGAAAGAACAGGGGGTGAAGGTGCTCGTATCCTTTACCGTAATGCAGCAGAACTGTCGGGAGATGAAGGCTGTCGCCGCAGTGTGCGCCCGTCATCACGTGGATAAACTGTGGTGGGATCGTGTGGTGACCGATGATCCAGCGCAGTATCTGACCACAGAGCAGTTTCAGGATGTGAGCCGGACGGCGGCAAAACTGGCTAAGAGGTATCCTTTTATCAGCAACAGCCGTGCGTTGGAATGGATCCCGGAAGGTGGCTGCGGATATGAATGCAGTGCCGGCAAGCGGCTGCTGATTCTGCTGGCAAACGGCGATATGATGGCGTGTCGAAGACTTCCGTTTGTGATCGGCAATATCCGGGAAGTGTCACAGCTGCAAACATTTCTGGAAGAAAACGAGATCATGAAGAAACTGGCGGCACCCTCTTTCCCGCAAGACTGCGTGAGCTGCAAATACTTTTATAAGTGTGCCGGCGGTGCCCGCTGCGTAACCTATGCACAGACCGGCCGCCTGGATCTTAAGGATGTCAACTGCTACCTGTGAGAATAAACTAAGAAAAGCTCCTGTGATCATTCACAAGAGCTTCTCTTTCACAGCGCTACAAGGATTCGAACCTTGAAAATGACGGAGTCAGAGTCCGTTGCCTTACCATTTGGCGATAGCGCTATATGTCGTGTAACAAATGGTATTATAGTACAGTGTCGGATAAAATGCAAGCATTTTTTGAAAAATATTTTTAAAACCTGAAAAGCCCAAAGCAAGGGCTTTTCAGGAGAATACAGACATCAGGATCGTGATGGTAAAAAGGGAAACGGCGGTGGTCACGGCGATGGCGGAAGAAAGGATCCGGGTATCTTCGCCGATCTTTTCCGCCTGGATCATCGGCAGGTTTCCGACCGGTACGGCTGCCATCAGGCACATGGCGAGCGTGGCAACGGGATCAAAGGACAGCGCACGCATCACAAATACGATCGCAACAGGCAGCAGGATCATACGCAGCAGGATATAGGCCCAGATCCGCAGGTCTTTTACCGAATCCGCCAGTTTGGATCTGGCGATGTTTACACCGAGCAGGGCCATCGATAAGAAGATCGTAGCATTGCCGATATACTCGATGGTGTATTTGAGAAGCGGCGGCAGCGTGATCCCATACCAGAAGACAACGAGGCTTAATACGGCCATGATCGTGCCGGGATTTAAAATGCTCCGGAGAGGGTTTGTCTTGTGTGCCTGTTTGCCGTGGCCCAGTATGGTCAGTCCATGGGTATAGAAGAGCAGACTGTAAAAGACATTGATGACGATCACATACAGGATCGCATTGGGAGGCAGGATGGCCTTTGCCACCGGAATCCCGAGGAAACCGCAGTTGGTATATACCGTCATCAGGTTATAGAAACGCCGGTGTTCCGGCCTGGCGCGCAGGATGCGGGGAAGCAGGAATCCGAGGATGACCAGCAGGGCATAAAAAGCCGCTCCCAGTGCGATCGCCGTCATTAAGTCCTCATGGGTGGCCGTAAGGCCGCCGGACAGGATCGAGGCCAGGATCAGTGCAGGATTGCATACATCTACTACGATCGCAGACAGATTTTTGGAATTGCTGTCATCTATGATCTCCTTTTTATACAGCATGATGCCGATGGAGACCAGGATCAGGATCACACCCATCTGCTGCAGCAATACGGACAGACTCATCAAAAACTCCTATCACTTAAGATTTTATCAAAAATGGATTGTATCATAACCGTTCCGACGTGACAATGATCGTTTTTTGTCATCGTTTTTTGCTATCGTTTCGGAAGGTTTGCAGATACGGATTCCTGTGCTATAATAGGTGCTTTGAACAGTCAGGAGCGAAATAGCGGAGAGAAGGACAGGATGGGAAATACGTTTTATTTTGAATGGGAAGTAAAATTGATGGAATTGCTGCAGAGCGGGATGGGATCTGTGGGGGCAGCAGTCGGGCAGGTTCTGACGGTCTGCGGCGAGGAACTCGTACTGATCCTTGTATTGGGGTTCATATACTGGTGTTATGATAAGGAATTCGGAAAGTTTATCGGCGTCAATATCGTTGTGGGGCTGGTCTGGAATCCGATGATAAAGAATGTAGCTTTGCGCAGACGGCCCTATTTTGATCATCCCGGGATCCGCTGTATCCGGCCGGCCGAAGCGGATGCCGATCCTTTTGATCTTTCGGAGCAGGGCTTTTCTTTTCCGAGCGGGCATTCCACCAATGCGGTGATTACCTATGGAAGTATCCCGGTATATAAAAGAAATAAGTGGCTGATGGTGTTCGGGATTGTGATGCCTCTGCTGATCGGTCTCTCCCGTGTCATGCTGGGCGTACATTATCCGACCGATGTACTGGTCGGGTGGCTGATGGGGCTTGTGGTCGTGTTTCTGGTTTCGTATCTGCAGAAGAAGGTGCAGCGGAAGTGGATCCTGCATCTGATCCTGTTCCTTACAGCACTACCGGGCATGCTGTATTGCAGGACGTCGGATTATTACACCAGTGTCGGACTGATGGCGGGATTGTTCCTTGCGATAGCGTTTGAAGAAAAATATGTGCATTTTGAAAATACAAGGAATCCGGCGGAATGCGCGTTGCGGATCCTGGGCGGTTTCGCGGTGTATGCGCTCTCCAATCTGCTCTTAAAAGTACCGTTCTCCAAAGAGTTTCTGGCTTCGGGAACGACAGCGGCTTTTATGGTACGCTTTGTGCGCTATATCATCGTCGGTTTTGTGACACTGGGAGTGTACCCGATGGCGTTTGCCGGATTGAAATTTCGTGGCAAAACGGCGGAACATGATGTATAATAACAATAATTATTTCGGAATACCGCGAGGGTGAGCTTGCGAACCCCGAGTTTTGTGGCGATTTGCCCGTCTTGCAGGCAAAGGAAAAAACGGTATTGGAGGGGGCAATATGGATACCAATATTTTGCTGGAAAACGGAACCAATGAACTGGAAGTGCTGGAGTTTAAGATCGGCGCACGTTCCTACGGGATCAATGTGGCAAAGGTGCGGGAGATCATTCCTTATCAGGCGGTGACGCCGGTACCGCATTCCCATCCGAGTATCGAAGGCATCTTTATGCCGCGTGGGGAAATGATCACGGCGATCGACCTGCGCAGCTGCCTGCAGATGGGAGAGTCCGAGCAGAAAGGCTTGTTTATCATAACCAATTTTAACGCCCTGAATCTGGCATTTCATGTGGATGCAGTGCAGGGGATCCACAGGGTATCGTGGGCAGATATTATGAAACCATCTTCCACGGTAGCGCATTCGGAGGATGGTGTATCGACCGGCATCATCAAGAAAGACGACAAGCTGATCATCATTCTTGATTTTGAAAAGATCGTTGCGGATATCAATCCGGAGGTGAGCCTGAAGGTACAGGAGGTGGAGGCACTGGCGGGACGCAGCCGTATCGATGTGCCGATACTGATTGCAGAAGATTCGGCGCTCTTAAACCGATTGATCGTCCAGTCGCTGGAGATGGCGGGTTATACCAATCTGACCCATACGGAGAATGGTCAGCAGGCCTGGGATCTGATCTGCAAGTGGAAAGAGGAAGGCACGCTGAAAACGAATGTGGCATGCGTGATCACGGATATCGAGATGCCGCAGATGGACGGACACCGGCTGACCAGACTGATCAAGTCGGATGAAAAAACGAAAGACCTTGTAGTGGTGATCTTTTCCTCAATGATCAATGATGATCTGAGGAGGAAGGGAGAACAGCTTGGGGCGGACGCACAGCTGACCAAACCGGAGATCGGCAGGCTGGTGGCAGCAGTGGACGCACTGTTGGGCGTGGGCAAATAGCGGTTTTCGAAAAAAGAATTGACACACGGGCTTTGTCTGCTTTATACTGTCTTCTGTAAGGTAATAAGGGAGTAGCTGGCGCAGTTTACTGCGTGATATGATCTCGTCAGGACGGGAGAGAATCCCCGGGACATGTCGTAAATAGCGAGACTTTTACTGTTTTTTGACAGTAAGAGTCTCTTTTTTTGCAGATAGCGGCAGTGCAATGGGAAACGGTAACAGAAAGGACAGGAGAAAGCAATGGTTTGGAACATTTTATTGTTGGTGATCGGCTTTTTCGGGCTGATCAAAGGCGCGGATCTGTTTGTAGACGGCAGCTCGTCTCTGGCAAAGATCTTTAAGGTGCCGGGGGTGATCATCGGACTGACCATCGTGGCAATGGGAACCAGCGCACCGGAGCTGGCGGTCAGTACATCGGCGGCACTTTCCGGATCGAATGAGATCGCACTCAGCAACGTGCTTGGCTCTAACATTTTTAATCTGCTGGTGGTGCTGGGGGGCTGTGCGATCATCTGCAAAGTACCGGTGGATCAGGTGATCCTGAAGCGGGATTTTCCGGTGATGCTGATTGTGACGCTTGCAATTCTTTTGGGAACCTCTATGGGGACGCTTACAACGGGCGGTTTTACGCAGGTGGCGGTCTCCGCAGAAGTGGGATCGGTCAGTCGCGTGCTGGGGTTGGCACTGATGGTGGCGTTTGTGATCTATCTGGTGGTGTTGATCGCAGACGCAAAGAAGAATCCGGTGCAGGAGGAAGAAGAGATCAAGGCAATGCCGGGCTGGAAGTGTGTTTTATATATACTGTTCGGCCTGGTATTGATCGTGGCCGGCGGCAAGGCAACCGTGGAAGCGGCGAAATACATCGCCAAGGCTGCGGGAATGAGCGAGACGATTATTGGGTTGACCGTGGTGGCGATCGGCACATCGCTGCCGGAACTGGCGACGTCCATTGTGGCGGCGAAAAAGGGTGAAGTGGGAATGGCGGTCGGAAATGCTGTGGGTTCCTGCATCTTCAATGCGATGCTGATCCTTGGCATATCGTCTTCGATCCATCCGTTCCCGGTGAATGCGGCATCGGTATACGACATGCTCATTCTGTTCGCGGTCAGCCTGCTCACGTATATTTTTGCGGTGGCCGGCAAATCCATCAAACGCTGGGAAGGCATCGCAATGGTGCTCATGTATGTAGCGGATGTCGCTTTTGCGATACTTCGGGAAGTGGGGTAATATGTTTCATTTGGGAGAGATTCAGGAATTACAGATCGTAAAGCTCGTCGATTTCGGAGCCTATCTGGCGGAACTGGACGGTGAGGAAAAAGTACTGCTGCCGAAGAAGCAGCTCCGGGAAGGCGCAAAGATCGGAGACCGTCTGGAAGTGTTTTTATACAGGGATTCACAGGACCGCCTGATCGCAACGACCCGGGAACCGAAGCTGGTCATCGGACAGGTGGCAGAGCTTACGGTGGTCAGCGTGAGCAAAATGGGCGCATTTCTCGACTGGGGACTGGAGAAGGATCTGTTCCTTCCGTATCGCCAGCAGACCAGACGCGTGAGGGAAGGCGATACCGTACTGGTTTCTTTGTATGTGGATAAGAGCTCACGTTTGTGTGCTACGATGAATGTGTATAAGGAACTGCGCTCGGATACGCCCTACAAAGCGGGGGATGATGTGGAAGGAATCGCATATGAAGCGAGTGACCGCTTTGGGATCTTTGTGGCGGTCGACGGCATCTACTCGGCGATTATCCCGAAGAATGAGGTGTACGGGGATGTGGCGGTAGGAGACCGTATCCATGCACGTGTGACCAAGGTACGGGAAGACGGGCGGCTGAACCTGAGTGTGCGTGAAAAGGCATACGTGCAGATGTATCCGGATATGGAAAAGATCCTGCAGCTTTTGAAAGCGTATGGCGGTGTGCTTCCGTTTACAGAAAAGGCAGACCCGGAAGTGATCCGCAGGGAAACCGGGATGAGCAAGAATGAGTTTAAGCGGGCCGTGGGGCATCTGTATAAAGAACGGAGGATTCAGATCCGGGACGGAAAGATACGGCTGACGGAGGGGCAGAAAGAAGGATGAATGCGAAAAGAGCGGGGATTTTGTTTTGTGTGATCGTTCTGGTCAGTACGGGGATCGAACTGTTGCTGTCATTCACCGGGCTGGGTGAGGCGATGGGCGTAGTAGGGGCATTGGTGGCTTCCGAGCTGATCATGATCATTCCCTGTATGTTTGCCTTCTTTTTATGCAAAGAGCCGTTCGGGCAGATATTTGGTGTGCGTAAAGTGCGGCCGGTTCTGCTCCCTTTGTGTATTGTCTTTACCTGGACGATCCTGCCGCTGGTCACCTGCTGCAATGCATTTACGATGTATTTTACGGGAAATGAGGCCTCAGCGATCTTTGACAGTCTCTCGGAACTGCCGCTGCCTGTGATCGCACTTTTTTCTTCCGTGATCGCACCGGTGTGTGAAGAATGGACGTTTCGCGGGATTCTGTATACCGGATTCAGGAAAAACGGTTCTGCGCTGCAGGCAATCCTGATCACGGCGCTTTTGTTCGGATTGTTCCATATGAACCTGAATCAGATGATGTATGCGGTAGTGCTGGGGATATTCTTTGCGGCATTACGGGAGGTGACAGGGAGCATTCTGCCGTCGATCATCTGCCATATGACGGTAAACGGCGGGAGTACACTGCTGCTTCTTCTGGGATCCGGAGAACTGGCCGGAACACTAGAGGAGAGTTCGGAAGGCTTGTCGCCGGAGACGATTTCCTTGCTTCTGAGCGTGATGCTGCCGGCAGCTGCTGTTATGGTTGCGCCGGCTTTGGGATTGCTTATCAAGATTGCCAAAACCCAGGGGGAGCTTCCGAAACTGTGCAATATTGTGGAAGGACGCGTTCGTGAGAGGGGGCGTGTAATCGGAGCACCGGTGATCGTCGGAATGGTGATCTGTGCGGGCTTTGTTGTATTGGAACTGGTTTTACAGACAGCTTCATAAAGAAATGAAAAACCCCTGTCGTAAGACAGGGGCTGTTTTTTGAAAGAAACAGATTTATACGCTGATGTCGAAGTTTCCACCCACATTCGGATTGACGGAACGCTCCATCGCTGCGGCATCGATCATCTTGATCAGACCTGCTCCGGCAGTTTCCTGACTGTCCAGAGCCTCGCCGAGAACAGCAGTCCCGATATCGCCCATATTGCTTCGCTGCGCAAGATTAACGGATGCTGCGATTATTGTATTTTCAATACCACCAACTCTCATCTCGTCTCTCCTTTACCCGTAAGCTGCATTCCTATAGTTGATTTTATTATCGTGTATTTTCCCTTTTTTGTCAAGAAATATCGATAATTGTAAAAAGTATATGAAAAAATGCGATAAAAGTGTAGATTTTTTTGTCTATTTGTATTAAAATAGCAAATATATATGGGAAAACTACAAAAGAATTGCGGGGTTATATTGGCTAAAATGCCGATGGATTACGGTTTACGTAACAAATTTGTAATATCTTGAGAAGGTATATGTTGAAAAGGGGAAGGAGAAGCTTATGATCTCAAATCAGATACTGCAGAATACGATTGACGGGATGACAGGGATTGCACATGTGGAACTGTGCGTAACGGATCGGGACGGACGTTCTGTGGTCAGCACGATGAAGGAAAAGAAGAGTTTTGAAAAGGCGGTACAGGATTTTGTCAATTCTTCTGCGGAAAGCCAGGAAGTCCAGAACTGCCAGTTCTTTAAGATCTTTGACGAGCAGCAGCTCGAGTATATCCTGATCGTATCCGGTGCCAGTGAGAATGCATATCTGGTAGGCAAGATGGCGGCTTTTCAGATCCAGAGCCTGTTAGTGGCTTACAAGGAAAGATTCGATAAGGATAATTTCATCAAGAACCTGCTGCTGGACAATCTGCTTCTGGTGGATATCTACAGCCGTGCAAAGAAACTGCACATGCAGATCGACTTGAAGCGCGTAGTGCTGATCGTGGAAACGGGTTCCGGTAAGGACAGCAATACGATCGAAATGGTACGGGAATGTCTCGGCGCCGGTAATGCGAAAGAGATCGTTACCGCCGTGGATGAAAACAACGTGGTCATCGTAAAGGACCTTCCGGATGAGAATGCAGCCAAGGAAGTGGATAAGGTGGCGCACAATATTGTAGCCTTTTTGACAAAGGAAGGTCTGCAGGATGTAAAGGTAGCTTACGGTACTTCCGTCGCTGAGATCAAGGAAGTGAGCCGTTCCTACAAGGAAGCCAAGATGGCATTGGATGTCGGAAAGATCTTTTTTGCACAGAAGGATGTCATCCCGTACAACGAGCTGGGAATCGGACGCCTGATCTATCAGCTGCCGATCCCGCTGTGCAAGATGTTCATTCAGGAGATCTTTGACGGACGCAATCCGGAAGAATTTGACGAGGAGACGCTGACGACGATACAGAAGTTCTTTGAGAACAGCCTGAACGTATCGGAGACCTCCAGACAGCTGTTCATACACAGAAATACACTGGTTTATCGTCTGGACAAACTGCAGAAGAGTACGAATCTGGATCTGCGGATCTTTGAAGATGCGATCACCTTCAAGATCGCATTGATGGTAGTTGAGTATATGAAGTATATGGAGACGCAGAATTATTAAGGTTTTGCGCATCTCCGGGTCAGAAAGAGGAGAATTGGTTTGGCAAGAAGAGAATTAGAGGATTCCGAAGAGGTACGTGCTGCGATCGCGGAACTGCAGGAGAAGGTAGCGGCGCAGAAAGCAGCGGAAGAGGGATCCGAAACAGTTTCCGGGGAGGAGACGGTATCGGAAGAAGAAACAGAGTACGAAGACGGGGAAGAGGGTTACGAAGAAGAGGGATACGAAGAGGAGTTTCCGGAGGAAGTAGATGCGGTCTATGAGGGAGAGTACGAGGAGGAGTTTTCGGAACTGTCCGAAGAGGAGATCGCGGTAAAGAATTTTGAAGACCGTATCAATGATACGGTTCCGACCGGCGGGATCGGGGAAGCGATCCGCGAACATGAAGAACGGCTGGCGGAAGAGCGTGAGATGGAAGAGGCGATCGCGCAGGAGAGAAAAGCCAACCGGGAAAAAAGAAAGAAAGAACCGGGGAAGACCTCGCGCAAAAAAAAGCGCAAAGGCAAACCCGATGAAGATGTGATCATTTCATTGGAAGGCGTGAGCAAATCCTATATCAAGGGTGTGCCGGCCTTGAATGATGTCAATATTCAGATCAAACGCGGTGAATTTGTATTTATTGTCGGTGACAGCGGATCCGGTAAGTCTACGTTGATCCGTCTGCTTTTGCGTGAGTTGAAACCCACGGAAGGCAGTATTATGGTAAACGGTTTTCAGGTGGAAAAACTTCCCAGGTACAAGGTACCGAAGCTGCGGCGCAGCATGGGAGTGGTGTTCCAGGATTTCCGTTTGCTGAAGGATCGAAACGTATACGAAAATGTAGCATTTGCACAGCGTATCATTCAGGCACCGATGCGGGAGATGAAGCGGAACGTGCCGAATATCTTGGCAATGGTGGGACTGGCCGGAAAATATAAAGCGAGACCGAATGAACTGTCCGGTGGCGAGCAGCAGCGTGTGGCATTGGCACGTGCGCTGGTGAACAAGCCGCCTATTTTGCTTGCCGACGAGCCGACCGGTAATCTGGATGTGAAGAATACCATAGAGATCATGAATCTTTTGGACCGCATCAATAAAAACGGCACAACCGTTGTTGTGGTAACGCACAACGACAAGATCGTGAACGACATGAAGAAGCGCGTCATCACGATCAAGAAGGGTGTGATCGTGAGTGACGAGGAAGCGGGTGGATATATTTATGAAGATTAGTACTTTGTTTTACTGCATCGGGCAGGGCATCAAGAGCACCTTTAAAAATAAATGGTTTACACTGGCATCGATCGCTACGATCAGTGCGTGTCTGTTTCTTTTCGGTCTGGGCTATGCGATCGTTCTGAACATTCAGCATATGGTCAAAACAGCGGAAGAAGGCGTTTCCATTACGGTATTTTTTGAAGACGGATGTCCGCAGGAACGTATCGAAGAGATCGGAGAGATCCTCAGGAATCATTCGGCGGTTTCCAAGGTGGTCTATGTTTCCGCTGACGAGGCATGGGAAAGTTTTAAACAGGAATATCTGGGAGAATATGCGGACGGATTCAAAGAAAACCCGCTGGAGTACTCGATGAACTATCAGATTTATCTGCGGGATGTGTCCAGACAGGCGGATCTGGTGGCATATCTGGAGAGCATGTCCGGAGTGCGTAAGGTGAACCGTTCCGAGGTGACCGCCAATATGCTCAGCAGCATGAACTCGATGATCGCATATGTTTCCATCGGTATCATAGCGATCCTGCTGGCGGTTTCGATCTTTTTGATCTCCAATACCGTAATGATCGGTATCTCGGTCCGCAAAGAAGAAATTGCGATCATGAAGTATATCGGTGCAACGGACTTTTTTGTACGTTCACCGTTCGTGATCGAAGGCATCATCATCGGTGCGATCGGTGCGCTGATCCCATTAGCCACGATATATCTGCTCTATGACAAAATGATCGCATATCTGCTGGGACGCTATACCGTTTTGAAGCAGGTATTGCAGTTCCTGCCGGTGGACAATATTTTTGAGCAGCTGTTCCCGGTAGCTATGGCAGTGGGGGTAGGCATCGGATTTTTCGGCAGTGCCTTTACGACACGCCGGCATTTGAGAGTATAATCTATGAAAAAGAAAATCCTTTTATCCATAATGGGAGTCTGGCTTGCAGGACTGGTACTGTCTGGTGCCGGTCTTGTGTCGTATGCGGATGACGATATCGATACCCTGAAAGAGCGCATCGGCGAAAAGCAGGATGAGCTGGGGGATCTACAGGATGAAAAGAAAGCGCTGCAGAGCGGAAAACAGAGCGTGCAGCAGACCATTAACAGTCTGGAAGCCAAGAAGAGCGAGATGAGTTCTTATGTGGCGGCACTTGATGAGGAAGTCAAAACGATCGAGGAGAACATCGAAGCTCTGAATGTGCAGATCGCCGCGAAAGAAGCGGAGATCGAAGTAACCCGGGCAGAACTGCTGGCTGCGGAGGAGACCGCGACCGAACAGTATGAAGCGATGAAAAAGCGCATCTGCTTTATGTACGAAAATGGGGAAACGCTGTATCTGGAACTGCTTCTGACGGCGGACTCCTTTACGGATATGCTGAACAAAGCGGATTATATCCAGATGCTTTCGGATTATGACCGTAAGAAACTGGATGAATACCGTCTGGTTGTTGAGGAGGTAAATCTGACCAAGCAGGTGCTTGAGGAAGAAGAAGAGGTGCTGGATGCAGCCAAGGCGGCAGCGCAGCAGGAGCAGGATGATCTGGAAACGCTGATCGCGGAGAAGCAGGCGCAGATCAAGGCTTACGAAACGGATATCGCGAATCAGGAACAGGCGATCAGGGAATATGATGAGGAGATCGCAGCACAGAACCAGCTGATCAAAGACGTGGAGGCGGCGATCGCAGCGGACAAAGCGGCACTGGCAGAGGCACAGCGTCTGCATTACAATGGCGGCAAGTTTGCCTGGCCGGCGCCCAAGTATACCAGAATATCGGATCCGTTTGGCTGGCGTATGCACCCGACATTGCATGTGAAGAAATTTCACAACGGTGTGGATCTGGCGGCTCCGGGCGGTTCAGCGATCCTGGCGGCTTACGACGGTAAGGTAGTGGCAGCAGGCTATTCCTCCAGTATGGGAAATTATATCATGATCGATCACGGAGACAATCTGATGACGGTGTATATGCATGCTTCGGCGCTCTATGTATCCAAAGGGGCATCGGTCACCCGGGGACAGAAGATCGCTGCTGTCGGATCTACGGGACGATCCACGGGCAATCATCTGCATTTCGGTGTACGTAAAAACGGCGAATATGTGGATCCGATGCCGTATATCCAGTAAGGAACAAAGAGGTTTAAAACAATGGAAAAGAAAGATAACAGCGGTAGATCATTCTGGGTTGGTGTGCTCACAGGCTGCATTGTTTCGGCATTTGTGGCGGTGATCGTACTGTGCATCAGTATCTACCGGCAGAGAATGACGGATCAGGAGCCGACGACGATCGAGGTGGCGGTGCCGACCCCGCAGCAGAGCAGAGACAGCGGACTGGTCCGCATTTCACCCGGAAAGGTGCCGGAAGGATCCGTCCTGCAGGATAAGGACGTGATCGGCAAGATCGGCGCACTCGAGATGATCATTGATGAGTCCTTTATCGATTCCGTCAGTGATAATGCGATCGAAAACGGGATTTATTCCGGTATTATGGAAGCATTGGACGATCCTTATGCAGAGTATTACACACCGGAAGAATGGATCGAGATGCAGAATGATACGCAGGGCATATATTACGGCATCGGCGCATATCTGGTAAAGGATCTGGACACATTGTATCCGAGGATCACCGGCGTCATCAAGAATACACCGGCTCTGGAGAGCGGACTTCAGGAAGACGATTATATCGTGGAGATCGACGGGACGGATGTTTATGATATGGATCTGTCTGAGGTCGTGAGCATGATCCGCGGACCGGAGGGAACCAAGGTGCATCTGACGATCATCCGCGGGGAAGTGGGAGAACGCGAAGAACTGGAATACGATGTAGAACGCCGTAAGGTGGAAACGCCGACGGTGGAATACGAGAACAAGGGCGACGGGATCGCATATATTGCGATCGGCGAGTTTGACGTCGTGACGATCGATCAGTTTAAGGAAGCGCTGGATCAGGCCAGAGCCGACCAGATGAAGGGACTGGTGCTGGATCTGCGGAGCAATCCGGGAGGATCTCTCGGAGCGTGTGTGCAGATCGCGCGAATGATGCTGCCGAAGGGGACAATCGTATATACCGAGGATAAGAACGGAGAACAGGATGTATACGATTGTGACGGTCTGCAGGAGCTGGATGTGCCGATGGTTGTTTTGGTAAACGGAAACAGTGCCAGTGCGGCAGAGATCCTGGCAGGCGCGATCAAAGATTATGATAAGGGATTCCTGCTGGGAACTACGACCTACGGTAAAGGAATCGTTCAGCGGATCTTTACGCTGACTGACGGTTCGGCGGTCAAGCTGACGATCAGCCATTATTACACGCCGCTTGGTAATGACATCCACAAGGTAGGTATTGCGCCGGATGAAGAGCTGGCATTTGATGGGGACGCCTATCAGGAAGACGGGACGGATAACCAGCTGGATCGTGCGATCGAGATATTGAACGAAAAGATACAGTAAATGACGAAAAGGTGCCAACGTGGTTGGCACCTTTTACTTATAGATTTAAGATCCTTTTGGCATAGGAACAGGAGGGAATCACTTCGGATTTGTTTCGCTCCGCTTCCTGTACGACCCGGTAGACCAGACGTTTCGCGATTCCCTTGCCGCCGAATTCGGGATCCACTTCGGTATGAAAGATCCGCCATCCGTTTTCGGTCTCTTCATAATCGCATTCTCCGATCAGACGATCCTCCAGATAAGCGGCGCTTCGCTGTGCATCCGCTTCGTACACGATCCGTACTCCGTGGTTATATACTATGGCAAGGGCACCGGAAGGACACTTGGAGATCGTTTTCCATACTTTGTCAGCAGGTGCTTCGTCGATATGGATCCAGGGCTTGCGGTTGATGTCAAAAGCTTCGGGGCATCCCTGAACACATTGTTTGGCATGCCGGCATTTATCGGAATTCCAGAATACGGAAATGTCTTCGGTTTCGTACAGTCTGTGCATTGGAAATACCTCCGTTGGTCATTGTGTCTATCTAACATATTAATACTTTTCAAACGCCAAATCAAGGCAATGGTTACGCCATCGCATTGGTCTGAATATTGGAAAGAATACATCCGGAGTTGTTGTTTGTTGATCTCCGCCCTTCAGTAGCGGGTCTTGCGTGGCAGTCGGTAACGACGTTGCTGGAAACAGCAAGACCGGTTCTTTTCTTTTACCCAAAAACAGGAAGGAGGGGATCGGATTCTGTAGAAGCAGGGTGCTTTTATTAACATCTGGTGATTGAGGAAACATTGCAAAAATCGTAATGTTCCATAATGTTGTGGTTGAAAACAAATATAGCAAATTCTTGCCAAAGATAGTTTATTTAGTGAGTTTGCAATGTTTTCGAAATGTTCTGCAATGTTCTTGCAATGTTTCGCAATGTATGATATGTTTATGGAAGAACAACCTGGAGGTAGGAAGGTGAAGATAACAGAAATATATAATGACGTGATCAATGAAAACGTGGATTATGAGTTTAAAGCTGAATTGAATCCTGAGAATCCAATGAAATGGGCAAAAACCATAGTTGGATATGCTAATGGTAAAGGCGGAGTGATGTTTGTTGGCGTATCTAATGAAGGTGAAGCCTTTGGCTTGAATCTAGAGGAAATAGACAAGACCAAGAATCTGGTGGCAAGAATTAATGACAGAAGCATTTTTCCGCATGCCAGAGTCCAATATTCCATGCGAAGCGTAGATGATAAGGCTGAGCATTTTGTTTTAGGGATCCATGTATTGCAGGCAGATTCAATTCTGCGATACAGAGAAGGCGATTATAATGAAAAAGTATTTACAAAAGGTGATGGCAATGCGCTTCCGGCAACACCCGAAGAGATAATTGCATTAGGTAAGAGAAAATATGGAGTTGATAACGAGACGACAGATATAAGGTATGATGAAGCAAAGTGGACAGAGTATACTGACCTTTGCAGAGAGTATAGGGATGACTCGCATGCACCAACATTAAAAGAACTCCAGAATGAGGAAATTGTTTCAAAAGATGGATATGTTAAGTCCGGACTGGTAATGTTCCAGGACGGTTACGAAGGGGAGGATACTCTATTATGCTGCCGTTTATGGAGGGGCAAAAAGAAAACAGGCACTGTACTTGATAGTGATAGATTTAGGGGATCTTTGGCAAGCGTTTTCCAAAACACAATTAAGTTTATAGAGCGAAATACTAAAACCGGCTGGAGAAAGACTGAAAATGGTGGAAGGGAAGCAATTCGTTCTTATCCCAAAGATGCAGTCAGAGTAGCGTTGGTTAACGCAATGGCACACAGAGATTATTCTATTGCAGGTACACAGATTGATGTAGATATTTACTGTGACAGAATAGAAATTGTATCTCCGGGGTCATGGTTATTGCCTAAAGGATATGAAGAGTATCCGTTGGGTTCAATTCCTTCAATAAGGAGAAATACAATCATATCAGCTTGTCTGGATGTTGCGAACTTGATGGAACGAGGTGGAACGGGATTCCAGACAATGATTGAAAGCTATGAGGATTGTGATGAAACATTGCAGCCCATTGTATCAATTTATCCGGGATTTTTAAATCTTTGCTTACGTGACAAATTGTATGATGATAATGATCAATCATTAGAAATGATGACCATGTCTGATTCTGAAAGAATTCTTGAATTGTTGAGAGTGGAAGGTCCTAAGCCTGTAAGGGAATTGCAGGAGATTACAAACTATAAGAGTAGAAGCCAGTTCTTGACGGAGGTTATCAATCCTTTATTAGCGGACGGTATCGTAATAAGAGAAGGAAATGTCAAGTCGCCGAAATCGGTTATTAAACTCTCCGCAAAAAGAAAAGAATAAAAAGATTATGTTTGGAGTCATTGCTGTTTAATGAATGTAGCTTCAGTAAAAGCCAGACTGAAGAACTTTGCATCTGAATCCGGGAGAACTTTTCAGGATGCACTTACCGGGTCAGTGGAGATAATAATTCATTTACCTAGGTGTGCAGATAGTCGCCATGTTTACGGAAGGAGAAGGTATGTTTGAATTTAAGTTTGGAACGCCGGAGCCGGTGCGCTTTCGGGAACGTTGGCCAAAAGAAGGAATAGATTTGGACTTGGAGGCGCGTTTCGCAGCAAAATGTGAGGTTTTCGATTATGATGCAAGTAGATATGATTCTGAAGAAACAGTGATTTCACAGATCAAGGCAAACGGTCCGGAGATGATCGCCAAATGCCTTAATGAAGATTGGCCGGAGAATACTTCGGTTGTAAAAGGCTTCTTCAAGGAATTGGACGGATTGTTTGATCAGGAACTTGAAAGGCGCGGGATAAAGGCACATACGGAGTTCTTTTCCAAAGTGCTGACATCGGATTCGGAGGAAACATATAAGAATGCGGTGTCAGCGCTAGCGCTTTTTTACTGCCGTGGCAGGATTTGAACCGCCTTAAAGAAATGGGGGAAACAAGCCATTTCTTGGCAAGGAAGTATCTGATTTACACCTTGTTTACACCTTTTGAAGGTGGACTACCCGATTAAGAAAAATACCGCGGTTATCTGCTATGCGTGGAGGATCGCGGTTTTTATAAATAGCAAAAACGGAAATACTATTTAGGCGATAGAAGATTATGATTGATGTGTAGCTACGAAATATCAAAGAAAGGAGGGAAACCCAGATTTCCAAAGCACTTAACAGTGTTGGACTTACTGCTCCGTCGGTTATTCCGACTACAGACGGAAAAGAGTATGTTACAGTCGGAGAACTCTACTTTACGCTTACAAGGAAGGTTGAAGGCGAGAGAGTTATGGCGAGCGGGCTTTATCTTGACGATTATAAAGAAAAAGCACGTTTTATCGGGGAAATCGTTGGACAATTGGATCTTGCGCTTGCCAAGATAGACACGATTTCGGATGAAGCGGACTTAGGAAAGAGTGTCAGGGAGTGGGCGGTCCCGGCCTTGAAGGGGAAAATCGATATGAATCCGGAAGCTATGGAGAAATATGCGGCGCAGTTTTGTGATCTCTATAGGGATTTGCCGCGCCAGGTGATTCATAGGGATCCGAATCCGGGCAATATTATCCTGGCGAAGGACAAGTGGGGATTTATTGATTTTGAACTAAGCGAGGAAAACGCCCGGATATTTGATCCATGTTATGCGGCAACAGCCATACTGTCAGAGACTTTTGAAGAAGGAAACGAAGATAAGTTACTTACTTGGGTAGAAGTCATGAAAGAAATCATGTACGGATATTACAGTGTTGTAAAATTGTCGGATGCGGAAAAGAAGGCTATTCCATATATGATATTGGCAAATCAGTTTGTGTCTACAGCTTTCTTTGAGGGAAAAGATAAGTACGAGGAACTCTATCGGATAAACAAGGCTATGACTGAATGGATTGGCAGGAATATGGAAAAACTGAGTATATCCTAAGTAGAAGCTAAAGGAATACGCAGAGATATTGAGAAAAAACAGCTGATGAAGAATATCATCGGCTGTTTTTATGTGAATCATAGTGAAACTAACAATATGTTAAGTAATGTCGGTTCAAATGGCGGTATAAATATTAAAAGCAGTACTAGGCGAATGAAATTTGATGCCCAAAAAGGAAGAAACAATTCAGTGGCGGATAAAGTAGCAAATAAAGTAGCAAAAAGAGTAGCAAAAAAGCAATGAATAGAGTATATTTTGGAGTAAAGGACAATGGGGATGTGGTCGGTCAGCAAATGGGGGACAGAACACTTAGAGAGATATCTCAGGCAAATGTGGATTTATCGATTGTGCCAGATATAACGATAACATTTATGCGGATGTATTTATGAAGCTTGAACTCTAAAGGGAGGATTACAACAAATGGACTTTCCAAAGTTTATGTGTAATGAAAAGAATTTGATCCCTGCTTCTCAGCAAAACACACCTGATATTGAGGGATACTATTATACGGCTAACGACGGGAGTCAAATGGCCTTTTGGATATATAAAGCAGACAGAGTTTCAAAAGAACATACACATGATTATGATGAATGGATGCTTTGTGTAGAGGGAGAATATATCGTAACAGTAGATGGAGCAGAATACATATTGCATGCGGGAGATGAATTGTTTATTCCCAAGGGAAGTGTCCAGGGAGGAAGGGTTAAAGCCGGTACGCGATCAATTCATGCCTTTGGCGGACAGAGAGTGAAAGCGTGATAACTATACAGGATAGTGAAATAAGCAGATCGAAATTTGTGGAGGAAGGTGAGAGCGTATGAAAATATTAATATTCAATGGCGGGCCACACAAAGGGAATACATGGCGGCTGACTTTGGCTGCAAAGAAGTATATCCATAAAATTGATAATACGGTTGAGTTTTGCGAAGTGCATTTATCAGAAATAGATCTTCCATTTTGCACAGGATGCAGCAATTGTTTTCGCAGAGGTCATAAATTCTGTCCACATCATAAGAAGGTGCAGCCGATAATAGATACAATAGAAGAATGCGATGCAGTTATTTTCTCTGTTCCATGTTTTCAGGGACATTTGCCCGGAATTATGAAAAACTTTACGGATCATATGGCATTTATGTTACACCGACCGAGATATTTTACAAAGAAGGCACTTATAATCAGTACAACCGGAGGTGTGTCAGCAGAGAGTACGACTAAGGCCTTAGCGGCAACACTTCCGGGATGGGGATTTAATAAATGCTATCAGCTTCCGGTAATTGCACTGAGTTGGAATGACTACAAGCCAACGAAAAAGAATCTGCGAAGGACATATGAAGTCACGAAGAGATTTTATCTTGATGTGAAATCCGGAAAAGCACATATCCCCGGAATAGGTGTGCTGATCCCGTTTAATCTTTTTCAGGCCATGTGTGTCGGTAATAAGGGAGAAAAAGATTATCCGACTGAGGATAATAACTTTTGGCCAAAATACAAGGGGATGAGATATGCACCGGGTGTACCCTTGACCCCGTTGAAGAGATTTTTGGGATGGTTGATTTACCTGGTCGGGAAAAAACTGTCTAATACAATGGTAGTTACCTACAAGAAATAGACTGGAAAATTCAGGTTTTTCGAGATGAATTAGCCATTTATATTGGAAGAAAATCTTCCTACTGTATGAAACGGCAAATCACGGCATGGTTTGATTGTGACAGTGTTGAAGAATTTGCTGAAGAAATAGAATACGAAATGGATAAAGCAGATGATGCCATAATAGGATGATAGATCAGTCAAATCGGTGAGTTGATAGGACGAAGTAAAATGCTAATTGTTCAATCTTTAAACACATACTATGACAAACAGGAACGGTCTTCAGAATATGCCAGATTAAGAAGGGGAGATTTGTTTCGGGAAATTGATTTAAGTAAGATCAAAAAGTGTGAGGTGTTTGTACAGGATATTCGTCTCAGATATCCTAACGATGGTAAGGTATCACAGGCACGGCCTTATATTACGGAATATAAACAATATGGTGTAAACATATTTACCGAAGGAACTAAAAATCGATATGATAATTTTAACAAGCTATTACAGTTCGTTCGGATCTTTAAGGACGAAGACAAATACAGAGTAATGTTTTGTGATGAAAATGTTGAGTGGTGTCCGACTAAGCGTCGGGGACATAAAATCGGAAGTTATTGGCATATGAGAGTGTGAAAATGGTAGGTATATATTTTAGCGGAACAGGCAATTCAAAATATGCAGCGGAGTTATTCTGTAAAGAGTATGACAACGAATCCAGAACATATTCTATAGAGGATACAGAAGCTTTGACAGCAGTAACAGAGGCGCATCTTATCGTATTCGCATACCCGGTTCAGTTTAGTACGGTTCCTAAGATTCTGCGGGATTATATTACAGATCATAATGGACTGTGGAAGAACAAGAAGGTTTTTATAATTGCGACGATGGGGCTTTTTAGCGGTGATGGGTCGGGCTCGCTCGGGAGACTTTTGCAAAGCTGCGGTGCTAACGTAATAGGCGGACTTCATCTGAAGATGCCTGATAGTATAGCCGACGAGAAGGCATTAAAACGTCCGCTTGTAAAGAATAGAGAACTTGTAAAACAGGCAGAACAGAAGATAAAAGAATCCGTAAAGCGACTGAAAGCCGGTAATCCGACACAGGAAGGTATAGGTGTGTTTTACAGACTAGCAGGTATCTTTGGGCAGAGAGCATATTTTGGTCATAAGACCAGAGCATATTCCTCAAAACTTAAGGTTGATGCTGACAAATGTATCGGGTGCGGACTATGTGAAAAACTGTGCCCGATGAAGAATATTTCTATTAAGGATCATAAAGCGGTTTCAAGTGACCGGTGTACCATGTGTTATCGTTGTATCAACAAATGCCCCAAGCAGGCGATCACTCTTCTTGGGAAAAGGGTTGTAGAGCAGTGTGGGATTGAGAAGTATATATAGGGAGAAATCTATTGAGGGTAGTCATTATTAGACATGCGGAAGTGGATTTTTGCTGGAGCAGGCGATGTACCTCGGATATGTTTGATTCAGAGTGTAGAAAATATGATCTTTCTCCGATCAAGAATGTGACTTGTTGCATTCCACAGATTATATATCAGAGAATATATGTCAGTGAATTGTCCAGAAGTAAGGATACTGCTAAATTACTGTTTCCGAGTGGAGAATACGTTGAATCCCGGCTTATAAACGAAGTCCCGCTAAAATCGAGCTTTGATACTAAAATGAACATGCCCCTATGGTTTTGGAATCTGACAGGACGTTTTCAGTGGTTTGTTAATAGCAGAAGGCAGGACGAAGGACACAGGCAAACGAGAGAACGGGCAAAAGTATTTGCAGGATTGATCAGAAATGACGATATGGATGTGGCTGTCGTCACACATGGATTCTATATGCATACCTTGTTGCAGGAGATGAAAAAAAGGGGATTCAGGATGACGGGATCTTCTGTAAAGTTTAAGAACGGGGAATATGTTATAGCGGAAAAATAGAAGAGCATGGGGGGGCGATTGCATTTCGCTAGTGTTGAAAGGATAAAAATGAAAGATATAAAAAAAGAAATATGCCGCCCTATATGGGCTGCCGTAATTTTGTTTTTAGTTTTCTATGTGATAGAAATACCTATGGTCTTATTCAATATTTTTCCGAATAAGACTGTTTTGTATACTGCAGATTTTGTTATCAGATGCGGTATCGGAACCATAGCGCTTGTTTTATTGAGCCGGTTTTATAAACAAAGTGGGGATCCGGAAGGGTTTAAAAATCAATTCAGAGGAAAGATTTCATGGAAAGTATGGCTGCTTTTGTGTCCACTGTTTATCTATATTTTACTTCCTCTGCTGAAGATTCCCGCCGGAACATTTAGAACAGCGGTGCTCGGCCTGTTTTGTATAAATGCTCTCCAGCAGGTGGCGACAGGCTACTTTGAAGAGAGTGTTTACAGAGGCCTGGTAATGAAGGGGCTTATGGTGTATCGAAGGGACACCATAAAACACAGGATCATCACGGTTTTAATATCCGGCGGAATCTTCGGGCTATCGCATTTACCGAATATAGTGTTAGGAGAGAATCCGCTCGTTCAAGTCCCTACCGCTATGTTAATCGGAATCTTTTGGGCTGCGATATACATGTGCACCGGAAATCTTACGTTATCGATGGCCCTGCATGCGCTTACGGATCTGACACCAAGAATAGTAGGGTATCTGTTCGGGTTTGAATCGGAGCCTGCTGTTTCTTCATTTATTTTCGGGGCCAGAGACGTGATCGACTATGCAATATTCCCGATAGTGTCGATTCTCATCTGTGTTTTCTATGACAAGATTAAAAATCCTGAGAAAGCCGAGAATTAGTCAGTATTTTGGTGAATATTTTGCGTCTAAACAGATAAATCGGAAGTTATTGGCATATGAGAGTGTGAAAATGGTAGGTATATATTTTAGCGGGATAGGTAATTCAGAATATGCAGCGGAGTTGGAGGATATGTGATCATGGAATATGAGGTTGAGCTGTTTGAAGGGATTGATGATCAGAGATGAGTGAACTAAGTTACAAAATATCCGCATTGTTTCGTAAATGTGGACTGGGGAATGTATGCGGTACCATAGAGCCGATCTCCGGCGGGCTTATGCATAAAATGTATAAGGTTAGTACGGAATCGGCATCCTATGCAGTAAAATGTCTGAATCCGGAGGTTATGAAACGTCCGGGAGTTCTGGATAATTACGCAAGGGCGGAAGGGCTCGAGAGCATTTTAGAGAAAGAGGGGATTCCGATCGTTCCGGCGCTTCCTTTTGACGGAAAGAAGTTGATAGAGGATGATGGACGGTATTATTATATTTTCCGATGGCAGGAAGGAAGCATTACAGATTATAACACCATATCGAAGCAGCAATGCTATATGGCAGGTGAGATCCTGGGAAGGGTCCATAAGATTGATCCTCAGAATACAGAGCCGGAAGAGCCTGAGGTCAGTGATATAGATTTTGAAGCATATGCATCCGAGGCTGATAAGAAAAAAAGTGTCATTGCCGGGCTGATCACTGATAATCTGCTTCTTCTTAGGGAAGCTCAGGATAAAATGAATAACGCAAGACGCATGCTGCCTGCTATGAGTGCGATAGATGATCCGGATATGGATCCTAAGAACATCATGTGGCGTGAAGACAAGGCATATGTGATCGACCTGGAATGTCTTGAGAGAGGCAATCCGATCGCATCCTGTCTCAATCTGTCGCTTCAATGGGCAGGGACGGTAAATGGTAAATACTCCAAAGAAAACCTTGCAGGTTTTTTTGAAGGATATTTGTCAGCCTATGACAATGGATTTCGTTCCTATGATGAATTGTTTGGAATATCCTATACCTGGTTGGAATGGCTCGAGTATAACATCCGGCGTGCACTTGGAATGGAAGGATCAAACGAAGAAGATATCCGGTTGGGAGAAGACGAGGTTAAGAATACGATAGACCGCATTAAGTATCTCAGGGATATCGAGGAAGATGTATGCAGTGTACTTGCCGGTATTGAGGCTCCGGATCCGTGTAAGTATAAGACGCATGATAATATGCTGTGCTATGTTGATCTTTTGTTTGAGGGTGAACTGCAGGAAATACCTCAGATGGATTTGCCTGAGGGCTATCGTTTCGTGAAGTATAAACCGGGTGATAAGACGGCATGGATAAATATAGAATTGTCTGCGGAAGAGGTACTTGACTATAAGCATGGTGAGGAATGCTGGGAACGTTATTATGGTGGGCGTGAAGACGAACTTTCGGAGAGAATGATATTTATAGAGAACAGCACCGGAGAGAAGATCGCGACGGCTACGGCATTCTATGATATTCATGGAGACAGAAGACACGGAGAAGGTCAGCTGCATTGGGTTGCGGTCAAGAAGGAGAAACAGGGTAAGGGCCTTTCAAAACCTCTTATCACATATACTTTGGGAGTTATGAAAGAATTGGGCTATGAAAAAGTAAAGATCCACACCCAGACCAATACCTGGCTTGCCTGCAAAGTGTATTATGATCTGGGGTTCAGACCTGAAAGGGAAAGTCTGGTAAAAAACAGATTCGGATGGAAAATGGTAAGTCAATTAACGGGAATGCATGTGTGGAGGTAAACAGGTAATGACAGTAAAGGCGTTGTTTGATAAGTACTGTAAGATCGAAGATGGTGAATATATAGTTCATGGACATTGTGTTACTCTTGAGCCGGCCACGGAAGAAGAACTGGAAAGCTTTAAGCAATTGTGCGCGGAATATAATGTTGAACAACGCATTGTTGATGAACTGATTAATTACTTTAGACAGAGCAAGAGTTTCTTCGGTTACTTTATATGCGATGACAGCTCACTTTTTGAATGGTGGGAAGAAGACGGCCAACGCTCTATATGGCTGGGGTGTGTCGATGACGATTGCTTTATATATGATGATATTGATCATAAATATGGGATTGGATTTGCCGGAAACAAGGACATTGGAGAGTACGACACTTTGATGGAGATGTTGGAGGCGTATCTCAAAGAAGGCTTTGAAAATGGATTGAACGAATAAGCCTTTTATGATGAGATTTTAATGACGAGAAGAAAGAGAGATTTTTATGGAAAAGTATATTGAAGGAAATAAAGCGGCTTGGGAAGAAGCTTTTGATAAAAGGGATGCCTCATGGGGCGCCGATATAACGGAACGTATACAGAAAGAAGACTATCCGTTTTTTGAAAAGGAAATGGCGGATGCTTTGAAAAACATGGATACGAAAGGAAAGACGATCGCTCAGTTTTGTTGTAACAACGGTCGAGAGCTGCTTTCTTTGGTAAAAAGCGGAAATGCCTCAAAGGGTGTTGGATTTGACATTGCTGAAAACCAAGTGGCTTTTGCAAATGAAAAAGCAAAAGAATTGAACCTGCCTTGTATATTTGAAGCTGTGAATGTTTATGATATTGATGATCGTTTCAGAGAACAGTTTGATATTGTGATCATCACTATCGGAGCACTATGCTGGTTTGAAAATCTGAATCGCTTTTTTGAAATCGTGGCAAAATGCATGAAACCCGGAGCAGTAATCGTGCTTAATGAACAGCATCCCTGCACAAATATGCTAGCTACGGAAGGCGATGCTGAGTTTGATCCTGAGCATAAGATGGAATGTCATTTTTCCTACTTTGAACATGAATGGACCGGGAATGGCGGCATGTATTATATGACGCTGAAGAACTATCATTCTAAGACTTTTACCGATTTTACTCATTCATTGTCAGAAATAATATCCGGAATGTGCAATAACGGAATTGTCATCACCGGGCTAAAGGAGTTTGATCATGATATCAGCGGTGGTTTTTCCTCAATAGATCATAGGGGTTATCCACTGTCGATGATCCTACAGGGAAATAAACAATAAATTTCAGTAAAAACGATTAATCTGTTTATTTACAAATGTGCATCTTATGTACTGTATATGGCATCTTGTGTAATGAGCTATTGAACATTCCCGATTTCCTTGGTATCTTGTGCCTAAGATTTATAAAGGAGGTCGGGAATGATACGTTGTAATGATATATACAAAAGTTTTTCAGGAAAGACTGTTCTGTCGGGAATAAATTTTGAGATAGGAGACGGAGAAATATTTGGGCTCCTCGGACCATCCGGAGCAGGTAAAACCACACTCATCAGGATCCTGACAGGACAGCTGTCATTTGACAAGGGCTTGGTGACTGTCTTCGATAAAGATATTTCCTCTTTGTCAGGAGAGGATAAAAAAAGTATAGGGATCATGATGGATCAGTTTGGAGTATATGAAAGACTATCCTGTATTGATAACCTGAAGGTTTTCGCTGATATATACGGAGTTCCTACAGACATAATAAAAAGTACTCTTCAACAGGTCGGGTTAAAGGATGCGGGAGGCAAATCAGCGTCGACTCTTTCCAAAGGCATGAGAGCCAGACTTTCTCTTGCGAGAGTGTTCATGCATTCTCCGAAGCTGATCTTCTTAGACGAGCCGACAAGCGGGCTGGATCCACAGACCATGCGTCAGATCCATAAGATCATACTTGAAAAGAAAAAAGAAGGCTGCACGATCTTCCTTACCACTCATAATATGGAAGAAGCCTATAAGCTCTGCGACAGGGTTGCATTGCTTAATGAAGGAGTGATCGTTGAAAATGGGGCGCCCGAGGAAATATGCAGAAAGTATAATCATCAGAAAACGATAAAAATGCACTTATCATCCGGTGAGGATGTTGTAATCCCTCATGAAAGCGGATCTGCTGAAAGAATTAGCCGCCTTTTGTCAGATGGGAGCATTGAAACGATCCATTCGTCAGAACCAAATCTTGAAACAGTCTTTTTGGAACTGACGGGAAGAAAAATAGAGGAGGATGAAATATGCGCAACAGTTTGATAATTCTAAAAAAGCAGCTTAAGGATACTCTTAAGAACAAAACGGTTTTGATACAGTTTATTCTCTTCCCGGTCATGACGCTTATCATGGAAAATGCCATTAAGATCGATGGAATGCCGGAACTGTTTTTCACAAAGCTGTTTTCTGTAATGTATATAGGTATGGCACCTTTGACATCGGTAGCATCAATCATATCCGAGGAAAAAGAAAAGAACACATTAAGAGTACTGACAATGGCAAATGTTAAGCCCTGGCAGTATCTCATCGGAGTTGGATTTTATGTATGGTTTATTTGTATGCTCGGAGCCGGTGTGATGGCAACCGGACTAAAGAAAGAAGACATACCGTTTTATCTGCTGGTGATGGCTGCTGGATTTGCTATTTCGATTCTGGCGGGAGCATGTATAGGTGTTTTTTCAAAGAACCAGATGACCGCTACTTCTATTGTAATGCCGGTGATGCTCATATTTGCCTTTTCTCCAATGCTTGGAATGTTCAACGAAAATATAGAAAAAGTAGCCAGGTTTGCTTATACTCAGCAGCTTAAGAGGATCATGGATGATATGACATTTGCCGGGATAAAGACAGACAATATCTGTATTCTGACAATAAATGCAATGCTGATGATGGCTTTATTCTTTATCGCATTCAGAAAAAAGGACTGGAATAAATGAAGATCGAGATCGATATTGACGAGAAATATCCGGATACGGAAGTCGTGATCCGGGCAAATAAACTGGATAGCGATGTCGAAAGACTTGTTGCAATGATGCGCATGGTGAACATGCAGATTGGTGTACGCAAAAATGATGAAACCTATCTGCTGGATGTGGAGAAAATTCTATACATAGAGGCTGTTGAGAGAAAGACATTTGTGTACACCTCGGATGAAACTTATGAATCGGATCTTAAACTGTATGAGATAGAGCAGGAACTTCTTGAACGAGATTTCTTCAGGATCAGCAAGCAGAGCATTGTGAACATCAGGATGATCAAAAGCTTAAAATCCGACATAAACAGAAAAATCAGGATAACATTAAGGAATGACGAACAGATAGTCGTATCACGCTTGTATTCTGACGAACTTCGAAGAAAGTTGGGGCTTAAATGATGGAAGAAAAGAAAACTGTATTTTATTATGTAAGGCAGGCATTTGCGACATATGGAGTCATCGTGTTGGTCTTTGCCATAATGAGTATCGTAATAGGTGAAAGAACGAAAGATTATGCAGCTCTTTTTTCCATGGGAAATGCCGGGATGTCAATGCCGATATTGATGGAATTGCTTTTGTTGGCTGTAATAATCACGCTTGCGCAAGTGGTTTTTCTGACGGACACATGGATCATGAATATGTCATTGATGATCCGAAATGTGCTCTTTTTTGTGTCGGTACTGATTGTGATCGTATTTATGATTGTGGCATTTAATTGGTTTCCCACAAGAGATATGACTGCGTGGTTAGGATTTATCATATCGTATGCGCTTAGCATGATCATCAGTGCGCTTATAACAAGGCTAAAAGAAAGAGCCGAAAATACAAAAATGCAGGAAGCTTTGGATAAGTATAACAGAAGAAAATAGAGGGCTTGCAAGAGGAATAACCATCATGGATGAAAAGACTTTGCAAGATATATTGACATTGAATTACGGAATAGAATCCCTGTCTTTGGAATTATTAAGAGAAGGCGGCACCACTACATATATTGTCAATGGAAGGTCTAAGTATCTGCTTAAGGTTATTGGATCGGCTTTTTCGGATACAGCAAGACAGTCTGCATCCATTATGAGATACCTGGAAGAAAACGGGTTCCCGGTACCTAAAATGATACTTACAAATAGCGGGGAAGCCTTCTTTGAAACTGAAATTGACGGGGAGAAGATCCTGATAGTTCTCATGGACTTCATTGAGGGAGACGAGCCGGAACTTGAAAAATGTGCATCCGAAGTAGGCAGGCTTGTCGGCAGATTTCATCAATTGATGGAGGAGTATCCCTCGGAGCTTGTCTACCGTGACAAAGAATTCTTTATAGGTCGATATATTGAGTTCCTTCGTAAAAAGAACTACCCGCGCATTAAAGAGTATGAGGAACTGGGAGAGCGTTTGTGGGATAAGGTTAAGAACCTCCCTCGGGGTAATTGCCACGGAGATCTGCACAGAGGAAACTTGTTGCAGAATGCGGATGGGAAGATTTATCTTTTGGATTTTGATACTGCTTGTTGTGCTCCGCTTATGTTCGATGTCATGGTTATGTGTGACATGACGGATTATTTTAATCTGAAGCAGAAAGATATTGAACTTACTAAGGAAGTGTATCGGGAATTTCTTTCGGGATATGCTGGTTATCATAAGTTGAGCCGCGAGGAAATCCTTTCTTTTCCGTATTGGATTGCAATCAGACATTTTCAGTTACAAGCCACCATCCTTGAAATATATGGAATGGACTGCATAGATGAAGGCTTTATAGACGGTCAGCTGTACTGGCTTAATAAGTGGCAGGAAACCATGGACGGATTTAGAGAAGGGCTTTAAGAATGGGGAATGATCCGCATGGAGGAACTTGAGCAGGCAAAGAAGGAAGTGCAGGGGGAGAAGAACGAGACCGCGGTTTCGCAGAAGATGTTCAAAGTAATCTAAACAGAATATGGAAAGAAAATCATGAGCCTTGGCGATGATGCCAAGGCTCTTTTTGGCTTGAATACTGGAAAGATTACACTTGATATGGTATCATATTAACGAGTTATAAAACCCTTGGGAATGGTTCATTCCCAATCGGGATTTGTAGAGGCTTTGAAAATGAAAATATTGGTAATAGGCGGAACAAGGTATTTTGGAATACATATGGTAAAGGAATTGTTTGAAAAAGGGCATGATGTTACCATCGCCACTAGGGGACTTACTCCGGATGATTTTGGAGATAAGGTAAAAAGAATAATATTTCAAAGAACGGATGAGCAGAGCGTGAAGGCTGCTTTGGCCGGTGAGCATTATGATGTTGTTATTGATAAAATTGCATATTGTTCAAATGATATAAAGTATGTGATGGATGCAGTGGATTGCGACAAATACATCTATATGTCCAGTACGTCGGTATATGATCCCAAACACATAAACACTGTGGAAGAAGATTTTGACGCAACATCAGGAAAACTTATCTGGTGTGATCGGTCAGCCTTCCCGTATGAGCAGATTAAGCGACAGGCGGAATATGCCCTGTGGCAGGAATACTCTCAGAGAAACTGGATTGCGGTAAGATATCCTTTTGCGATAGGGAGGGATGATTACACGAAGAGGTTGCTATTCTACGTAGAGCATGTGATGAAGGGCATTCCCATGAACATTGACAATGTGGATTGCCAAATGGGTTTTATCCGTTCCGATGAAGCGGGAAAGTTTCTGGCGTTCCTTGTTGATAAGGATTATAAGGGGGCAATCAATGGAAGCGCTGAAGGGACGATTTCAATCCGTGAAATCATCGACTATGTGGGGAAAAAGACGGGAACAAAAGCCGTAATCAGTAAAGTTGGTGATGATGCTCCCTATAACGGAGAACCGGAATATAGCATAAACGCAGAGCAGGCGAAGAACCTGGGATATAGGTTTTCGACTCTCAAAGACTGGATATTTGAGCTTCTGGATTATTATATTGGCATAATATAACTTCCTATTTGACGGAAGAAACTATGTTAAAGGATTATGAAATAAACAAGCCAATTCTTGAAACAGACAGGTTGATCATTCGCGTGATCAACGAAAGTGATGTCGCTGATTTAAAAGAGTGGTTGGGAAGAGATGAAATCTATACATATTGGGGAAGAAAAGCAAGCAAGAGCGAGAAAAATCCTGAACTTATGTTTATTGATCCCCGCCCTTGGGTAAAAAGAAAACCTTCTCCTGATTTTGATTGGGGAATTGTATTGAAAGAATCCAATAAAATGATAGGCATGATTGCGGTATTTAATATCGAAAATGCCAGAATGGGTGATATAGGATACAGAGTTAATCCGGATTACTGGAATATGGGAATTACTACAGAAGCTTTGAAGGAAGTGGTACGGTTTATATTTGAGAACACAGAATTGGACCGATTGAATGGACGAGCAGACGTAAGAAACATTGCCTCAAATAAGGTTATGCAAAAATGTGGTTTTATAAAAGAAGGAACCATTCGTCAAGGGAAAATGGTTTCGGTGTATTGCGACTATAATATCTACGGTTTGCTTAGAGAAGATTATATGAGCAGAGGGAACACACATGTATGATAAACTAAAGAAAATCGAAGACGAGTTGGAAGGAGAAGAATACTTCGACGGTGGAATAGAATAGTTTTAATGAAGAAGGCAGGGGAGCATGCAGTATTCAAAGAGTCTTTTTGAACGATACCCTTGGATATCGGACATAAAATGCAGCGAAATATGGGTGTCGGTGGAACCGGTCAACAAGGGTTGGTCATCTGATGAAAAATACCATATCAGAACATCGGCCGGAGAGCATTTGCTTCTTCGGATCTCAGACATTAAGCAATACGATGAAAAGAAGAAAGAGTACGAAATAATTAAAAAGTTTTCGACACTCGGATTCACGAGGTCGACACCGGTGGCGTTCGGTGCGTGCAACAAAGGGCATAATGTTTATATGCTTCTTCGGTGGATTGAAGGCTGCGATTTGGAGACGGCGCTTCCCAAGCTTTCGGAAGAGGAGCAGTACAGACTTGGCCGGGAGGCCGGATGCATTTTGCGAAAGATTCATGGGATTCCGTTAGATAAAGTGGATATTCCAAGTATCACGAAGAAAGAGAAGAAACTGTTACAGCTTTCGCGGTATGAGGAATCAGCTTTACGGATACCGAATGACGAGACGGCGATCCGGTATGTGAAGGAGAACATTGACCGGATCTGGAAAGTTCCGCCGGTATATCTGCACGGCGATTTTCATCCCGGAAATCTGATTTACAGGGCGGATTCATCCATCGGCGTCATTGATTTTAATCGTTGGGAAGTCGGAGACCCTTACGAGGAGTTTTGCAAGCTGGAAAGCTTCGGGGCAGAAGTCAGCATCCCGTATTGCATCGGTCAGATTGACGCCTATTTTAACGATTCCGTGCCGATGGATTTCTGGATTGCCAATGCAGTTTATGTTGCACAGGCATCGTTATTCTCCATAAAATGGGCGGAAAAGTTCGGACAAAGGGATATTGACGGGATGGTAACACGCGCTGAGAGGACACTTTCCGATTTCGATGGTTTTAAGCGTATCATTCCGATCTGGTACGAAAAGCGATAAAGCCGGATCAAACTTGTAGTGAAGGCAAACAAGCCTTTATTACTGATTGATAGAAATATTGTGTGGAGGTGGAGTATGTCAGAATACATTTGCAAATCCTGTGGAGCCCCCGATTAAGATGAAAAAAGACGGGAGGGATGTCGTTTGTGATTATTGCGGATTTGTCCAGACTATAGATAAGGAAAATATTCCGGAATCTGAGTGTGGTGAAGTGGATTCTGTTCTGCTGGAAAAGATAGAAAAAAATAATGATAATTGAAATTGAATATTATAAAAATGATACAAAAATATGTGGCGGAAATATTGATTTTTCAGAGTTGGATAAAAGTATAAAACAAACTGAAAAGTTATGTGATATAAAAGAAGATAATTTTGTGAGAATCCTTTGTGACTTGATTCGTTTTGAAAAGATTGAAACTGATGAATTGCCCGACTTGATTTATGACCGAGATACTAAAAAGTTTTATAGACCACATTTTTGATTGAAATATTGTGATTATAATAGAGAATATGGTTATGGGTTTTAAACTTGTTTTTGGTTTATTCTGATGTTGGATCCAGCCAGAAGATATTTGAAAAACTAATAGAATTAATATTATTTATGATAGATAGCTCGAATAGTCGAAGGCTGTCGACAAAACTGAAGTTAATTCTTATGTTGGCTTTTGTAAGGAGGGAAGGAAAGAGATGAAATACCAATACAAAGAAATGCCTGAATCTATGTGTGGGACATACGGAGAATTTGCAAAAAACTTCGGATTTGATTGGAAAGAATTTATAATGGGAATACCGACACCGATGTTTCTTGTCACAACCTATAAATCTAATGGACAGCCAAATGCTACGATGCAGTCATGGGCAGGGTTTACGAGTGCGAATCATGGAGGCGGGTATTACGTGATTCTATGCAGCGTGAATAAGAGAGGACATCTTTACCAAAGCTTAAATGAAAAGAAGGTAGCAGTGCTAAATTTCATGTCATCTGATTTATACGAAGCCTGCATGAAGACAATACAGAACAATCAGTTCGAGGCAGATGAGATAACTTCGTCAGGGCTTACTGCGGAGAAAGCTTCATGGGTAGAAGCGCCGATGGTCGCTGAATGTTTCATGAACCTTGAGTGTAGGTATTTGTGGGAGAAAGAAATTGTACCGGGTGATGATCATGTTATGATCTGCCTTGAAGTCGTAGGCGGGCATATAGAGAAGGATTATATGGAGGATATGTTTGGAGATAAAGGGGTTCTTTACAATGTCCATTATCCGATAAATCCGGAAGACGTGAAAGAAAAAGGTTGCGATTATGTGGCTGCACTTAGGAAAGTAAATCAATCCTACGAATATTGATGAGGTCTGTTATATGGACATATTTCCGAGAGAGCCTGCCGTGTCGATTATCTTCTGGTATCAAAAAAACACAGAAAAACCGGTGCCGGCCGAGCGCTGTTCTACAGCTACGTGGAATGGTGTAGAGAGAACGGAATAGAAAAAATATATATTTGGCCTGACGAAGATACACCCAAAAAGATTTACGAAGAAGGCGGATTCAGGGTTGTTGAAATCCGTAAAGCAGGTCGCGCGGTGTTAGGTGAGATAGTATGACGACAGAATACAGGCAAGCGGCTTTAGAAGCGTTAGCTCATTACAATATATCAGCGACAGAAATAGATTTGCTCAGACACAATGAGAATCTGACCTATCGCGTGGGAAACGAGTATTTGCTGCAAATACACGAGCCGGCAGAGGGGTTTTCAGAAGAGTTTTTTTACGACGGTGTTGAACGTTTCGAGATATATAAGTCGGAACTTGCTTTTCAAGCCCACTTAAAGAAACAGGGCATGCAGATACGCGAAGCAGTCGAAAACCGTTATGGTGAACTCATTACAAAGTTACAGAATGGTATATATGTTACGGTTTCGAAATGGCTGGATGGCGAATCGTTAGATAAGCTTGAGTTGAATGATGCGATCTGTTATCAGATCGGTGAGATGCTTGCTCGTTTGCATCAGAAGGCAAAGGGATTCCGGGTATCACCGGTAAAAACCTATGGAAAGCAACATTGCGAATGCACGAAAAGGAGATTTCAGGCACTGGAAAATCTGGGGTTAAGCGCCGAGTATTCTTTGATCATGCAAAAGTGCTGTGACCATGCCGGAGCTGTATTGGAAAACGCGCAGGATGAATTTCAGATGCTCCATGGTGATCTGTCTGCATCGAATATCTTGCAAACACCGGATGGACTTGTGCCTATTGATTTTTCGTTTTTCGGAATGGGACATCCGATGCATGATCTTGCTGTTCTGTTTGGAAATATCGGCGGAACATTGACGTGTAGGAAACAAATGGCAGAAGGATATCGGAATGCAGGCGGTACGATCCTTTACGATGTGTTAGATGCCAGTTTTATTCTTACCTTGCTAGATTGTCTCGGAATTCATTATAAACAGTGGCGTAAGCAGGAGTGGTTTGCACCGAGAATGCAACGGTGGAATAAGGAAAACCTGATCCCATATGTGCAGGGAGAGCGAATATATGCGGATGATTTTTATCTGTTACATGTGCAGGGATAACTTTCAGAATTATGTACGAAGGAGTTTTGTGGAATGCGAGCTTTGATAATTAATTGCAGCCCTGTTCGCACAGGGGCAACTGCAGAAATAGTTAAGCTGGTTTCGGAACAGTTATCAAATAAATACAGTGTCAAAAGCATTTGCAT
>JAGBMJ010000048.1 GCA_017634975.1 Lachnospiraceae bacterium | reverse complement strand
CCGGTTCATCCTGAACCCTGATCTTGCTAAATTTCATAAAGCTCCTTTCTTCGGATCATTTTTTTGCAACAAAAAGAGGACATTCTCTGCTATGCAGATCAAATGTCCTCGTTAGGATCAGTGCGTATATATCTCAACATAAGACTATGTATCTTTATGCTGTATTAGGCCCTTTTCTATTTACGCCATTTTTACGCCATTTTGATATTCAGATGTAATAATTCTCATGGATTTTCAGAGAGGAGCCGAATTGCCGGAACCCTTGATTTATCAAGCTTTAGAGGCTTTTATGGAGATTTATGAAGATATGTGGAAATACGTCGAATGCGACGATTCCTAGTTTCATAAACGTATACCTCTTTCCTTTATTTTCAGGCTTTTCAGCCTCGTAACATCCTGTTACGTAACAATCGCGTAACAATTTGCGATTACTTTTCGTTATAAACCGTTACCTTTTATAAAAACAGCCCGCTTAGGTACTCCGAAAACTTTTCCGTCTCATCCGCCTGACTTTTGCCGGTCTGATGGACATAGGTATCAACTGTGATCTTGATACTTGAATGCCCCAGCATACGGCTTAAAAATTTGTAGTTTGTGCTATTCTCACAAAATCTGGTCGCCATCGTATGCCGCAGGTCGTGCATGGATAGTTTCTTCACCCCTGCCTGCTCACAGCGTTTTTGAAGCGCCGTGTCATAAGTACTGTTCTTCGAGGGATAACCCGTCCGGTTGATAAAAACAAGATCTTTGAATTCTTCCGGTGTACTATCTTTTGCATCCCCGCCACGATCTTTGATCCCTTTCAGGATCTCATATGCCGTCTTCGTCAACGGCACTTCACGGATCCCGTGCTTTGTCTTCGGCGGTCCCCAGCGCCACTCCTGGGTACTATAACGGAATTCCAATGTTTTTTCAACCCGCAGCATCCGTTTCTCCAGATCAACACATTTCCACTCCAGACCGATCAGCTCACCCGTGCGAAGACCTGTTTCCAGCACCAGTCGGAACTGTTCATAATAGCTGTAATCCTTCGCCACCTCGATAAAACGCTTTTCTTCTTCTATAGTAAAGAAGTCAATCGGCTTTTTCTCCGCGACTGGCGGCATCTTTACCCCACTTTTCGTGACGGGCGATTTCCGGATCACATCATTTTCATACGCGGCATAAAACATGGTTACCATCGTCATCAGCGTCTGTTTTATAGTACCTTCCGCATATCCGTCTGTTGCCATATCATTCAGGACCTTCTGGCAGTGAATCGGCTTCACATCCATCATCCGCATACGACCGATCACCGGTTTTATGTCCGACGCATACCTCTCTCGATAGTTTCTGATGGTATTGGCACGGACAATTTTGCCCCTCTGCTCCTGCCATTGCTCAAACCACTCATTCACCGTCATCCCTTCAGATATAATAGCCGCTCCATGCATATCATCGTGGGCGGTATCCGAAAGCCACTGTTTTGCCTCCTTCAATTCTACAAAAGTACGCATCGCCCGTGTTCCGTCACGCCGCGTATGGCTGGCCACATATCTCTTGTCTGACTTCCGCTGTGTCAGTCCCTTTCCCAGGTCCTTACCTTTTAAATCTTTACCCAATCCATCTCCTTTCCCGAGATTCAAACACTTCCCAATAATATCACGGCATGTAACATTTTTCAACATGAACAGCCTGTGTTACGCGCCGCCTTTTTCACCAAATGTTCCTATATTATGAGGCCGCCACAACCAGGGCAGCCTCTCATATTTCATATATATCGATGTTCCGCTATGTATTCCTCCAGTTTGGAACGGATCACCATCGTTTTCTTCTCTCCTGTTGTTACCACAAAACTGCAGGCAGGATCCTTGCAAAGTTCTCTGAGGCGATTGATGCCGATGCCAAAATAAGCTGCAGCTTCGTAGTAGGTAAGCAGGAAGCGTTCCTTGATCGGAACATCCGGTTTCTTCTTCGGTGTTGACATATCTTTCGCCTCCTTCCTGCCTTCTCACTGTCATATTTCGGTTTCAGCACGCCCCCGATAAGCCTTGCATCAGTGCCATATATCAATCTTTTCATAATCCCCCTTTATTCCCGTGTCTGCTTATCCCTTGCCTTCTGCCCGCTTTCCTCTCCTGCCTTATTCTGATCTGCTTCAGCAGCTTTGCGATACTCCTCGATCTTGTCCTTACACTCTTTTGAGTTCATCGCAGCCTTGATGATGGCTTCAAGTTCATCATCCGCAAAGTCGGCGAAGTCCTCCAGATTCTTCGTAAACTCTGCACTGATCAGTTGACGAAGCCTGCCTTCCAGTTTCTGCTTTCTGGCCTCCATTACCGCATTCAACTCCTGAAGTTTCTCCTGCTCCCGCGCGATACGCTCCTCCAGACTGATCTGCTTCTTTGATTTAGTGATTACATTCTTTCTCATAAGCATTCCTCCCTACTATGAAATATCCCAAGTGTTCCTATTGTGTTGCTGCTCTCTCTGCGGTCTGTTCTGTTGCCGTTCTTCTTCCAGACGCTTTGATTCTTCCTTCTTTTCTACCAGTTTTTCTTTAAGACTTACGCGCGCCCTCCCGTCTTCGGTTCTCTCCTGAGTAGCAGATGCCTCCCTCTGCCTGCTATCTGTTTCGGGCGCCTGCTTGCCGATACAGAAGGTGATCGCCGCCTGTATATCTTTTAGTGCCTTGATCTCTGCCTGCAGTGTTTCCACCTCTTTCGGATCAGCACTTACACTGCACACTTCCTTCAGACTGTCGATCTCCAAAGCAAGTTCTATACGCTTCGCCTTAAAGCCTTCCGGTTTGATTTCATCCCCCAGGATGCGCTTGGCACGCTGGAAGCGGTTGATCTCACTCTTGTGCTGCGCTTTGTACTTCTCCTTTGCGCCCTTGAAATAGGTTTTTGTGTACTTCTGGTAGACGGACTGATACTTCTCATAGTCCACAATGGCATTCAGTTTCTCCTGCAGGGATTTTAATCTCCGACTATTAACGGGATCCCCTTCGGTAAGCAATTTAACCTCCGCCTCCTTCTTCCGTATCAGACCTTCCAGATCGTCACCGGTTCGGATGCCTTTCTGATCGATATAGGTAACCAGTTCGCTCAGCCGTTTCAGA
Source organism: Lachnospiraceae bacterium (assembly GCA_017634975.1). Classification (GTDB taxonomy): domain Bacteria; phylum Bacillota; class Clostridia; order Lachnospirales; family Lachnospiraceae; genus NK4A136. Next base: position 6,331 of record JAGBMJ010000048.1, on the reverse strand, counting down.
TTGCCCAACTGTGCCTTCCGCCTGCCCCGTCCGTAGGACTTTGCTACCTCGTCTCTATGGTGGTAATATCTTACCAGCATAGTCTCAATGGTAGGCGTTTGCGGCTTGCACAATTCCGCTTTGATCTCCGTGATCCAAATGGTTAATTCCCTGAGCTGTTCAAGGATCTTTCGGATAGCATTACTCGTTTCCTTCACCCAGCGGTTCCAGTCGCCTTTCTGGGTACGGATGCCCCGCTTCTCCATCTTTCTGACCTTGGCTCCTTCGTGTACCTGCGGAACCTTATCTATTCCCTGCTCTTTGTAAGAACGATGATCAATACGGCAATCCAGCCCCTTCTCTTCAAAGGCTTCATTGACTATCCTTGCCCATTCTGCCCGGAACAGGTTCAGCGTTTCCTTTCTGCCCCAGTCAGTATTGGATACCCAGCGCACCATCGGTTTCCCCTTGGCGTTCAGCTTTAGCTTGCCGTTCTCATCTAAGACTTCTTCCTTATGCTGCTTTAGTCCCCAGGTACCGTCCTTGTTCAAGGGACGGATCGGACACTTGACATGAGCGTGCGGGTTTGGATCACCGCCTCCCTCCGGATCTGGGAAATGGATCGATACATCGCAGATCATCCCGCGAGATATGAAGTTCTTAAACAGATACTCACGAAAGAGCCGTATATTCTCTTCCAGTGTCAATTCCTTCTGAAAAGCGTAATCATAGGAATATGCGATCTGCGCATCTTTCCGTTTCTCCTGCGCCTCCACTTCATTCCATAAGGTCTGTCGGTCTAACAAGCGCCTCGGCGCAAAGTCGGGAAGCATTATAAAGCTTTCAACCACTCCCTTCTTCCGCGTATAGTCCTGCTGTTCTCCGTAATACTCGTCATAGAGTTTCTCCCCTGACTGGTACGCCGCGCCGGCTACTGCAGATCCTCCCGTTCCGCGACTAATAATCTTGCAACTCATATGAAATATCGCCATTATCCACCTCCTTCCTCACGACGCTTCATAATCTCTTCAATACTGCCGGTGATCCGTGACCTTACTTCCGTGCTTTCGTTCAATTCGTCCACCAACTCATAAAACTCCTGCTCCGTAAACGACTTGATCTCCGGATAGAAATGTTCGATCACACCGGCGATACAGCAGAGCTGATGCGTGCGTTCATCTCGCTGGCGCTTACCGCGTGCCTTCTGATAGGCCTGTCGGCGCTTCAGACGCTCCAAACGATGTTCGGCCTGTAATTGCCGCATCGTATTGTCCTCAAGCTCCTGAGCCGTTCTGCGTATCGTATAGTTATCCTTCATACCGCAGTTACCTCCTTTCCGTTATGATTGATATGATGGATGTGATTGGGGATAGCTGTCGCCAGACAGCGCAAGGGGCTTGCCCCTTGTCCGGTGCGGAGCACCGAAGGCATCCGCCGCCCCGTCGGTGGTGCCGGCCCCGCAGGGCGCACGATGTTATGCCTCCTGGGCATAACATATAAGTGCGCTCTTCCGAGAGTGATCTGTGGCTCCGCTGGATGTCCAGATCCGATCCAATCCCGTTTCTGTACACATACCTGTCACCTCCTTTCTTCGAATATCGTGTTGCACTTGTGCGTATTACTTAATTCGTACCGTTCGTAATATGATACTATTACGAATTGCGTAATATGTCAATATGCTTTTTGAAATACTCTCTCCGCCATTACTTGTTGCGTAACAAAATATTCCGTGATATACTATCCACGAAAGGACGGTACAAAACGATGGGATATGGGAAAAATCTAAAGGAAATACTCGATCAGAAAGGAATGACCGTTAAAGAACTCGCAATAAAGGCCGGTATCGCACCGACCACCATTTACTCCATTATTCAGCGGGATGCGGCGATCCGCTTTGATACCGCCCTGCGTATTTCAAATATACTGGATATTCCGATCAACTCGATCTGTAAGGATAATCCCTACGAAGATATGGAAACACTTCCGAAACTGCCTAACGATAACCGGCGCATTATGATCGACGCCGAAAAGAAAGCATATATCTCCGCCCGCACAACGAAGATCCTGAAGAAATTCGACTATACAGAACTCCCGATCATTGATCAGCTCATCGCCGATCTGTATGTGCTGGACGATACTGCCCGGAAAGATCTGTTTGACTATATCAAGATGATGAAGAGAAACCACTCAGACGAAAGACGCGTGAAAGAATTAAAAGAAATCAAATAACATTTCAGATTCTATCAAAAAAGTGCCGCGACATATTGCCACGACACTCTTTTGAATCCTAACATTTTAATGTTTACTTCCAGTCCTCTTCCACTAATGAGAAGACCGATCCGAGATACATAAAGCCAAAGTAATCATCTTCGGATTCCAATAATAATTCCAGTAACGGATCACTTCCGGAGATGGTCAGGACATAACGCTTTTTATCATAAATAAACTTAAATACCAGCGTTTCATCCGGCCGCTTCGCAAGCGCCTCCAATACATTACGATGTACGCTGTACCAGCTCTTCGTTTGCATCGTTACAGTAGATCCCTGCGATGTATTTCCGATTGCTTCAATCGTCTCCGCATTGAATACCGGATATCCGGAGATCGACATCTCGCTATCCCGTTCTACCCAGCCGCAATAACAACATACATTGATCATCACACCATCTACTTCTGCGGTAGGATCCTGCACGATCTTCTGCACATAGGTATGTTGTCCGTTAGGATGCTGTTTGCGGTATTCCAGATCCCGTTTGGACTCTTCACTCATTTCATCATCGTCATCATCCGCATCCGTTTCTATATCACTATAAGCCAGCACATAAGTAGAGAACAGATCAGAATCTACTGCAATGACTGTATTGTGCGTCTTCGCTATCAAGGTAATGGCACCATCGTGGATACGGAATACATAAAAGGTTCTTCGAACTCCATCCCCACCATGCAGGAATCCCGGTACATCGATATAGAAACGCATACATTTTCCATGGAGATTCGTAATCTGATTCTTCGAAGCCGGATCGGATTCCAGCCACTTATACAACGTAACATCCAGATACATACCGATGGTTACTTCAACATCTTCAGCTGCGCTTTCTGCAAGGCTCTGTTCATTACCGGAAACATTGTCGTCTGCCTTTTCCACACGCAATCCAAGATACAGGGTATCACCATTCTCAACCGCATTCTTTTCCTCGCTAGAGGCTACCGCTTCATAAACGTCTTCGGACACATTCTCCACACTACATGTCGGAGCGCCATCTCCGGACTCAGCCTCTGCGACCACATCTCCCTCTTCGTTTTCTTCCTTCGGTTCAGCCTCTGCATAAGTGTATGTATATGTTACATCTGCGCTGATCACGCTCTCTGTATTTGGTGTAGTGTTCCAGCTGCCCGCCTTGTAATTGGTATTCGGTTTGCTGCCGACACCCGGGATCTGGTCTGCACTAAGCATCAACACATCACCTTCCGCGCCGGTCAGTGTTACGGTCTTGTCTGCCGTGGTTCCGTCGTTCCATGAGCCGTTTACCACCTTGAATGTCACGGTCTGGCTGACGACTTCGCTGATCGTTGCGGTAATATACGCCGCTTCCGTATCACTATGGTTACCATCTCCTTTTACCATATACCAAACGTAATAGGTTCCAGCGTTGGTTGCTGTGGGGATGGATGTGATATAAAGTTGTGTGGCTTTGGTTGCGGTGCCGAGGGCGTACTGCATCTCGCCGCCTTCGGCTGAACCAGCGGTCACAAGCGACTGTGCAGAACCGGTATAGGTCAGAGTCTTGGCTTCAGGTGCTTTTGTAACGGTCGCCGCTTCCTTCTGCGTATAGGTATAGGTGTAGGTCGTATCCGCCGTGATTTCCGTCTCCGTACTCGGTGTCACATCCCAGCTTCCTGCCTTGTAGGTGCCGTTCGGCTTGGTGCCGACCGTCGGAATCTGACTTGCCGCCAGTTTGAGGGTGTCGCCCTCATAACCCGTCAGAGTTACGGTTTTGTCCGCTGTGGTTTCATCGTCCCAGGAGCCGTTCACAACCTTGAAGGTCACGGTCTGGCTGATGCTGTCCTTCTGCGCATAGGTATAGGTGTAGGTCGTATCCGCCGTGATTTCCGTCTCCGTACTCGGTGTCACATCCCAGCTTCCTGCCTTGTATGTGTCACTCGGTTTGCTTCCGACGGCCGGAATCTGGTCTGCCGTCAGCTTCAGCGTATCTCCCTCATAACCTGTAAGAGTAACGGTCTTATCTGCTGTGGTCTCATCATCCCATTTTCCATTTACAACCTTGAAGGTCACGGTCCGACTGATGCTTTCCTTCTGCGCATAGGTATATGTATAGGTTGTTGCTTCTGTGATTGCCGTAGTTGTATTCGGTGTCACATCCCAGCTTCCGGCCTTGTAGTTGTCGTTCGGCTTGGTGCCGACTGCCGGAATCTGGTCTGCGGTCAGTTTCAAGGTATCGCCATCATGTCCGGTAAGGGTCACAGTCTTGTCTGCTGTTGCAGCATCGCCTTCGCCCTCATTCCATTTTCCGTTCACTACCTTAAAGGTCACCGTGTACGAAATAAATCCCTTGATCGTCAGTTCCTGATTTGTGGACGCATTTGTCGTTTCGGTTGCCTTGACGCGCACATAGTAGGTTCCGGGAACGAGACCTGTGATGTCGCTGCCTGTTCCAGCAGTCCAATCAGCCGCATCTGATTTCTTATACTCCATTGCAGCTGTAACGCCGGTGAGCTTTCCGTCGTTGTTGTCTGCGGTTGTGCAGTCTGTTGCGGCGGCTGTTGTTGGTGCAGCCGGTGTCGTTTTAGCCGTAGGCGCTGTCAGTGTGATCGTAGCGTCAGCGGACGGTGTTCCGGAAACCGTGATCTGCGTGTAGCTGTTACGGGTCACGGATATTCCGTTGACTGCAGCAACACTGTAGTTTTCCGGAAAGTAATACCCGTTGTCTGCGGTATAAACCACATCTGTCATAGCGCCGGTCAGTCCGGTCTGTTCTGCATCGCCGGAATCCGCGGTCTTGGTCATATGGTCGCCCGCGGTGATGGTCACGCTATGGGTAGCCGTAGGCGTAACATACCCATACACCTCAATCTTTTTTAAACCCTTACTCTGACTCGTGCCACCATCAATGGGTGTGTCATTTATTCTTGGCGTCTTATCTTCCTCCGTGGTTTCAACTACAAAGGGAGACGAACTGTCTGTGGCAGTACGATTGGCATCGTCATAGAATACACATTTGGTTATTGTATATCCATCAGCTGAAGTGACAGTTGCAATCCAACCATATCCCCACCATCCCCAGTTAGCGAGGTATGCTGAGCTCCCACTTGCAGTATAACTGAATGAAACGGTTGCTACATTCGCCGTACTGTAGCTTGCTTGCTCTTTGCCTGTTGCTGTAATGGTGGTTAGCAGTTCTCCAGTCTGTGTCTGTGCCGCGTTCACCGTCACGGCGCAGCTTGCGGACTTGCTACCGTCCGCGTTGCTGGTGGCGGTGACGGTGGCGCTGCCCGCCGAAATGCCCTTGGCGTAGACAGTCAGGGTGGAGGTAGCGTCCTCGCCGACTGCCTGCGTGCAGTTTGAATCGGAATACAGCGTCACCGCGCTTGCGTTCGTTCCGCCGACGCTCCACTTCACGGTCTTGTCCGTAGCACCGTCGGGCGCGACGGTGGCGGTGAAAGCTACTTTGCCGCCCACGTCGATGGTCTGCGCATCGGTCTTGTCCAGCGTCACGCCGGTGACGGGGACGGTGGCAATCGTAAAGACTATCGTCAAATTACCTCCTTCACACGTCATGCCTCCACCCCAGATATCGCCACTAAACGATACGCTGGCGGCATCACCTGTCCATGTTGCGCTTTGCCACCCATCATTTGACCAGCCTGTTCCAGAAACATCGCCAGCGTAATCGGCAGATATTTCAATTTTGGTAAAGTTTCCAAGCGTGGTCGTGAATGTGCCGCCCCCTCCGAAAGTGAGTTGTTGAAAATCACACGTGGCGGCAGTAAAAGTAATACCGTCTTTGGTGAAAGAGTCATCCCCCAGATGTTCGGGAACTATGTCGCTCGGATTCCATGTTACGGTGGTTGACGCCGCATACGCCGTCAACCCCATCCCCGGCATCAGACCGACGACCATCGCCAGCGTGAGCAAAAAGCTCAGCAGCTTCCTTCCTAATTTTCTTTTCTTCATGTAAATTCCTCCTTGAGTATATTTTTATAATAAAAAACCGCCTTATCTGACAGGGCATAATACCCCCGTCAGATAAGACGGTTATCCATCACGAATATATGCTGTTTTATACTAAAAAGGGCGCAGTTATACCTTGCTTGCTTGCTTGCTTGCTTGCTT
>JAGBMJ010000024.1 GCA_017634975.1 Lachnospiraceae bacterium | reverse complement strand
CCGGTTCATCCTGAACCCTGATCTTGCTAAATTTCATAAAGCTCCTTTCTTCGGATCATTTTTTTGCAACAAAAAGAGGACATTCTCTGCTATGCAGATCAAATGTCCTCGTTAGGATCAGTGCGTATATATCTCAACATATGACTATGTATCTTTATGCTGTATTAGGCCCTTTTCTATTTACGCCATTTTGATATTCAGATGTAATAATTCTCATGGATTTTCAGAGAGGAGCCGAATTGCCGGAACCCTTGATTTATCAAGCTTTTCAGCCTCGTAACATCCTGTTACGTAGCAATCGCGTAACAATTTGCGATTACTTTTCGTTATAAACCGTTACCTTTTATAAAAACAGCCCGCTTAAGTACTCCGAAAACTCTTCCGTCTCATCCGCCTGACTTTTGCCGGTCTGATGGACATAGGTATCAACTGTGATCTTGATACTTGAATGCCCAAGCATACGGCTTAAATACTTGTAGTTCGTACTATTCTCACAGAACCTGGTCGCCATCGTATGCCGCAGGTCGTGCATCGAGAGTTTCTTCACCCCTGCCTGTTCGCAACGCTTAAGAACAATAACCGGTTCCTCAGGCCTGAAGACTGTTTCTTACCTTCCCGCCTGTTCAAAATACTGCGGATCAGTATCTGCATTTAACCACCAGTCGGTATAGGGAAGTTTTGTATGTGCCGCCAGATGCTCGATCACCCGGCGGGTCCGCAGTGCACGTACTGCTCTTTTTCCCAGTTTGACCAGACCGTCATAGGCAATGGAAAAATTTTTATCCCCTTCCGGAAGCACCGGTATCCCCAAACGCATCGCCGCATTTTCCACGCCGGGATGTCTGCAGATCAGCAGATCCGGCTGCGCCTCCCGGATCAGTTTGACTGCCTGATGCGGCTGTTTTGCGCAGACATGAACCTTTTCCGCATTTCCATGATCCTTACGATACTTGTCCAATGCACCATATTCATCACTGCCGTCCGGCACCTGATCATGATGCAGGGACGCGATCCCAACCACCTCCATCTGCAGATCCCTTGCTGCATTAGCCAGCTGGTAAGCAAACTGATCTCCGGTCATGATAAACACACGTTTCCCCCGCAGGATTTTCCGGTAATTATCCAGTTCCGGTTCGATCCGCTTGTGTTCCTCCTCGATCACTCTGCGAATCTCCTCTTCATGGCCGGTCACACGGCCGATCTCCTGCAGCCATTCGTCCGTCCATGTAATGCCAAAGGGCGGCGCATTCCGGATCTTTACCACATTGTACCGCTCTTCCAGCACCGTGGTCACATAGGAGGATAAGGTATCACAGAACTGCACACTGCAAGCAGCTTCTGCCATCTGCTGCAATTCCTCCAATGTGGAAAAGGCCGTAACATAATTTGTCCGAAGCCCTGCCTTGGCCAGCAGTTCCCGCAGGCGATCCGGCCCGCAGAAATTAAACACATTGACCAGATCCGTCTGTTTTTTCTCCGGCTTCTTTACCAGTCGGCGCAGGATTCCGTGATAGGCAGCATCAAACCCCGAGGACCATACTTTGGAACGGAATCCCTCGCAGTAGATCGGAACAATGGGGATCCCGTATTCTTCCTCCTTCTGTCCCGCCACGCTCTCCAGATCATCTCCGATAATTCCGGTCACACAGGAGGACAATACAAAAATCGCCTTCGGAGAGAAGCGTTTCACTGCTTCGTCGATGGTATTCTCCAGTTTCCGGTACGCTCCGTAGATGGTATCCTTCTCCTGCAGGTTTGTACTGAGCCTTTTGACCCGGCGGTCCTGTCCTTCTGCATTATCCCGAACGGAATCCGCATACATGATCCCATCCAGTCCGCATCCGATGGGCGAATGATTGATCACAACACTGTCCTTCACCCAGGTCGTTATCGTTCCTGCGTTTTCCTGTCCGCAGTTTCCGCACTGTTCATAATTGGCGCATTTGGCACAGAGCGAGCGTTCCTTTGAACCACGGATCAGCTGCTCCAGATCTCCGTGATAATTCAATACGGAACCAAGCCTGCGTTCGCGCACTTCCACTTCTGCTGTATTTTTATAGGTACCCATTGTTCCACTCCTTCTTATCGAAACATATCCCTGGTGATCTCTTTGAGCAGTTCCAGCCCGCCACGGTATCCGGTATAGGACCGGTTCAGTGTAAAGTCCTGCGTCAGCGGCAGACTCAGGGATGTATAGTACTTATTCGTTTCCCGGGCGAGTATCTTCTCCCAGGTACTGCCCAGGATCAGTTCCCGGTCACTTCCCTGTCTGCTGCGCAGATCCCTCTGAACGAGACCACCGTCATTTTCAAAAACGAGCACATCCGTAAACTGTTCATTTTCCGTCAGAAACTGTTTACGGATTTTATCCTGATACGGCTTTTTTGCATCATCCGTAATATAGATCCCCTTCGGGATCATCCCCAGTTCATTGGTCAGAAAAGAACTGACCCCCAATGCATAATTGCTGTCCGCCACCGCAAAATATTCCCAGGCAAATTCGTTATTAAACAGCGTCAGAAAGTTTTCCAGATCCGCAAAGTAAGAATAATAGGTTTTTTCCTGCTCTGCGATCACCTGTTCCACAAACGCTTTCTCAATCCCTGCATATTCACCGACCTTTCGCAGCAGACGGCCTGTACTTTCCGCGCCGACGGGGACATAGGGAAATTCCAGATATGGCGTACCGTATTTTTGCTGCAGCAGCTCTACGATCTCTTTTCCTACCCAGGGCGAAAGCAGCAGATTAAATTCCGCATTCGGAATATCCTTCCACTCGCTGACCCCCGCTGATTCCGCACCAAAGAGGATATTGACCTTAAGTCCGAGCTTCTGCAGGATCCGTTTGATCTCTTCCAGATCTCCCTGCCAGTACGGATTCTGATACGGTACCACCGAGAATACATTTACCACGCCTTTTCGGACATTGGGTTCTGTATCTCCCACAAACTGATTGATGATCGCGCAGACCACTTCTTTATACCCGTAATAAACATTTCCTTTAAAACCGGCAGTTCCGGCCGCCACCACCGGATATCCCTGCTGTGCAAATTCCTGTGCCGCCGAAAAGGAATCGTCCCCGACAATTTCGGAAGTACAGCCGGTCAGTACCACATACAGATCCGCATCGATCACCTTCAGTGCACCGTTAATGGTATCCCGCAGTTTCGGAATGCCACCGAAAACGATCTCCTTCTGTGTCGAATTGGTCGAAGAAACATGGGCACCTCCCGTATACCCGATCCCTTTGGCTCCTCCGGCCGTAAGGCTGAAATACGCGCTTCGTTCCGAGCATCCCGGTCCGGAATGCAGGATCGGATGTGCCCTGGGAATGGCCAGTACTGACTGTTGCGCTGAGATTGCGCAGGAATACCTCGGTTGCTCTATGATTGTTGACATTTCTTTTATCTCCCTCTCAAATAAACTCTTTTCTGCCGGCCGCTGCGCGAAAGCAGGTGAAATGATTCTCAATATATTTTGCTGTAAACAGGATCAGTATGATCAGGACAAAATAGATCACGGTTGTGGCTGCATAACCTTCCAGATAACTGTAGTATGCGCCGCAGGGCAACAGCGAGCCCTTCATGATCTCCATGATCCCCACGGCCGAAAGCAGCGGCACAGCCTTGATGACACCCAGGATATTGTTGATATACGCCGGAAATGCCACCGGAAACATCTGTGGTAAGATGATCCGCCGCAGGCTCTGCAGTGTGGACAGTCCAACGGAATAACCGGCTTCAAACTGCGTTTTGTCGATGGACTGCAGGGCCCCGCGAAAGGTCTCGCTTACCGACGGTACCACGCCGATAGTCAGCACGATATAACCCAGCAGGATCAGATCTCCGTCCCGCACCGTTGTGGAAAGATGCAGTGCCCTGGCAATCCGGTCAAAATACATCACATACAGCAGTTGTCCGATCAACAGGATCAGCATAATGGGTATGCCTCTGTAGACAGTGACAAACAAGGCAAAGATCTGCGAGAGTACCGGTACCCTGTAAAACCGTACCAATGCGATGATGAGCGCGATGATGGTTCCAAAAACGATGGATACCACAGATATCTTGATCGTATTATCCAGGTATTGCAATCCGGACAGTAAACAGTTCAGCAGGCGTTCTGTTTTGATCTCCATTTTCTTCTCCTCCTTTACCGGAATTTCAGTTTGGCGCCAAAGTGGTACTGCGTATCCAGAAAACGGAAGAAGGTTTCCAGCAGGATACTGATGATGACATACACAATCGCCACGAACAGATACGGCTCCAAATAATGAAAGGTGGCTCCACCCACCGTATTGGCTCTACCGATAAAATCCATCGCTCCGATCACAAAGGTGATGGTAGTGTTCTGAAACAGCTCCACCAAATTGGCCCCGTAAGCCGGGATCGCTACTTTTACCGACTGCGGTAGCAGGATCCGCCAAAAGGTCTGGGCTTCATTCAGGCCTACAGAATATGCGGCTTCTTTCTGTACTTTCGGTACAGACTCGATGGCCGAGCGGAAAATCTCACCTATATAGGCACCCTCGTGTACCGAAAATGTAATGATGGCAAAGACCAGTTTGTCCCATCCGTTAATATCCACCGCAAAGAGTTTCCACACCAGAAACGGCAGGAAATAATATATGAGCAGCAATAATACCACATAAGGTATCCCACGCATCAGATGCAGATATCCTTTACAGAAGGTGCAGAGCAGCGGGATCCGGTAGACCCGCGCCGCCGCAACCAGCACTCCGAGGAGTGTTGCGATCGCCAGCGAGAGAAATGTAACTTTTAATGTAACGGGAAGGTACTGCAGCACCTGCGGTGCTGCTTTCAAAAATCCTTCCCAGGTAAAATAACTGCCCATAGATCATCCCTTCATTTCTGCTATTTCTGCAGTGCTTCACCCACAAAGGAGAACCACTCTTCGTACAGACGGTCATAGGTACCGTTTTCTTTGAGTTCCCTGAGCGCACCGTCTACTGCTTCTTTCAGTTCGGTATTACTCTTGTTATACACGTAATATCCGTATTCTTCCGCGAGCGGTTCCCCCACGGTCTTCAATACCGGACCACGTTTCTCAATATGTCCGGCCACCGTGATATCATCCATAAAGATCGCTGCCGTTGCACCATTCTGCAGTGCCTCAATCCCGGCATCTCCCAGGATATCCCCGGATGCTATCAGGTGAATATTCTGTTCCGGATGGTCTGCATTGTAATTCTCCCAGAATTTATAGATGTACTCATCCGGACTGTTGCCATCCACCGTCACATCCTGCAGATCCGCCAGATCATGGATGGTATCATTGTTACCGCCAACGGTCAGATAAAACTTCTGCACTGTAGACCACTCATCCGCAAACAGAAATTCCTGTTCCCGCTCCGGGGTCTTCTTGATGGTCCAGGCAGCGATATCGATCTTGCCCAACTGTACCGAGGTAAACATATCCTCCCATTCCGCGCCGATGTATTCAAATTCATACTGATCCAGCAGCTTGTCCACCTCTCTGGCTACGGCAAATTCAAAACCGTCCGGATTACCATTTTCATCAAGATAGCAGAAGGGCCAGTTGATCGTTCCGCTGGCAAACCTTACTTTCGTCACACCTTCTGCCGTCCCGCTTTCCGCAGTTGTGCTTCCCGCAGTTGTGCTTCCCACCGGTGCGCCTCCTACAGCCGCTTCCGCCACTCCTCCGGGCGTTTGCCCGCAGCCTCCAAGCAAACCGACGCTCATCACCGACATTACACAAACCGCTGCAGCTTTTCTTCTGTTCTTTCCTGTTTCCGATACTTTTTTCATAGTTTCTTTCCTCCTGAAAATTTTATCAATTAAGTAAGTGCTTCTCTTTATGCCCTTACTCAAATTGTCCTTTTTATTCAATAGCAGAAATCATTTCCGCTCTTTCATAGAAGCCTCCGACAGGATATCTCTTTCAGATATAATACATATCCTTCGATACCGGTTGCACCCGTTCCAAAAACTGCCTTGTCCGTTCCTGCTTCGGATGCAGGAAGATCTCGTCTGGTGTTCCCTGTTCCACGATGACTCCTTCATCCATAAACACCACTCTGTTAGCGGCTTCCTGTGCAAACGCCATCTCGTGTGTGACGACCACCATGGAGATTCCCCGTTTGGCCACCTTGTGGATCAGTGCCAGGACATCTCCTACCAGTTCCGGATCCAGTGCCGAGGTGGGTTCATCAAACAGTATGATCTCCGGATCCAGAGCAACCGCCCTTGCGATACCGATCCTCTGCTGCTGGCCACCGGAAAGCTGGCTGGGATACAGATCTTTTTTATCCAGAAGCCCTACCCATTCCAGGAGCTCCTCCCCTTTCCGAATGGCTGCATCTTTCGCAACCTTCCTACCGACAATCAGTCCCTCCGTGATATTCTGCAATGCGGTTTTATTTTGAAAAAGACCGTAATTCTGAAAAACAAAGGCCACTTTTTTTCGAACCGACTGTACCGTTTTTCTGCCTGCATTGTGCAGCCGGATCCTCTCGCCGTCCATCAGCAGTTCGCCATCATCCGCTCTTTCCAAAAAATCAATACAGCGCAGCAATGTGGTCTTTCCGGATCCGCTAGGCCCCAGCACCACCACGACATCGCCCTCGTCGATCTTCAGCGATACATCTTTTAACACTTTCTGTTTTCCGAAATTCTTTTTGATATGGCATAACTCGATCACCCAAAAACCTCCCCACATCTCCTCCGTTTGCTCCAAACGTCGTCTCACTGTGCATTTCCTGTTCGTTTTTATATTTTTGCATTATAGGCAGTCCCCCACAGGTTGTCTAATCTCAAAATATGATGCTTGCTATAACTTCCGTTTATTACTCATGCGTATCTCCGCGGATCCAGGGGCTTTACAGGGATCTCTCATAAAGCAACGAAAAAAAGTGCCTTTTTAAGCACTTTTTCCCTTTTCATATGATTTTCCTCATATTCCTGTTCTTCATTTGTCGGTTAGAATGCCGGTAATCATTTATTTACAGTTTCTGATGATATTCCTTCAGCAAATTATCAAGTCAGTCAAATATCCGTTATTTCTTCTTTTTCTTTGGAGCCGGTAATTCTTCATACATCGCCTCTACCAGTTCGCGCAAATACTCCCGGTTATCAACGTCATTTACCAGGATCATCTCTTTCGCGCCCTCATAAGGAAGCTCCATTGACGCATCCGGCATCAGCTTCACCGCCGTAGGAACAGGCTTTACCAACAGTCTGTCATCATAAATACCGCCGAAAACCCTACCGCGATAGTAGAGGATGTATTCGCCCATCATCGCCCTATTGCTGATCTCATCAAGCCCTGACAGCTGCTCTAAGACAAAATCCAGATACTCCTTCGTTGATGCCATACCGCTTTCCTCTTATCCGTTAACACGTTTCAAGAACTTCTTATCGTTCATCTGTTCATTCGTGACATACTCACCATCATGGAACAGAGCATAATTCGTGATCGGAGTCGGGGCATTCTGAGCTTCATACCTGCTCTCTATATGGATCGCCCGGAATGAGATACCATTCTCTTTTGCCGTCTGTTCCAATACCGGAACATACTTTGCATTGAAAGGACATTGGCTCGTGTAATACAAAACATAGCCCTTTTCTTCTATATGCGGATGTTTGGCACATTCTTTGAATCGTGGTGTGTCCGTTTTCTTATCAAACGGCAAATACCAGAGCCCGATACCGTTATCTGCCTCATCAGAGACGCCAAAGCCCTTATATTTCAGAAATTTCGGATCAGCCAGAAACGGCTTTTTCTTAGCTGCACATAAAATACAAAGCCCCTTCTTGCATTTTCCTTTACTATCCTCGATACAGGCATTAAGCAGATCCGTGGAATAACCATGCCCTTTGAAAGATCCGGACACCCACAAACAATCAATGTACATATACCCTTCCGCCTCTATAGGAACCCAGGCGTATTCCGCAGGGATATATTCGATAAAACATTTTCCTCGCTCCACACTCTTCAGAAAAACAAGACCTTCATCAAACCTGTCAGCCAGCCAGGCTTTCTTTGAAGACGCCTGTACATCCTTATTGTCGGAAATAGCGCAGCAAATGTGTTCCTCTTCCAGATTATCCTTTGTGACTCTGATGTATTCCATGTGTTCAATCCCCCTTTGCCTTGATCGGATGCCTGATCACGGTCTTCAGCTTCTCCGGAGCTACCTTCCTGGCATCACTCAGATAGATCTCATGATGAAGGCGCCTCTCCGTAATATCCAGCTCATAACCCTGCTGTTCCATTAACTCATGCATCATGGCAACTGTAGAAGGCTCATCATCATAAGAGCCGATATGCATACACTGGACGCATAGTCCTTCTTCCACTGTCAGGAACTCAACCTTGGAGAAATCCTGCTTTTTCTTTTTCGTCGCCTCACTCACAGCCCACCGATAGTCTCGCTCTGTCACGAAATCAGGAAGGCGGATTACAGATATCCAATGGAAATCTTCCTTGTGCGCATAGTCGATTCCATCCACTCCTTCTCGCCTGCCGGCTCGGTCGGTTCGCAGCGTGGCATCCACCGGATGCCGCTCACCCTGCCACCAGAACCCTTCCAGTGGAGGAACAACATAATCGAAATACCCATCAATCCGATGATCACCCTTCTTGCTCATCTTGATTGTAAATTCGATACCGTATAGCAACCCTATAGACTGCTTGTATTCTCCATCCTCTTGGTTCGGATCCCCAGTTCCTCGCACGGCAATATAGTTTATCCTCGGTACCGTCACGATGCCAGGCTTATTCTTCGGCATATAAAATTCTTTGTATTCTTTCTTGAAATCAAACGCCACTTATGTTTACCTCCCCGCATCCTTATCTTCAAAAGGCTTATTCCAGGAACCGATCTCGATCAGATTTCCTTCAGGATCAGCAATATAACAGGTTCTCTGTCCCCACGGTTCAAGTTCCGGCTCTAAAACTGGTGTTGCCCCATTCTCTACCGCATTTTTGAATGCTGCATCAACCTCATCAAAGGTATTAACATAAAGAGCAATCTCCGAATGACCATTCAGCCCCTTAACATATTCATACCGGCGACTTGTCATCTTTTCAAAATCTTTCCTGCCATATAGCAAAAACAACGTTCCATCTTTCACAAGATATACATTGGAAGCATCCTCCGCTTCCTTGATCTCAAATCCAAGCACATCCCTATAAAACCGGATCATCTTTCCCATATCTTCAACAAGTAACCCGAAACCGTCCAATCTCATAACATCAAGCCTCCTTTTCCCCCATGCACTCTCCGAGCGTCAATACTTTGCAGCCCTTATCCGCATAATACTTAAGCATGTCATCCATCTTTTCCAGATCATAACTCGTTACACAATCGGATATCACATGAACCTTATAGCCGACTTTTACCAGATTGTAGCTTGTTGACTTGACACAGGCCGTTGCATCAGCCCCAGTGATAAAAAACTCTTCTATGTCATTTTTCTCAATAAAACCAACAAACCCTTTACTCGTAAGAGCACTGGCCTTGAACTTTTCATATACATTCTCTGACACGACTTTAAGTTCAGGAACCAGTTCAGAGCCTTTGGTATCCGGCTTAAAGGTTCTTGTCTTTTCCGACAGATTGTAGTGTCTGATATAGACGACATGCATATCGTTCGACATCGCCCAATCGATTGCCTTGTTTACCTGCCCTATGATCTTTTGGTAATTCTTCGTAATGTCATTCTGAAGGTCTATCACGACCAACGCTTTGTTTTTCATTCCCGTTCTCCTTCATATCTTTTGGCTATTTCAGAGGTGATCTGATAGAGCTTTTCCCTGATCCGCTCCGGTTCCAGGACAGTCACCATATCTCTGCATGAAAGCATCCAGGCAAGCAATCCCTCATCATCCGCATACTCACGTTCAAACAACAGGCTTCCATCATCTTGTTCCGTAAAGGAATCCACGCCATACTCTTCCACAAGCTGCCATTTCATCGAAGGATCAAACAATGCTTTCACCCGGTCTTTCGCAGGGAATACTTTCTCGTTAGAAAGATCCGGCAGCGGAACCTCACGATTTCCTTCAAAGGAGGCTATATGCGTAATACTATCCATGCGATTCAGCTTAAATAGTCTGAAATCGTTTCTCATAAGACAGTAGCCATAAACATACCAGCTTGTCCATTTGAAAATCAGATAATAAGGCTCTATTTCCCTTTCCGTATCTCCACTCGGAGAATAATACTTAAACCTGATGGTCTTCCTTAACCCGATTGCATCCTGTATGGTCTCTATCTTCGGAGCAAGCGATTTCCGATACCATGATGACAGATCAATCAGAATGGAATCCCTGCCGGTAATAAACTCAGAGGATCCCGCTTGAATCTTCTCCATAAGCTGCCCATAATATCTGCTTCCGCTCACGCTGTCCAGACTTCGCAGTCCTGCAAGGATCATCTGCATATCCTTTGATGTCAGGATCGTCCTGTCCATCCGGTAACCGTCCATAATGCTGATACCGCCGCCGGTTCCTTGCGCTGTTTTTATGGGAATCCCCGCCTTGCACAGATCCTCGATATCACGATTGATTGTCCTTCTCGATACCTCAAACCGTTCCGCCAGCTCCGGCGCCGTAGTTTTCTCTTCCTGCAGCAGCACGGACAGTATCCCGATAAGCCTGTCTATCTTCATTCCCGGGTAACGCCCCCTCACTTCGTTCGGCGGCATGTCGGTCGGAACAATGAATATCATGTCTTCGACATGATGGTTCCTCCCTCTCACGCTCCGTATGTATCATATCAAATCAAACACGACAACAGTATGTCGTGTTTATTATAGCAGTGAAACTTTTTTTCACCAAGAGAAAAGACCGCCGACAGACTAAAAAGTTCCATCAGCGGTCTCTTATAATTGCTAACGCTTATCCGAATATCTGTCCCGGGAGCTTCAGTTTTTCTTTGGGCGGAAAGCCTTTATCAAACTCATCCACATCCTCGTCCTTCACATAGTACCCCTGCGGAGTCTGATATACCCCGGTCACATCATCCAGATATCCCGGAATCAGTTCTTTACAGAGGAAGAATGAGTCATCCGCGCCATCCGGAAGATCGTGATACCGGATGCCAAACTCTCTGGCATAGGTAAAACCACTTTTACCATAAAAGTCAATGTTTCCTTCAAACAAAACAGCCCCGAAGCCCATTTCTGCCGCTTTCTCCAAAGAGTAATCGAGCAAAGCCTTTCCATAACCCTTGCGCTTCAGCTCCGGGATGATGCCGATTGGTCCCATCGTTAATACAGATACCGTTCTTCCGTCATCTGCATCGATAACCGTCTTCACAAACATATTCTGACCTATCAGCCTTCCGTCCTGTTCCATAACAAAATCCAGTTCTTTCACGAATGCCGGATCATCCCTTAGCACATGGATCACATAATGCTCACTGCATCCCGGACGGTAAACATTCCAGAATGATTCTCTGACGAGATTTTCAACAGCCCTGTAATCTTCCTTCTTCTCTAATCTGATCGTATAATCGTTTGTATTCATCTCATTTCCTCCATAAACTATGTATCTGGGGCCTTCTTCTCCAATTTCACCATTTGGACGGAACCCGCACTTCATAAGCACCCTCTGCGACGCCGTATTATCCGGATCTGCTTCCGCTTCAACCGCTTTTATCTCCGTATGCCGGAATGCCCATTTAAGCGCCAGCTTCACTGCTTCAGTAGCGAAACCCTGCCCCCGGTATTCTTCCAGGATGCCATATCCGATTTCAGGATTACGACCTGCCTCTATGCCCTTAAAACAGAGATATCCTCCGGTTTTTCATTTTTAATCTTGCCAAGCCAGGTACAGTAAATAATCGCAACTACTATCGTCGCGCCTATGTAAATCCAGTCAATCAACTCATTATCCGCACCGAACAACGAAAGGACATCGATCATAGAGTGCGCTATGATACATGGGATAATACTGCCGCCCCGTAAACATACCATCGTCAGAATAAATCCCCAGCTAATGGCAAAGATGATCTGCATGACTGTCTCAAAGCCCGCCTGTCCGCTAAAGAGATTAACGATATGGCCTATACCGAATGTCACGGCAGAAACAATGATCGCCACTATCGTCTTATCCTTTGAAAGCATCGCCCTGAAAAGGAAGCCCCTAAAGATCATTTCTTCCACAAAGCCTACAAGAATCATGGAAAGTGATGCTATCGCCAATTCTGAACCATGATATGAAGGAGCGAATCCATCCCAGATATTACCCGTAGCCAGGATCCACATCGGTATGAAGAAAAGATACTTTTTCATATCCTTTGGCCATCCGGCAAGACCATACTTTCCTTCTAGATGATTCGCTTTTACAAATGCAATAATTCCTGCCGTAAAAACAAGCAGTGCTAAAAGCATATAGATACTCTCATCCCCGAAGTTCCCCCTTATCGTGCCTAAAATAACGCAATAAGCAACAATCCAAAGCACCGCAAACAGTATTTCTTTCTTTTCATACAGTTTTCGCATACTATTTCCCTTTCCGGGCAGCTATCATTCCGAAGAAGACATTCTCCAGCATCTTCCTGCACTGTCCCTCATCATATTTCATGGAATTATTGGCAAGCAGACTTGCCATTCCATGAGCCACGCAGAAGAATGTCAGGAACATCTCTTTTGCCTGCTCTATATCTGCCTTAAGGCCTGCCGCCATGATTTCCATGATCTCCGAGAGTCCAGGATCAGCCATAAGAACTGCTACATCCTTTCCTCCAAACTTATCCGTCTGGAACAAAAAGCGGAACAGGTTCTTCTCTTCCTGACCGAAGCGTACATAATTAAGCCCCAGAGCCAGCATCGGATTTTCATCCGTATCCTTTGGCATTATGAACTCCGTATGATATCCGTCCGCAATCTCATAAGCAGCTTCCCTGATCTCATCCACCGTCTTGAAGCTGTACAGTACCGGCTGAGTCGAGCAACCCAGATATTCCGAAATTGTCCTGGCATTCAGGTTCTCATGCCCGTTTGCCCTCACCACCTCAAACGAGGCATCCGCAACCATTT
>JAGBMJ010000047.1 GCA_017634975.1 Lachnospiraceae bacterium | reverse complement strand
ATCCACCTGTTTTCCTATGATATCAGAATAATCAAGAATTTTTGCCTGCTTTTTAATGGTTGCCTCAATGAAATAATGCTTCTGATTCTTCCACTTGTCTCCATCATAGCAGTCATCGATATGTCTTACTTTAACCAGTTCAAAATCCGCAAACAGCTTTTTGATATCATCACGATTCACAAAGAAATGCGGCACTCCCTGCTCAGGTCCATCTGTCTTTATAATAGTGTTCTCATCCATCTTCGGCAGACCGGACTCAGCATAGGTCCAGGTTTCTTTGGAGCATAAGGTCATAAACACCGCTCCGTCCGGTTTAAGGATACGGCGTATCTCATTCATAACTCTCTTCATACCTTCTCTATCTGCGTGTCCTGCTGAGTGCATTGCAAAAATACAATCAAAAGCATCATCCGCAAACGGCAGATTTTCCATATCTGCCATTCTGCATGCGATGTCCACGCCCTGTTCTCTCCGGTATTTTTTCAAAAAGTCCAATGCTTCCTTTGAGATGTCCGTTGCAGTTACCTTAAAACCGCATTTTGCAAAAAGTATCGCATGCCGTCCAAGGCCGCAGCCCAGATCCAAAACGCTCTTTCTGCCCTCCCCGCGCCATTTCTGTGCATAATAATAACTCTCCTCACAAGGTTCCAGCCAGTGCTCCTTATTTTCAACTACATTCCAATCGAAAGGAATATATTCTTTATTCATATCTGATTTCCTCCTATATTTGCAATGCCCCCCGGATTTCCTTATTCTCAAAGGCCCACAGGATATCCTCAGCTCTTGCCTGCGGATTCTCCTTAAAATATGCCGTCCTCCTTAATGAATTGGGGGCAGCCACAACACTTAATCCCATTTCCTTAAGGCGCTCACATCCCAGACGGTATTTCCACAATACACGCGGTGCTCCGGCGCATCCCCATGAAGGGCTGATCGTAGCTATCGCATCACCCTTTTTCAGGTTTTATCATAAGCAGTCTCCCTGATCACGCCTCATCATATACCATGATATACTCTTCCTCATTCTGATCTATGGTATGAAATCCCACTTTTTCATACATTCGGACTGCATAATTAGCCTTCTGCACGGCAAGTGAAGCACGCGTATATCCATTCTTATGCAACAGCTCCAGCATTTCCCGCATCAGTCTCGTACCAAATCCACGCCCTCTGTATTCCTTATACAGCGATATGGCAAATGATGGTGTCGCGTCATCCACGTGACCATAATCCTTCATAATACGTGTCCATACCGCTCCGACGACACACCCGTCTTCTTCCGCAACCAGGCAATGATCTGCCTTTCCGTTGCCAAAATCCTCATAATAAAGTTTCAGTTCCGGCAGTTCGATTATACTTCGCTCCGGCGGCGTTACTCCCTCCGGAATAAAGATTGCCTCATACAGAAAGTCTTTCAGAAGTTCCGTTTCCTCGGGTCTTAATTCACGTATCTTCAAATCTCGCTCCTCCATCCACAGGGACGGTTCTCTGGCTCATTTTGAGCCACAAGAACCGTCCCCATGGCTCTTTTATTTGCTCACCTTTACCGGGATTATCTGATCTTCTAAACTACTTTAACACCTCATCCGCCCTTCGGGCACCTTCCCCTCAAGGGGAAGGCAAGGCATAGATTATCGTAATTATTTATTCTCGTACCGGCCGGCCTGAACTTTCCACATTTCGGCGTATTTGCCGTTTCTGGCGAGAAGGCTTTCGTGCGTACCTTCCTCCTCGATACGGCCGTTCTCCAGCAGGATGATACGGTCGGCATCACGCGTGGTGGACAGACGGTGCGAGATATAGAATACCGTCTTGCCCTTTGCTGCGCTCTCCATAGCTTTGTTCAGCTCGTACTCCGCGATCGGATCCAGCGCGCTGGAAGGCTCATCCATGATCAGGATATCCGCATTTTTATAAAAGGCTCTGGAGATCGCAACTTTCTGGCTCTCACCACCGGAGAAGTTGATGCCCTCTTTGTCAAATTCCGTCGTCACCTGGGTATCCAGACCTTTTTCCAGTTTACTCAGTCGTTCTTTGAATCCGGCTCGTTCCAGTGCATCCGTGACCGGCGCATCCTTCAACTCGTCCGTGCAGTCCATGACCACGTTTTCCTTCAGGCTGGCACCGTACATCTGATAATCCTGAAATACCACCCCGATGTGGCTGTGATAATCGTACGGCTGAAACTCCCGGATATCCTTTCCATGATAACGGATCTTTCCGCCGGTCGGATCGTACAGACGCATCAGCAGTTTGATCAATGTCGTCTTACCCGCACCGTTGTAGCCGACGATAGCGATCTTCTCCCCCGGCTTTACTTTCAGAGAGATATCCTTCAGCGTCTCTTCCATATCTTCTTTATACTTAAAACTCAGATGCTCCAGATCCAGTTCTGCATTTCCTTCCGGCAGCAACTCACCCTCATGTGCTTTGATCTTCGGATCATACTCCAGGAACGAACGGATCTTATCCACGTACAGGCTGTTTTCCTGCATCTGTGGGAAAATGTCTGCCAGATCCGTCATACCGCGCCGCAGGCTGCCGGTACGGTTAAAGAGTACCACCGCATTACTGTAATCAATGGTATGCAGCACCGCTGCCTGGAACACCAGATAGGTGATATACAGACCATCGATGATAAAATCACCTACCGCATAATCTTTAAAAAATCCAAGCATCGACCGTTTCACACCGATCTTTTTCTGCTCCGCTACGATATTCTCATTGGCTTCTTCAAACTCTTTTTCCAGCTGATCGCCTACCGCCGGGTGCAGCCGCAGTTCCTTGGCATAATCGTTTAAGTAGAACACACGGCTTACATAGTTGCGCTTTCTCTCCAGTGGGTTTACTTTCAGCCGTACCGCATAATTCAGTTTATTTACCACCTTGGAAACAAAGAACCTGAGAATAAAGGAAGCCAGTACAAACAACACTCCGGCCGCATCCGTCATCAGGTAAAACACACCTGTCGTAAACAGGATGGTCAACGCCTGCACGATATGATTACACATCAGTAAAAACCGGTCGATGGAACTCTCCGCTTCTGCTACCGCCAGCACAAAGTCATTGTAATAATCCGGATCATCGTAGCAGGACAGATCGATCTCCGCAGCTTTTTCGTACATCTTCTCTTTCAATGCACGATACAGTTTCGGCTTGTTCTTATAACTCCAGCCATGGATAAACATACCGTCCGGTATGATCTGGATCATATTGATGATCAGGATCACACCGATGTACAAAAGTGCTTTGCTGAAAGGCTCCTGATACTCCGCGCAGTGCAGTACGTATCGGATGCCCAGAACATGTTCCAAAAAGATGATCCCCTGGTAACGGAAACCGTCGTACAGGAAATAGATCATATACGCCGGCGCGGTTTTGAAACACAGTCTCCAGAGAAACAGCTGGTTTTCGATCACGCGTTTCACGCAACCTCACCTCCTTCCGATAATGCCAGATAGTTTCTGGCCTGCTTGGTATACATATCCGCATAGATCCCCTTCTGCTCCATCAGGCTCTTATGCGATCCTTCTTCCTTTACGGTATTGTCCGCCAGCAGATAGACCCAGTCGGCGTTCTGCACGGAAGAGAGACGATGCGAGATGAATACCAGTGTGTTATCCTTACAGGATTCGTAGATATTATCAAACAAAGTGGACTCCGCAATCGGATCCAGCGCACTGCTGGGCTCATCAAAGATCTTGAACGGGCACTCTTTTACAAATGCTCTCGCCACAACGATCTTTTGGAACTCTCCGCCGGACAGCACAGCGCCTTCGTTGTCAAACTCATGGGTCAGGATCGTATCCAATCCCTTCTTCAGCGTCATCACCTTATCGTAGGCTCCGGAAAGCTTCAGTGCCTGTGTCACTTTTTCTTCCCTCTGCTCCATCGGAATGTCCTCTCCCATCACCACATTATCCATCACGGACATGGAGAACATCCTATGGTCCTGAAAGGCGGTTGCAAACAATGCACGGTATTTCTTCAGATCGTATTCCCGGATATCCCTGCCGTTTAACAGTATCGTGCCTTCCGTCGGATCGTAGAAACGTAAAAGAAGCTTGATCAGAGTGGTCTTGCCCGCGCCGTTATAACCGACGATCGCATAGGTACGCCCTTCGTGGAATTCCATATTCAGATTTTTGAGTACCTGCTTATCCTTATAGGAAAACGACACATTCCGAAACTCAATAGACTCGATGCGCTTGCCGGGATCCGCGCCTTCGCTGTTCTCCGGGATCTTTTCATTATATTCCAGGAAAGACCGCAGATACTCAATAAACAGGCCGTTTTTAAATAAAGCTGTGAGCGATTCCGTAAAACCGATCAGGATCCAAGTGGTAGATACCATCATACTGGTGATGACCGCCAGCTGCGCCAGCGTCATACTGTGGCTGACCAGCGTACGATACGCGCCGTAGATCAGCAGACCTTCAAAGATGAAGGTAAAAGTGAACATGACATACAGCCAGTGCAGCACCACCGCTTTCTTCGTGTACTTTTTCGTCACGTCCGCCAGTCCGTCAATGGCCTCACGGTACTGTCTGCGCATCAGTTTGAACACATCGGTAAGACGCATCTCCTTGGCATATTCCGGCAGATACATCACGCGGTTGATATACGCGATCCGGCGGTTATGCGGCACCATATCCTGGTTTCTCGCATAATCCAGATGACTGATCATACGGTTGAAGATAAAGTTGCCGATCACCGGAAAGATGATAAACAGCACCGAGATCGGATCCACCTGAAACATAAAGACAAACGCACACACGCTGGCGATCGCACCGAAAAAGGTCCGCAGCACGGCCTGCACCGTATCGATCAGGCGCTCGTCCGCCTTTTCCATCGCCAGGGTATATTTATTATAAAACTCACTGTTTTCAAAACATTCCAATTCCACATTGCGGGATTTTTTGAACAGGATCTTGTACAGGCCGTTATTAACAATCGCCCGGCTGATGGGCATGATATGGCCGTTCAATACATTATTGTATAGAGACATCGCACCGCTGACCGCCACGACGATCCCGACAAAGATCATGATCGTTCCAAAGGAAGCGCCGGCTTCTAAGGAATTGATCACGTAGCGCATAAAGAAGGCGCTGTAGAACAGCCATTCAAAATAGCCTAAGAATCTTGAGATTGCCAGATGTCCGACTAAGGACGGGCAGATCTTTCTCAAAAGTCCGCAGGCATAAAAGTTGTTTTCCAGGGCTCTCCGCCGCCCTATTTCACGTTTTTTCTTCATAGTATTTCTCCCCCCCTTGCGAATATCCTAGGAAGTCTGTGCCATTTGCAGATTGTAGTAGATGCCCTTTTTCTCCATCAGCTCTTCGTGCGTTCCAATCTCGGCAACACGGCGTTTGTCGATCACCATGATGCGGTCGGCATTCTTAAGCGTGGAAAGCCGGTGTGCAATGGCAAAGGTTGTCTTTCCATGGGTTAAGCGGTTCAACGCTTTCTGGATCATATATTCGCTCTCGGTATCCAGGCTGGCTGTTGCTTCGTCTAAGATCAACAGACGCGGGTCCGTAAGGATGGCCCTTGCGATCGCGATCCGCTGGCGTTCACCTCCGGATAAGGAATATCCTTTTTCGCCGACATAGGTGTTATAGCCATTGGGTGTATTGCAGATGAAATCATGCGCATTCGCCATCTTGGCTGCACGGATGATCTCTTCATAAGTGGCATCCGGCTTGGAAAAGCGGATGTTATCTAAGATTGTTCCCGAGAAGAGGAAGGTCTCCTGCAGCACCACGCCGATCTGGGAATGGTAACACTTCTTCCGGATATCTGCCGCATCGATCCCGTCGATCAAAAGCCGCCCGTCATCCACTTCATAGAGCCCCATCAGCAGATTGATCAGTGTGGATTTGCCTGCGCCGGATGCACCAACGATACCGACCATCTCTCCCGGATGGATCGTTACGCTCAGATCCTCCAATACCGGCTGGTAGGATTTGTAGCCGAAGGTTGCGTGATCAAAGGTGATCTCGCCGTTGATCGCCACATCTTTTACTTTCTCTTCGTCCTGCTGCGGCACATCCTGTGTCAGAATGTCATTCACACGCTCCAGACATGCGCCCAGCTGCGCCAGCTGCAGCGGCAGACGGTTCAGCCACTGGATGTACTGGAACAAAAGCTGCGTATAGGTCACAAACTGGAACAGTTCTCCGGCCGACATCTTATCCGTCAGCACATCCAGTCCGCCAAAGTATACGACTGCGAGTACACCGAATCCCATGATCAGCTGCAGCAGCGGAGAAAAGAAGGCCCAGAACGTTTCGTTCCGGCAGTTGATCTTTGCAAATTCATAGGACAATGTCTTGAACCGCTCAGATTCTTCCTTTTCTTTCCCGTAGGATTTCACCACACGCATACCGGACAGCACATCCTGCAGATCACTGGCCACATCATCGTTTTTGCGCATCTGCAGCCGGAAGATCCGGGATACCGTCTTGCGGAACAATACTGTCAGCGCCACCGCAATGGGAATAAAGGCAAAAGTAATGAGCGCCAGTTTGAGGTTCAGCGCCATCATAAAGATCACATCCCAGATAAAGATGAACAGTACCGCAAACAGATTGCAGAACACATCCTCCATAAACTGCCGGATAAACATGGTATCCTGTGTGATACGGTTCAGCAGCTCGCCCGGTCTGCGGTCATTGATGAAACTGATGGGCAGCTCCTGGTATTTGCGAAACAGCTTGCTCCTCAGATCCGCCGAGATCCGTGCTCCCAGTCTGGCCGAAGCATTGCTCTTTAAGATATTGACGACAACGATGCCCACACTCAGGGAAAACATCAGAAGCAGGAACACCAGCGCTTTTCGCATACCGCCGTTTTCTTTCAGCACATCGTTGATCAGCCGCTTCTGGATCTCCGGATTTAAGAGCGTCGTCACCGCTGCTAAGATCATCAGGATAAAGATCCCGAAGAAGTCTTTTTTGTACGGTGCGCCCATACGCAGGAATGCCTTGAAAAAGCCGCCCTCCCCCGAGCACTTCGGACACGTCCGGGTCCCCGGGATCGCACGTCCGCAGACGGGACAGGTCTTTTCATATTCCTTGCTCTCCACCTCTTCCGAGCGTCCGGACGCCAGGATATGGATCCCTCGCGCGATGTACGCATAACGGCTCAGATGCTTCGCCGAGTAATGCACCAGGATCCGGTCGATCCCTTTGTGCGTGATCGTAAGCAGTCCTCCGCCGACGCGCGGTACAGCCTTCGCACCGCTGCAGTCTTTAATATCGTAAGTCTCTTCGACGATCCCTTTGCAGATCACCAGAATCCGCAGGTTCGTCACCACCAGATAGGAATCGCTCAGAAAGGATGCATCCTTCGCGATGTCATAAGGCACCGCATAGTAGATGTGCTCGTCCTTTTCCAATGCGATCACTTCTTCCACCCTCTTGGGTATGGTATATTTTAAAACCATGGTTGTTCTCCTTGTCTCCTACAGGAACAGATCCAGCTTGCGCTTTTCCTTCATAGTCAGCGCATTTACGTCACGCACTTCGAACCGGTTCTCATCCAGATCCGAGATCAGCAGCCGCTCGTCCGAAAGCTTAGTCACCGCATTGGATGCCATGTTGATGGCAAAGCGGCACTCGCCCTTATCGGTGAGTACGTGGAAGTAGGCATAACCATATTCATCCTTGATGTCATAGATCTTTTGGATCACCGGTGTGAAGTAGTTCAGCGCCAGCTGCTCTTTTAAGATCTGTACGGTCTCTTCCGGCAATGCCGCCAGATCCTCGATGATACCGATCTCCCTTCCTTTCTCATCCCCTTCCCGGATTGAGATGAACTTATCCGCATCCATAAACGGGAAGAGCCGTACCACCTTTACGCTCTTGTAAAGTTTGCCTTTATAGGTCAGATTGACAAAGCCGCCTTCCGTGCGTTCAAAAACGTCCTCCGCCGTGATCATATTCAGCTCCGTCATGGCCTCTGCTTCTTTTTCGTAATCGTTGATCTCTGTTTCCTGTGTCATTTCCATCTCATTTTCCTCACTGTTCTGTGCCTGCGGTTTCTTTACCTGCAGCCGTGATAGTTTATGATAGATGCCGTCTTCGATTGCATCCAGTTCCTCATGCGTTCCTTCTTCCACGATGCGTCCGTTGTCGATTACGATCAGTCGGTCCGCATCACGCAGCGTGGACAGCCTGTGCGCTATGGACAGTGTCGTTCGTCCCTGCACCAGATATTTTAAGGATTTCTGGATCGCTTTTTCCGTTGCGGTATCCACGCTTGCCGTTGCCTCGTCCAGGATCAGGATCTTCGGATCCGCAAGGATCGCTCTGGCGATCGATACTCTCTGCTTTTCGCCACCGGACAGATCTTTTCCGGAAGCACCGATCACGGTATCGTATCCGTCGGGCATCCGCGAGATAAAATCATGCGCGCTGGCCAGCTTGGCTGCACGGATGATATCGTCATGGCCGGCGTTTTCTTTTCCGTACGCAATGTTCTTCGCCACGCTTCCCATAAAGATATAGGTATCCTGCGATACCATCGCCACATTGCCGCGCAGATCCTTTAATGCCAGGTCTTTTACATCCTTTCCGTCGATCCTTATGCTTCCTTCCTGCACATCGTACAAACGCGAGATTACATTGACCAGGGTGGATTTGCCTGCGCCGGAACGTCCGACGATTCCCAGCAGTTCCCCCTCTTTCACTTTCAGATTGACATCCTTAAGTACCGGTTTGTTTTTGGAATAGCCAAAGGTCACGTGGTCCAGTTCAATGCTGCCGCGACAGGCCTGCATATGCACCGGATGTTCGCTCTCCTGCACATCCGGGATGGAATCGATGATCTCAAAGAGACGCTGCGCCGAATTGATACTCTCCGCCCACATACGGAATACCCTTGAGAAAAAGTTCATCGGTCCGTTCAGCTGTGCCACATAGCCGACAAAGGTCAGCAGCACACCCAGTTCCATCTGCTCCGTTTTTAAAACAAAGAACACACCGATGATCCAGATCCAGATGCTGGAGATCTCCTGCACCAGATTGTAGAGGATCGTAAAGCGGTTCCGCAGTTTTACGATATCCACTTCCGCCTCGCAGAGCCTGCGGTTGGGCTTTTCAAAACGTTCGATCTCTTTCTCCTGCTGCCCGAATGCCTTGACCACACGGGCGCCGGTCAGATTGTCATTGGCTTTGGAGGTCACCGCTTTTTCCGCGCGGTGCCGCTTGCCCGACAGATGCCACAGTCCCGGCCGCAGTTTTACCGTCATAAAGACCAGCAGCGGCAGAAGGATGCAGGCAATGAGCGCCATCTGCCAGTTCAGCCGGTACATCACCACAAACGTCACGATGATGCTGAGACCCTGTACAAAAACGGACGGCAGACCATCGATAAAGAATTCGGTCACGCGCTCCGCATCGCTCACCACACGCGTCATCAGACCACCGGTCTGTTTGCTGGTAAAGAAATTGAGCGACAGCCGGCTCATCGCCGTGAAGATGTCGGTTTTGATATCCCTTACGGTAGACGTCGCCACCTTTGCCATGACCGCCATCTGTACCGCATTGGTCAGATGACTGATCAGACGGCAGCCGAACATCATCAGTACCAGGATGCCGAGCGCCAGCGTAAACTTTCCGGCAAGGCCGTACTTTATCAGGAAAGCTTCATTCTTTGCCAGCACGTGATCGTAAAGCATCGTACCGCTCAGATACGGCCACGCCACGCTGATCGCCGCCGATAAGACATAGCAGAAAAACAAAAGCGCGATCCATGCCTTGTAGCGGAAGAAGTATTTTAATGTCCTGCCGAAGATCGTCCGCTTGTTGGTACACTTCGGACAGACTTTCTTTTCCTTATCCGGATACATCGTCCCGCAGATCGGGCAGTACAGGGATTCCTCTTCCTCTTCTTCCTGCTGTTTGACTTCCTCTTCGATCACGATCCCCTGCAAAATGTGCTTTGCCTGCCGCAGCAGAAACTGCATCGTTTCCATATGTGTATTGGTAAACAATGCCAGTTCCGTCATCTCGCCTTCAACGTCGGCGCACAGTACATTCGAACCGATGCTGCGCATGATACGCAGATGTTCCAGGCTCTGCAGATCGTACAACCGCACTTCCGGCTCCTCTGCATCTTCCGCTGCAATTTCCTGGTTCTGTGTTCCGCGGAAATAAAAGATATGATCCCCGAGCAGCCGGCAGGTCACGACGCCCAGATATTTTTGCGTTAGAAATGCCGTCCCCGAGATGTACTCACAGGAATGCGACAGATTCATCGGACTGACATACAGGATGTCCTCCTCTGCGACGCCGTTCGCCTTTAAGGCCTGTTGTATGTTTTTGGGTAGTTTATGGTCCTTCATGATTTTTATTCTATATTCCCCCCGGCAATTTCCCTTTTCATGATCGTTCGAAATATTCTGCGGTTCCTTTGCTTATACCATCTCCAGCCTCTGCGCGTCTTTCCCCAGCAGTATTTACGATCAAACTTATCTTCGTATGTTATTTTTTTCATAATGCTTCTTATCATGGCATTGCACTTTCCGGCATATACGCCTTAATGCTCACACCGTCTTCCAGGTATTCTTCTGCCAGGATCTGTCCGTAACGGTGGAACTGATCCAGCCGTTTCCCGTCGGAATAAGGGATCAGACATTCCACATACCTGCGGTTCTTCTGCAGCGTATCCTCAATGGTATCGAGCAGTGCATCCATGTTGTATCCGGTCTTAGCCGAGATCCGTACCCAGTTGTCTGCATACACATCGATCAGCCGCTCTTCGCCGGTCAGCAGATCGCATTTATTAAACGCCGTGATTACCGGTTTGCCCGTGACATCCAGCTCGCGCAGTGTCTTATAGACCACCTGCAGATGCAGATCCAGCTCCGGATCCGATGCGTCTGCCACGTGCAGTATCACATCGGCGTACTTTGCTTCCTCCAGTGTACTGCGAAAAGCATCAATGAGCTGGTGCGGCAGTTTGTTGATGAAGCCGACCGTATCGGTAAACAGCACTTCCTGACCGCCATGCATCACACAGGTACGTGTGGTCGGATCCAGCGTTGCAAACAGTTTATCCTCCGAAAGAACAGACGAGTCCGTCAGACGATTGATGAGCGTAGACTTTCCGGCATTCGTATAGCCCACGATCGCTACGACCGGTGTCAGATGCCCCATACGCCGCTTCCTTGTCGTGGAGCGCACTTTCTGCATCTCTTTGATCTCGGCTGAGAGCCGCGCGATCCGTTTGCCGATCACCCGACGGTCGGTCTCCAGTTTGGTCTCGCCAGGTCCTCTGGTTCCGATACCGCCGCCCAGTCGTGACATCGCTTTGCCGGCGCCCACCAGATGGCTCAGACGGTACTTAAGCTGTGCCATCTCCACCTGCAGCTTACCTTCGCTGGTATGCGCATGTGCGGCAAAAATATCCAGGATCAGCATAGTCCGGTCGATCACCTTGGTATCCAACAGATCCGAAAGATTCCGCATCTGGGCCGGTGTCAGTTCGTCATCGCAGATCACACCGTCTGCTTCCCTCGCCACCAGGCTGATCTTGAGTTCCATTGCCTTACCGCTGCCGATATAGGTCGCCGGATCCGGCTTGGGCAGTTTCTGTTTCATCCGGCTCACCGCAATACCGTCTGCCGTATCCAGCAGTTCCGCCAGTTCATCGAGCGATACGTCGGCCTCCTCCTCCGCTCCGCTGTAGGCGATCAGTAATATATATTTTTCTTTTCGGATTTCATTTTCATACATAGGGTATTACCTCCTCCCCACCAGGTCTGCTTTTGCAGACTCTCTATCTTCCACAGACCTCCCGGAGCGTTTTTGCTTTATAGAAAATTCCGGAGGAATTTTTCTGTAAAGCAAAAAGCCCTGAAACCTTCCGGCATCAGGGCTTAACAGCATTATTGATCGATCTTTTCACACAAACAAACCGATTGTTCGGAAACGATCCCGCTCTCACACACATCTCCAGGAGGTACGATTATTGTTATTCAGATTTTTGTTACAATGTCTTAAACGAATAAACATTTCGGTTACCTCCTTTCGTATATATCAGTTCTTCTTACATTTTCAAAATTATACAAACCGCCAATCTTTCTGTCAACTGTTTTTTAGCAGGTATCACAACTATGCCTTGCGCGCCGCTCCCTTATCGCTGCTGCTTCTTTAAAAGTGTACAGACTCTGACCGGGAGAGCGCATCTCCCGGTTTACTACTGTTTATCTTTCTGTTCCGAGCTTTTGCCGAAGCTCATCAATGATCTTTTGCTGTTCTTCTATGGTTTTATCCTTTTGTTCTATCGCTTTATCCTTTTCATCCAGTTCTACCTGCATCTCCTCACGCGCTACTCTTCGGATTCTTTCAGATTCGGTTTCGTATGCTGTTCCACCCATAATACTTGTCGCCTCCTTTTCGATCGTGTTGCCATCAGTGATATGTGTGACGATCGTATTTACAAAGCTCCCCAGATCGGTCAGTTCATCCCCGCTCAATTCCCTGTTTTGATGTAATTCTACCATCTTGTCTCGGAAATATGCAAGGTCTTTAAGCGCTAAGCACAAAAAACGAGTGCATCGAGAGCGAAATATTAACAGTTTTATCACTTTTTTTGTGATATAGTTAATATATATCGTTATATGATATTGGGGGTTCCCGCGATCTGATCCAAGGAGGGTATGTAATGGAGAAAAGAAGATTTGAGAAACTGGGGATTGATGTATCGTTACTGGGGTTCGGCTGTATGCGTTTTCCGACAGGCGCTGACGGCAAGATCGAACGCGTCGAGGCGCAGAAGATGCTGGATACCGCGATCGCAGCCGGTGTCAATTACATCGATACCGCTTATCCCTATCATGGCGGCGAAAGCGAGCTTTTTGTCGGTGAAGCGCTGAAGAAATATCCGCGCGATTCCTACTATCTGGCGACCAAACTGCCGGTTTGGTTTGTGAACACCGTTGAGGATGTGGACAAATACTTTAATGAGCAGCTGGAAAAACTACAGACGGATCATTTCGACTTCTATCTGATGCACGCATTAAACCACGGCAGCTGGGAAAAACAGCGCGATCTGGGAACCGTAAAACGACTGGAGGAACTCAAAGCCGAAGGCAAGATCCGCTTCCTTGGCTTCTCTTTCCACGATTCCTATGATGCTTTCGAAGAGATCATCCGCTACCGTGACTGGGACTTCTGCCAGATCCAGTTAAACTATATGGATATCGACGAACAGGCCGGTATGAAAGGCTATAAACTCGCCGAGGAACTGGGTATTCCTCTGACCATCATGGAACCGATCAAGGGTGGTTCTCTTTCCAGATTTTCCAAGGATATTATGGATGTATTTGAAAGTGTACGTCCGGGCAAGAGCGCTTCTTCTTTCGCACTGCGCTATGTCGCTACCCTGCCGAATATCCTGACGGTCTTAAGCGGTATGTCCAATATGGAGCAGGTGGAGGACAACCTGGATACCTTTAGCAGCTTTGTTCCAATGGAAGAAAAAGAATATAAGGCGATCGATCGGATCAAGGAGATCATGAGCAGCCGTATTCAGAACGGCTGCACCGGCTGCCGCTACTGTATGCCTTGTCCGTTTGGTGTGGATATCCCGGGCAACTTCAGCGTATGGAACCGGTTCCATATGTACCAGGACTTCGGTGTTGTCAAGTGGAACTGGGATGAAATGGGTAAGAACAATTCCCGTGCGATCAACTGTAAGGAATGCGGCAAGTGTGAAAAAGCCTGCCCGCAGCATCTGAGTATCCGCGAAGATCTGAAGAAAGTAACTGCAGATCTGGAGCAGGCTGAAAAATAATTCTGTATATTAGAACTAAAAAAACACCTCATCCGGTCTCCGGCCGGATGAGGTGTTTTTTAGTTCTTTGCTTTCTTTTCTTTTCCCTGTTTTGCCAGGTTAACAAAGGAGTATACGGCCAGGACTAATGCTAATACAACCAGCAGTGTTGCGAGGAGTGCTTGAATGTATGCCCAGATATCCGCTCCTCCGGCTCCGATCGCTGCAATCTTGCTCATGATCGTCTGGAACAGAGAGCAGATAGTCACGATCAGCATAAATACCATCGGGATATAAAACATCTTGTTGTTTCTTCCCACTTTTCCAAGCCAGGTACATACGGCCAGAAGGCCTACCGCTGCCAGCAGCTGGTTTGCTGCCCCAAAGAGCGGCCAGATCTTTGCATAGCCGGTCATACCAAGTCCGACACCGAGGACTACCGTGATGATCGTTGCAAAATACGGATTGCACAGGATCTTCCTGGTACCGGTCACATCTTTGACCGTCTCTTCCGGCGCCAGCCAGAATTCCTGGAACATATAACGTGCCAGTCTGGTCGCAGTGTCCAGAGAAGTCAGGCAGAATACGGATACTGCCAATACGAACATACTATAGATGATACCGACGATCGGGCTGTCCGCACCTGCAAAGGTACCGATCATCTGTGAGATACCGCCTGCAAATACCGCCGTCGGGCTGGTAAGACCGGTTGCTGCCAGCGCCTCTTTGTCCACGTTTACGGTATTCCATACAAAACCTACCGCACACAGTGAGATCACAGCTACCACGCACTCGATCAGCATGGAACCATAAGCGACCGGACGGGCATTGGCTTCATTATCGATCTGCTTGGAGGTGGTTCCGGACGATACCAGCGAATGGAAACCGGAGATCGCACCGCAGGCGATCGTTACAAACAAAGCCGGGAACAGGCTGCCGGATGCAAACAATCCGTTAGATCCGCTGATCTGCCAGCCGGAAAAAGCCGGAATGCTTAAGTTGCCCTGTCCTGCAAGAGATGCGCCGACCACGGCGATCATGGCTACGACGATCATAAAATACAGTAAAAATGAGCTTAAATAATCCCGCGGCTGCAGCAGGATCCATACCGGTGTAACCGACGCGATCAGGATATACAATGCCAGGATCCACATCCACGCATTATAGGAAATGCTTAGCGGGCACCAGTTCATACCGATGGCTACGATAGCTACGATGCCCAGTACACCGATCACGGATGCAGGACCAATGGGCATCTTCTTGCGGTATACCATAAAGCCAAAAACAATTGCCAGCACAATGAACAGGATGGAGATCATTGCCGTCTGCTGATGTGCCAGCAGTGCTGCTCCTTCCACAGCTGCTCCCGCCGATGTGGTGCTGCCGAATGTACTGGCCACGATCGAGCTGAACGCCGCTACGACCAAAAGCAGGGTCAAATACGCAAATACAATAAAGATCTTCTTGGCCAGATTGCCCATGGCGTCCTCAATGACTTCGCCGACGGACTGTCCCTGATGACGGATGGACGCAAACAGCGCTCCGTAATCGTGCACGCCTCCAAAGAAAATACCGCCGATCAAAACCCACAAAAGGACCGGGATCCAGCCGAAGATGGCTGCCTGGATCGGGCCATTGATCGGTCCTGCTCCTGCGATCGACGAGAAATGGTGTCCCATCAGCACCGGTGTCTTGGCCGGTACATAATCTACGCCGTCTTCCAACTCGTGCGCAGGTGTTGTCTTGCTCGGGTCTACACCCCACTGCTGCGCCAGCCATTTGCCGTAAAAGACATAGCCGCAAAACAGAACCACAAGACTGATGATGAGTATCAATGCTGCATTCATAGTTCTATCTCCCTTTTTTTAGATATTTATATTTCAGCGGAAACACCCGCGAAATATACGCTCGTAATAGTCCTTCAGATGCCTGGCCGCCTTATTGGTATAGGCACGCCCGGAGGACAGATCCATCAGGATCAGATGTCCTTCCGCATATCCTCGGATAGTCGCAAGATAGTTTTTTTCAAAGCGAAAACGTTCCAGGCACTTCACGGTCTCCTCGTCCGGGGCCTGCTCACAAAGAAGCGCCACCGTAAGATAAGAATACATATGATCCTTCTCGGGGTATTTCCGTCCTTTGCACACCAGCTGCGGTGCCATATGCAAAGCCATCAGAGCTTTCAGATCCTCAAGCTCTTTAATTGTGATCTCGTCACAGGGTAAGAAAAGAATATGTTCAAAGCCATGAACACTCCAGAGATTTGCCTTGGGACTCAGTACATACTTTTCGCTGATCGTAGAAAAGAAACCATAAGCAGAAGCCTTTATGCCTCCGATCTCATAATCCCTGACAATATCAAAAGATTTGCGGTATTCGTCTAACAGTCTTTCCAAAAATTCATTTCCGGCTGCAAGCGTCCACTTCTGGTCTGAACCGATGATCACGTCTCACGCCTCACTTTTTAAGGAATAGTTTTATTTTCAAAATAAAATATTACCACTATGAACATATTTGTCAATAGTGAAACCCCGCATAACTATTAGCTATGCGGGGTTTATTCTTCATATCATGCAACTGTCTTTTACCTATCGGTTCTTCCGGTTGCCGTATCATTTTCCTCTATCGTGTCAGAATTTTACGACTTCCGGCGCCTTTGTAAAGGAGGAAAATGTTGCAGTTGCATTCTTCAGGTAGAATACCTCGGTATTACCGTCATCTGCAGAATACATAGCCTGCAGTGACGGATAGGCATCGAGCATAGACACTCTCGCTTCTCTGCGGTCATCCTCTACCAGCTCCGCAGCCACCCGGAGCCATTCGCCATCCTTGAACGCACACAGTTCCACCTTCGGATTGGCATGGATCTGCCTGGATACGTCCTTGGATTTGCCGGTCTGGATATACAGCTTGCCTTCAAAGATATGTGCCGTACCAAACGGACGCACACGCGGCTGATCACCATCCACCGTTGCCAGATAATAAATACCTGCTTCTTTCAAAAATTTCTCTACTCTTTCCATTTTGTAATTGCCCCCATTTCTGAATGCTCGGGATTCCCCGACAAGGGGTATTTTAGCACAGAAACCCTGTTTTCGCAAATTTCGGTTTGTCGAAATGTAGCGGTCGGTGAGCCATGGGGACGGTTCTTGTGGCAACAAGATCGAAGATCTTTAGCCACAAGAACCGTCCCCTTGGCTCGCTGGCTCGACAAACCGGAATTTGACGAACCGACCTGTATAACCTACAATAGTAAAAAATGGCGAGAGGTATAGATCCATGGACGAACTCAACACAATAAAATCCCGCCTGATCACTTTCCCGCATGGATTCTCAACGAGGACCGGCGGGGTAAGTGAGGGCATTTTTGCATCCCTGAATCTGGGGATGAGCCGCGGGGACGATGCGGAAAAGGTGAAAGAGAACTATCGCCGTTTCTTTGCCTCCTGTGGCATTGATGATATCCCGTTTGTCTGCGGCAAGCAGGTACATGGCAATCTTGTCATGATCGTAGATGCAAATAATGCCAGACCGGCATACGGATACGGAACGCTCTATGAAGCAGACGGTTATGTCACAGCGACGCCCGGCGTACCATTAGTCGTCTTCACTGCTGACTGCATCCCGCTCCTGTTGGCGGATGAAAAGAACCGGGTAGTTGCAGCGGTTCATTCCGGCTGGCGCAGCACCGTTGCGGATATTGAAAAGGCTGCCATTGAAAAGATGCTGGAATGCGGCGCGGAAAAAGAGCGGATCCACGCCTGCATCGGCCCTGCCATCGGAAAGTGCTGCTTTGAGGTCGGTGAGGAAGTGATTGATGCCGTAAATACGTTATTATGCACGGACGTGTACAACATGTATACTCATAAGGAAAATGGCAAATATATGCTCGACCTAAAAGGGGTATTAAAAAAATGCCTGCTGAGAACAGGCATTTCAGAAGAAAACATAGAAGTGATCGAAGATTGCACCATGTGTCTTCCGGAAAAATACTGGTCGCACCGCTATACTAACGGGAACCGCGGCAGCCAGGCCGCTGTGATCATGATTCCCGAATGCTAAAAAGTATTCCGCTTGCGGAACACTTACGCCTGACGCGGCTGCGACAGCAGCATATTCCCTTACATCAGACGCGCAATAAGAATAACGGCAGGCAAACGCCTGCCGTTATTCTTATTATTGTGCTACTCTTTCAAACAGTTTAATGCTTTCCGGGTCTGCTTCACCGCTAACCAGATTTTCGATGACCATACTGTTATCGGCAGGGTAATAGACCACTTCGAAACCGTTATTCTGCGAATCAGAAATAACGAAGTAATATGCATTCGTTTCTTCGTTTTCGATCCGGAAGTCAAATTCTTCTACCTTATAGTTTCCACGACCCAGTTCTTCCAGGTTGATCTCTTCCGAAGTTACCGTGATCCCGGTCTCCTGATGGAATACGCCGGTCTTATCTACCAGATTGGAAATTCCTTCTCCTATGTTTCCCAAGGAATCTGAAACCAGATCCTGACCGGTAGATGCGATCTTATCCTGTGTCCGGAGCCAGTCAACCATCTCCCCGCTTTCGGTATCATAGACTTTGATGAGGCTCCAATTGCCGCGGAGATTATTAAATGCCTCCGCTCGTTCTTTTTCGTACTCGCTTTGGGACTGTCCATCTTCCCGTGTAGTCTCACCCTTTCCGCAGCCGAATAAGAACAAGGCCGAGAAAAGCACCAGACATTTCAATCCAATTTTTTTCATATTCTGCTTACTCCATCTTTGTTCCGCATTCCAGGCAGAATTTTCCGCCGGCCGGCACATCCTGTCCGCAGTTCGGACACTTCTTTGCCAGAGGCGCACCGCATTCCATACAGAATTTTCCTTTCGGTGTTGCCTTGCCGCAGGACGGACAGATCATCTCGTTCTCCTGCAGGACGACTACCTTTTCACCACATTCCAGACAGAACTTCGCATTCTCCGGCAATTCTGCGCCGCACTTGCTGCAGTTCACTTTTCCGGCGGACTGCGGTTTCATCTGCGGTGCAGCGGTTCCGGCCATCGCCTGTGTTACACTGCCGCTCAGATAGGAACCTACACTCGCACCGATGCCGGTCATAGCGCCCAGACCTACGCCCAGACCTACCATATCGCTGCCGCCCTGCTTGTCCGCAAAGGTCTTGGCAATGTTATAGCTCTGCTCTTCCTGATAGGTATAGCCTTCCAGCTCACGCTTCGCCTTCATCGCCTCTGCTTCCATGATCTGTCTCTTTGCTGCGATCTCCGCCTTTCGCAGCTCCCATGTTTCCATCGCATCGGCATCTGCTTCGGTAGACCGGCGCTTCATTTCATTTTCGATCTCCATACGGTCTTTTGCGCCTTCCAGCTCTACCATCTTCCGGTCATTCTCAATCTTCTTCGCATCCAGGGCATTTACCTTGTCCGCGCGATTCTTGAGCATATTCTGATAGTTCGGATCATCCTCCGGCAGTACAAATCTGGAAACATTGAACTGCAACAGAGATACGCCGTAGATTTCAAAATCCGCTGCCAGCATTTCCTGAAGTTTTGCGGAAAACTCCATCCGGTGCTTATCCAGATCAAAAATATCTACATTCAGATCCGCTACCGTATTGGCAAGATAGTCGCCGATCTTGGTATTCAGTTTTTCCCGCATCTGCGCAACGAAATGTTCCTTATCCAGGTTATTTGCGCCCAGTTTCAGCAAAAACACCGCGGAGTCCGTAACCTGAAGTGACATATCTCCGCCTGCGCCCAGCTTCATCGGTACACCGTTCGGCTGGATCATGACCTTATCGGGGGTTCCCCACTTCATGGACAGAGCCTCAGCCTTATTGATGTAATATACCTGGCTCTGGTACATATCCACACCACCGGAGATATGTTTCTTGATAAAATCCGCCAGCAGAGGGATCCGGTCGGTCGTCAGCGTATACTCACCCGGCCCGAACACATCCATCGCCTGTCCGTTGCTGAAAAAGATCGCCTCCTGTCCTAACGGAACCTGCAGTCTCGACTGCGTATTGAAGTTTTCCTCCGGAAACTTCCAGATCAGGTAATCCGGAGTCCCCTGATAATGCACGACATCTACAATTCTCATTTTTTGTACCATCCTTTCCAAATGTATGCTTTATGACAGATGATAATAATTCATCAGAAATCCCGCCGCTGCTTCTACCCGGTCCATTGCCGAAAAATCATTTGTGGTATTCAGCAGGGCACTGATCTTACGGTTCTTATAGTTCTGCAATAATGCAGGCGTCAACTGCTCATTTTCCGGAATTCCCAGAAACATCCGGTAGTCTCTCGCCGTCCGCACTTCCATTTCCTGCTGCAATGCCTGTTGTTGCCTTTCCTGCAGTATTCTCTGCTGATCCAGCGGATCTGAACTCAACAGATTCGGATTCCAGCTTGCAAACTGTTGTTCAATGAGTTTAAGGGACGGCAGTTCATGTTCCTGCGCACGGTAGATCAGCTGGAAACCATTATATGCGATCCTGGGTCTGGCCATTTCAATATTGATATAGATGGTATAATAACTCCTTAATGTAGATCCGAATACGCCCTCTACCCATTCTTCATCCACTTTATTTGTGATACTGTAGGATTTCACCGCAGAAATCTCAAAGATCTGCTGACTGTACGGATTGGGAAGCAGCTCATAGCTCCATCTGTCCGAAAGTGCAAACAAACCGTGTTCCGGATCTACCAGCATGGCACCATAATTGATTAATGGTTTAAAGATACTGACAAATTGCTGTTCATACGCATTCCGATAGGCCAGATAATCCTGAAACTCATCTACACTCCATTGTGACAGCTGCTTAAAAAGCACATGAACTCCTGCACAGCAGTTATTGCAACAGTAACCTCCGCCCCGAAAAGCATGATAGCTCAATCCCAGTGTTGCCTTTTTTCCGCAAAACGAACATACTTTAGCCATGCATCATCTCTCCCTGATCTGTTACATCAATCCTCTACACTAAACCAAAGTGCAGGACGGATACCTTTCGCATTATAACTGTGCCATGCACTGGTAAGTCCCATACCGTATCCCCAATAGATCCTGCCATCCCCGATCTGAAAGATCGGAGAATCCTGATTTGCGATCGTTCTGGTCCAGACACAGGCGCCGTCACCACCGGCTTTGTTCACCCGATCTCTTGCATAACTCGTATCCTCCGGCTGGCTGTCGACCAGACCATATCTCACATATTCCGGATAGCTCAGCAGAAATACTCTGTCAGTCGTATCCTCACCGTTCTCATATCCCTGATAATCTTCAATATACTCCAATCCGCCGGGAACCGAAAATTCCTCCACCATTGCTTCGATCGACATATCCGGATTTGTATTTACCGTTTCGGAAACCTGTCTACGGATCCCGTCGTTAAATACGGTATTCAAAAATTCGCCGTTCAGCCACTCCCGGATATCACTGTTCTCCCAGGTCAGTCCTTCCGCCTCTTTCTCTTCATCAAACGCTCTGGAATCCAGATTGCATCGGGATACCAGCAGATATTTTCCGTCCCGATAATCCATTACCATCCATTCGACCGGCTCGGCGCCGTTATCGGGATCATTATCCTGTTCGTATTCTCCTATCTCAATCGTGCTTCCTATTCCGGCATGCACGATTCCTAACCAGGGCTGCTCACTCAGCAACTCCTCTGCCCGTTGCGGATCTGTTTCCAGCAGGACCCTGTAGGCCGGAAGATAGATTCCCAGCGCCAATGTGCCATCCAACAACTCTGCTAACTGTTCTTCACTGTTCTCATAATCTCCTGCTTTATAAAAATGAGTTAATGCCGATCCGTAATTCTCTTCAGCAAGTGCCGCTACCGCAAGAGCATAATGTGACTTTTGCCGCATTCCTTCTGCCTCTTTATAGTCTCCCACTTCCTCCAGAAGATCTACCACGGTTTCATACTCTTCGGAAGCGAGAGCACCTTCCGCACGGGTATACTTACTTTCTTTCATCAGATCATCGGCATCGGCATAGGAATTGCTTGCAACCAGATACGAATACGCGGTATCGTAATCGTTTCTGGCTAATGCATCTTTGCCATATTCGTAATTTACGCGGTTCATCACATTCTGCACATCCCCGGATTCCATATGCGGTAAGAGCAGATCCTTTGCCGCCGAAAGATTACCTTCATCGACCAGTGCGTTTGCCCGGTCACAGATACTGCCGGTGATCACGAAATCAGCCCCCTTATAATTTTTGAGTCCGGATAAGATCACATAAGCTTCATCATACTGCTCTGCCTTGATCATCTTGACAGCTTTTCGATAGGCCATATCCTTTTTGCCGACAACATTATACCAAATGAACAGGATGATCACTGCCGCGATCACCAGCTTGGTGATCAGCTTTCTGCGGCGTCTTTTCCGTTCTTTTTCCGCCTGTTCATCCGCTGCCTTCTTCTTTTCCGCACGGATCTCATTGGCAAGCTCTTCACTTTCTTTTGCTTTTGCCTTGGCATCTCTCCAGTCCTGGATCTGCTTAAAGGCATGCATCGCATTGACTGCCGCCTGCTCATCCTTTGTATGGATCGCTTTCTGCAGATTCCGCATACCTTCCACATATTTTGCATCCTGCCGCTCCTGGTCGATGCGCTGTGTTACGGCCTGCGTCATAGCCATGAGCATTTCTTTCTGCTGTGCATCCCCCTTTTCCATTGCATTGGTAAAGTATCTGTATTCCGGCAGCAGTTTCG
Source organism: Lachnospiraceae bacterium (assembly GCA_017634975.1). Lineage (GTDB taxonomy): Bacteria > Bacillota > Clostridia > Lachnospirales > Lachnospiraceae > NK4A136. The sequence continues at coordinate 40,602 of JAGBMJ010000047.1, read as the reverse complement.
GGCTCATTTTCAGATCATTCACATTTCTGCATCCGGCTTCCACCAGAAGATGTCCCAGATATGCTTTGCCGTTATCCGGATCTTTGTCCAGGATACGCTCCGCATATTCCTCTGCTTTTTTTCGATCCCCATCCTGCAGGAAATTGAACATTCTCTTTTCCAGATTAAGGATCTCATTGGAAGCCGCCGGCGCAGCAGTGGAAGCCTGTGCCTTCGTTTCCTTATTTCCGGCCCGAAGGATCTTGTTGATACCATCCGACAGATCCTGGATAAAGCCCAGTTTCCCCATATCCATCGCCTGCAGACGTGCAAATTCCGTCGGCAGATCATAAGCATCCATATCTTTATATGCCGGGATCAGTGTGCGGTTCGTGCTTCCTTTTTCCTTCTTTTCCCGGTTCATGATCGACAGAAAACGGCTCCATTCATTGCGTACCCAGACCGCTTCAAAATAATCCTTCTTCGTTCCGAGTGCGATCAGCACTTTGGAAGACTGCAGTGCTGCAAAGATGTACGGCTCATAATCCTCACCCAGCTTATCTTCCAGTGTGACCGGAGCATAGAACACCTTGATCCCCTGATTGGACAGTCGGTCGTAGATCTCCCTTGCCAGTACGGAATCCTGTGTTCTCTTATTATTCTCATCCGTTTCTTTATAGCAGATGAACACATCGAAAGGCTTTTCACTGCGTACGATCTTTAAGTAGGCACTCTGAATGCGCTCGATCTCTTCCGCTTCCGCTTCGTAGATCTCCTTCTGTTCTTCATCTGCATATTCCAATGCGCTCTTATAGGATTCATCGACCAGTACCGGGGTCTCCTGGATCCGATGGATCGTGGGGACACGCTTCCCCGAAGCTTCCTCCACATACTCCACCCCATAACGGCACAGCACCAGAGACCAGTACACCTCCGGATCCTCGGCGTCTTCCTTCAGTGCATCTTCATAAAACTCCATAGCTTTATCAAACTGTTTCTCCTGCAACAGGCGGCTGGCCCGTTTAAACAGATTCTTTTTTACATCACTCTGAAAGCGGGGGAGTGTGATCTTTTTGCCACAGCTGTCACAGACCGCGACCTTATCCCCTTCTTTAAACTCCAATGTACCACCACAGTTTTTACAGATCAGTTCTTCCACGTCTTACTTCCTCTCCTCATTCCGTGTTCGCAAACATCAAAAAACACATCTGTTCTTCGGATGTGTTTTTCTGCTTGTCATCGCCCGTTGTCAAATCACGGTTGATTTTATCATATTATACTGAAATTGTACAGACATATTTCTTTATCGCAAACTGCATCCGAAACGGCCGATGAGTACACCGGTCTTGTAGGCCATAAGCGCTGCGACGGTCTTGGCATCCTGAATGGTACCGTCATAGCAGAGCGGAAGGAGGTCATCGATCTCCCATGCTTCCACATTGATAAATTCATCCGCATCCAGATGCCGTTCGTTCTTTTGCAGATCCTGTGCCAGATAGATATCGATCTTTTCATTGCAATAGGCTACCGCAGATACCACGGAAAGCAGAAAATCCATTTTGCCCGCCACAAATCCCGTTTCTTCGGTCAGTTCCCTGGCAGCCGCTTCTCTGGTCGGCTCCTCCGGTCCTTCCAGACCGCCTGCGGGGATCTCCAGTGTGAAACGGTCCAGCGCATTACGATACTGCCGCACCAGCAGCAGCTTTCCGTCGTCCGTCACCGGCAGTACCGCTGCCGCTCCCTGATGGCCGAGAAAGTCAAATTCGCAGATATGACCGTTCGGGATCTTTACCGTATCATGATAATACGTAAGAATAGCGCCTTTTGCGATCTCGGTGCGCTTTAAGCGCTCGATCTTCATGTTTTCTAAGTTGTCCTGGGTTATGATCGATTGGGGCATGGTTGGGTCCTTTCTGGGGTATTTGCTGCCTGTGCTTTTCCCCTCATCCGGCCTTCGGCCACCTTCCCCCCAAAGGGGGGAAGGCAAGGGGCAAATCGCTTCATTCCACGCTTCCCATCGTGGGAAGACAAGGGAAAAGTTTAGGAAGGCATGTTTTTTATTCTGCCGGGGTGAGGCCGTCGATGCCAGGTCTTACCGCCATGGAATAGTTAGTATAATACACGACAAAGCCCGGCGCAGCACCGGCCGGCTTTTTTACGTCCCTGCGCTGCAGATAGTCTACTTCGGCCTTTTCCTGATCCGCCGCTTTGGAATAATAAGCTGCCAGAGCCGCCGCCTGCTCGTAGACATGATCCGGCAGTTCCTTTCCTTCCGTACGTACTACCACATGGGAACCGGGTAGTTTTTTAGCATGGAACCACCAGTCCCCGCCGTTGGCGATCTTGAAGGTCACTTCCTCGTTCTGGTAATTGTTCTTGCCTACGTAGATATGAAAACCGTCTTCCGTCACATAATGCAGTGGCCTGCTGGTCACTTTCTCTTTCTTTGCACCGCTCTTCCTGCGGATGAATCCACAGTCCACCAGTTCCTGCCGGATCTGGATCAGATCCTCTTCTTTGCGTGCGATATCCAGCGCGACCTGGATGCTCTCCAGATGCTCCAGCTCTGCACGGGTCTCCTCCACCAGGCCGGTCAGTGCCTCAAACGTACGCTTCTGCTTACCGTACCTGTCAAAATATTTCTTTGCATTCTCTGCCGCCGTCAGTGTCTCATCCAGCGGGATCTTTACGGTCGTATTGTCATAATAATTCAGTGCCTCATATTCTTTTACATTTGCCGGCACCTGATAGCTGTAGGCATTGAGCAGCTCTCCGTACAGCCGCATCTTCTCCCGCTTTTCGGTATCCTTCAGCTGCTTTTCCTGCAGTTCCAGTTTTTTCGCATTACGTTCCGTTGCCGTCTGCACGATCCTGCGCAGATCCGTGGATCGCTGCCGTATGCGTACGATAGCTTCCTTCTCCGCATAGTAATTCTGCAGCAGCAGAGATATGCTCTCGTAATTCTTCTTCTCTGCATACATCCCGGTATCGATCGAAGCAAACTCCTGCGGCGCACCATTTTCGTAATAGATCACAGGAGAAAACTCACCGATCTTAACATGCCGCATCACATCGGAAAACGCCCGCCACAGCTGAGCCGTTTCCTCCGCATCCGCCAGTATGCTCTGTATATCTTTTTCTCCGTTCACCTTAGACCGCCGTACGATCTCGCCTGCCATCTGTGGAGAGATTCCCATGTAACAGGTCATCAGCGCACGATCCGCCGGCAGGTTCTTTCCCTGCAGTCCATCCAGAAAATCCTCCGCGCATGCAAGCAGCGGATCTTCTTTTTCCGCCGTCTTCGCAACAAAATAAGGCCGCCCCGGCAACACCTCACGTACGGAACTGACCATTCCGGATATATGCTTGATGCTGTCTACGATGGTATCCTTTTCATCGATCAGGATGATATTGCTGTGCTTTCCCATGATCTCGACAACCAGGGTCTTTTTGCACAGATCCCCCATTTCATTCAGGTGCTCCACATCCATACGCAGGATACGTTCCAGCCCCGGCTGGGAAAAGCCGAGGATCCTGGCGTTCTGCAGGTGCTTACGACAAACCATACAGAAATTCGGTGCCGTCATCGGACTCGCTTTGTTAACGTCCGTCAGATAGACCAAAGGCAGGGACGCATCGGCAGACAATAGCAAACGGTATTGTCCGCTCTGTGTCTTGATGGTAAGTAATAACGCATCTTCCTCCGGTTGGGCGATCTTATAGACCCGCCCTCCCGAAAGTTTATCATTCAGTTCTTTCGTGACCGCTGCCACGGTGATTCCGTCAAATGCCATGGATCAAATATTCCTGTCCTGTTTCTTCTTTAAAAGTGCCGAGGTATCCAGTCCGTCGAGATCGTCATCCACCGATGTTTTCTTCGGCTTCGCCTTCTTTGTCGAAGTCTTGGCTGCTGCCTGCGGTACCTGCTCTGCTTCCTGCACCACTGCCGTATCCTGCGGTGTCAGGACCGCCTCCTGCTCAGCCGCAACGGCTTTACCTTTCTTTTTCTTCTTCCGGAATACCGGATCGTAACCGAAGCGCCGTCCCGCGATATCCATCAAAAACAGCAGGATCGCAAGGATCAGGAAGATATTGGTCAGATCAAAGCTGCCACTGCGGTTGCTCTGGATCGGACGCCATACATTGGTATCCAGATCGATCCAGGAACCATACCGGTCGATAAAGGAGCGATACTTCACTTCCGTCACATCGAAGCGGTACTCATCACTGTACTGTACCACCGTTGCAGTCGTAAAGGCTCCGGTCACCTGATCATCATCGTTACGGCGTACGCTGATATTGTACAGACCGGTTTCCAGGCTGTCGATCTCAGCAGTAAACACGCCCGGTTCTGCCGTTGTAAACTCCACATTTCCGGTATTTCCGCCGGGTGCCGTAAAAATACCATCGATACCGGTCGTATCGGAGTATTCGTCGGTGTGATAAGTCAGTACCGTACGCCCGTCTTTATTCTCTACCTCAAGATAATCCTCACCGATATTGGGCGTACCGGCAATAAAGTCGATGATGCGCTTCCACATCTCTGCGTAATTTTCCTCGCCGGAGTACGCTGCCGTCCATCCGCCGTCCACGTCCGAATTCCAAGCTGCCGTCTTCCCAAGACCGTACTGCCATACCGTCAGGATCGGATCGTCCATACCACTCACCAGCAGTTCCGAGGCACCGGTCTTTGGTGATGACGCGATATAACCATGCACATTGTACCAGCCTTCGGTAAAGAGGCCGTTCGTGATCTCGTGGCTGACACGTGGGAATACATTATATTCTCCGTTCTTGATATAGGTATCTCCACCCATATATACTTCCTGAGCAAAGATCCTCGGGATATCCGTATCGTAATCGGCAAAGTAATAACGTCCGCCACAGTCATTGGCCAGCTGCTGCATCAGCATCGTATCGGAATACTGCCCTACAGCAACCGTAGAAAGCGTGATACCGTCACGATTGATCTTGTCCGTCACATCCGAAAAATCATAGGTTTCACCCATACCGTCGGTCAGCAGGATAATATGCTTGACTTCCGCGCTGCATTTTCCAAGTTCCTGTCTCGCCTCTTCCAATGCCGGCTTGATCGTCGTACCGCCACCGTCCGTGATACTGTTGATATCACTTTCGATCCGTTTCTTATCCGATGCGTCCGAGAGATGATGCGCCCAAGTATAGCGGTCATCAAATGCCAGGATCCCCACCAGATCTTCCGGACGCAGGCTCTGCACGCCACGTTTTGCCGCTTCTACCGCTACATCCAGATAGGTTGCCCCGTTTCCGGCATACGTTGTCATAGAACCGGAATGGTCGATGACCATAACGATCGCCGTGGACGGGATCTCCAGCGTTCCGCGCAGTTCCATATTGACCGGAAGCACGGTCTCGATCGGGCTGTCATTATAACCGCCCAGCATAAAGGAATCCTCCCCGCCGCAAGCACAGAAGCCGCCGCCGTAATCTTTAACGTAGGTTTCCAGATTGTCCAGAAATCCTTCCGGAAGCTCATCCTTATAGACGTTCTCCAGGATAACTGCCTTGTACTGCAGCAGATCATGCAGGGTAGCCGGTGCCTTCCCCGGTCTTTGGAATTCATAATTGACATGCGCCGCATCCAGCACATTCTCAAATGCATTTCCGCCTTCGTTCTTTCCCTTGATCACCAGAACCTTCGGAGCGTCCTCCACCTCTGCATACGCACTGTATGCATTGTTCTCCGCACAGGTATCGCCCGGAGCCTCTACGTGTACTTCATAGGTTTCCACTTCATCTGCCGATACGGTTTCTTCAAATACGAACTCATTGTTGCCGCGCTGCAGACGTACCGCTTCACGTGCCACTTCCCTGCCGCCGCTGGTCAGTACGATCTCTGCCGGAGTCTCATAGTTACTCTCTACGGAAACCGTCATATAATAGCTTTCCCCGGAATGCAGAGTCTCCGGCATATCCACTGCCTTGACATAGCAGTCGTCTCCGCTGACTGCAGGGATCAGTACTGATTCGAGCGCGATATCATCCGACAGAAAGACCGATGCCGCATTGTCGATATTGCCGGCCGTTTCCCGTCCGTCGGTGAGTACCAGGATACGTCCTGCACCATCTGCAGGCAGCATCGATGCCGCACGCTGCAGCGCCATCTCATAGTTCGTTGCCGTCGAATCGGTCTTGGCACGCAGTCCCATATACATATCACGATCTGTAACAAACTGATCCACCGTCGCACTGCGTCCGAAGGTAACGATCGCGTAGCGGTTGTTCTTCGGCATATGCGCCAGCTGCTCATCTATGAAATCATCAAATTCCTTGATATTCTCCTCATCGCTGACGGACATATCGACCAGAAAGACCGTCGTCACATTTTTGGACGGTTTCGGCAGCCGCAGTCCCAAAAGAGAAAGGACCAGCAATGCCAGAAGCACGGTACGCAGGATCAGATAAAACTTCTTCTTGTAGTTCATCTTGCGTACATACAGGATCCACTCAACGATCAGCAAAAGGAAAGCCAGGATCAGCAGGAAATTACGCATTCCCCTTCTTGCCCGTACGGCATTCATTGTGCCGCTTCCCTTGATATCCTCTGCCACGATCCGTCCGTCATGCCCCGCCGAAGCCGCTCGCAGGATCAGGTATTCCGTTTTGTCCCCGCCCACGATCTGATACAGACCGGATCTGGTGGTATCCGCCATCAGGGCCGGCATACCTTCGCCATCTGCCGGAACCGGATAAAACATGATCTCATCCGCTGCCACTTCTGCAGAAGGATTAAAGACAAGTGCGTCTCCCACCTGATACAGATCCTGTGCCAAAAGACTGCGGTTTGCCAGATAGGATAAGGAGCCTGCCATAAAGACCGGGAATTCCGCTTTTACCGCAAAGTCTGTCTCACGAACATCCATACCGACCACAACTTCCTTGTGGTCGCCGTTGATCCCGTAGTATCCGACGCATTTGCCGTCGACTTCCATAAAAGATGTGGCCCATTCCGGCAGATCAAATGCCTGCACCGTATTGGCTCCCAGGGTGAATTCTCCCAGTCCCGGAGTCACTTCGGAACTGTGGACTTTTACTACCACATGGGAAAGCGACTCCGCTCCCCCGCTGTTTACAAAGCGCAGCTGATCCAGTGTAGTACGGGTATTGCCTTCCCGGTCATCGCGGCCGCCTTTGGCACCGACCGGTTCATAACCGGCATCATAGATCACGACGTTATAGTTTCCGGCCGATAAAGCCCCGTCTGACAACGTCTTTGTCAGATCCTCGCCGGTCACGGCATAATACGCGCGCTCCACAAAGGTATTGCCCTGGCTGATCAGGATACCCTTGGTCTCCCCGGCACGCTGTGTCAGGGCATACGCATTGTTATCCAGCGCCAGGCTGTCCTTGCTGTTAGCATCGGTTTCAAAACGGATCGCCGAAATCTCCGCACGCAGATAGCTGTCTTCCGTACGGATATCCGAAAACAGCACGGATCCGCTCTTGCCGGCCTCTACGGAAGTTTCCTGATCCGCCAGGATATTTCCGGCAGCATCATACAGCGTGATATCCAGAAAAGCCTTCCCGTCACTGTAATTGGTATACCGTGCTGCCACATCGTGGTTGGTATCCGAATAGGCCAGATAATCCAGCGACACATTATTTACAGCTTCACCGACATCGATCACTTCGGCATGGATATTCTCCGCAAATTCCGAAGCAACCTTTACGCCTTCGCCGTCCGTCAGGATCGTTGCGGTGTCACACTCCATCGTGGATGCCAGATGATAGGCTTCTGCCACACTTCCTTCCTGATCCGTCCCCTCTATGCTGTTTATGGCCTCCCGCATACGATTCCGGTCGGTCGAATTGGTCAGAAGGATCCTGGCTTCATTGCCCACCGTGATCAGGCTGACCTCGCCACTGGCCGAACCGACAAACGCAAGTGCCTCTTCCTTTGCCTCCTCCAATCTGGTCTTGCCATCGGGATTTTTATGCTGCATCGAAAGCGATGTGTCTATGATCAGTACCGTGCTGGCCCCCGTTCTGGAACGCATCATCACAAACGGTGCCATCAGGGACAATATCAGAAGGCACATGATCACGATCTGCAGATACATCAATATCTCGTGCAAAAACTTCTCAAAAAAGGTCTTGGACTGACGGTTTTTGAACAGATGCTGCCAAAGGATGTTGGAGGAAATCTCCAGATCCTTTCCGCGCGGTTTTAAGATATACAATATGATGATGATCGGTATTGCCGCCAAAAACGCCAGCGGCCAAAGACTTGTAAATGACATGATTCTTTACCCTGCTTCTCTCTCAAAACTCATAAATATCACGCAATTCTTCGAATACGATCTTATCAAAGCGATCTTCGGTACTGCACAGATGATAAGACGCATTCAGTTTTTTTGCACAGCGTTTCAGACTTCCCGTGAATTCTTCCAGTTTTTCCATATAACCGTTTACGGCTTCCGCATCCATAGTTACCCGCAGTTTCGAATCCGTATTTTCCGAATCGATCAGATAGTAGGTACCGGACAGATCGATCTGAAGCTCCTCTTCCGCCATAATGTGCAGAAGCACAACCTTCTGCTTCCTAAACTGCAGATACTTGATCACCTGCGCCAGCTTCGAATCATCTTCCACGAAATCCTCACTCAGAAAATCCGACATAATGATCGAAAGACCGGGCTGCATACGTCCGACATTCTGCACGCTGCGAAGGATATCTGCGGGCTCTCCGGGCTCCAGCCGCTCCAGCCACGCCGTCATATCCCGGTATCCTGCACGCCCTCCGGAGGCCGAATGCCTGCGGCTCACATCCGCCAGATCATACAGCACCACGTGATCCATATTCATCAGCGCGATATAGGACAACGCCGCTGCCAGTTCCTCACACAGCTCCGACTTCTTCTTTTCGCCATAGTCCATCGACTTGGACAGATCCAGAAAGATACTTACGCAGCTTTCCTTCTCCTCCATATATTCCTTGATGTACAAACGATCCAGACGCGCATAGGCATTCCAGTCGATCGACCGGATATCATCGCCGGGCATATATTCCCGGAAATCGGAAAACTCGGCACTGCTGCCCTTGCGTACCGATTTGCGGCTGCCCAAAAGCGCTGCATTACTCTTTTTATCCACTGCCAGCTTCAGTCTGGCCAGTCGTCCGTAATACTCCGCATCAAACATGATTCTGTGCCACCATCTGTGCCTTCACATTCTTGACAATATCCGCCACTACCATATCTTCATTCACACCATCCGAAACCGCATCAAAAGAAAGGATCAGACGATGACGCAGTACCGCGGGTACTACCGTATCCACATCCTCAAAGGATACATTATAGCGTCCTTCCATAAACGCTCTTGCCTTGGCGCCACGGATGATCGCCTGTGCCGCACGGGGGCTGGCGCCTTCACGCACATATTTGTTGCCGCCATGGGTTGCCATCATAATGTTCAGGATATAATCCATGACCGCATCGGCGATCTTGATCTCCTTTGCCATCTGGATCGCCTGCTGCAGTTCATCACCGTTGAGCACCGTCTGTGCCGCTCCCTGCTGTACGGATTCCGTCAGGCCCACGATACCGGCCAGTTCCTCCTTGGTCGGGAACGGAACCATGATCTTGAACATAAAACGGTCGAGCTGTGCTTCCGGAAGCGGATAGGTACCTTCTGTTTCGATCGGGTTCTGGGTTGCCAGTACAAAGAACGGTTCCGGTACTTTGTGACTCACATTACCGACGGTTACGATATGCTCCTGCATGGCTTCGAGCAGTGCCGACTGTGTTTTCGGCGTCGCACGGTTGATCTCGTCGGCCAAGATGATGTTTGCAAAGATCGGTCCTGCTTCAAAACGGAATGCCGAACCGCTCTCGCTCCTCTCCATGATGTTGGTACCGGTGATATCACCCGGCATCAGATCCGGCGTAAACTGAATACGCTTAAAGGAAAGGTTCAGCACATGGCTGATCGTGTTGACCAGTCGTGTTTTCCCAAGTCCCGGCATACCTTCGAGAAGAACATTGCCTCCGGACAGTATCGCCAGCATTACACTGCGGATCACATTCCTCTGGCCGATGATCTCACGTCCGATCTCGAATTCACAAGCCAGTAACTTTTGCTGCATTACATCATACTCATTCATCGTTCTTATTTCTCCCCTCAGTTGATTCTTTCGTTTTTTAATTAAAAGAAGTAAAATATTCTTTGATCACATCTTCCATACCGCTGGGATAACGCCCGCTCTCGATTCCCTGATAAGCGCGTTCCGAATATTCTCCCATTACATTGTTGTAATCCACATGGTTGCCGGCCCAGCCTACGCCGTTCTCATAACGTGCATAACCGGTATCATCCCCCGACATACGGTTACCGTACAGATCCCCGTCATCGCCGTCGGCATTCGGCAGGCTCACATAATCATGATGGGAACCTGTACCGCCGCCACCATTACTCTGGCCCATTCCTCCGCCACCGGTACCGTTTCCATCCTGGCCTCCCTGACCGTCACCCTGACCGCCTTGGCCGCCCTGGCCTCCGTCCTGACCGCCATCCTGGCCACCCTGGCCGCTCTGACCGCCCTGACCGCCATTTTGGCCGCCCTGGCCCCCCGGCTGCTGGCCGCCATCCTGACCACTTTGGCCACCATCCTGACCACTTTGGCCATCCTGACCGCCCTGGCCATTCTGACCGCCCTGGCCGTCCTGACCGCCGTTTTGTCCATCCTGGCCGCCGGGCTGCTGCCCCTGACCATCCTGGCCGCCCTGACCACTTTGGCCACTCTGACCGCCCGGCTGCTGGCCGCCATCCTGGCCCTGCTGACCATCCTGTCCATTCTGACCGTTTTGTCCATTCTGACCGTTTTGTCCATTTTGACCGTTTTGTCCATTTTGACCATTCTGCCCATTTTGATTCTGCTGCTGATTATTCTGTCCGGTGCTGAGATGACTGTTCATCTGCTGTGCTGCCTGCTGCAGCTGCTGGCTGGTCGCGTTTCCCTGACTCTGGCCGCTTTGGTTCGGATTCTGTCCCTGATTCTGGCCCTGACTGCCATCTCCGTCCTGGCCGTCCTGACCATCCTGACCATCCTGCCCTCCCGCCGGTGTCGGCGTCGGTGTCGGCGTCGGTGTCGGTGTAGCCATCGGATCACTCGGATTCGAAGCCTCTCTCTGCTCCACATTCTGTGCCATCTGATTCAGTGCTTCCGCAATCTGCTCATAGCGGTAATCCAGTTTCTGATTGGCCCGCTCAAAATCCTCCAGCGTTTCCGCCTGCTGCATCTCATTATAGGACGATTCAAGCGAATCGATCATATCCTGGAGCTGCTGCTGTTCTTTATCCGTCAACTCCTCTTTATCGATATCCTCGAGCGTTTGGATGGCTTCCTCGATCTCTTCCTCTTTTTCCTGTATCATTTTGTTTACTTCATGCTTTTCTTTTGCAAGCAATCTTGCCTCACTGGGCAGTATAAAGAACACCGCCATCAGCGCCAGCAAAAGCAACGGCATGACCAGACGGTACCATCCGAGCTGCAGTGGGATACGGATCGACTGTTCCACCTGTGAAAGCCCCTGCACGGCATCGCTTCGCTGTAGCTGTGAGATGCGGTCATCGGAATCCAGTCCTTCATAGGCAGTCGCCACGCGTTCTTTCAATCCGAAGCCATCGATCCTGCCGGCTGCCGCATGCATATCCCTGCGCTGCACGCATCCGATCACGATCCCGACAATAAGCCCAAGAACCACAGCAAGGATCGAGCAGATATGCGCATAGTAAAACGGGCGCAGATATGCATATACTTCAACAAGCGTTCCGATCAGCAGCCCGATGCAAAGTCCCTCCAGGCTGCGCCGCAGAAGAATCCCTGCATTGATACGCTTCTGTACTTTTTTGATCCATTTTAAAAGATAGGTTTTTTCATCCATTTGCCTGTCCTCCTGCAGAATCCGTGAGTGTACTGTTATCCTTCATGCTACTTTCAGCCGACTGTGTTTCCGGTGTGATCGGCTGCACTGCCGGCGCGATCGGCTGCACTGCCGGTGTGATCGGTTGCACTGTCGGCGCGATCGTCTGTACTTCCGGGGCGATTGGCTGCACTGTCGGCGCGATCGGCTGTACTTCCGGGGCGATTGGCTGTACTTCAGATGCGATCGGCTGTACTTCAGATGCGATCGGTTGCGATACCGGTGCGATCGGTTGCATTACCGGCATGCCCTGCTGTGCCATCGGTGCAGTATTCTGCGGCACTGCTGCCATTGTTGCAGCCATTGCTGCATTCTGCGAATCCGGTGCGGCATTCACCTGCCCCGGTGCCCAATTCTCCGGTACCTGCTTCGGCTGTGGCCGATCCAGTGCTACCGAAGGCTGTTTCTTTTTCTTTGTATCTTTTACATAACCACACAGCGGATCGATCCTGCGTGCCGCCAGTTCCTGAAACAGGATCGAGAAGCCGATCATCGCTGCCCCGGACAATGCCACCCAGATCCAGCCGGTAATACTGCTGCTCATACCGGCTCCGAACAGATCGTTACCGCCAAGCATCAATGCAAACATCTGCGTGATCGCCGAAACCGGGTTTAACAGAAGCAGAAACGAAACGGAGCTGCTGCTGCTGAATCCCGAAGCAAGAAGGATGATCAGTGTCGGTACAAAGGAAGCATTGGCATATACAAAGTAAAATACATACGTCAGAATGATCCCTGTGATGGATTTTGTGGTCAGAGTCGAAGCAAAGATCCCCAAAGATCCGGTCAGTATCGCAAAGATCAAAAACGCGATCATCGTAATGAACAGATTGATCCAGCTCAGACCACCGAGTGTAAAGGACAGTGCCATCAGAGGAATGCTGCCCACCATAAATACCATCACACGGATCACGGCGGATGCTACTTTTCCCCGAATGATCGCTCTCGGTGTCATTACCGTGGTGAGCAGGATGTCAAACGTCTGACGCTCCTTCTCTCCGGATACGGCAGTTGCCGTCATGATCGGCATCAGCAACGCGATAATACCGAATTCCAATACGGAAATGACCGGAAACATTACCACAAATGCCTGATAGTCGGCCGAGTAACCGTAACCGCTGAATTCTTCAAAAATGATCCAGATCGCAAATAAAAACGCGATCAACAGTACGGCTTCATATGCAAACAATCCCCAGGCGATCTTCATACTACGCGAAAGCACGCGAAGATCCTTTTTCACGATCGGGTTGATCCTGATATTTTTTAAGCGTTCCATCCCGCACCTCCCTGCTGCATATTACCGTTATTCACCATTCCTCCCATCGGCATATTACCGTTATTCGGCATCCCTGCCGGTTGCTGCGGCATCGTATCCGGCATTCCCTGCGGCGCCATATTATTCTGCAATTCCATCGGATTCACACCGGTCAGCTGCATAAACAGTGTCTCCAGGTTGGATTCCTCACGGTGGTATCCGCCTACCATTACGCCTGCCTGCATCAGCGTAATCATAATACGATTCACATCTTCATCACTGCCCGCAAAATTGATCACGATCTCGTTCTCCCGGACGGAAACGACAGATACTTCCGGCAATTCACGCATATGCTCTACTGCCTTATTCATATCACTGCGGATCTGGATGATCAGATGATGTTCATTCCGTCCCAGCCCCAGGATATCTTCCATACGTCCTGCCGTTACCAGCCGTCCCTTGTTCATGATCCCAACGCTGTTGCACATTTCCGCAATATCCGACAGAATATGGGAACTGATGATGATCGTCTTGCCCATGGAGTTTAAGTTCATCAAAAGTTCCTTCATCTCCACACGTGCACGCGGATCCAGACCGGAAGACGGTTCATCCAGCACCAGAAGCTGCGGGTTATGCAGAAGCGCACGTGCTACACACAATCTCTGTTTCATACCGCGGGACAGGGTATCTACATATACCTCTTCCTTGTCCGCCAGATTTACCAGATCCAGCAGATCGCCGGTCATTTTCCGGATCTTATCATCCCCGATCCCGTAAATGGAACCGTAAAACTCCATATATTCCTTTACTTTCAGATTGTCATAGACACCAAAGAAATCCGGCACATAACCAATGCAGCGTCGAACCGCTTCGGACTGATGCTTCAATTCATAGCCGTTGATATGGATCGAACCGTAATTTGGCTTTAATAATCCGCACAGCATACGGATCGTCGTTGTTTTACCCGCACCGTTTGGTCCCACAAAGCCAAACAGATCCCCCTTGGGTACGTGTAATGACAGGTTGTTCACGGCCAGAAATTTGCCGTAGCTTTTACTCAGATTTCCTAAATACAGCATTTCTCTCTCCCCCTACTTTGCCGCATATACACACAGAAACGATTCTTCACTGTTGCCGACACCCTGCAGGATCTTTTCCTTCGATGTCGTGATACCTACCACAAAAGAACCTTCTCCCTGCAATTCATGTGCAGCCATCGTCAGGGCCGCCATTAGTTTTGCGGAACGATAATCTTCCTGATCGTACAGTTTTCTGGCATATACCGCCAGATCACCTGCATTGGAATACGAGTTTCTTCCGTAACCGGAAAGGGTATACTGATCGCCGCTCTCCAGATCCGGAATGATCTGATAATAGCCGTCACATACCACCAGCACATAATCAAAATCGTACTCCGTATCATTATTGATCGTACCGGTAATACCGGAACGCTTCAGCTCAAGCTCATACTCCAGCGCCCCGTACTCATCCGGATTGGGCCGCCTTGACTTAAAGTATGCCGCCTCAAATACCTGCGTCGGCCGGTATTGGATCTGCACACCCTTCGTACTTCTGCTGGTCAGACAGTGAAACTGATCTTCCGCTCCGCTATCCAGATAATTATCCTGCAGAACGATCGGTCCGGCGGTTGTCATCTCATCGTCCAGCGTTACGGTCCACGGCTTCTGACTCGCAGAGAATCCGAAGATGTAATCCGCTTCCTGTCCGGTTCCGTCTGCCTTCGCCACACGTATCGTTTCGAACATCCGGTTACGGACAGAGAAACCGCGGCTGGCAATGAACACAAGCAGAACAAACACAAACGACATGATCGGCACGGCATACCAGATCTTCTCGCGTTTGTCGAACTTTTTCAATACCAGATACAGGATCGGTCCGACCAGGATCACGTAGATCACAACGATCGCGGTCAAAAGACCTGCATTCAGTTTTGCCTGCCCCTGCATCACACCAAAGACTTTTTCCAGTTCACTTTCGGTGAACACATAATTCTTAATATTCGCCGTGCTGAAAAAAGAGGATGTCGTATTGAACAGATCTCCCGCAAAGTAAGGCCGGTCCAGATCCGGATCCGTCAATGCAAACTGTGCCAGCACGATACCACCGCGCCCCACCGTTTTCATTCTGGCATCCCTTGCCATATTCTGTACATAGGAAGATCCGTAATTGATATCCGAAAATGCAATATAGCCGCTGCTCGCGTAGTAGCTGTAATCATCATACGGTGAACGGCTCGCCAGACTGGCTTCCATCATCTGCGGATCAAAGGCATCAAAAGTCTCATCCCCGTTTTCACCGGTACCGATCACCAGGATTCCGCCCTCTTTTACCCACTCTTCGATGGCCGTGATCTCTTCTTTTTTCAGGCTGGATACATCATAATCATCGATCACGATCATGGAGATCGTAGTTAATGTGATCTCATCTGTCAGTTCCGACGGCATCAGCGCCTGGCTCTCCCATTTGCGGTCATTATTATTGTAGGAATAGTATCCATATGATGAAGAGTTGTAGTTTACCAGATAATCCAGCGCACTCGGATCATCACAGAGTATGCCGATATGTGCGGAGGCATCCGCATCAAACAGATGATACAGCTTCTCATACTGCAGCGGCGTCTTCTTTTCATTCAGGATCTGCAGCTCAAATTTGGCATTTTCCAGATCCATCCCTTCGATCACCGGAAAACTGATTGTTACCGTATCCGTTTCCTCTTCCGCTACAGCGACATAGCATTCATAACCATTCAGATAATCATTGTGTCCGTATCTGTCCGAAACGCACAATCGCAGATACCCGCCGAAATTATCTCCATGATTCGTCAGGCTCACCACGACATTGGCAGTCTTGCCTCCGTCCGTCAGCTTTCCCGTTGCCTCCACATCATAATCTTCATCGCCCGCATGTACCGGCATTCCTGCAGATACACAAGTGGTTACGATCAACAGGAAGGTCATCAGTGCAGACCACACTTTTCCGAAAAAGAATCCCTGTTTTCTTCCCCTCTTCTCTAACATCTTTTCCCGCCTCTCTGATATAACATTTCTTATCGTGAAAATTCCACAAAACAATTTTCACCAAATAACAAAATACCACAATCTGCCCCTAATTACAAGCAACCTTCCATTGCAGCCATGTAAGATACGGTTGACAACGTTTTTTTTATGGTATCCATGAAAAAAGGTTCCGTCTTTCAACGGAACCCCTTCTATACACGTTTTCTGATTTTATGCTTTTTCCCCGATCAGCCAGTCGTACATATCCTGATACTTTCCGGCGGATACATGCCAGGAGAAATCCACTGCCATTCCCCGGTCGATCATCTTGTTCCATTCACGACGCTTGTCGTAATAGATCTTCTCCGCATAGCGGATCGTTGCCAGCATCTCGTGCGCATTGTAGTTTTGGAACGAAAAACCGGTTCCGGTGCTGTCGTATTCATTGTACGGCTCCACGGTATCCTTCAGACCTCCCGTCTCACGAACGATCGGTACCGTACCGTAGCGCAGCGCCATCAGCTGGGACAGACCGCAGGGTTCAAACATGGACGGCATCAGAAATGCATCGCAGGCCGCATAGATCTTATGAGACATCTCCTCGGAATAATAGATGTTCGCCGATACCTTGTTGCCGTATTTCCAGTCAAAATGCTTGAACATATTCTCATAACGCTCTTCACCGGTACCGAGTACCACGATCTGTACGGCATCCTGACACAGCTCATCCATAATATATGCGATCAGATCAAGGCCCTTCTGATCGGTCAGTCGCGAAACAATTCCGATCATCATCGTCTTATCATCTTCATCCAGATGCAGTTCCTTCTGCAAAGCCCGCTTATTCTTGATCTTTTCCTTGCGGAAATTCCTGGTGTCGTAACGGTACGCGATCAGCTTATCGTTAGAGGGATCATACTCTTCATAATCGATACCGTTGACAATTCCCCGCAGGTCATTGCTGCGCGCTTTCAATAAACCGTCCAGCCCTTCCCCGTAGAACGGCGTCTTGATCTCTTCCGCATAGGTTTCGGAAACCGTCGTGATCGCATCGGCATATACCAGGCCGCCCTTTAACAGATTGGCGTCATGGTAGCTTTCCAGTTTGTCCGGCGTAAAGAAATCCGCGGGAATACCGGTGATGTCGCGCATCTCCTTGACATCCCAGCGTCCCTGGAACTTCAGGTTGTGGATCGTCATAACGCTCTTCATCCGAGCAAACATCGGGTTGTTGCGGAAACGTTCCTTCAGATAGACCGGAACCAGTCCCGTCTGCCAGTCATGGCAATGCAGAAGATCCGGTTCAAAATCCAACAGTGGGATCGCAGAAAGCGCCGCTTTGGAGAAAAATGCAAATTTTACGATGTCATCGTAGAAATTGCCGCTGTAAGGGCGGAAACCACCGAACATCATCTCGTTATCAATGAAATAATACTTTACGCCATCCACCTCGGCTTCCAGGATGCCCACATACTCATTCTTCCAATGGAAATCCATATAGAAATGCGTCTTGTAGGTCATCTTATCCTTCATGGCCTGGGACATGCAGGTATACTTGGGCAGCATCACCCGCACATCAAAATATCTCTTATCTACACATTTCGGAAGTGATCCGACCACATCGGCCAGCCCGCCGGTCTTGATGAATGGTACACCTTCAGATGCGATAAAAAGAATATTCTTCATTCCCTTCCCTCCAAATCCGGTCATGCCGAAAACTATAGTTCTTTATGTATTATATACTATCATCAGGCGTTTGCAAAGTATTTTTTTGTATATTTTATACGATATGCTATAATTTGACGGACTATTTTTCCTTTGCCGCCTGTGCCTGTGCGATCAGATCCTTCGCATTGCCCAGCACCGCATCGGTCAGGGTGTCACCGCCCAGCATACGCGCCAGTTCCTTCTCCCGGTCGGCCTCTCGCAGCGCCGAGATACCGGTCTCTGTCTTGCCCCCGTTCTCGCCCTTTTCGATCAGGAAATGGTGATCCGCCATAGCGGCGATCTGCGGCAGGTGCGTAATGCAGATCAGCTGGTGCTCCCGGCTTAAACCTGCCATCTTTTCCGATACCTTCCAGGCGGTCTTTCCGCTGATACCGGTATCGATCTCGTCAAAGATCAGGGTCTCGATCTCATCTTTTCTGGCAAATACAGACTTGAGTGCCAGCATGATACGGGACAGCTCACCGCCGCTGGCCACCTCCGCAAGCGGGCGCTTCTTCTCTCCCGGATTGAGTGAGATCATAAACTCCACCGTATCGTATCCATGCACGGAATATCCCTCCGTACGTCCGATGCTGATCTCAAAGCCGACCTTTAAGAAGTTCAGATCCTCCAGATGGCGGATCACTTCCTTCTCCAGGATACGCGCCTGTTTTTCCCGAAGGGCGTGCGCCTTTGCACAATAGTCGTCCAACGCGCTCTGCGCTGCATCCCGCTGCTTTCGGATCTTCTCCAGCGTGGCATCCAGATCCGAGAGGTCGTCCAGTTTTTTCTTCTGCTCGTCCAGGTAGGCAAGCACGTCCTGCGTTGTCGCGCCGTACTTCATACACAGCTTGTCCAGCACATCCAGACGTTCCTCGATTTTTGCAAAGCTTTCCTCATCAAAGGCCGCTTCTTCCATGTAATCATCTAACGACCGCTGGATATCCCGCAGCATCTCTTCCGCCGTATCCAGCTGTTCTGCGCTGTCTTCCAGTGCATCGTCCATCGCTGCTGCCGTATGCAGTTCACGGATAGCCCGATCCAGCTGCGCAAGTGCACCATCATCCGCATTCAGTGCTTCCGATACTTTCTGCAGGGCATCGAAGGTATTCTTGGAATTCTTCATCCGCCGGTGCTTCTTCTGCAGTTCCTCTTCCTCGCCGGCCACGATATTGGCCGCCTCGATCTCGGCCACTTCATATTCGGCCAGGGACAATTCCCGCTGCCGTTTGGCATCGTCGATCGTCAGACTCTTAAGTTTCTCCTCTGCCTCCGTATAGGCATGATAGGACTCAGCGATCTTGCCCAGCAGATCCTCCATCTTTTCGCCCGCATAGGCATCCAGCAGTTCACGATGCCGCGTGCTCTTTAGCAGCGACTGATGTTCATGCTGTCCATGGATATCGATCAGAAGCGACGCCAGTTCCCGTACCTGTTTTACGGTCACCGTTTCCCCGCATACACGGATCTGCGAACGTGTCGCACCGATCTTGCGGCTGATGATCACCGTGCCGTCTTCCTCGACCGGCAGATCCAGTTCCCGCACCCTGCGGATCGTATCCTCGTTTTCCAGATGAAAGACCAGCTCGATCAGAGCATATTCCGCCCCTTCCCGCACCACATCCTTGTCGGCCTTTGCTCCCAGCGCATAGTTGACCGATCCTATGATGATCGACTTACCGGCACCGGTCTCACCGGTCATAATGTTTAAGCCCTTTCCGAAATTGATCTCTGCTTCCCGGATCAGGGCCAGATTCTTTACACTTACACTTTCCAGCATTTTCCTGCAATTCTCCTAAAACGATATTCGCCCGCACCGCTTCGTTACTGAAGTTTGTGCTGCAGCACTTCGAGGAAACCATCGTCGCTCAGCTTGATGATCCTCGTAACACGGTCGGTCCCGGATACCACGACGATATCCTCCGGCCCCAGAACCCCTGTGGAGGCTCCGTCAATGAAAAAACCGGCTTCTACTTTTTTCTGACTGTAGGTGGGCAGCAGTTCGATCTTTACCACATCTTCTGCTGACAATATGATGCTTCTGGTATTCAGGGTATGGGGACAGATCGGTGTCAAAACCAAAAGTCTTGCATCCGGTTTTACAATGGGGCCGCCCGCTGAAAGATTGTAACCGGTGGAACCGGTGGGCGTGCTCACTATAATACCATCCGCCCTCTGTTCCGTCAAGAACTTATTATTGACATACACACGGTAGCTGATCACCTGGATATCGCCCCTGCGCGAGATCACCACGTCGTTCAATGCGTAGCTCGTTTCCGCGGATCTGCCGTCCGCTTCCAGACGCCGTCCGGCGATCATCATCCGTTCCTCGATGGAAAAATCGTTGGTGATGAGACGCTTTAATGCGATCTCGATCTCCGATATCTCCACTTCCGTAAGATACCCGATCGCCCCCAGATTGATCCCGAGCATCGGCAGTTTCAGATGCATCGTCTTTTTGGCCACGGACAAAAGGGTTCCGTCTCCTCCGATCACAAGTATGGCTTCCGTATCCTGCGGAACGACCGGCTCGTTTTCCACCAGGTCAAATACTTTGGATACCGCACCAAGCGTTGTCAGACAGGCGTTCACGCGATACGCCACCTTCAGCCTTGTATCTTTGATGCTGTTGGAGATAATACAAAAACGTTTCATTCTTTTAAATCCTCATGTGCACCGGCAACCAGCGCACTCACATCGATCTGCGCGATATCCTCTTCTCTTTTGGTGATATGCAGAAGATACTCGATATTGCCTTCCGGTCCGCGTACCGGGGAGTAATCCAATCCGAGCACCGCAAAACGATTCTCCATGGCCGACGCGATCACATCACGTATCACCTGGATATGTACTTTTGCGTCGCGTACCACACCCTTTTTACCGACCTGTTCGCGTCCCGCTTCAAACTGCGGCTTGATCAGACATACCATTTCCGCGTCTGATTTTAACAACGGATAAGCTGCCGGAAGTATCTTGGAAAGAGAGATAAAAGAAACATCGACCGAAGCAAAATCGATCTCTTCGGTGATCTGCTCTTTGGTCACATAGCGAAAATTGGTCTGCTCCATGCATACGACACGTGCATCGCTGCGCAGCTTCCAGGCCAGCTGATTCGTCCCGGAATCGATGGCATACACCTTGGCGGCGCCGTTTTGCAGCATGCAATCCGTAAATCCGCCGGTGGAAGAACCAATATCCATACAGATCCTCCCGTTCAGATCGATCGGAAAGACCTGCAGTGCCTTTTCCAGCTTCAATCCGCCACGGCTCACATAGCGCAGCGTATTTCCCTTCACTTCGATCTTTAGGCCTTCCTCCGCAAATGAGGTACCGGCCTTGTCTTCCCGCTGTCCGTTGACAAATACATCTCCGGCCATGATCAGCGCTTTCGCCTTCTCCCTGGATTCGGCAAAGCCGTGTTTTACCAGCAGCACATCCAGCCGTTCCTTCGCCTTTGCCATCAGTTCAATGCCTCCAGTATACGATAATAAACACTCTCGGCATCGATCTCCGTTTCGTGTTTTAAGATATCCACGTTTCCATGCTCAACATAGGCATCCGACAGTGCAATGCACAGCTGCTTCGGCCGTACTTCCGCCGGCACACGCTCATCCAAAAGCTCGCGGAACTGTTCTCCAAAACCACCGCTGATCACGTTTTCCTCCATCGTAACGACTAGCTGACGTCCGCGTGCATACTCGGCCATCGCCGGATCGATCGGCTTTACGAAACGTGCGTTGATGAACATGCAGCGGTGTCCATCCGTACGCAGCTTTTCAGCCACTTCTTCTGCCGTCTTTACCATACTGCCTACCGCGATCAGACAGATCTGCGCATCCTCGTCCTGATCGATCACTTCACATTTTCCGTAAGCCATCGCCTCACGTTTTTCTTTTAAGCCGTCATAGGCTTCTCCCCTTGGGTAGCGGATCGCACAAGGGCCTTCCTGCTCGAGCGCAAACTCCAGCATATCTGCCAGCTCCCATTTATTCTTGGGTGCCATCACCGTCATCCCGGGGATGGAAGACAGATAGCTCAGGTCAAAGATCCCCTGATGTGTCTCACCGTCGGAACCTACCAGTCCCGCGCGGTCCACCGCAAATACGACCGGCAGTCCCTGCAGACACACATCATGCAGGATCTGGTCATAGGCACGCTGCAGGAAGGACGAATAGATCGCCACGACCGGATGCAGCCCTCCGGCTGCGAGTCCCGCCGCAAAGGTCACTCCGTGTTCCTCCGCGATCCCCACATCAAAGAAACGATCCGGATACATATTGGCAAAACGTTTCAGCCCCGTACCTTCTGCCATCGCTGCCGATACGGCCACCAGTTCCGGTTTCTGCTTTGCCAGCTTGCACATCATCGTTGCAAAGACATCGGTATAGTTTGCCTTTTCCCGTACTTTCTTCGGCATACCGGTCGACACATCAAAAGGCTCCGCTCCATGAAAACGGGACGGGTGTTTTTCCGCAGGACTGTATCCTTTCCCCTTTTGTGTCAGCACATGGATCATCACCGCACTCTGTACACGTTTTGCATAACGGATCGCTTTCATCAGCCGCGGTACGTCATGTCCGTCGATCGGTCCCAGATAGGTAACGCCCATATCCTCAAAGAGCATGCCCGGCACGATCATCTGCTTTACCGTGGATTTTGCCTTGCGCAGCGTACGTACCATCTTCTCATTACCGGAACGCATCAGCGACTGATACACGCCTTCCTTGAGATCCAGATACTTCTCGGCCGTACGCACCGAGTTCAGATAATTGGAAAGTCCGCCCACATTTTCGGAAATGGACATATTGTTATCGTTTAAGATGATGATAAAATTCTTACGCAGCTTTGCGGCATTGTTCAGCGCCTCAAATGCCATACCTCCGGTCAGGGATCCGTCACCGATCACGGAAACGACCGTATAGTCCTCGCCTTTCAGTTCCCGTGCCTCCACCAGACCAAGCCCTGCCGAGATCGAAGTCGAGGAATGCCCCGTATCAAATGCATCGCAATCGCTTTCCTTGCGCTTCGGGAACCCGCTCATACCGCCGTATTTGCGCAGCGTACGAAAGCCTTCGCGCCTTCCGGTCAAAAGCTTATGCGTGTAGGACTGGTGCCCCACATCCCAGATGATCTTGTCCTCCGGCAGATCCAGAGACAGATGCAGTGCCATTGTCAGCTCCACTGCCCCGAGATTGGAAGCCAGATGACCGCCGGTCTCACTGATCGAACGAATCAGAAACTCCCGGATTTCTGCTGCCAGTATAGGATACTCTTCCTTTGAAAGCTTTTTGATATCATTCGGCCCCTGGATACGGTCCAGGATCGGTCCGTCTTCCATCGCCAGGATCTGTTCACTATCCGTTTTCTTATTTGACATAACTTTCCCCCGTTACTACTTCCGCCGCTCTACCAGATGCTCGATCAGTTCCGCCAGAAATTCTTTTGCTTCCCCGGCTCTCGCACTGCCGTCCGTTTCCAGTGCCCGCACCAGAGCCGCCGCTTCTTTGGAAAGCCTTGCCTGTTCCTGCTTTGCGGCATCCATCCCCAGATAGGACACATAAGTTTTTTTCCCGTTTCGCTCATCCGAGCCTACCGGTTTGCCCAGTTCCTCGGTCGTACTCTCGATGTCCAGGATATCATCCTGCAGCTGAAATGCGATGCCCAGATCATAGCCGGCCTTCTGCAGATCCGCACGGTTCTTTGCAGAGATATCCGTTCCTGCCAGTGCCGCGCCGCAGCCCAGTGCCGCCTGCAATAGTGCTGCCGTTTTATTTTCATAGACATACAGGATCTGTTCCTGCGTGAGGTTCAGTCCTTT
Source organism: Lachnospiraceae bacterium (assembly GCA_017634975.1). Taxonomy (GTDB): domain Bacteria; phylum Bacillota; class Clostridia; order Lachnospirales; family Lachnospiraceae; genus NK4A136. Next base: position 16,866 of record JAGBMJ010000047.1, on the reverse strand, counting down.
TTCCTCTGCTTCCACATCCAGACACTGTCCGCCTACCATACCGTAGATCCCGGCTTTTTCCGCCAGCAGTGCCAGTGCCTCGATACAGCCTTCCCGTTCGGCTCCCTTTGCCTCCGCAAACGCCTTCATTGCCGTTTCGTAGGCATAGTTCAAAAGTCCGTCCCCTGCCAGAACCGCCATACCCGCGCCATAACGGATATGCGTCGTCGGCATCCCGCGGCGCAGCTCATCATTATCCATCTCCGGCAGATCATCATGCACCAGTGAATAGTTGTGGATCATCTCCAGTGCCGCCATAAAGTATTCCACAACCGTTCCCTTACCGCCGCACAGCTCATACGCCGCCTGCATCATCACGGGTCTTAATCGTTTCCCGCCTGCTCCCACGCTATAGCGCATTGCATCCATTACAGTTGCTGCGTGCCCGCTCACTTCCGGCAGCAATTCCATCGTGATGCGCTCTGCTTCCGCCGTTCTTTTTTGTAATTCCTCTTTAAAATTCATCGGTTGTCCCATCGCTTTGCAATAACAATACTTTTTTCTCCACACTGTCGATCTGTTCGTTGCACGCTTTCAATGCGCGCATGCCTTCCTCATACAGACCAAATGCCGTCTCCAGAGGGATATCATTGCTCTCCAGTTTCTGAAGCGTTTCCTCCAGAAATGCAAAGTTTTCCTCAAGACTCCGTTCCTTCTTTTCTGTTTTTTTCTCAACCATCACTCTTCCCCGCTTTCCGTTACTACTTCCGTCGCATGCGCCCGGATCCTTCCGTCCTTCAGCCGCAGCATCAGTTCATCTCCTGCTTTCACCTGTTTTGCCTCCCGGATTGCCTGTCCCTTCGGATCCGAAAGGTAGACATATCCGCCTCCCAGACGATCCAGCGGTGATCTTGCCTTCATCCGTTCCAGCAGGATGGTAAACTTTGCTTTTCTCTCCTGCAGAAGTTTTTCCATCACGGGCTGCAGCCGCTGTTCCAGCCGCTCGTATTGCAGCTTCTTATCCCGCATGTGCCGCTCTGCCAGTGGTCCCATACGTTCCTGCATGCGTTCGATCCGCTGATGCGCCTGTTCCAGACGGTAATTCATATGCCCGTTATAGGCATCTTCCAGGCGTACGGCACGCTCCCGCATGGTATTTAACTGCCCCTTCGGAGAATGCTGCTTCAACCGTTCGCCGGCATTTTCCAGCCGCTGCCGGTACCGTCCGGTCACAGAGGTCATTGCAAACTCCAGTCTGCGTGCATATCCGTCCTTCTGCGTCAGGATCTCACGGATATCCCTTACTGCCAGCTCAGCAGCTGCCGATGGAGTCGGTGCCCGCAGATCCGCCACAAAATCGGCGATCGTATAATCCGTCTCGTGCCCAACGGCACTGATGATCGGCACACTGCAGTCAAAAATCGCCTGTGCCACAACCTCCTCATTAAACGCCCACAGATCCTCGATCGATCCTCCGCCGCGCCCGACGATCATCACATCCACGCCATAGGCCTCCAGCGCCCGGATCCCGCGCACGATACTTTCCTTCGCCGTCTCTCCCTGTACCGTAGCCGGATACAGGATCAGCTGCACGTAAGGATTTCTTCTGGTCGCCACATTTATGATATCCCGTACCGCCGCTCCCGTCGCCGCTGTCACGATCCCCACCTTCTTTGCATAAAACGGGATCGGCTGCTTATATTCCGGAGCAAACAGCCCTTTTTCTTCCAGCCGTACTTTCAGCCGCTCAAACTGCTCGGCCAGATTGCCCTGACCTTCCTGCACGACACGATTGACATAGAGCTGGTATCTGCCGCCCTCTACGTATACACTGATGCTTCCGCTCGCCACCACCCCCATGCCTTCCTGCATACGGAAGGTCAGGGATGCCGCGGATGAGCGAAACATCACACAGGCAATGACTGCCTTTTCATCTTTCAGTGAAAAATAAATATGACCGGAATTATGATATTTCAGATTACTGATCTCGCCCCGGACCTGTATGCCTCCGAGCATATAGTCCTGGTCGAACATGTTTTTTATATAAGAACTTACCTGTGATACAGAATAAACATTCTTTGCCATAGACAATGTCTCATTTCAGGCCGTAAACTTCGCCAATACTCCATTGATGAATTCTGACGATTTTTCCTGCCCGTATTTCTTGGCGATCTCTACCGCTTCATTGATCGCTACCGCTTCCGAGATCTCGTCGTCATACAGCATTTCATAAAGAGCCAGTCGCAGGACCGTAAGTTCCACACGACCGATACGTGTAGTATCCCACCCGTCGATTTTCTCATCGAGTTTTTTGTCCAATTCCGGAATGCGCGGCAGAATACTCTCTACCCGTTTCGTCACCTCTTCACGGCTCTTTGCAAAAGAAGCCGGCAGGATCAGCTCCTCCGGCGCACCTTTTACGCCTTTTTCTTCCGCTTCTTCCATTTTCTTCTCGAAGAAACGCTCCTCTTCATCCGCAAAAAAGAGACGGATCTGTTCCCCCATCTCTTCCGGCGCATAATAATCTGCGCTGAATAATACTTGAAATACTTTTTCTCTGTTTGCCCTTCTGCTCATTTATCCCTTTACCTTAGACATATTGACCGCTGCAACACGGATATTGATATCTTCTACCGTAAGGCCTGTCATCGTCTCCACGGAATTCTTTACCTTTTCCTGTACCAGACGGCTGGTTTCCGGGATCGGATATCCGAATCCGATCATGATCGACAGATCGATGGATACTTTGTTATCCAGAAGGTCTACACGTACACCCTTGGTCAGTTTTTTCATACCGACCTTGCTCATCACCTCGTTTGTGATATCCCCTACCACAGAGCTCACACCTTCCACCTCGGAAGCTGCCAGCGCCGCGATCATCGATACGACATCATCTGCGATCTGAACGGAACCGACATTATTCTCATCTGCGCGCAGAGTAATATTGTTTGTTTCCATTTCCGAAACCTCTCCTTTCATAGCCAGGCGTTGATCAATTGCAAAAACTGATCAGCGCCTAGTATAACACATATCTTTCTATATTTCAATTGATGATATTAAGTTACCATTCACAGTCGAATCGCGCACTTGCTGCGCGATTACGACTCAAAACACTTTGCGTGAGATGGGTTTTGCCCATCGCCGCAGGCGATTCTTATTGGCAAAACCCGTTACTATCACAGCACGAAGGGCTGTGAATAGTAACGATATTAAAACCAGAACGAGATGATAAACAGATCTTCGTCCGTAAAATAATCCACCGATTTAGCTCCGGCCGGCAGATAATTAAACACTTCCTGTTTTTCCAGCAGCTTGGTCACGCACAGATTGTAGACCGCTTCCGAAGAGCATTTGAAGCTGACATAGTTTTCACCGTTGCCTGCCGCTTCTTCAAACAGCTTCTTCAGCTTGGATGACTGGTAGCCGATCACATAATCCCCTTCCCGCACATAATAATTGGCATCCGTCGCGATGCAGTACGGCATCGGCATAACATTATCCAAAGTATGTGTGTGGTTCATCTCTTCCGTCGTTACATTCAGGAAATGATAACTGACGCCGTTCGGAAGAGTATCCCCCTCATCGGTATCGCTGATATATCCGGCATCCCCCCAGGTCGCATCCACATAGTAATACGAACCATCCACATTGACCAGATTCCAGGCATGTCCTTCGCCGTTGTTTACCTTGCCTACAACCATCGTGCATGGCACATCCATATCCCTCAGCAGATACTGCACCGCTTTTGCATATCCCTGACATACCGATTCTCCGTAGAGAAATACGGAAAGGATATTCTGGTTATCCCGCGCGGCCAGATCATAATCCGTCTTCTGGATGATGTATTCGTATACGTATTTTACCTTTTCGTAATCCCTTGCCCCCTGTGGCAGACCGGCTTCGCATTTGGAAACATACGCATCGATCATCGGCTGATACGCATCGCATTCCGCTTTGCTGTAGGTATACTTGCCGCTGAAGGTAAAGTAGCTATTGTTGCCGCTGCCGTATCGGCTGTATCCGTAACCATCGATCCAGTAGATCTCCGGATGATCCTGAAATACACAGAGGAAAACATTCTTCAGTGTATCTGCATCCTTGGCCGAGATCAGGATATTCTCTCCATGTTTTTCCAGCACCATCAGGATCTCGGTGTACAGCATCTGCTGATCTGCTTCCATCAGATCAAAGAAATAGTTTCCTGTCTGCTCGCGCATCCGCTTCTTGATCTCAGATTCCGTGATCCCGATCGAGATACGCGCTTTTTCCAGATCTACACGGCTGCTGCGTACGATCGTACGATTTTCCGTGGAACTCGGAGCTTCGTATCCGGTTTTCTGCGGAAGTGTATAGCTGCCGGCCGTATTGCTCTCTTCTTCTCCCGATGCAGGTGGCTCTGCCAGACCGATGTCGGAAGCTTCGATCGTTCCTTTGCTGACACGCGGTGCCTGCGCCTCTGTCCCGGATGCCGTTTTCTTCCCGCAGGCAGACAATACCGATAAGATCAGCAGCATCGGAATCCATAACTTTCTGCGATTCTTTTTTTCTCTCATACTTCACCCCCGGGGGGATCCCCTTCCGATAATGCTGTGTGCTCCCGCAGTCAATCCGGGCGTTTTCGTCAATCCCTACCAATCCTTACCGAACTCACTCAACTGCAGTCCCGGATTGCGTTCTTCCGTCATCCCTACACTCCATGCATTTACAAAGAGCAACAGCGGATTACCTTTCAGATCCTGTACTTTCTTCATATCTGAAGTACCGGTCAGTTTCTTGACATCCACTTCGTTTTTATTCACGATCCAGCGGATATGCTCATAGGGCAGCGGCTCCAGCCGGATCTCTACGTTGTACTCATTTTCCAGACGATACTTCAGCACATCAAACTGCAGCACGCCTACCACTCCGACGATGATCTCCTCCATACCGGAAGCGATCTCCTGGAAGATCTGGATCGCACCTTCCTGCGCGATCTGCTCCACCCCCTTTACAAACTGCTTACGCTTCATCGTATCGACCTGACGTACCCTTGCAAAATGCTCGGGTGCGAAGGTCGGGATGCCTTCGTATCGTACATTCTCCTTCGGCTCACATACCGTATCGCCGATAGAAAAGTTGCCCGGATCAAAAACACCGATGATATCGCCCGCATACGCTTCGCTTAAGACCTTGCGCTCATCTGCCATGATCTGCTGCGGCTGCTGCAGACGCATCGTCCGTCCGCTCTGTACGTGCTTGATGTTCATCTGGGCGTCAAATTTACCGGAGCAGATACGCATGAATGCGATCCTGTCGCGATGGGCTTTGTTCATATTAGCCTGGATCTTGAAGACAAATGCGGAAAAACCGTTTTCCGCCGGTTCCACAACCCTGCCTTCCGAAACACGCCCGCTCGGTGCCATCGCCATATGCAGATAATGCTGCAGGAAGTACTCCACACCGAAGTTGGTCAGTGCCGAACCGAAAAATACCGGTGTCAGCTTGCCGGCACGAACCTGCTCCAGATCAAAATCGGCTCCTGCGCTCAGCAGTTCCAGTTCTTCATCGAGCTTCTCCGAAGCTTCCGCACCAATGTATTCATGGATCTGTGCGATATCGGAGATCTCCTCCGTCGTACCTTCTTTTGTACCTTTTTCGGTATCCGAGAAGACGATCAGTTCCTTCTTCTCCAGATCGTACACACCCTTAAAATTCTTACCGGAACCGATGGGCCAGTTGACGGGACATGTATCGATCCCCAGTTCCTTCTCGACATTGTCCAGCAGATCAAAAGTATCCAATGCATCGCGATCCATCTTGTTGATAAAGGTAAAGATGGGAATCCCGCGCATAGCACAGACCTTAAACAGCTTTCTCGTCTGCGGCTCCACACCCTTGGATGCATCGATCACCATGACCGCCGAATCGGCTGCCATCAGTGTACGATAGGTATCTTCCGAGAAGTCCTGATGTCCCGGCGTGTCCAGGATATTGATGCAATAACCGTCATACTCAAACTGCAGAACGGAAGACGTGACCGAAATACCTCTCTCCTTCTCGATCTCCATCCAGTCCGAAACCGCATGTCTTGCCGTTGCCTTTCCTTTTACGGAACCGGCCAGATTGATCGCCCCTCCGTATAACAACAGTTTTTCTGTCAAAGTCGTCTTACCGGCATCCGGATGCGAAATGATCGCAAAAGTCCGTCTGCGGCTTATTTCTTCCGATAATGAAGCCAAAACTTTTTCTCCTCCTCACTACTGACCGTTCCCCGTCTTCGGGACGGCATACAAAAAAATATTTCTGTTCATTACATTATATTCTTTTTTCATGCAAATAGCAATAGAAATCGGTTTACAATAATAATCTCCAGCAGAAGAACACACAAAAAAGGCAAGTTGCCTGTATTGCACAGACAACTTGCACTTTATACTAGTAATAATATCTCTTGGTCAACGTGGTCCTGTGATCCCGTTCCATCTCGCCGGCCGAGATCAAAAAGTAATCATATTTCAGCACTTCCCGTCGTACACCATTATAATATACGATCAGATCGTCCCAGGTGACATCAATGTACTTCCACTCACCCTCAATAAACACGCGGTTCCAGGCATGGTCTCCACCCTTTCCGTAGCCCGTCACCAGTTCACACGGGATCCCCAGCACCGTCATCGCATAAGAAAACAGATCAGCATATCCTGCACATACGGCCCGTTTCTGGTAAAGTACACCGGTCATAAACTGATCCTGCCGGCCGCTCAATGTACCGTAAGTCGTATTATTGATGATCCAGTCGTGAACCGCTTTTACTTTTTCGCGCTCGCTCATCGTTACATTTGTGATCTGTGAGACGATATCGATCACAGCCAGTTTGGCATTTCCGTTCGGTGTGGTTGCATAAGCCGGGCGTCCTTCATACACACCATAGTTCTTATAATGGTTCCAAAGTGCGGTCTGAGAAGTGCCGACGCTGGCTGCGATATCCGGATTGTCTGCCGCATAACGCTGTGCATCAAACAATGCAGATTCCTCCGTGGAAGTCGAAAACCTTCCCGTACATACCGTATCACCTCCCGGATATTCCACCTTGCAGTATCCCGGCCGGGATTCCGTGATCACACCGTTTTCATAAACCGTACCGGCGATGATCACTGCCGAAAACACCTTGATACGTGCCTGCGCATAATCCGGTCCGAGTTCCGTAGAATACGGCTGCCGCCCTTCGTTCCGTCCGCAGGTCAGATAATGCTGATACAGCCGGGCCGGATCCGTTCCCAGCACCGCGACCACATCCGGGTTTTGCTGTGCATAATACTCTGCATCAAAGATACCGCCGTCCGGCATCTGCTGCGGCGCCGCCATCGCCCGAATCGGCAGAAACATCAGCGTCAGCAGAACGAATACCGCCGCTGACATCCATAAATATTTCTTCTTCATCCGCCACCCGTCTTTCCTAAATAACAAACGCTTATCTCGTACGTGCTTTTCCGAAGCAGGAGAGTACGATGATGCTGGCACCGGTATGCGTTCCGATGATCGGTCCCACATTGGTGATCATAAAATTATGATAACCCAGCCGTGTTTCGATCTCATTCTTCAGAAATTCCGCATCTTCCAAAGCATCTCCGTGCGCGATCACGATCATCTCACCGTTCTCACCCTTATACGGCTCCCCCAGTTCTTCCAGATAATCTACAAGAGTTGTCAATGCCTTCTTGCGTCCGCGGATCTTCTCCGCCGTCTGGATCTTACCCGCATCATCCAGATACAGGATCGGCTTGATCCCGGCCAGATTGCCGACGATCGCGCTGGATTTCTTGACGCGTCCGCCACGCCACAGATCCATCAGATCATCTACCGTAAAGAGCGTGCAGGCCAAAGGGCTGTACTTCCGCACCCACGCAGTCACTTCTTCAAAAGACTTCCCTTCGTCGCGCATCTGCACGGCACGAACCACCATCAGCCCTTCACTGGCCGAAGCCGTCTGTGTATCCACGATCTCGATCTGCTTGTCCGGATATTTTTCCAGGATCTCCGATACCGCCACCTTTACACTGTTCACGGTGCCGGACAGCCCCGAAGCAAAGCCGATATACAAAAACTGATCCGTCTCTTCGATATGCTCCTCAAACCACTTCTTCGCTTCATCCACGTTTACCTGAGATGTGGAAGGTTTTGCCCCTTCCTTGAGCATCCGGTAAAACTCCCGGTTATCCAGTGGATTCTCCGCATTATATACGGTATCGCCCACGATCGTGCTCAGATACAAAAGACCGACATCGTGTGCGTTCAGCCATTCCAGCGAAAGATCGCAGGTATTTTCCGTCAAAATCTTGTACATACTCTTCCTCCTGTTGTACCGTTTTCCCGTCCGGATCACAGGTTCCTTCCGCCTGTGCCGGGCCGCAACGGTTCGCTTTACATAACACGGTTTATTCTAGCATACCGCAAAAGCAATGTAAAGAAGAATATCATGTAATGTAGTTTTTAATACTACATCCCTGAAAATAACCTTCTGCCCACAGAATGCTATAAGCTAAAAGATCGCCGTTCCCGCGATCTTCTGCGGGATCCCGAGGTATTTCAGCACGGTAGCTCCGATATCGGCAAAGGTCTCTCTCGTGCCGTAATCGCCCGCCGGTACATTTCTGCCGTATGCCACAAACGGCACATATTCACGGGTATGGTCCGTCGTTTTGGTATAGCCGGGATCACAGCCATGATCCGCCGTAACGATCAGGATGTCATCCTCCCGGAGCTTTGCCAGGATCTCCGGCAGTTTGCGGTCAAAATACGTAAGCGCCTCCGCGTAGCCGTCGATATCCCTGCGGTGACCGTAGATCATATCCGTATCAACCAGGTTGGTAAAGCACAGTCCCTCAAAATCGCGGTCCATGTATTCCAGTGTACGTTCGATCCCTTCCGCGTTATTCTGCGTGTATACAAAATCCGAAATACTGCGTCCGGCAAAGATATCTTTGATCTTGCCTACGGCCAGCACCGTCTGTCCCGCTTCGATCACCTGATCCAGTATGGTTGTACCGGTCGGCTCCAGGGAAAAGTCGTGCCGTCTGGGCGTACGGGTATAATTGCCGTTGCCGCTTCCGATAAACGGTCTGGCGATGACGCGGCCGACCGCATGATCCCCCTGCAGGATCCTTCTGGCGATACGGCAATACTCATACAGCTGCTCGGGCGGTACCAGATCTTCATGTGCCGCGATCTGAAATACCGAATCTGCCGAGGTATACACGATCAGTTTGCCGGTCTTTACGTGCTCATCGCCGTATTCATTGATGACCGCGGTACCGGAATACGGTTTGTTCACCAGCCAGCCTCTGCCGGTCTGCTTTTCAAACTCGTCCATCACTTCCTTTGGAAAACCGTCCGGATAGGTCGGCATCGGATTCTTTGAGATGATCCCGGCCATCTCCCAGTGCCCGGTCGTCGTATCCTTTCCCTGGGACGCCTCTGCCATACGCGCATATGCCCCCTTAGGTTCCTTTGCACCTTCGCACCAGTCCACCCCTTCGATATTGAACAATCCCAGATCTTTCATATTTTCCATATGAAATTTCTCACTGCTCGCACAGCTCTTCAGCGTATTACTCCCGGCATCCCCAAACTGTTCCGCATCCGGCATCTCACCAATCCCCATGCTGTCCAGCACGATCATAAATACTCGTTTCATCTGCAAGTCCTCCTGAATATTTCGTATAGCCGACCATACATTTAATCCATTACATTGTAGCATACACCTGTCATTCCGAAAAGATACATCTCCACCCAAACCACAGGGACGGTTCTCCGGCTCAAAATGAGCCACAGAACCGTCCCTGTGGCAGCTTTTTTCAAAAAAATACAAAAAAGCAAAAAAAGTGCTTGCATTTTATCCGGTACTGTAGTATTATCATCAAGTACGGCACTTATGGCTCGTTGGTCAAGCGGTTAAGACGCCGCCCTCTCACGGCGGAAACAGCGGTTCGATTCCGCTACGAGCTGCGCTGAATGAATCTCTGAAATGCCCATAAATAAAGGCTTTCGGAGATTTTTTTATTTACATTAGTAAGCCTGAAAATGCATTAGTTTGCATTAGTTGAAGATTGCACCGTACTTTTCTTCAATATCCTTGCGGACTCTGGCCTCTCTGGCATAGTACTGAATGGTCTGTAAAGACTTCCACCCCCAGTCTCTTGACTGTCATCTCATCCATCCCTTCAGCAAGCGCTGCCGTCGCACCAGTAGCACGGATATTATGATTGGAGATATATCTGATATCCAGATATTCACAGGCACGTTCCAAATGGCTATTTACGGTCTGAGTTTTAATCGGATGCCCCTTGTAAAGGAAAACAAAGCCTTCTTTATCTTCTGCTCGTTCCCAGAGCCTGGATAACACCCGATATGCACGATCAGACATCGGGAAAATACGATTCCCCTCTTCATCACCATTTTTAGTATGCTGTTTTAGCCTTGTAGTCAGCGCGCACGCGAATCCGGAATGAAAGAAAACAAGAAAATAATTAGAGCCGGAGAATAAGAATACGCTTCAGATCATGTATGAAGGCAGGCTACCCGAGTAACAAAAATCTCTCTGGTACCGTTCATTTGAACAGTACCAGAGAGTCTTAGTGCGATTATCTTCCGGTATAAACTGCCATCGGGTTCACATATTTCATAGTTCATTTTATTCCTGATCAATCAATCCAAACCATCAATAAAACCACGCATAGCAGCCTCGCATTTGTCAGGCTCATAGTCATAGACTGAGTGTCCACAATTCAGTTGAACAGTAGTTACATCAGAAAGTTGTGATGCATAATTCATCTCAAAATCAATCCACCCTTCAGTTACTGTTCCGTCAGATATGATTAGCAAAATCGGTACATCCGGCATCGGCATACCGTCAATCAATGCTAAATCCGATATGATATAGTCGGTTTCATTGGAAGCTGTTTTGCTCCCAAAATTATTACATATAATTGCTGTAGCGATTTTCTTCTCTTCATCGGTAAAATCATCTGGTAAAGTGCCTCCGACGAATAATCTTACAATTCCTATTTCCCTAAGCAATCTGTTAATGGAATCAGAAGATTTGACCGATTGAATAATGCTGTCATCACACATATCATAAGATCTTGGTACTGCCATATCTAATCCTATGATTGCTTCTATCTCATCGGGATAATTCTGAGCCCAATAAATTGCTTCTAATCCCGAATATGAATGAGGGCATAGAATAAACGAACCTGTTATTCCTGCCGCCTCAAGGGCTTTTCTGTTTTGACTGACTCTGGTCTCAACATCTCTGGAACCATCGTATTCATTACTAAATCCATATCCGAATTTTTCTATGATGACTATTCTGTAATCTTCATCAAAGCGATCAGTAAAAGGTTTAAAATCAAGAATCGGACATGGAGTGCCGGCACCAGACATAAAAACCAATGTGTGTTTGCCTTCGCCCGATATATAAACACTCATCATCTGACCATCCACTTCGACCATCTGCGATAGTTGCTGATTATTTATCACATCTTTATCATCTGCAAGTTTGATCCTATTGTAAATAAATATACCCAAAAGCAAGACTACAATTGTAACTAATACTCCCAACACTATTTTTCCTATAATTCTCAATGCTTTTTTCATAGATTTCGTACTCTCTCTCCTCTTCAAATTCATAAAATACAATGTCATGATTAATTCAGGATTTAGTTATCTATACTGCTGATTTTCTATGCCAAGAAAACCAACCCCCCATGGTCTATAAAACTGTAATTAAATACAATATCATTTCAGCCCTTCAATAAAATCCTTCATTTCTTCTGCAATTCTTTCGGATTCATACTGATGCAGATAATGACCGCAATCGAGTTCGATCAATTCTCCGAATGATGAAGCATCAACCAATTCCTGATGTGTACTCTTCCAATATTCATAATTACTGTTGTAGGTTGAAATGAACTGTAATGTCGGCGTATCCGGCAAAGCCGCAGCGTTTATTTCTTCACACACCTCGCCAATCGCATCATTTTCACGACACACGGTATCATTTGACTGGTTTTTGCAAACTAAAGCCGTATATTGCTTCCATTCTTCCTCTGTGTAAGTTTCATCGTATTCACTGATCGTCATTAAAAATCGGTTGATACCGAGGAAGCGAACTACTTTGTTCAGATTGATCATTGATTTTTGCGCAAAGCTTTCTTTTATTTTCCCAAGTCCGTCATAATTTGCGGACGACATATCAAGACCTACTATCGCTTCCACCTCTTTCGGATATTTTTGAGCCCAAAGAGTTGCTTCAAGCCCTGACAGTGAATGCGGACACAATATGAAAGGGCCTTCTATTCCCATCATTTCCAGTGCCTCTCTGTCCTGACGAAGTATAGTATCAAAATCTCTTTCTCCGTCAATCTCATCGCTGAACCCATAGCCAAATTTTTCAATCACTACGCATTTATAATCATCGCTAAGTTTAGAGTAAAGTGGTCTGAAGTCATAAATCGGGGATTCTGTTCCCCAACCGGACATAAACACAATGGTATGATCTCCATCACCCTCTACATATATATTCATGTTTCGGCCATCTATCTCTACAAATTCACCGGGATGATCTTCAAGCAGTTCTTTTTCCTGATTCACAGCAATTTCATTCCATATTTTCACAATAATCAAAAAAGCTAAAAAGACCGCTAATATACCAAGTAGCAATCTCCATATGATCCTCAATACCTTTTTTACAATTCCCTTTTTCATATTACTCCCGTGCTATATAAAACTGTAATAGAACGTTTTATAATCATATTACATCTGCCCCAAGACTCGTCTTTATACTTGAATGCGTCAGGAGTATTATGCCTTTCGGTAAATCCAACCCCCTCATAGCATCTCTTGGCTCTTGCATTCTCCGGAAACACATTAAGCTGTACAGCCAAAACCTCCGGATCAGTAAAGGCCTTGCAAACGGCTAGCTTGATCATTTCTTTACCGATTCCTTTACCACGAACAGATGCATCCACTATAACAAACTTTAGCATCCCTTCATGAGTCTCATGATTAAGTGAGTAGCAATAGAATCCAACAGTACGTCCGTCATCATCTACCGCAGCGAAAGGAATGTCTCCGAATTTTTCTGATATTTCTGCCAGAAAGCACCTGAACTTTTCTTTTTCGAGGGGATACGAGATCAGATTTGCGCACCACATCATATGTGTTCTTTCATCTGTGATCCATGTCTTGATAACATCAAAATCTTCATCGAGATTAAATAATCGAATTTGCATTATTACCTATCCTTTTATCCTGAAAAACATTTTCAAATTTTCCGTTTTTTCTCGACTATCTAAAAAACTTCTTCTTATCATTCAAATATACAATAAATAGCGTGATCACAATCATAATGCCTGCCATCACTGCATTTCCCAAAACGCTGTCATTAATTTCGTAAACTCCGCCTGAAGCATTAACGATGCAATGCAGCAATACGCACAACCATACACTATCCGTGCATTTTCTAACACACGCTAAAGCAAAAGCCATCCCTAGCACACCAAATCCAAAGGCGATATAGCTTTTACCTTCCTGACCCACGCCACTTATATAAAACAAGGGCAAATGCCATAGCCACCATATTACGGACACTATAAGCGTAGCTACGAAATAAGGGCACCTTTTTTCAAGCTCCGGCTGAAGAATATAACGCCATCCCGCTTCTTCCAATCCCCCGCCAAGTAACATCACGGGTATCATAACTATTATCGCATATAACGGAGCGCCTTTTTCATAACCTGCTACGATACACTGCGGCAAAACATAAATAACGGATAATACAACAACAAGTAAATACGAGGCTATGCCATGTTTGATATCAAACACATTGTTCAGCCACTCCTTAAAGCTTCTGACTTGCCCGTTTTTCTTTAATACAACAAACGAAGCGATCGTCGGGGATAATCCCCCAATCATATACGGAAGATATAAATAATAGTCTTGCTTTAACGAAAGGCCATTAAAACTGCAGATCACGCAAGTTCCCCAACATATTGCCATTATGGCAAAAGTGACTATCAGGAATTGTTTACTTATTTTACTCATTTCCGTTCTCCATAGTATTATGATTTTATGTTCTAACGCTTTATCATTCTTTCTCCTCGATTATACTGAAATATAATCAACAACCGGGCATTAGTTGACAATAACAATATCATATAACGTTTTTATTGCATCCTACACTGATATGACGCGGTGTTTCATAGGAATAGTAAGGCTCTATGAGTTCCTTCATCCTGTTTTCTGTCATTCCATTTACAGAATATATGCTATAGCCTTTGCCATTCATCTCAGGACCATCCGACAGCAACATAGAGTCCCACGTGTTAAATGATGTATGTCCGTCGTTTATCTCATGAAGGATACTTCGGATGCCACGCACAAATTCTATCCTTTTGATCGTATCCTTTGACTCAAGATCAGCCCTGACCTCCTCATACTTTGCCTGAACCTCAGGTGTCAGTCCATCTGCAAAAGATATATGATACTTTCTCAGGCAGTCCATAACCTCATCAAGATCATCCAGCGCCTCTTTCTTTGTGAGTTCCGAATTCTCATAATAATGTATTGGTCTGTCAGACTTGAAGCCATCACTATTCCAATATGGGCAGGCATATGCAAGAAATACACACATAACCGCAAAAACACTCGTGATGATCACTGTAATTATCTTTGATATTTTCCCAGTAAATGCCTGCTTAGCTATAAGAAAAACAACCGCTATATCCGCCACAGAAGCAGGTATCATGATCCACTGCGGAAAATCCTTCCATATCAGCAATACATTCAGTGGGATTATACCAAACATCAAAATATTTAAAATTATAATAATAACAACTGCGCCAACCTTTTTGAGTCTATTCATTGTAAGTATCTCCGTTCGACACGTTTATTATATAATCTATGTATTTATTTTTTACAGTGAAGAAAGATATATTCTCAATATGACTTTAGTCACATATTAACTCCCCCGCCAAGTTACTTGGTCAGTTCTACTGTAATATAATATGCATTATAACATAATATATGCAGACTCCAGTATCAAAAAAAATATCGAACGAGCGTCGAATATCATCTCAAAAAGTCTACCTTCCGGCACACCGTTGTAAGCATATCGAAATATGTCCCAAAAGATGGCAATACCAGTTCTGACCTATCTGCCAAAACTCAGCCACCTTTCGGGACACCTTCTTATCCTTTCTCGTACTTCCGAACCAACCTATAGAACGTGCTGCTCTTCAAGCCCAGTTGCTTCATCGCCCATCGTGCTGTGATCCGACCTGCTTTCCATTCACGATACATCTCCCCAAATCCTGCCGGCATTTCCGTTATCGGTCTCCCCAGATGCTTACCTTTTTTCTTCGCAGCATCAATGCCCTCACGTTGCCTTTTCCGGATTGTCAATCGCTCCTGTTCCGCAATGCTGGACAATACTTCTACCAATATATTGGAGATCATATCTATGATCCATTCCTGGCCTTCCGGTACTTCTACCATAGATGTGGGCAGATCCAGGATTTTAAGCCTTATGCGTTTTTCATGGAACCACTGTAACTCAGCCTTGCATAAGTTGGTGCTAAACCATCTAATGGTATTACACAATTATGCATTTGTACCACAGTATCAAAGTATGTTTTTCCCTTCCGCTTCAATCTGAAGTCATCATGATTAATGATATCTCTGCAACATTGTCAAGTGAAGAGTCAAGTGAAGAGTTCAAATCTCTGTTGAAAAATCCCACTTTCTTGCATATAATAAGGTTGAGTAGGTAGGCAGAAATGCCGATAAAGAAGAAAAGGAGGTGCCGATATGGCTACATCAAGCATTTTTCATAATGTGGTTATAAATGACCCAAAAAAGGCAGAAGCTTTTATCTCAGCGATAGAGGCATCTATTGCTGATCCTTATAAGACTGAAGATAAGCCCAAGACTAAGGTAGAGACCGATCCAAATAAGATCAGCCATATAATAGATATGTGGAAAAAGGAGGCTGCACTTTAAATGTCTCCTGTAGTAATAAATATACTGGATCTGATCGATATGGGTGGCAGCGAGGTTATCGAACACAAGCTTGCCACCTTTTCGTCTCCAAAGAATCCTGAAATCTTTCTCATACCTCCACCACCTGATCCGCGTACTTATCCAGATACCGCCTGTGGCTGACATATAAAACCGTCGGATGCTCCGATCTTGCTATGGCATCCAGTATCTTCATCCCTGTCTTTTCATCCAGTGCAGATGTTGCCTCATCCAGTATCAGAACTGCCGATTTCTTAAGCAATGCCCTGGCGATGGATATTCTCTGGGCCTGTCCCTTGGATATTCCCGTCGCTTTCTCCCCGATCATTGTATCCACGCCTTCCGGCAGGCTCTCTACAAAATCCAGAGCATCTGCGATACGAAGCACTTCCCGCATCTCTTCTTTGGTTGCATCGCTCTTTCCCATGCGGAGATTATCGGCGATGGTACCAAACATCAAGGTGTTCCCCTGCGGAACATAGCTGATCAACTTTCTGGTGTTTACATCACAAAAGCGGTCATCACGCCAAAGGTGATCGCCCCGTTACTGACCATCAGTGCTCCGACCACAAATGCGATCATATACGCTCCGGTAAAGGTGATGGATATCATCCACTATTATGTTATGACGGCATTACCGGTGATCTTCTGAAGATGGAACTCCGTGATGGTACTCATTATTGCAGCAATGACGCAGACGAATTTATGACTCCGCTGTTGCAGGAGTTCCGTACAAGGTATCCTTCATTACCCCTTTATCTCCGGGGCGATAGTGGTTTCGCAGCGCCTTTATTGTACGAAACATGTGAAGATTGGGATTGCAAATATGCCATT
>JAGBMJ010000046.1 GCA_017634975.1 Lachnospiraceae bacterium | reverse complement strand
TACACGCAGATCACGGTATCCGGAACACCATCCGCCGATGCAGCGATCACTCTGACCGCGCCGACGGCAAAGACCACACCGGACGCGCCGACGATAGCGGAAGCGGTTGATTGCACAACCGCAGACAACAATGACGGCAAGATTACCGGCGTCACGACGGCAATGGAATACCAGAAGTCGGGTGATACAAGCTGGACAGCCGGAACCGGCAGCGATATCACGGGTCTTATTCCCGGAACATATTATGTACGTGTAAAAGCAACCGATACGACCAATGCATCCGGCAATCAGGAACTGACGATTGCAGAATATGTCGCCCCGACCTATGATGTGACCATCACCGCGGGCGACAATATGACCAAGACGGAGGCATCCGGAGCAGCATCCCAGACCGACCTGTCCGGTGCGATAACAGATGTGGTCTATACCGCAAATGATGGCTATTATTTCCCGGAAAACTATAGCGTTGAATCGGTCAACGGAATCTCCGTAACGCGCGACAGCTACACGCAGATCACGGTATCCGGAACACCGAGCGCTGATGCAGCAATCACGCTGACCGCACCGACGGCAAAGACGACACCGGATGCGCCGACGACAGCGGAAGCGGTTGATTGCACAACCGCAGACAACAATGACGGCAAGCTTACCGGCGTTACGACGGCTATGGAATACCAGAAGTCGGGCGATACAAGCTGGACAGCCGGGACTGGCAGCGATATCACGGGTCTTGTTCCCGGAACGTATTATGTACGTGTAAAAGCAACCGATACGACCAATGCATCCGGCAATCAGGAGCTGACGATCAAGGGATTCATTTCATACACGGTAACCTTTAAGGTAGTGAATGGTGCATGGGATGATGAAACCACAGCAGATAAGACAGTAACGCTGAATGGTCTTGAGAGCGATACACTGAAATTGGCAGCAACGGATATCCCGGCAGTCGGAAGTAAGGCATCCGATGGCTACAAGGCGGGCAGCTGGGATGTGACTCCGTCTGCAGATGCCGAGATCACCGAGAATACGACCTACACCTACACCTATGCAGCAAAAGACAGCATCGGTGCAACGGTAACCTTCAGGGTAGTAAACGGTGCCTGGAATGATGGAACGAGCGAAGATAAAACCGTAGAGCTGTCCGGTCTGGAAGGTGAAACACTGAAGCTGACGGCAGACCAGATCCCGGCAGTTGGCAGCAAGCCGAGCGATAGCTACAAGGCGGGCAGCTGGGATGCGACCCCGTCTGCAGAAACTGCGATTGCGGATGATGTAACCTATACTTATACTTATGCAGCAAAAGACAGCATCGGTGCTACGGTAACCTTCAGGGTAGTAAACGGTGCCTGGAATGATGGAACCAAAGCCGACAAGACCGTGACATTATCCGGGCTTGAAGGAGATGCGCTGATGCTTGGTGCAGATCAGATTCCGACGGCCGGCAGAAAACCGAACGATGGCTACGAGACCGGCAGCTGGGATGTAGCACCGTCTGCAACAAAGGAGATCACGGAAGATACGATGTATTTCTATTATTATGTAAGGACGAACGATATCTCCAGTGTGGTTACCTTTAAAGTAGTGAACGGTTCCTGGAATGACGGAACCACAGCGGACAAGACCGTGACCCTGATCGGAGCGGAAGGAAGTACACTGACGCTTTCCGAAACACAGATTCCGGAAGCCGGAGCAAAGGCAGCGGACGGATATAAGGAAGGCAGCTGGAACATTACACCATCCACAAGCGATGCGATCAAATCGAATACAACGTATACATATACCTATGCAAAGGATGATTCCAAGCCGGAACCGGAACCTGAAAAAGAAACGGGTATACGTTTGGAAGAGCAGGAAGATGGCACGGTTCGCTATCTGAAGGATGGTGAATGGCAGAAGGCGTATACTGGTCTCGTTTATACAAATGACGAATTTTACTACGTAGAAGACGGTCTCTGGATTGCAGATAAATATGCCTTTATTGATTACGAAGGATATCAGTTTATCGTAGCCAATGGAAAGCTGGCGCCGATGAACGGACTCGTGATGGACCCGAACAGCGATAACTGGTATTTCTGTGTCGAGGGACAGGTAGCGGATCATACCGGTCTGGTAATGTATAATGACGAATGGTTCTATATTGAGCACGGTGTGCTGGATACAGATCGGGACGGGCTGGTAGAGTACAATGGCGGTCTGTTTTATTTAGCAGCCGGCAGACTGATCCGTGATGTGAACGGACTTGTGATGGATCCGAACTCTTCGGACTGGTACTTCATAGCCTTGGGAGAAGTGCAGGTACAGTATACTGGACTGGTATGTTATAATGATGTGTGGTTCTATGTAGAGAAAGGAAAACTGGCGACCGACTATACCGGTGAGGCAGAATATGCCGGACAGATCTATAACATAGTAAACGGTATGGCACAGTAAAAAAGAGTTTCGTATAGTTTCTTTTCACTCAAAAGGCTACAGCATTCCTTGCGGATCTGCTGTAGCCTTTTTCCGGTAGAATTTTTTTCAAGAAAAGGCATGAGACGGCTCACATTCTTCCGATTTGCAACCTTACATTCTTCCGATTATGAGCCACAGGGACGGTTCTCCGGCTCATTTCGGACCGGAGAACCGTGATTTTAAACGATCTCCTTGACAATTGACATAGACCTTTGATACAATGCTTTCTACAACATAGTGTCTGTGAGTTCTGTTTTATCATTGACGGTTCCGTCAAAATTCACAGCGAGCAAAGAAACTACCGATGTGAAGGAAGCGGGCACAGTACAGTGTTTTTCTTTTCATCGGAACAACAGAGAAAAGGAGAGCATTGTATGACAAAGAAACGAAAAAAGAAAACGGCTGCAGTAAAGGATTACCGCAAGGCGCAGGGACCGGTGCGGATCCGTATGACAAATGATTATCTGTTCAAGGCACTGATGCAGAGGAATGAGAGAGTATTGAAGGCACTGGTATGTGCGTTGTTGCATCTGAAGGCGGAGGAGATCAGCAATATTGAGCTGAAGAATCCGATCATTCTTGGAGAGCATGCGGAGGAGAAGGATATCATACTGGATGTCAATGTATGCCTGAATGATGAAAAAATGCTGGATCTGGAAATGCAGGTAGCGGATGAGAAGAACTGGACAGAGCGTTCCCTTTATTATGCCTGCCGCAATTACACCGAGCTGGTGAAGGGTGGGAATTACCGGAAAGCGATGCCGTCCATACACATCGGGCTGTTGGATTTCACTTTGTTCAAAGAGCATGAAAAGTTCTATGCCACTTATAGGCTGCTTGAGGAAAAAGACTACTATCCCTATACGGATAAACTGCAGATCGGGGTGGTGGACCTGACCAGAATAGACCTTGCCACGACTGAGGATCAGGAATATAATATAGACAAGTGGGCAAGGCTGTTCAAGGCAAAAACATGGGAGGATATCAGGATGGTAGCTGCCAAGAATCGGATGATCGATGATGCTGCGACAACGATATACCAGCTGACCGCGGATGAACGTATCCGCCAGCAGTGTGAAGCCAGGGAGGACTATCTGCGCCGCCAGAGAGGGATACAGGAGATGCTGGAAGAGCAGAAGAACCAACTGGAGGAGCAAAAGAGCCAACTGGAAGTGCAAAAGAGCCAACTGGAAGCGCAGGGGCGTCAGCTGACGGAAAAAGACCAGCAGTTAACGGAAAAAGACCAGCAGCTAACGGAAAAAGACCAGCAGTTAACGGAACAAAAACAACAGCTAACGGAAAAAGACCAGGCGTTAACGGAAAAGGAACAACAGATCGCAGAGCAGCGGAAGATCATTGAGGAGCTTCAGAAAAAGCTCAGAACAGAAGGATAAACAGCAGGACCCCCGGGGCACAACCCCGGGGTTTGCCTTTATGTATAAGTGAGCGACAGTGATGGTTCTCCAGTCTAAAACCGGCCCATGAAAAAAATATACAATTTTTATAATAAACCTGAATTATTCACGGAGACTTAAAATATATAAACGACTGTCCCCGAAATGTCGTTTTAGAAGTTTTCCATCTTACCGCGCCCACAGTAGAACTGTATTACCTTATATGGTTCCGATTCCATTGTTGTAACAACGAAGGTATACATGAAGGTTATCTGATTTGCTGGTTTTTCTATCTTGTAGACAACTCGGCGAGGATGATTCCAGGATGCTGCCTGATACGTGAATTCGCCGTATGTTACGGCATAGTCGATTGCATTATACATAGTTGCCTTACGCAGGTCATTTTCACTGTCCTCTGCAAGAGCCAGAAGAGTTTTGTTCACCTTCAGGCGAATGGCATATTTGCAATCCCAATCTTCACATGTTTCGTACAATAAAGGCGC
>JAGBMJ010000045.1 GCA_017634975.1 Lachnospiraceae bacterium | reverse complement strand
TCCTCCTCTTGATTGGGTTTGTACATCCGGCCAAAGATGCAACTCAATCGTAAAGGAAGATCCTTTTTTATGCAACTGTCAATGTGCTATGCCGCCTGATCAGCGGTATGGGCATCACATAGAATTTGTGATTGACCCTTAAATAAACAGAAAATAAAACACACACAATAATATATTCCGCAAATTGTATATACATATTCATATCCATACATCAGATTTCTATTCACTTCATAGGTAGGAATAACAAAAAATTAGCACGCCTTTACCGTGTGGCGTGCTAATTCTTTTTACTGTTTTATGCCTCCGTGACGGATCGCAATAAGCCTTTCTTTTGCTTCACTGAGATACTGCAACTGAAGAGTTTATTGCACCACACCATTCACTACATTACGTGTGATCATTCCGCCCTCGATACTCTGGTCCGTGATCTCGCCGTCCCCCCAGACCTGTCCGTTGGTGATGTGATACCATACATTCTTGTCCTGCGGGTCATAGGTGAATCCGGTGTAATCAGTACGAAGACGTCCGCCGTGTACCAGGAACTTTGCACCGTTCCAGTATGCGATCGCCGCATAGTCCTGATCACAGCTGCCGGTATTATCGATCCAGAACCATTCACCGTTGTACATTACCAGTCCGGCATTATCCTTTACCACCCTTCCGGCCGCCAGGAACTTCCATCCCGCAGCCTCACCGGTATACTGCAGCCCGTTTGCATTCTGGTTCACTACGCCGCCGGCGACCATATACGATTCGTTCCTGTACGAATATGCCCCGGCATCCTTGGAATCATATTTTACATCCCATTCCCCGTTGGTGAAAGCCAGTGTATAGATATCGCTCTTTCCGTTTTTGTCCGTCAGCTTCATATTGATCAGAAGATGGTTGATGCTCGTGTCTACCGTCTGTCCGTCTGCAAAGTATACCTTTACGGTCTTCAGGCTGCCATCTGCATTCTTCTCTGCCTTAATGATATGTCCCGGGTAATCGTCGCAAGAAACACCGTTAACATATTCGTCCAGAGTAGGAGCATCTACAGACGGATTCTCACTCTGTGTCGGAGTCGGTGCCACAGTCGGTGTAACTGTAGGTGCTTCCGTCGGTGTTCCGGTCGGTGCCTCGGTCGGCGTTCCGGTCGGTGCTTCCGTCGGCGTTCCGGTCGGTGCCTCCGTCGGTGTTCCCGTCGGGGCCTCCGTCGGTGTTCCCGTCGGTTCATCACTGCCCGGTTTCACGATAAATACAATCTGCTTATTGTTGAGGAACTGATCATACACACTGCACCGATAATACTTATCTTCATTTGCTACCTTTACATCAAGAGTGTCGCTCGTAGCACCGATCACAGTCGTATAAGCAGACTGACGCGCTCCTTTGGATCCCCATGCGAAACCGAGAGAATCATCCGCACATGAGGCGATCACTTTCAGCGTTTCTTCGGTGCCGACCGGAGCCGTGATGATCCTGGTGGTAGCATCTTCAGATTCCCCTTCCGGATATGCTACAAATTTGTTATCAATACTGATATGAAAATCAACATTCACACCGGATGTGGAAAGTCCGTCCTGAACCAGGCAGGTATAGGTATCATTCTTTGTAACCGAATCGATCGTATAGTCCCACGCCTTTTCACCGGAGCTTAAGTTACGGATTGACCGGTTACACCAGGTATACATCATATTGGATTCGTCATGAGCACTTGCTTCCACGCTGAGCGTCACCGAGGAACCATAGGGTAGTGTCATATCCGTCGATCTGTTGTTCGGTTCGCCTTTGATATGTGCGTCGAGATCATTGGTCGGCGTTACGGTAAAGGTTATCTGGGAGACCGGTATCGGATTTCCGGATTCAAAAACACAGAAAAAATAGGCCTGCTTTTTTACCGAGATACCTTCCTCTACCGTAAGGGTATCCGTATTATTGTTCAATTTATTCATGTTTGCTACAAAGTCTTTGTACCATTCGTATGTATAGGATCCGCTGTCGTCCTTTGTAACCTGCACTTTCAGTGTAAAAGCTTCATTAAAATGCGGTGTTATTATTGTATCACCAACCGCAGTTACGCTTACCCCATGCACCAGTTCCGAGCCGTCGTATTCCGCCGTCTCGGTCTCTGTACCGCTTTGCTCACCCTCCGGAGCCGCCAGCACGGTCAAGCCACTCATCTGAGTGACGGCCATGACCAATGCCATCCCGCATCCGAGCTTTCTTGCCCATCGATTCGCCATCTTGTCTTACCTCCTTGATCTGTTCCTGCTGTTGCACAGCTGTATTAAAATCAAACATCCTAATTATATACCTTATCCTGTAAAACAACAAGAAAAAAGCCGCCATACGGCAGCTTTTTATATAGTACAAAGGTATTTCACTTTTGGCTGATCGATCACTGCATAAAGTTTTCCTGGAAAGCACCGGAAATATTGGTGTTCTCCGGAGTAAGTACAAAAATGCCTGTAAAAGAATCTGCTGCAGAATAAGATACGCGTCCGAATGCACAGTTCAATGCATAAGCGGTACCGCAGGAAAAATCAAATACGCGACGTGCAAATCCTTCATCACAGCTTTCTGTATTTAAAATAACTGTCATGCCATCCAGCAATTTATCGGTGATCTGGCGAAGATCTTCCAAAGAAGACGGCTGAATCGCGATCACTTCATGTTCCGGATCGTTATTATATTCTTTTTTTGCGGAAAATGCAGAAATCTTGCCAAAACTCTTTGCCGGTTTTTCTGCTTTCTTTCTGGCAGGTTTCTCTTTTTCTTCCTCTTCTACCTCATCTTCTTCATCCAGGTAGTAATCCTCGTCATAATCATCCTTGTTCCCGAAACGGTTGCTGAATGCCTCAGCTAAATTCCATGCCATGAAATCATTCCTCCTCATTTTACATATTGCCCATAAAATAATTATGGGAAACCTCACTCAATGAATTCATTATGAATCAAAAGTAAATTTATGTCAACACTTTTTTCGGCACATTATACAAAAGATTATATTTTATCGATGTTTTCGTAAGTTTACATAAATTATCCACATATATGTTATGTAAATAACTTATGTAGACTTGTTATGTAAACAGCTATATTATGTTAACATGTCCGTTATCTTCCTGCAAAAAGGCTCCGTGACCGAAGTCACAGAGCCTTCCTTTCAAATACTGTTTTCTTGATCAATATCTGTCCCGCTCTTCTTTTACAGTTTTCCGTAATCCCGTTCCCCAAAGATTCCGGTACCGACTCTTACGTGGGTAGCCCCCTCTTCCACTGCGATCTCAAAATCTCCGGTCATGCCCATCGACAATACAGGCTTCTCCGGGAAATACCCGCGTACAGGATCGCTATATAGAAATTCCCGAAGCTGCCGGAAATAAATCCTGTTTTCTTCCGGATCCTCCACATAAGGCGCAATGGTCATCAGTCCCATCAGCTTCAGATTCGGCAGTTCCGATACGTTACGGATCAGTTCGGTATTGGCTTCCAGATCCGATGTTCCGAATTTGCTTTCTTCCCCGGCCACATTGATCTCGATCAGTACCGGCTGCACACACCCGGCCTTTTCTGCCTGCTTATTGATCTCTTCAGCCAGATGCAGACTGTCCACACTGTGGATCAATGCTACCTTCCCTACGATGTATTTCACCTTATTGGTCTGCAGATGTCCGATCAGATGCCATTCGATATCTTCCGGCATCTCCGGCATTTTGGCCGTCAGTTCCTGCACCTTATTCTCGGCAAATACCCTTGCCCCTGCTTTATAAGCCTCCTGCAGCGCACTGAGAGGTTTTGTCTTGCTGACGCACAGAAGAGTCACCTCCGATGCATCCCGGCCCACACGCATACATGCTCCGTTGATCCGGTTCTGTACAGAATCAATATTTCCTCCTATGCTCATAAATCCAATCCCTCCGTTCGCAGCTTGTCATTCAAAAATAAACTCATCGTCCGTCAGTTCGTTCGCATTCAATGCGATAAAATCATATTCGTTCAGACCGTAAGTTGTATTTGATTTTACGATCGCATATTCATCATTCTGATAGAGGATCACGATCTGCCGGAAATCCGCATACCCTTTATTAATGTTGTAAACTCCGACAAGTTCGCCTTTCATACTCACCGGATATTCAGCAAGGTTCCCTTCCTTCAGCAGATAGTCCCCGATCCTCAGCTGGCTGTCATCCACAAAATAATACTCTTCATCTTCCGAGTAAACGGAGATCGACATACGCATACTCGATGCTGTTCCGTCTTCCATAAATGTCTTCCGCAGAAAAACACAGGTATTGTCTTCTCCCTGTTCGATCAGATAATCCTTAGGTACTAGGAAAAACTCTTTGTGTACGATCGCAGACAGCGGGATCTTCAAGCCATCTTCATTGCTCTCGTCCAGCTCGATCTCAAGAAAACGATCCGTACAGAAATTCACTACTGAGTTGTTAAACGACAACAGGCAGAAACTCACTCTCTGGTCATACGGAACAATACTGACCTGCCCCCAGAGCTCTTGCTGGTTCTTCAAAAAACGTACCCGTACGTAGCCTTCTTCTTTCAGCTGTTCCCCACGTTCCGGATCCACCTGGATCGCAACGCTCCAGTTCTCGGAGGTCAGCAGTTTATAGACGGCCGCGTTCTTATCGACCAGCGCATGATTGGCCAGCGGCGTTTTTTCATATTCTGCTTCATCAAACAATGCCGGTGTCAGATCTTCCGATGCCAGAGATTCCATACCGTCCGTATGATAAACCACATATCCCGGCTTCTGTGCCTTGGATAGCTTGACCAGATCTGAAGAATAGACACCGCCCAGGGTATCGATATTGTTCAGCACATTGGTATTGGCCAGTTTCAAAAGGCTTCCGTCCAGGTCATACAAAAAATCATAAGCAGAATGAAAATTCTTCTCCGAGAAGCTGTTCGAAAAATGTATGATATCCGCCCGCAGATCCCGCAGATCTTCTTCAGACAAAGAGCTCTCACCGGTCGGTGCACTCGCCATCTCATTTAATGCGCCGGTCTCATCAATGGCATAGACCAGATCTCCCACGCCGATATGTTCGCCTTCCCGCGCAAAATAGGTGATATATCCGGAATCGTTGCCGCTGACCACCTCTTCCTCGCGCAATACAACGCCTTCGTATACATTATTGATCGCCAGGGATCCGGCGCGTACCTGATAGGAAGATACATCCTTACGGTTAAACAGCTGCACGGCAAGATAAATTAAATAGCCCAAAAAAACAAGCAGAATGAAAACAATCCGCCTGTTCCATTTTGCCTCCATAACAAGCCCGGGTATGTTTTCTCTTCTGCTCATTTCAAATCGTGTTCCTTCGTCCGAACTTCCAAAAAAATTAAAGGGAAACTACGATGTTTTCCTTGTATTTAGCAGGAATCACAGCTTCCTCTGCAGCAATGCTGATGCAGAATTTGATCTTGCGTGCTTCACCGAGTGCCGCAAACTTATCCAAAGCCGATTCCAGATCGCTGTCATCAATGCAGGCGATCCTCTTGAAATTGTCAAAATAAACCTGTTCCAGATCGTGATCCTGAGAAATGATACCGCAGATAAAACCATAGAATTCGTCACAATTGCTGAAATCATACTCCGAAACATCTACCAGTCGGATCTTGTTATTCAGTTCGTACATGTGCTTGGTGTTTTTGTCAAGATAGACAATATTCCCGCTTGCTTCCTTGATCTCGCTATTCACTTTTTCAAGCATCTTTCCGGTCTTGCCTTTTCCCTGTCCGCCTACGATCAATTCTATCATGTGGTAATACCTCCGAAAAAATTAATACTTACTGAAAATAATTATAGCCTAAAACGATAGCCATGACAACTGTTTTTCTATACAAATTTCACGAATAAAATTGGATTATTCGCCATGAAGGAACTTATTTTGCGACCGTTATACTAGTACATCGAACATTAATTAACTAGCCATATCCTTGTTCGATAGCCCGTATGCTGCTTCATCGTCAGTCGCCGTAGCCCGCTACGACTCCTTCCTCTTCATTGCCTACAGACTATCGCACGGCGGATTTGGCCAG
>JAGBMJ010000044.1 GCA_017634975.1 Lachnospiraceae bacterium | reverse complement strand
TGCTCTGCGTATCTTACGGTTTCCATCGCATCCTTTGCATATTTATCCGCACCGATCATATCCGCATATTCCGGTGTCATCACGGCGCCGCCCACCACTACCCTGCAGTCCGGCCACTCTTCCCGCAGCTGCTTGATGGTCTCTTCCATCGCCGGCACAGTCGTAGTCATCAGGGCACTTAAGCCCACAAGATGGATATCTTCTTTCTTCGCGGTCTCCACGATCAGCTCCGGCGGTACATCCCTGCCCAGATCCACCACGTCATAACCGTAGTTTTCCAGCAGGACTTTTACAATATTCTTGCCGATATCGTGGATATCCCCCTTTACGGTCGCCAGGATCACACGCCCCTTGATCTCTTCCTGTACTCCTGCATTCTGCATTTTCGTACGGATCACATCGAATGCGACACTGGCTGTTTCCGCGCTGATCAGGAGCTGCGGCAGGAATACCGTCTTCTTTTCAAAGCCTTTTCCCACGATATCCAGTGCCGGGATCAGCGCACCGTCGATCACTTCCAGCGAATCCATGCCGCCGTCCAGCAGTTCCCCGGTCAGAACCCCTGCCCTGTCCTTTAAGCCTTTTACGATTGCTTCCACCAGCGGACGCTTTGCCGGATCTTCGATTTCCGCAAAGGCATCTTTTCCGCTGCCGGATACCTGTGCCGCTGCACCTCCCGCAGAGGGTGCTGCCGCCTGCGGTGCATAATTTGCCGCAAAATCGATATAGGCGCCGCAGTTATCATCCAGTGCCTGCAGTGCGCAGTAGGTATAGTAAGACTTCATCATTTCCGCGGAGGCCGGGTTCATGATCGCACCCGACAGTCCGTTCTGCATCGCCATGGTAAAGAATGCCGCATTCACCAGATCCCGGTTGGGAAGTCCGAAGGAAATGTTCGAAACCCCAAGACTGGTCAGGCCTCCCAGTTTTTCACGGATCAGCTTCAGGGCCCGCAGTGTCACCTTGGCCGAATCCGGCTCTGCGCTGATGGACATGGCCAGCGGATCGATAATGATATCCTTGGGTTTGATCCCGTATTCCGCTGCTCTTTGGTACATCCGCTCCGCGATCGCCAGTCTCCCTTCCGCAGTAGCCGGGATCCCGTCCTCATCGATCGTCAGTGCCACCACCAGGCCGCCGTATTTGGCCGCCAGCGGAAATACCGCATCCATCACTTCAGCCTTTCCGTTTACGGAGTTGATCATCGGCTTGCCGTTATAGCGCCGCAGTGCTTTTTCCATCGCCACGATATCCGTGGTATCGATCTGCAGCGGCAGATCCGTGACCGCCTGCAGTTCCTGCACCACTTCTTCCATCATCGCCGGCTCATCGATCTCCGGCAGCCCGACATTGACATCGAGCACATCGGCCTTCTGGTCCTGCTGCATGATCCCCTGCTGCAGGATATAATCCATGTCATGCGCACGCAGCGCTTCTTTAAATTTCTTCTTACCGGTCGGATTGATGCGTTCGCCGATCAGGATCGGTTTCCTGCCAAACTCCACCGCATGGGTATAGGAAGTGATCAGGGAGTAATTCTTTTCACTGAGCGGTACCGGCTCCAGCTGCTTTACCCCCGCGATCATCGCGCCGATGTGGGCCGGTGTGGTACCGCAGCAGCCGCCTAGCACCCTGGCACCCTTTCCCGCGATTTTTTCCATGGAAGCCCGGAAGCCTTCCGGCTTCACATCGTAGACCGTCTTTCCGTTCTCCGTACGGGGAAGTCCTGCATTGGGATTGACGATCACCGGTACGCTGGCATACTTTGCCAGTTCGTCCACGATCTCCATCATCTCATCGGGGCCCAGACTGCAATTGACGCCCACCGCATCCACCCGCAGGCCTTCCGCCACGGCGACTACCGTTCTCGGATCCGCTCCGGTCAGCAGTTTGTGCGACTCGTCATACGCCGTTGTCAAAAATACGGGCAAGCCCGATTCCTTGGCTGCCAGCACGGCTGCCTTCGCCTCGTACAGATCGTTCATCGTCTCCACCAGGACCAGATCCACTCCGGCTGCCATCCCGGCTTTGACGATCTGCAAAAAGATCTCATACGCATCTTCAAAATCCAGATCCCCGAGTGGTTTCAGCAGTTTTCCGAGGGATCCGATATCCAGCGCCACATAGTGATCCTCTGCCACATTTGCAAACGCCTCCGGCTCCCGTTTTACGCCGTGGATATCCGTTCCCTCTTCGGCCGCTTTGATTGCCGCCCGTGCATTTGCCACCGCTGCCGCTACCACCTCATTCAGAGAAAAACCGTCCGTCGCATCCGGCGCGTATTTCAGACTGTTTGCGCCAAAGGTATTTGTCTTCAGGATATGCACGCCCGCCAGCAGATAATCATAATGCATCTGCCGGATCACATCCGCATGCGTAGTATTCCATTTTTCCGGCAGTTCCCCCGGCTGCAGGCCCGCCGCCTGCAGGATCGTACCGCAGCCCCCGTCAAAAAAGGTAAATCCGCTGCGTATCCGTTCCATCACATTCATCTGTTTATCCCCTGATCTTTTTTATTCTTTCCACATACCGCTTACAAACCACATCAGCGCGATCCATGTGAATACGGAATAGAAGATCCCATCTCCGTCCCGTCCCTCTTTCAGATATTTCTTCGCCGTCTCCAAATCCGTGAGTGCAAAACCGTCAAACTTCTCCTGCCCGACCGCATTGTCCTGCGTGAGTCCGGAAAGATCCTCGCGCTCCACCACCACGCACACGATGGCGTTGCTCTCATCCGTCATACCGGGAGAGCTGAACAGCAGCGGGTTCACAATGCTCATTCGATCCTTTTCAGTCAGCACCATTCCGGTCTCTTCCCACAGTTCCCGCTTTGCCGTTGCAAACAGCGGCTGCTCTTCCTCCGCATCTTCCGGATCCAGCAGACCGGCCGGCACGCTTAAGAGGTATTTTCCCACAGGATAGCGGTACTCTTTCGTGAGCAACAGCTTTGCCTCGCCGTCCTTTCCCTTCAGGATCACGACACAGCTGACCGCATCCGGCAGCATATTTTTAAATTCCGCCCCCTCCTTGATCGCCGCCAGATCCTCTTTTGCTCTTCTGGAAGCATTATAGTAGTGCCCCGTGGGCGCATATTTCAAGTCATACACCCGCAGAAACTTCTCATCAAAAAGTGTTTCGATCTGTTCTTTCTTAGAATCCGCCATGACCATCTCCTCCGTCTTTCCTTTCATATTATCATGATTACCGCCAAAATATCAAATTTCCTTATAAAGCATCCTTCCCGCCGACTCTGCGGATCGTGATCTTTGTGATCACGATGTCCTCCGGCGTGATATTCTTCAGACGCAGCTCCACGTGATAGGTGTTCTCCGGAACAACCACTTCGATCTTCATATGCTCACTGTCATTTTCTGCCAGTGTATCCTTCAGTACTGTCTCTCCGAATTCGGATGTCACATCATAGGTGAGCCGGTCGATCCCGCTGCCTTCGATCAGTATCTCGTAATCTCCGGTATAGAATGTGATATTAGGACCGTTGGAGACGGAACCTATGGGCAGT
>JAGBMJ010000043.1 GCA_017634975.1 Lachnospiraceae bacterium | reverse complement strand
TCCCGTGGCTCTGATCGGCGCTCGGGTCGCTCCTCAGCGTTGCCCTATCCTCCGTCCGAGCAGGGAGAGTATAACACACTTTGTACAGTTTTAACCCTAACTAAATCAAAAATGTCCTTGACAAGGGGAGCACTTTACTCCAGTTTTACAGTACCAGAATCATCAATAATCTCAGCTTCTACTAAAGCGTCTACATAATCAATTGCTTCAAGCGCCCAATTACTACCATCAGCGACTCCTCCTATCAACCAATCCTCCTCTGCGCCTTCCTTCCAAGGATCTGTTGTATTAAAATCAGGGCTTTCTAACCAAATATAATTAAGTTCACTTGAACGTATAAAGGATTCGCATTTAAATGTATTAACAAAACTTTCTAATTCTTCCACTTCCAGGGTATGATTAAACTCAATTTGATAATCCCCTGTCAATTCGATACAACCTACTATTCTTGCATCATATTTTTTTACAAAATCTTCAACTTCTTCATAGTTCTTTCCAATTGTTGTAAGAAGAATTTGATCCCGAACGCAAAGCAATCCATCAGAAGAACAAATTATCTCGTCATCGGATATAAGCTCTTTGAACCATATTCGTCCAACAGAATTCTCTGCCATAGATGTATCTAATTCAATTATAGAGATATCATCTATGATTTCTTTTTCAGCTAATTCCTTTTTGTCATTTGCTACAATTTGTTTTAAATTTATATTCCCCATATCTGTCGCATTGCCACTATAAATCATACCGATGATCCAGCTTTCCCCTGGCAGGATATTCTGTGCATACCCGGAGTTACGGAGAAAATAATGCTCACCTTCATGGCTCTCGATCACACCGCCCCAGATCTCTTCAATATCCAGTGTACTGTCGAACTCCAGCATCCAATCTTCGATCGGAAGCCCAGAAATATTAGTGAGAACGATCTCTGCAAGGCCACCATCTTCCCACTCTTCCGTAATAAAGAGGCTCACCTCACATTCCGCAGTGGTTACTTCCTTCTCCATCTGTGACAAAGCAAACTCCGCAGGTACATCTGGTCTTCCATCATAGGATGCGGTGTATCCCACTTCCACCGTACCGCCTGCCAGAATATCCTGATAATACCCGACATTTTTGATCAGATGCACACCATTATTATCCGACAATTCCATCGCGTTGTACAGACCGGAAATAGAATCTTTTGTTCCCATTACAAATGCCCAGTTATGCAGCGTTTTCTCACTTGTATTGGTAATCCGCAACTGCACATTGTATGTACCATCCCAGTGTGCCGGAATGACCACTTCAACCGTGTAACCGTCATCTTCATAGATTCCGCCTGTTGGAATAGTATCTTCTTCCTCTGCTGTTTCCTTTAATATAATCTCTGCCTTTTCATCCCAGATCGCCTGATCGTCTCCGATCGCATTATATCCGATCGTAACGGAACCACCGGCCGGAATAACTGCATTATAATCCAGCGCCTCCACCGTATAACGGAAATACGTATTTTTCTCTTCTTCTGTTTCTTCTTCTGTTTCTTCATCCGGAAAATCTTCTTCAAATAGATCCTCTTCTAATACTTCTTTGTATTCTTCTTCCAAAAGATCTGTAAGCTCTTCTTCCGATAATTCTGTTTCCGAAACATCTTCCGTTTTTCTCTCTGTTGTTTCTACAGAATCTGACGTATCTTTTCCTCCCTCTGTTATTTCTTTTTCTGTATCTGCTTCAACTGCCTCTTCTACAGATTTCTCTTCCATTGCAGCCTTTTCAGATGTCGGTTCTTCCTCTGTCATATCTTCATTTGCTATTCTTTCTTCTGCCTCTTCCTCGACATCAGTTTCTACCGTAGCATAAACTTCTACGGAAGCATCCGATACAAGAAGCTCCTTACGCTCTGTAATCCTGCCGCCCCACAGATTAGTGATTTCGTCCTTCGTACAAAAGGATACAGTCCAATTCTCCGTATCAGCGTCCGCCAGATTATTCAGGGTAAGTTCTGCAACGCAGCCACTTCCCCATGGAGATGTCACATTATATTCAATCGAATACTCTGCCGGTGTTTCTTCTGCGGCATGCGCATTAATCACCGGCGCTGCCATCATAATCTGCTCTGAGAGCATAGTCATAGCCAACAGCTTTGTAATCTTCCGTGTTGTTTTTGTTCTTTTAAATTTCATAGATTATCTCCCCTTCATATATGCGTTTTGAAAGCGCTTACAGAGCGAGATTATATCATATTGATAAATAAAAGTAAAGAATAGTATTTCTAAACGAATGTCAATGAATGTTAACGAATGTTAAACGGATGTTATTGTTTTTCTTCCAAATATTCCTGCATCACTTTTCCGGCCACCGGAGCCGCCATCTCACCGCCGCTGCCGGCATTTTCCATGACCACGGTCACGGCGATCTGCGGATCCTCCGCGGGAGCGAAACCGGTAAACCATGCATGGGACTGTGCTTTGATCGAAGAAAATTCCGCAGATCCGGTTTTTCCGGCGACCGTAAACGGGAGATCATTGATACGCTTGCCGGTGCCGTGGTCGACCACCGCCATCATCAGCTCCGTCATGATCTGTGCTTCCTCGCTGCTCATGACCGTACCGTATTCCTTCGGCTCATATCGTTTGATCACTCTGCCGTCCGCCGTTACCACGCGTTCGATCACATAGGGCTGCATCATCACACCGCCGTTGGCGATGGCCGCCGTAGCCAGATTGATCTGCAGCGGACTCACCTGTGTTTTATCCTGGCCGATGCAGATCTGCATCATATCGTTGGTATTCAGCTCTTTCCCCATGCGGATCTGGCTCGGGTTGGTTTCCAGATCAAATTTCAGAGTTTCATTAAAACGCATGGTCGCAAGCGTCTGTGCGAAACGTTCTTTGTCCAGCGACACACCGATATTCGCAAACGAAGAATTGCAGGAGTTTGCAAAAGATTCCGTCAGATCTTCCTCTCCATGAACCATGCCATGGAAACACTGGATCGACGCATCCTCTTTTGTAAACGTACCGCTGCAATCAAAATGATAACTCGCATAGTCCGGATTTTCACGGATGTATTCGAGCGCCGTAAAGATCTTAAAGGTCGATCCGGGAGGATAAAGCCCCTGTGCCGCACGATCCAGAAGCAGACCGCTTTCTTCATCGGCAAGAAGGGTATCCCAGATCTCCTCGATCTCGTTGGGATCATAAGCCGGTTTGGAAACCATCGCCAGAATACGCCCGGTCTTTATGTCTGTGGCTACCACGGCTCCGCGGTAGTTCCCAAGTGCTTCATAAGCCGTCTTCTGCAGATCCGGCAGCAGCGTTGTATGAATGTTATTTCCCGGATCTTTCACGTTCTGCATATCATTTCGCAGTTTTTCGGCCAGCGTCACATCCGAAGTGATCAGATAGCGCTGCATCCTGCGCTCGATCCCGGCTCCACCCTTCGCTGCGTATCCTACGACCTGTGCAAACTGCTCCGCAAACGGATACTCCCGTACTTCCATACCGTTTTTATCAACACTTTCCGCAAGTACGGTGCCGTCTGCCGCATAGATCGTTCCCCTTCGGTTATCCTGCTCCAATATGGCAAGGAGCTTTCCGTTATAGGAATTGGTCATTGCCTCGCCGCCCTGCAGTATCAGAAAACGCACAATATTCCCAAGCATCAGCAGATAGATCAGCGCATACATCACAGCGTGGACCGCGATGCCCCGATCCTGGCGGATTCTTTGTTCCGTCGTTTCTTCCTCTTCCTCATCTGCCAGACCATCCGCAAAAAAAGCTTCTTCTTTTTCCGCCAGCGCCTCTTCGTCCAGCTCCGCCGCTTCCTCGCTATCCAGATACTCCTCCCACTCTGCTTCCAGTTTCTCGTTTACTTCCTCTTCGGCATCGTATTCTTCCATCCGCAGCAGATAGATGCCCTGCAATACACCAAAGAGTACGATGGATACCAGTACCGAAGTGCCTCCGTTGGAGATGAGCGGCAGCGTGACACCGGTCAGCGGGATAAAGCCGGTACCGCCGCCGATGGTCAACACGACCTGTATGCCATAACAGATCCCAAGGCCTACCGCGACCAGACGATAAAACGGATCTTTCAGCCGGCTGGCAAGTACCAGAGCAGAAAGTACCACAGAGAGACACAGCAGGATCAGCAGGATCGCAAAGAATACACCAAGCTCTTCCGCTACTGCGGAAAAAACAAAATCCTCCTCCACATAAGGAATAGTCTTTGGTGATCCATGTCCTAATCCCATTCCAAACCAGCTGCCGGTTGCGATTCCAAACAGTGACTGCGTCACCTGATAGCCTTTATTATCAATATCCGCCCAGGGATCCAGCCAGACCTGTACACGCGAACGCACGTGAGAAAACAGAAAATACGCTGCAAACGCCGCAAGCAATCCGCTGCCGATCCCGGCGATCAGGTAATGCACCTTTCCGGAAGCTACGTATAGCATTGCCACATACATAACAAAATAGATCAATGCCGAACCCAGATCTCTGGATGCGACCAGCGTTAATACATGGACTGCCGCCAAAACCGCCGAGACCAGCAGTCTTTTGCGATCGATCTTCCGATATAAAAAACTCGCAATGAAAAAGGCGAATACGACCTTGATCACTTCGGATGGCTGAAAGATCAGCCCGAAGAAATTATAATTGAGTTTGGAACCGTTGATCAGACGTCCGCGGATCAATACCAGCATGAGACCACCGATTCCCGCTCCGCCATAGACAAAAGGAATCTTCTTCAGAAAACTCCATTTCTGTATGATGAACGGCACGATCAGAAACAGTACCAGAGAAACACAGATGATGATAAACTGACGCCTTGCATGATCCGGATTTAAGCGTGCCAGGATCACAAAACCGATCCCGAGCAGCATCTGCATCTGACAGGTCAGCAGACGATAGACATCTCTGTAAAAAGCTCTCTGCAGGATCGGAAAGAAAAGAAGCACGATAAATTCGAACACGGACAGAAGCGACAGTTTTTTTAGCATTTCCGTATTTCCAGTCGCATGCATCTGCAGTACTACATTTCCCATACAAAGCAGATAGAAGCCCAGCGCCAGCAGTTCCATCCATACATAGATCCCGCGGCGGAAATCATCATCTTTGCGCTTCAATGCCATAAACGCCGATGCCACATATAACGCCATCAGCATTACTATGATATATTTCGAAATATCCAGTATCAGTAATGTCATTCGGCCCCCCTCAGGAAATGACCTCGTGTTGTCTGCCCTGCGGCAAAAGGAGGATCCCATGTTCCAAAAGACCAGAGCCTGCCGAATGCCTGCAGGGTACTCACGATCTGCGCCTTATCTTCGATCGTAAATTCCAGCCGGAAAACGCCTGCCTGCTTGCGCTCCCGCAGTGCGGGCAGTTCCGCATGCAGTGACAAGGGCACACAGTTATACATTGTATTGTAACAATAACGGTGATCCGGCAGGATCGGAAACACATGTCCTTTCTCATCTGCAATCTCATATACGCCGGCTTTACGGTCACAGCCTTTGAGTGTTTTTAAAACACAGTTTGCACTGTACATTACCGGAAGATAGCCGTAAACAACACATTCCGCTTTTTCCGGTGCTGTCAGACTGCTGTATTCTTTTCCGGCTTTTTCGAGAGATATGGTATAGCCGCACAGATGCTTCAGCACCATCTGTTCGGCCTGTTGATTGAATACATAAAATCCGGCATCCCCGATCCGGGATACTTCCGGCAGGACATCCTCTGCGATCGCCAGTGTATCCACACCGTTCACATAGATACCGTCAATCTCAAACCTTGACAACTCCGCCAGCTGCTCCTTCAGCATCTGTACATCTTTTTCCCGAACGATCTCCGGCAGACGCAGATAGAGTTTTTTACCGGCATTATGTATCAGCTCCTGCAGCGCTGCCGCCTGTTTTGCAAACACATCCATATTCAGGATCACGCCTTCCGTTTCTTCACACGACAGCACCTCCGGCAGAGCCGTGGTCTGTCGCAGTCCGATCCGCAATACGGGTGCAATATCATTGCTTCCAGCCGATATTTCAGCGATTGGCAGCTGCTCTGCCTGTAGATCCTTTCGATACGGCAGGAGTATTTTCAGCAGGCGTTCCAGTGCATTCCGGCGCAGATCGTTGAGCGTGCTGACCGGCACGAAAGAAAGATCATCCGTATCTACCGGACATTCGGAAACCGCAAACAGAGTACCACCGGTTTTGGAAAGCTTTTCGGCAAACTGTTCACTGCTCATGGTATGTTTACTGGCTGCTTCCGCAGGCGCTCCTTTTTGTATGATCTTCTGATCTTTGGCCTCTACCGTCAGCTGCAGCGGTTCCCCTACAAAGATCCTTGCCTGCATCTTTACCGGGATCGTATGTTTTACGGCCAGATATTTTTCGGATACACGTTTCTTTTCCTCTTCGGATACTTTGCCATAAGCCGGAGAAGATAAAGATACCATATCCTTACCGTTGTGCTGATGGAGATATCCCTCCTGTTTTCCGCTGCGCAGATACAGATCTTCCAGTCTTTTTTCATCTTTGGGAGATACGCTGATCTTCCCGTTTTGCAGATATTCATCGATGTACTTACGATAAACCGCTGTCACACCGGCGGTATACTCCGGCGCTTTCATACGTCCTTCGATCTTAAAAGAATCGATCCCCGCATCGATCAGCTCTCCGATCCTGTGCAGACTCCACATATCTTTCAGACTTAACGGATAGCACGACTTGCCGCTTGCATACCGGTACGGCTGCCGGCAGGGTCCCGCGCAGCGTCCGCGGTTTCCGCTGCGCCCTCCCGCAAAAGAACTGAGCAGGCAGCGCCCGGAATAGGAATAACACATAGCACCGTGGATAAAGCATTCCACTTCAATCCCGCGTTCTTTAAAGGCTTTCAGTTCGTTAAGCGAAAGCTCCCGTCCCGGGACCACACGGCTCACATGCATTTTTTCCAGCCATTTGGCACCATCCGCGGTCAGGATGGACATCTGCGTGCTGGCATGCAAAGCCAATGACGGATAGCGCCGATGCAAAAAAGAAAGCAGCCCGAGATCCTGTACGATGATCCCGTCCAGGCCATGCTCATAAAGCGGATCTATGATTTCCGGGATCCTTTCCAGCTCCGCATCACGCAGCAGGATATTGCATGCCAGATAGATCCTGCGGTTAAAGGCATGCGCATAGTCCAAAGCCTGCAGCAGTTCTTCGGGATTCAGGTTTTTGGCATAGGCGCGCGCCGAAAAAGCCTCTGCCCCGAGGTATACGGCGTCCGCCCCCGCATTGATCGCACCGATCACGCCGGTCAGTTCTCCTGCCGGTGCCAGCAATTCCGGATGTTTCCCTGTTATGGATAAGGCAGCCGTTGGACCAGGCTGCCTTGTGTTTTTATCGTCTGTTTTTTTCATTTTGTTTCTGATCTCTGTGATCCTTGAAATCGCGGATCTCATTTATACTGCCGGCCGCTTCCCTGGAATCCTTCGGTTCCTTTTCTTCGGGGGCAGCTTTCGGTTCCACAGTTTTTTCTTTACTGTCGCCCGCCTTTTTGTTTTCTTCCAGCTGACGATCCCGGTCCTTGAGCTCCATCTGCAGTTTCAGGATGGTCTTTTCATTTTCGTGCTGTTCTTTTTTCAGTTTCTCGATGTCATTTTTCAGATCATCGATCATCACGCCGCGGATCGCACATTCATGCTTGGAATTATCCAGCTGGTCCAGCTTCTCCTTCAGATTCTGTTCCAGCTCTTCCACATGCATTTTCTCTTTGAAATAGTTATCGGCAAAGTTCAGTTCCAGCATACGATGCTTGATATCGCTGGAGGCTTTTCGGAAAGCATCTGTTTTTTCGTACTCCTCAATCTTGGAATTGATATACGAAGCTACGCGCTGCATATATTCTTCGCTTTCGTAGCCGCTCATGGTCATTACTTTACCGCCAATGAGCACTTTGATAACTTTCTTCTCTGCCATGTTCTCCCCTCCGACGACACACCGGACTTTCCGCTATATTTGATTTTTGAATGGATTACAATATAATGTTTATGTAAACCAACTTAAATTATTATAACGACAAAAGAACTATAATGCAAGTAGGAAATTAAGAATTTGTCACACAAATTTCACATTTTCTTAATAATCCCGGCTCATTGTGTCGTGAATTATCCCCGGTCTCAGGTTCTGTCGATTCCAAAATGCAGATAGGCGTTGTCGGTGGCTACCCGCCCCTTCGGTGTACGCTGCAGGAAATTGTTCTGCAGCAGGTAAGGCTCATATACATCTTCGATCGTACCGGTATCTTCTCCCAGGGATGCTGCCAGGTGTTCCAGACCGACCGGTCCGCCGCCGAACTGTTCAATGATCGTCAGCAATATCCGGCGGTCCGATGCATCCAGGCCGTATTTATCCACCTCCATCAGATCGAGCGCATAATTCGCTGCTTCCTTTGTGATCACACCGTCAAATTTGATCTGTGCAAAATCTCGCACACGCTTAAGCATTCGGTTGGCCAGTCTTGGCGTTCCCCGGCTCCTTCGCGCCAGTTCTTTGGCACCTTCTGCTTCGATCGGTACTGACAGTTTCTTCGCCGAGGCCGTAATGATCTTTGTCAGCTCCTCCGTAGTATAAAACTCAAGCCGGTGGATCATTCCGAAGCGGTCACGCAGCGGAGCCGTCAAAAGTCCGGCTCTGGTCGTTGCCCCGATCAGGGTAAACTTTGGCAGCTCCAGACGAATCGACTTGGCGCCGCTGCCTTTGCCGATCAGGATATCAATGGCATAATCCTCCATCGCCGGATACAGTACCTCTTCCACCTGTCTGGGCAGCCGATGGATCTCATCGATAAAGAGTACATCTCCTTCCTGCAATCCGTTCAGGATCGCCGCCAGATCTCCGGGTTTCTCGATCGCAGGTCCGCTGGTGATCTTGACATGCACGCCCATCTCATTGGCAATGATCCCCGCCAGCGTGGTCTTGCCGAGCCCCGGCGGTCCGTAAAACAATGCGTGATCCAGGGAATCCCCCCGTTCCTTCGCCGCATCGATATAGACCTGCAGATTCGCCTTGATCTTTTCCTGCCCCACATAATCCTTCAGAAACTGCGGGCGCAGTGTGGTTTCGATCTGTACATCTTCTTCCGTATAGGTGGTTTCTATCATTCTTTTTGGCATATTCGTCTCCCGGGTAAATTATGTTTAAACCATGTATCGCAGCGCCGCTTTTAACATACCTTCCGTATCGGAAACACCATCCTTGGATGCCTTCATGACTGCGGCTCTGGCATCCTTCACCGGATAGCCCAGGGCGGTGAGAGCCTGCACGGTCTCGGCCATCACACCGTCTTCCATCGCCGTATCTTCTTCCGCCTGCGGCAGGAAGCCGATCATATCATCTGCACTCACTTTGCTCTTCAGCTCAACGATCAGACGCTCCGCATTTTTTTTGCCAAATCCCGGTGCTTTGCATAGCGTCTTGGTATCCGCGGAGAGGATCGCCACTCGGATCTCACCCGGTGTGAGTGTCGATAAAAGGGATAATGCAACCTTTGGTCCGATGCCGCTGACCGCCAGCAGCTGCTTATAGAGCTCCAATTCTTCCTCGCTTCCGAAACCGTATAACTGCAGCGCATCTTCCCGCACGCTGGTATAGGTATAGATCTTCACCTCGCTGCCGATGGATGGCAGCATTGATATCCGTCCCACCGGATAGAATACATTGTAACCGATCCCACCGGTCTCGATCACGATACGGTCTGTTTTTTTGGCTGCCAGCTGGCCTTTAATATATGCATACATAACACTTCACTCCATAAACAAAAAAATAAACGTTATCGAACATCTATTCCCGACAACGTTTACATAATAGCATAGATTTGTTATGCGGTCAAACGCGTTCATTCGAACTCGCCGTAAGTGCCTACCCTTTCTTCCGCACTTTCTTACAAAGTCTGTACGTTAAACAGGATCGTCCTGTCCGCCTCGTTAAACCACACTCTGCCGGAAAGCGTTCCTTTCAAAATCTCTTTCGTGAAGTGGCCATCCAATTTGTAATCACCATCGCGCTCCGTGATCGATTCAAAGGTTACAT
This sequence comes from Lachnospiraceae bacterium, assembly GCA_017634975.1. Classification (GTDB taxonomy): domain Bacteria; phylum Bacillota; class Clostridia; order Lachnospirales; family Lachnospiraceae; genus NK4A136. The sequence goes on along the minus strand of JAGBMJ010000043.1, from coordinate 54,881 downwards.
CCGTTTCAAAATCCTGCCATTCGTATTTTTCCGCGATCGTATTCGCTGTATCCTCGGTCAGAACAATATACCCCTGATAAATATAATCCGTAGGTCCGGGTATGCTGCGCGGATCATCACCGCCATGTTGAATCACTTCAAACTCCGTAGATTCAATGCCTTCCAGCCCCGGAAAGAATTCCTGCACAACAGAAACATCCGTAGATGTCGTTGCTGCACAAACATTCGCATTGGCCGCATTGTGGTTGCCCGTCCGGTTTCCTGCGCTATTTCCTTTTTGGCATGCCGTTAACATGGTCATCATCAAAACAATCACGAAAACAACGACTGCTTTTTTCATGTTATTCCCCTCCTACTTCATCCACACATCCTCCCTACCGCCAATTCTTTTGTCCCCCGTCTGCATCCGCAGACAGTTTCTCTTCTTTCTTTTTTTTCATCAGCAAAACAACCGCAACGATCGCCGTGATGATCATATCTATTGTATTTTTCTGTTCCTATCAAAGAAACGAAAGAAAACACTATATTTTATGGTTCGATCATAAAAAAAGGGTTTCGCAAGCGAAACCCTTTTGATCAGATTCAGGCCTTTTTCTGATTGATATAGTTGATCAGCCCTTCCGCTTTGATGATCTCCTGCATAAACGGCGGGAACGGCTGTGCCTGGAAGGAAGCGCCCGTAGTCTTGTCGGTGATCACACCGTTGTCAAAATCGACTTCCACTTCATCGCCGGCCTTGATCGCTTTTGCCGCCTCCGGGCACTCCAGGATCGGCAGGCCGATGTTGATGGAGTTGCGATAAAAGATACGTGCAAAGGTTTCTGCGATGACACAGCTCACACCGGCTGCCTTGATCGCGATCGGTGCGTGCTCACGGGAAGATCCACAGCCAAAGTTCTTATCTGCTACGATGATATCTCCCTGCTTTACATTGTTCACGAAATCTTTATCAATATCTTCCATACAGTGCTGTGCCAGTTCCTTCGGATCGGAAGAGTTCAGATACCGTGCGGGGATGATCACGTCGGTATCCACGTTATCGCCATACTTAAATACACTACCCTGTGCTTTCATTCTTGTATACCCTCCTTCTTAAAGCGCATCCGGAGATACGATATTACCCTTGATGGCCGTTGCTGCAGCCACAGCCGGGGATGCCAGATAAATCTCGGAATTGATGTGTCCCATACGGCCTACAAAGTTACGGTTGGTCGTAGACAGGCACTTCTCACCGTCTCCCAGGATACCCATATAACCGCCCAGGCAGGGACCGCATGTCGGTGTGGATACCACACAGCCGGACTGAATAAAGGTCTTGAGATACCCCTTCTCCATACACTCGAGATAAATGGACTGTGTTGCCGGAATGATGATGCAGCGCATGCCTTTTGCAATGTGTCTGCCCTCCAGGATCTCCGCCGCGATACGCATATCTTCTATACGTCCGTTGGTGCAGGAACCAATCACGACCTGATCCACTTTGATGTCCGCTGCCTCGGATACCACGTGCGTATTCTCCGGAAGGTGCGGATAGGAAACGGTCGGCTGCAGTTTGTCCAGCTCGATGGTATATTCTTCATCGTATTCTGCATCGGCATCCGCTTCAAATACCGTATATTCTCGTTTCGTATGCTCCTTTAAATATTCGATCGTCTTATCATCGACCGGGAAGATACCGTTCTTGCCGCCGGCTTCGATCGCCATATTGGAGATAGTAAAACGATCATCCATGGACAGATACTGAATGCCGTCACCGACAAATTCCATGGAACGATACAGAGCGCCGTCCACACCGATCATACCGATGATATGAAGAATGATATCTTTACCGCTGATCCACTTGGCCGGCTTGCCGGTCAGATTGAATTTAATGGCAGACGGTACCTTAAACCACGCTTCACCGGTAGCCATACCGGCTGCCATATCCGTAGATCCCACACCGGTGGAAAATGCGCCTACCGCACCGTAAGTACAGGTATGAGAGTCCGCGCCGATGATCACATCCCCGGGAACCGTCAGACCTTTTTCCGGAAGCAATGCATGCTCAATGCCCATCTCACCCACTTCAAAATAGTTTGTGATCTCGTTCTTCTTTGCAAAATTACGTACGCAGCGGCAATGCTCTGCAGATTTGATATCCTTATTGGGAACAAAATGATCCGGCACCAGGGCGATCTTGTCTTTATTAAACACGCCCTCTGTCTTCATCTTATCCATTTCCTTGATCGCTACCGGACTGGTGATATCATTGCCCAAAACCAGATCCAGTTTGGCCATGATCAGCTGTCCGGCTACGACTTTGTCCAATCCTGCGGCACGCGCAAGGATCTTCTGTGTCATTGTCATTCCCATCTTATTCTTTCCTTCCTTCCGTTAATATGTTTCATAAACAACCAAAATGCCTTACCTGTATATACAGATAAAAGCAAAAAATATCCTAACATAAACCGCTTTAAAAGTAAATATACTGTTACTATACACGGCTCGAAGTACCGTGTATAGTAACAATATTCTTCAATTCTTCACTCATCTTTTCGAGCTCTGCTTTGCATTTTGCCTGTTCGTCCCTGCGCTTTTGCACCGCATCCTGCGTCTTAAGCAGCGCTTTCTCCATTCTGGCGACATCATCGGTCAGCGCTTCTCCGGACGAAAGCATCTTTTCGATCTCTTCCCGCCGGTCCTGCAGTGCATTTTTGCTCGCATCAAAGGCACGGCCGCATTCCTCGCCTTTTTCCCGACACTCTCCGGACTGGTCCATCGCCAGTTTCAGCGCATTTCTCGTACGGATCAGGAGCAGAAGCACATCATCTGTCTTTTCGTTGATCTTCCCTGTCAGCTCCTTGATCTCGTCCAATGCGCCGATGGTCGATACGGTAATGCTGCCCGACCGTGCGGTATCCAGAGCGGTATTCATCGCATACAGATTGGTCTGTGTGGACAAAGACTGCAACGCGGTCATTTCATTGTAGATGTTTTCCAGCAGCTCTCCGGCATCTGTCTGCATATTTCCGAGCAGCTGAAAGGTGCCTCCCAGCTCCGCAAAATCTGCCGCCGTATCCTCATACTGCCGCTCACTCTCCCGAAGCCCTGCGTCGATCTGCTGCATCTGGTCATAAAGTGCATCCTTCTGTTCCCGGATCCCGCTCTCAAGTGGCATGGCTTCTGAGAGCACCTCCAACAGCCGGTCGCCGGAACGGATCAGGTCTGCTTCCCTCTCCTGCAGTGTTTCCAGATCCCGCAGCAGGCGCTTTGCCAGCTCTGTCTGCTGATGACGGTTCTGTCTGGATTCCGAAAAGACATCGTCAAGATCGCTTTGCGTCGTTTCCAGCTCCCGGGACAAGGCATCCACCTGTTCCGATTGGGCACGCATGGAATTGGCCAGATTCTGGATCCCGTTTTCGCCGGAATCCGCAAATTTATCTTCACGGATCAGTTTGCTGGCCACCCGGTCCAGCGGCACGAACAATTCCCCGATCCTGCGTGTCACCAGGAACGATGCTATGATGTATAAAGCCAGATAGGCCACAAACATACCGATCGCTTTTCCGTAATACCGCGATGTATCCTCTTCGGTAATGAAGAGCAGGATCGCGCTTGCGGTATAGATCAGGAAAAACGCAATGCCGAAACACAGCACTACAACATGATCGATCTCTTTTGCTAATGACTCTCGTTTATTCTTATTCATCTTGTCTGCGATTTTTGTTACTATCCGCAGCCCTTCGTGCGGTGATAGAAACCTTTTTTTTACAAAACAGGCGGCGTTCGATTGTCCCGTTACGCCGCCTGTGCATCTTACATTGGATTTCAGATTGTTACTTAGTTGTTGATCAACTTATCTTCGTCAGACCAGCTGTAAAGGCTGCGGATCTCCTTACCAACAACCTCTGCCGGATGCTCAGCTGCTTTCTTACGCAGAGCATTGAAGTGTACCTGACCGCTTGCAGAAGACATATCCAGCAGGAAGTCCTTTGCAAAAGTACCATCCTGGATATCTGCCAGAACCTTCTTCATAGCCTTCTTGGTATCTTCGGTGATGATCTTCGGGCCGGTGATGTAATCGCCGTACTCTGCTGTGTTGGAAATGGAGTATCTCATGCCTGAAAAACCGGACTGATAGATCAGATCTACGATCAGCTTCATCTCGTGGATGCACTCGAAATATGCGTTTCTCGGATCATAACCAGCCTCAACCAGAGTCTCAAAACCTGCCTGCATCAATGCGCAAACACCGCCGCACAGTACAGCCTGCTCACCGAACAGGTCGGTCTCGGTCTCGGTACGGAAAGTGGTCTCCAGGATACCTGCTCTTGCGCCGCCGATGCCTGCGCCGTAAGCCAGAGCCTTCTCCAGAGCCTTACCGGTCTCATCCTGCTCTACCGCTACCAGACACGGTGTACCCTTGCCTGCCTGATACTCGCTGCGTACGGTATGTCCCGGTGCCTTCGGTGCAATCATGGTCACATCCACACCCTTCGGTGCCTTGATCAGACCAAAATGTACGTTAAAGCCATGTGCAAACATCAGCATGTTGCCCGGCTCCAGGTTCGGCTCGATGTCTTTCTTGTAAAGATCTGCCTGCTTCTCATCATTGATCAGGATCATGATGATATCTGCCTTCTTGGTAGCTTCTGCAGCGGTATATACTGTGAAGCCCTGCTCCTCTGCGCGCTTCCAGGACTTGGAACCTTCATACAGACCGATGATAACATTTACACCGGACTCCTTCAGGTTCAGTGCGTGTGCATGTCCCTGGCTGCCATAGCCGATAATTGCAACGGTCTTGCCGTCCAACAGAGCTAAGTTGCAGTCTTCCTGATAATAGATCTTTGCCATTTTCTTATTCCTCCTAAAATTTTAATAAACAGGGTCTCCCCCGAAATGACACGAATTTTAATCCTCTAACCAAACCACATCGGAGCTGCCGCGGGAAAGTCCGGTGATACCGGTGCGTGCCAGTTCCATGATGGTATAGCCGGACAGCAGTCCCAGAAATGCTTCGATCTTGGACTGGTTACCGGTCAGTTCCACGATCATGCTGTTCTCACTCACATCGATGATGTTTGCACGGAAAATATTGGAGATCGAGATCAGCCCTTCTCTGGTCTGATCCGTTACCTCTACCTTGATCAGGCACAATTCACGGTATACGGAATCCTTGGGCTCGAGCACCTTGATGCTTCGCACATCCACCAGCTTCTCCACCTGGCGTTCGATCTGCTCAAGGATATCATCATCTCCGGATGCGATGATCGTGATACGGGAATAACGCGGATTGGCCGTTACGCCCGCCGTAATGCTCTCAATATTATAACCACGTCTGGAAAACAGTCCGGAAATACGGCTGAGTACACCGGAAGAATTTTCTACCAAAAGCTGAAATACTTTTCTGTTCACGAAAAACCCTCCTTGTTATAGGAACCAAAAACATACCCTAAATATTAGCAATATTCCCGATAATTGTCAATTATCGTTTTTCTTTGCGGCAAAGATCCGAAAAAGCCCCTGCAGCATAAGTCGTAACGGTACTTCCAGTACATAATAACACAATACCCCCACGCCCCATGCCAGCAGCGCATACGCCGGCAGGCAAAGCGGTTTTGTCAGATCGATATAGCTGTTTTTGTACAGCAGAAGCAGCCACATCCCGATCAGAAACGGAACGTGCCAAAGATAGACGCTGTAGCTCATCTTCCCGAAGAACATGATCCCTTTCCATCCGCCGGTTCTTTCTTTCGTTTTTTCCGACATTACCAAAAGCAGTATCGGCGGATAGATCACAATGGCCAGCAGCACATTGATCCAATGCAAAAACGGCCCCGGCGCCAGCAGATAAAGCAACAGCACTCCGATGCTGATCCCCGTCCATACGCGGACGGTTCCGGCGGTAAATCCCTTGCCCTCCTTCCGCTCCGCCAGCAGCACCCCCATGAAGAATGCGTAATAGCCGCGGCACGAATAACTGTCCCAAAAGGGAACAAAACCGATGTCCGTGTACTGCTCCAGTCCCCATCGGAGCAGCCCGATCAGGATCATCATTACGGAAAAGATCCACATCGGCTTTTTGCTTTTCTGTGATAGTTTCGTTAGAAAATACAGAAGGAGCAGGCACAGAAACAGTACGCTCACATACCAGGTCGGGCTGTTGATCCGGGTCCCCGGCACAAACCAGCCGCTGCCCATGCCGAGCAGTGTGATCAGCAGACGGCTTTTATTGATCGGAACCTCCATCCAGTAACTGCCGCAATAGCGGTAATAGAGATAAAGAAACACATAACAGACCAGATCTGTCATGACCATCCCGGGGAAAAGACGCCACACACGTCCTTTCAGATAGCTGCCAAACGATTGACCTTCCAGGATCCTTTTATGATACCGCCATGCCAGATAACCGGACAAAAGAAAAAACAGCTCTACCAGGTATTGAAACGGGAATCGTCCGTTATAAAAATTGATCCCGCCCGTATAGTATACTCCCGTGAGCTGCTGATAATGGTGAAACAGTATCAGTGTAATTGCAAGAATACGGAGCAGTTCAACTGCTCCGTTTCTGCTTTTTTGATTCGTTTTGCCGTCGGTATTCGGCATTTAATCCTCCATGCACTTCTGCAGTGCAAGCGTCCCGGTACGGGCCACTTCCACGATGGATACCTGGGATAAGAGACTGATCAGCAGTTTGATCTTTTCCGGGGTATCACAGATCTGCAGGATCATCTGGCTCTCGGACATATCAACGATCTCCGCTTTCATCACTTCGCAGGTCTCCATGATCTCGCGCCGGTTGCCTTTGTTATACTTTACCTTGATCAGCATCAGCTCTCTGGTGATCGCTTTGCTTTCCTCAAAGGTCTTTACCTTGATCACGTCCAGTTTCTTGTTCAGCTGTTTTTCAATCTGCTCAAGAGTCTGTTCGGTCCCGGAACTTAAGATCGTCATCAGGGAAACTGCATGATCGTCCGTTTCGCCTACCGCCAGGGAATCGATATTAAAGCTTCTTCGCGAAAACAGACCGGCCACCTTGCAAAGCACACCGGAACGGTTCTCTACTAAAACAGAAAAGATTCGTCTCATCTATAAACTCTCCTTCACTCTATCATAATCCTCCGGCTCATACCAAATCCATCGGATCGATGATGCATTCGCACAGGCATGATGTATTACCGGAAAGTAATTCATCGATCTTTGCATCGATATTTTCCATATCCGTAATGCGCAGAAACTTCATTCCGTAAGCTGCCGCAATATGCTCCAGATCCGGGCTGCCGGAAAGATCCACCACCGAATAATGATCTTCGTAGGTGAAATGCTGGTACTGCCGCACCATTCCGAGGTAATTATTCTTCAGTACCACGATCTTGACCGGTACCTCATACTGCCGCATGGTCGCCAGTTCCATCATCGACATCTGGAATGATCCGTCTCCGCAGACCGCTACCACCTGCCGGTCCGGGCAGGCCAGTTTGGCGCCGACTGCTGCGGGAATGGAATAGCCCATCGTCCCCATACCACCGGTCGTAAGGAATCGTCCATTGCGTACCACATGGTATTTGCAGGACCAGATCTGGTTCTGGCCGACATCGGCTACATAGATGGCATTGTCTTCCATCCGATAAGACATCCTGCGGATCAGCTCTGCCGGATCCACAAAGCCTTCCACCGGCTTGCGTACCACCGGCATCTCGGCACGGTACTGTTCCAGCGAATTGATCCAGGCACTGTAATCGCCTTCGATCTTGTATTCCGACAATTCCGCCAGGATATGTTTTGCATCGCCGACGATCGGAATGGTCGCGCCGGCATTCTTGCCGATCTCTGCCGGGTCTACGTCAATATGGATGAGCACGGTATCTTTCATCACGCGTTCCGGCTGGTTGACTGCACGGTCTGCCACACGGGCGCCGATCATCATGATCAGATCCGCTTCCTTCATCGCACGGTTTGCCCAGGGGAAACCGTTATTGCCGACCATGCCGTAATACAGCGGATGCTCGGTTGCCATCACACCGATCCCCATCATGGTGGATACCACCGGGATCCGGTATTCCTCTACCAGCTGGCGCAGCTCTTCCTTGGCATCACTGAGACGCACACCGCCGCCGGCACAGATGAGAGGTCGTTTTGCTTTATTCAATTCTGCAACGATCTTTTTGATCTGCAGGGTATTTCCTTTTACCGTCGGTTTGTAGGTGCGCAGATGGATTTCTTCCGGATAATGAAATTCCCCGATCTCCTGCTGCTGGATGTCGATGGGCACATCGATCAACACCGGTCCCTTACGTCCCGAATTGGCAATGTAGAATGCCTCTTTAAAGATCCGCGGGATCTCTCTGGCATCTTTTACCAGATAGGAATATTTAACGAAAGATTCCACGGCACCGGTAATATCCGCCTCCTGGAACACGTCCGAACCGATCAGTTCGGAATTGACCTGACCGGTGATGCATACCAGCGGAATGGAATCAGCAAACGCCGTAGCGATACCGGTGATCAGATTGGTGGCGCCCGGACCGGAAGTAACCGCACACACCCCCGGCTTTCCGGTCAGTCTGGCCATGCCGCTGGCGGAATGTGCCGCATTCTGTTCCGTGCGGATCAGTATCGTCTGAATCTTCGAATCCAATATGGAATTATAAAAAGGACAGATCGCCACACCGGGATATCCAAACACATATCCGACGGACTCCTGTTCCAAACATTTTACCATTGCATCTGCACCGGTCATTCTTACACTCTACCTCTCTTTACTTGCAATATTTTAGGTTCTGTGATATAAAAATTTATTGTTATGAAGAAAATAATATGTAAATTACAACGTTTTGTCAAATCAAATATTCCGAAAGTTTCGGTATTTATTATACTTTGCGGCCTGCTTTCGGCCTGCGGCAATACCAAAACGGATCCGGCTCTGGAGAAATACCGCTCCGATATGAGCAGCTTCAGCAGTACCGTCTCATCTCTCGGACAGGCGATCAACGCCATCGATCCAAACAGCCCCACGGCAAGTGCCGAACTGTTAAATGATCTGGATCAGATGAACACCGCCTTCCGTAATATGGCAGCTCTCACGATCCCGGACGAGTATTCCGATGTGGCAACCTTAGTCTACGAAGCCTCAGCTTATATGAATGATGCCGCATCCCTTTATCACGATGCCTACAGCGAAAACGGATATCATGACGAATATGCAACGCAGGCTTTGACGCAGTACCAAAACGCTATGCAGCGCTTAACTTCCATCGGTCAGTATTTTAAAGAGCATTGAGTATAAATCTTTACAACAACTACTCTGAATGCAAAATTCAGGCACCCAACCGGGTGCCTGCTTCTTTTCTCTGCTTGTAACAGTTCCTTATTGCAGTTTCCTTACTCTTTCCGTATATGATCTTTCACAAACTCACTCGTCTGTTCTTTGACATACTCCGTACGTTCTTTGACATGCTCCGCACGCTCTTTCACAAATTCATTGGTGTGCTCCTGCGCACTTACCAATCCGTGGTTGATCTTGCTGCCTGCTTCCAGTCCTTTCTTTGCCGCCCTTACCACCAGCAGGTTGGAAAAGATATCTTTCTTTACGTTACACCAGTCAAAGATACTCATCTTCCAGGCGATCACATCCTCATATGCCTTGCAGAGCGTTTTGTTCAGCTTGAAACGGTACACAGCAACCCAGCCGATATCCAGCCAGAAGACCACCCATGCGATGATCGCCGCGATCACTCTCTTCTGATCCGGGATCATCAGGAGCAGATGCGCCACCATCGGCTGCAGGAAACGTGTCGCCATCCAGATGGCAATGCCGAAGAAACATCCCGCCACCACACTGATTCGTCCATCCAGGTTCAGCGGATAATAACTGTAATCCCAGAAACGCTTTCCGAAAACCAGCTCCATTAAGATGCTGGCGATCAGCTCAAATAATGACGTCACCGTACCGGCCAGCAGGATCACGACCCACCAGCGCTCAATACCCCAAAACAGTTCCGTGCAAACAACCATTACAACGGAATAGATCGGACACCACGGACAGATAAACATTCCGCGGTCCATAAATTTTCCCTGTTCACACAGCGAAAAAATAGTCGACTCAAACAGCCACCCTATGACGCCGTAAAACGCCATGGCCAGTGTGAGTGATGCCCAATCCATGCCTGCGAATACGATCGGCATTCTTTCCCTCCTCCTTTGTCATTTGCCCGTCAATCGTTGCCTTGCCTCTCTTCAAAAGATGCGGACGCGTATACTTCATCGCCTCCATCTTCACTTCTCTTCTTGCATTGACACGATCACCAACCGTCTCTCCCCCGGCACACAGCTTGTCGGCAAAAACGATCGCCCAACCTTCTCTGGTCTTTGGTAAAAACGGTGTCATCGGAAACATGTGATGCCTGATGACATCCTGCTCCGTTTCTCCGATATCAAAATCACGGATCGCATTGCGCATCGACAAACCCGGATGTGTCCAGCCATGGATCAGATACTCGATCTTGAAATCATGCCAGTCATACAGGAAATAATCGTGCAGCAGACACCCGCGGATCATCGCTTCTTCATCCACTTCGATCCCGAACTTGGTGGTAAGAAACAAGGCTACATGAGCTACATTGATGCAATGCTTGCGTACCGTAGTAGTACCGTGCTGCATAAACTGCTCCATCTTGTCAAACTGCGAATTCTCGTGCTCCGACACTTCCCGGATCATCCGTTTCATCAGATCACGTTTTTCCTGCGGCAGTTCCCTCATCTGCCAGTTGACCTTACCCATTCTCTTCCTACTCCCCTCTATCTTAAATATCGACATGTTATGTAAATCTCTTAACATATATACTATAGCAAAATTTTAAAAATCTGCAAGTATTTCTTATCTTACGCTCAAGGGTAAACCAAGAGGATTTTTTTTTTAGTCACGCCCATTTAATATGATTCGACGAATCGCCTCCTGCAAGTCTCCCACTCCGAAGCTTCCGCCCCTGCCAGTTCCGTCGCGATCTCATATACCGCATCCAGCAGATTAAGATAATACTCCGCCAGTCTTCCGGGATTCTCTACGTTCATCCGGCTATAAAAGGCACCATCATATTCCTGTGCCATCGCATCAAAACGGCAAAGTGCCAGATACGTTCCCGGCATCTCTTCCGGTTTTCTGCAAAAATCTTCTGCGCTTCTTCGGATGCCGGCGCAGATCCCATTCAGCGTTCGTTCTTCTTCCGGAGGCAGGATTTTTACAAGTCCTCTGATCAGGAACTCTTCTTCCGGGCCTTCCGGCTCAAACCGCGCGGTAACATACGCGATCATCTCCGGCAGCAGCACGACCACCGGTCTCTCCGTCCCGGCAGCACGCATATGTCCATCGGTCTCCAGCTTCAGCATCAGCTGCATGAACGCACTTCCTGCCTTCCCGGCCGCTTTGATCTTTTCCGTCAGCTCCTGCATCAGGATGCCTTTCCTTTCCCGGGCTTATAATATGCAGCCGCATAATCAAAGCAGCGCCGCAGTTCCCCGGTATAGTTCCGCTCTTTCACATCTTCTGTATGTTTGGTCACAAAACGGTTCAGTTTCTGTGTATATTCCTCCTTGGAGATCGTTCCGTCCGCCACTCCGGAAAGTCCCATCTCCCAGCTGGCAGTCAGTTTCGGATTGAGCATCGATCCGATGGAATACCGTACCACATCAAAGATCATTTCCCCGATCTGCGTCGGTGTAAAGATCTGTGTCTTTTTATTCAGCGCCAGATACTGGTTGCGCACCAGTTTTTCCAGGATCCCCGCTCTGGTTGCAGACGTTCCGATCCCGCTTCCTTTGATCATCGCACGCATCTCTTCGTCTTCGATCAGCTGTCCCGCATTTTCCATTGCCAGGATCAGGCTGCCGGAATTGTATCTGGTCGGCGGTTTGGTCTCACCCTCTTTGATCGCCATCTGAACACAGGGAAGCTTCGTTCCCTTCTTCAATGCGGCAAGCTTTTGCAGGAATTCCGGATCACAGGCCAACTCCTGTTCCTCGCCTTCTTTTTCTTCTTTTTCTTCCTTTTCCTCTTTATCGGCGCTATCGGCTTTGTCCCCGGTTTTCTTATCCGCCTTATCCTTAAAGAAGGAATACTTCATCACCTTCTGCCAGCCTTCCTCCTGCTGCACTTTAAAGCCGGTAAAGAATTTCTCCGTATCCATCCCGATCGTCAGGCTCATCTTCTGGAATACCTGCGGCGGATAAAAGATCGCCAGAAATCTGCGCACGATCAGTTCATATACTTTTGCCGATGTATGTGACAGGCTGCCGAGGTTGCCAAATCCCTGTCCGGTCGGAATGATCGCATAGTGATCCGTGATCTGCTTGTCATTCACATAGCGTGTCTTTTCCAGACCTTTGAACATATTGTTCTGCAGGACTTCCTGCGCAAAAGACGCGCATGTCGCATAATTGCAAAGCCCCCGTATATTCTGATGGATCACCTTGGCCACTGCCGTGGAAAGCACACGGGCATCGGTTCTCGGATAGGTCGTCAGCTTCTTTTCGTACAGTTCCTGCGCGATCTTTAAGGTCTCATCCGGACTGATCTTGAAAAGCTTTGAGCAGATATTCTGCAATTCCGCCAGATTATAGAGCAGCGGCGCATTCTTTTTTTCCGTTTTTTTCTCCGCCTTGAGCAGTTCGCCTTCCCCGGGTGTCCGAAAGACCTCCCCTTCCGGCGCACCACCCAGATATTCGATCAGCGCAACCGCGTCTTTGCGCTCTTTAAAACCGTTTTCTTTATACAAGAGCGGTGACTCAAAATACTTTGAACCTTCCACTGCTTTCCATTCGCCGCTCACCGGCCGGCCGCCGATCTCAAAATCTCCGACTACCCTGTAAAAAGGAGTCTTGGTAAAATTCCGGATCTCACGTTCCCGGAGAACAACCATGCCAAGTACACAGGTCATCACCCGGCCGACCGCGATCACCGTACGTTTCTCGGCCTTCAGATAATTCTGCAGTGTCTGACCGTATTTTAAGGTGAGCACTCTGGAAAAATTGATCCCCATCAGGTAATCTTCCTGAGCGCGCAGATACGCCGCATTACTCAGATCATCGTAAGCAGAAAGATCTTTTGCTTCCCGGATCCCGCGCTGTATCTCTTCTTCGGTCTGGGAATCGATCCATACACGCTTCCGGTTCTTGCCGGTCACGTTTGCCTGCTTTTCCACCAGACGATAGATGTATTCCCCTTCGCGTCCGGAGTCGGTGCAGACATAGATCGTATCGATATCGCTGCGGTTCAGCAGACCGCTGACGATCTGAAACTGCTTGGCCGATGCCGGGATCACTTCATAGAGATATTCCTCCGGAATGAACGGCAGCGTTTGAAAACTCCAGCGTTTCAGTTCTTCACGGTATACTTCCGGATAACTCATGGTCACCAGATGTCCCACGCACCAGGTAATGACAGCTTCGTTCGACTCCATATAGCCGTCACAGTTTCGCATATTATATTTTAAAGCCTTGGCAAATTCTCTTGCGACGGAGGGCTTCTCCGCGATAAAAAGTGCCTTCTTCGCAGTATTCTCTGACATAATAACTATGATTAAATATTTCTGTATTTACAAAGTATCGATATCGACCAGTTCCACAAATCCCATCTCCGCAGCAGCCGCTTTGACCTCATCCGAAAAATGTCCCGCGGAAAACAGATAGACATGATCCGGAGATAAACCCGCTTCTTCCACTGTCTTCAGATCATGCTGCAGATCCTCCTTACCGATCTGTTCCTTTTCCCAATCGCAGAACGCCAGCAGATTGTTTTCTTCCGCATCCTGCAGTACCAGATCGATCGTGCCGTTCTTGCCAACCCACTCGCCGCGGAGCTCCGCTTTGACCGGCAGCATATTCCGCACATTCAGCAGTTCCAGATATTCCCCGCATACCTTGCGGAAATTGGTCTGGTGGAAACTCTTAAGCATGCCTGCGATCTTTTGTTCGTAATAATCCTCCGTGCTCAGCCGCTCCAGGGAACTGAGTCCCCCGAACAAAAAACGGTAATAAAACTCCAGATAGCGCAGTGTAATGCGATAGATACCTTTTTTCGCATTTATACCCGAAGCATTTTCAAACGGAAACACCTTTTCCACGAGTTCACGTTCCATCAGATTCTTGATATATACACTGATCTTGGCTCTGGAAAATCCCGTATGAATATGCAGATCATTTAATTTGTTCAAACCGTTCGCCAGGCAATGCAGGATCGTGCTGTATACATTCAGCTCCCGCAGATCTGCCGATACGATCGACTCTCCTTCATTTCGAAGGGGTGCATCCTTTCGCAGGATCGCGTGTTTGATATTTTCCTCAACGGACACTTCTGCATCAAAGCGTTCCCAATACGCAGGGATCCCGCCTAAAATGCTGAAGATCTCCATGCACTGTCTCGTATTGCAGTTTTTAAAATAATTAACGCAATCCATAAAGCCCATTTCGGGCACTTTCAAAAATCCGCCGATCCCAAGTGCCAGATTCCCGATCCTGGGCACCAGATCCGTTTCCACAAAACTGATCGCCGAGGATAAAAGCACCAGCATACATGGTGTTTCCGTCGTTTTTACAAATCGGATTGCTGCTTCCATAAAGCCTTGCGAGTACTTTACGATATTCTGGAACTCATCAACAACGATCAGCTGCTTCTTTCCGGAAGCAGTTTTCTGTATCTTTCCGAAAATATCCGTAAAGCCTTCCTGACCGTTTCGTTCATTTTCCTTACCTTCCTCTCCGAGTTCGCAATTCCAGAGGATCAGCTGTTCCTTTTCCGAACACGGCCTGGCTGCGTAATAATGAAAAAACGATCCGTCAGCCAACGGTTGTACGTTTTCTGCGAATCGAAATAAAAGGCTGGTTTTGCCCACGCCTTTGTGTCCGTAAACCACCAAAATCTGACTGCCTTCTTTTCGAAAGCAGTCAGACAAATAATTCAGTTCTTTTTTTCTACCTACAAACATGAGATTTACTTCTCACTGATCTATAATTCCCTTCCCCTTGGGGCTGCAGATTATTTTTCCTTGATATACTCCATTGCCTTCAGCAGCTCGGCACATTCTACCGCACCGCCGGCAGCGCCACGCAGGGTGTTGTGGGACAGGCCTACAAACTTCCAGTCATAAACCGTATCCTCGCGCAGACGGCCTACGGATATGCCCATACCGTTCTCGTAGTTTACATCCAGAGCAACCTGCGGACGATTGTCCTCTTCCAGGTACTGGATGAACTGCTTCGGAGCGCTCGGAAGACCAAGCTTCTGCGGCTCACCGGAGAAGGTAACCAGCTTCTCGATCAGCTGCTCTTTAGTCGGCTTCTGGCGGAACTTTACGAATACTGCAGCGGTATGACCATTCAGTACCGGTACACGGATGCACTGGCAGGTGATGATCGGGCTTTCTGCAGGAACGATCACTCCGTTTTCAATCTTACCCCAGATACGCAGCGGCTCTTTTTCGGACTTTTCTTCCTCACCGCCGATGTACGGGATGATATTGCCTACCATTTCCGGCCAATCCTTAAAGGTCTTGCCGGCACCGGAGATTGCCTGATAAGTTGTTGCTACCACTTCATACGGTTCATACTCTTTCCATGCGGTCAGAACCGGTGCGTAGCTCTGGATAGAGCAGTTCGGCTTAACGGCGATGAAACCGCGGCTTGTTCCCAATCTCTTCTTCTGGAACTCGATCACATGCATATGCTCCGGGTTGATCTCAGGTACTACCATCGGTACGTCCGGTGTCCAGCGATGTGCGCTGTTGTTGGAAACGACCGGAGTCTCTGTCTTTGCATAAGCTTCCTCGATCGCACGGATCTCATCCTTGGTCATATCGACTGCAGAGAATACGAAATCTACGGATGCCGCAACCTTCTCTACTTCATTTACATTTGCTACGATCAGTTTCTTAACGGCTTCCGGCATCGGAGTATCCATCTTCCAGCGATCGCCTACTGCTTCTTCGTAGGTCTTGCCTGCGGAACGCGGGCTTGCTGCCACGGTTACCACTTCAAACCAGGGATGATTCTCCAGGATCGAGATAAATCTCTGTCCTACCATACCGGTTGCTCCTAAAATACCGACTTTCAACTTGCTCATAGTTTTTTCCTCCCAAACTATATATAAAATTATTAGTTAGCTAAATACTTCCGATATTCCGCTATAACTTCCTTCATGGCCGCGATGCCCGGTGCTCCGGTGGTCAGTCTGCGCTCTACGCAGGTCTTTAAGGATACCGCATCATATATATCCGCATCGAACACATCGGATATCTCCTTGAGTTCTTCCAGGCTCATCTCCTCGATGGATTTGCCCTTCTCGATGCAGGTCAGAACCAGATGTCCGATGATGCCATGCGCGTCACGGAACGGTACGCCGTGCTTTACGAGGTAGTCCGCTGCATCGGTCGCATTGGTGAAGCCCATCATTGCGCTTCTTGCCATCACATCCTTGCGGAACTTCATGGTATCCACCATCTGCATAAACATGGAGATGCATTCCTTTACGGTATCGATAGCATCAAAAGTGCCTTCCTTATCCTCCTGCATATCCTTGTTATAGGCCAGCGGCAGACCCTTCATTGTGGTCAGCATCGCTACCAGATGGCCGTATACGCGTCCTGTCTTACCTCTTACCAGCTCGGCAATATCCGGGTTCTTCTTCTGCGGCATAATGGAAGATCCGGTTGAAAAGGCATCGTCGATCTCCACAAAACCATATTCATTCGAATTCCAGATGATCACTTCCTCGGCGAACCGGGATAAGTGCATCATGATCGTGGATAATGCCGATAAAAATTCGATGACATAATCACGGTCGGATACGGAATCCATAGAGTTTAAGGTCGGTCCTTCAAAGCCAAGCATGCTCGCGGTATACGCACGGTCCAGCGGATACGTGGTGCCTGCCAGTGCCCCGGCTCCCAGCGGACAGGTGTTCATTCTCTCATAGATATCCGAGAGTCTGGACCGGTCTCTGCGGAACATCTCGAAATACGCGCCAAAATGATGTGCCAGTGTCACCGGCTGCGCTTTCTGCAGATGCGTGAAGCCCGGCATATAGGTCTCCAGGTTTTCTTCCATAATACGTAACAGGATCGTCTGGAACTTCTTCAGTTCTTCTTCGATCTCCGATACCTGGCTGCGAACATAAAGTTTCATATCCAGTGCCACCTGATCGTTACGGCTGCGCCCGGTATGCAGTTTCTTTCCGGCGTCCCCGATCATATCCGTCAGATTGGCTTCCACAAAGCTGTGAATATCTTCATATTTATCGGTGATCACAAGACTGCCGTCCTCCAGTTTTTCCCGGATGGTGGTCAGGCCTTTTACGATCGCATCTTTTTCCTCTAAGGTAAGGATCCCCTGCTTCTCCAGCATGATGGCATGCGCGATACTGCCTTCGATATCCTGTGCATACAGACGCTTGTCAAAATCAATGGATGCATTGAACAGATACACATCCCGATCCGTTTCTTTTGTAAATCTTCCTCCCCAAAGCTGTGCCATAAATCTTCTTCCTTTAATGAAACAATATAATATAAAACACATCAGGCGAAACCTGGTGTTTATACATTTTTAGCACACAATATCGTGTATGTCAAATGTAAATTTACCTTTCAGCTTCTGCCTGCATTTCGGTCAATGCATCTGCCAGGCGGCTTTCTGCTTTTTCTTTCCACTCCTGATCTTCTGTCACAGCCTCAAAGTCAAGCATATACTCATCCGGTACAATATAGCATTTCTTTTTGAGCAGTCTGCGGACCAATCCGCTGGTATCCTCAAAAACAAAGCCCTTCATTGCCTCTTCCGGATCCTGGCTTTCATACAATCTGCACAGAAAATCCCGGGTCTGCGATTCACTGACCATCCATTTTTTTCTTACGGCAAACCGTTCCGAAAACGTATTGGTCAGGATCAGCACTTTTTCGTCATTTTCGTCTGTAACCGGGATCACGGTATCCGTGTTCACCGCAGCAATCATATGGAAGGTCTGAAAACCTTTCCTTTTTCTCAAACCGATCTCTATAATGAACGCTTCCGTATCACCGTAGATCCGTGCCCATCCTTTTTTATCCCGGATCAGGATCACATTATAACTGCCATAATACGGCTGCCAGCCATCCTTTTCCGAATAAGTCATTCCGTTTTCACGATCCCATGTGATCGTTTTAGGAATCTGTTCCGGTTGAAATTCCCATTTGCCGCTTTCTTTCTCACGTTCTATGATCAGCGATGATCGCTGTCCATGATTTATCCTCGTACGGCTTCTCAAACAATACCGTAAAGGAATCGGAATCCAACTCAACAGAAACAGGACTATAAAAATATGTAAACCATCAGGATTGTCAGCTGCGATCGAGAAAAGGATACCGAGCAGGCTATTAAGAGGAATAACCAGTATATAAAACAACATACCGTCCAGCAGGCGAATACGTGTCCTTACGTTATATAGTTGTGATCTTAAACTCAATCTCATACGATCAGTGATCCTTCCCTGTGATGCGCAGTTATCCTCTCCGGTATCCGCAGTTACCGCAGAAATTCAGTGCCGATATCGTACCGCACTGCGGACACTGCCAGGCATTGATCATAGGTCTGGGGCTGCCGCATTTATAGCAGAAATTGTGAGAGCTGACGGCACCGCAGCTGCAGTTCCACGTACCGACCACGGCCGGACGATAATACGTCTGCGTCGCATCCGGCATGGTAACGATGCAGAAATCATTCTTCGACGCCGTAATGACCACGACAACCGCACCGGCAAACAACATCGCCACAAATCCAAGCCATGCCAGTATACTTAATCCGGCAAAGATCACTGCCCCCGAAGACACCGCGCCCATAACGATCGCATCATAAATGCCATGAAGTATGATCGGAACGATCATCGAAAGTGCCGTAAACTTAGCATGCAAGGACCGATCGTTGGTTACGCTTGCGTATTTAGCCTTGCTGTAGAAAAATCCCATAAATACCGCAAAGCAGGCGTGTCCCGGAACGGCCGTAAACATTCGCAAAATGGCAGTGCTGAGTCCATTATTGAACACATAGCCGATATTCTCCACAGCAGCAAATCCCAGGGACACAAATACCGAATATACGATCGCGTCATAGCTATAATCAAAATTTTTGTTTTTCCATGTGATTGCCCGCAGGATCACATATTTTCCCATTTCTTCCACCGGTGCTACCAGTGCGATGGCAACAATATACGCCTTGATCACAGATTCCTCCGGGAAAATGGCTCCCAGGATCAATTCCCCGATCGCCTCTGCAATGATCGCCGGGATCACGGTACTCATTCCCGCAATAAACAGAAGTACGAGAAAACCGACCGGTTCCTTTTCTTTCTTATCCCTCACATAGATAAATATCAAAAGTGCTATGACCGGGATCAGTGCCAGATATAACAGATGCATATTTAACTCCTTTCACTTCCTGTTTTCCATCAGATTCCCTCATTCGTAACTGCCTCATCTTTCTTTCCGCAGCCAACGACCAGCAGCGCCATCAGGAGCACGAACAGTTTCCATACGTTCTTTTTAATGTTTCTTCCCTCTCTCATATATTTATAACTGACGTCTATAGTTTACACAAAAGTATACAAGCTGTAAACAAATTCATGTTTATCGGAATTTAGCGGTATACCGGAATCGTGAATTCCCGGAGTGCCCAGTCACGCAGCCGCACACCATCCCAGCAGTGTTCCACGGTGAATACCAGCTCACCCCCGTGCCTGGTGCGATCCTCAAAGGCCTGCGCAGCGCGGAAATTGCCCAGCGAAAAAGCGACCAGAGTGGTATGTCCGTCGGGACCGGTCATGGTCTCAGCCGGCTGGATCACATGGGGGTGGGTACCGATCACGACATCCGCACCAAGCCAGGTAAGCAATTCCGCATAATGCTGTTGCATATCGTCCGGTGCATCGGCATACTCCGTTCCCCAATGAACAAACACCACTTTAAAATCCGCATCACAGGCAGTGATATCCTCTCGTACCTGTTCTTCCTCCAGATAATGCACGGCATAGGGATACTTTTCCCTCATATCCAGCGTAGTTCCGTAGGTATAATCAAACAGTGCAAAGCGGATCCCGTTTCTGCTGATCGTTTCATACGGCCGGTATCCGGTATCCGCCGAGTTCTGAATCCCGGGGCAGAGCACGCCTTGTTCCGCAAAGTAATCTGTCGTTGTATCGATGCCGGAGATCCCTTTGTCTGCCGCATGGTTTCCCGCGCAAGAGACAATATCAAATCCGGCTTCTGCGATCGCCTCTCCCACGGCAAGCGGCGTACCGAAATACGGATACGAGCTGATCATCTGCGGATCATCGACCAGGATGCTCTCCAGCTGCAGTGCCGCCAGATCCGCTTCCTGTACCTCCTGAGTTATATCTTTGTATAAGAAATCGTAGTTTCCACCCTGCTCCCGATCCGCATATTCGTAGATCGTGTCATGGATCAGATTGTCCCCAAAGGCAACAAAACGCACCTCATTCGGCATATTTTTAAGCCCCCACGAATCCCAGCGCCACAGGGTGCATCTGCCTTCCACATCTTCCATGAGCAGGATCTGCGGATTCTTTTCCATCCGTTTAAAGCGTACAAAGTCCACACCATTGTCCGAAGAAAACCATTTTTCGCTCACACTGCCGTCGGTATGCAGATCATAGATAAAGATATGCTGTGACCAGTCCTGCGGATTCTCGTTTTCCCAAAACGGCTGTGCCGGACCGTATTTTCCTCGCCTCCAGCAGAGTAGCACCAGTTCCGGATCGTCATCCCGGTCCAGATCCGTGATCAGCATATCCTGTACTTTCACGGTCTTATTTATCTTATGGACCGGCACATCATTCTTACTGATCCGTACTTCCCGCTTATGCAGGATGACTGTGATCCCGTCTCCGGCATCGATCTCACGCTCTTCCCACGTGATCCATTCAGGAAGGAATCCCCCGCTGCGATCCATCACAAAAACGGCAACAGCCATAAAGACCATTGCCGTGATCAGACAAACCGTGAAACGTATTATTTTACCGTGCGATATGTGCTTGTCCATGCCGGTTGTTCCACATCCGATTCCACCTTGATCCAGTTCCAGTCATCATCCAGATAACCGCCCTCCAGCATTCCGCGCCACTCCTGATCCGTCAGCCGCTGCGACATCGGCTGCGTAAACTGGTAAAAACTGTAAGCCGACCCACTGCCCACATGCAGCTCTCCGTCGATTGGAAATACCACATAGATCTTCTGTGCCTGCCCGCTGCCGATCTCCAGCACCTGACCGTTCGGATCTGTTGCAATGTCCGTGACTACAGGGCACGGGGATTGATAACTGTGATTCAGTGAATAATCCACGGTATCCTGATTAGCCTCTTTCCAGAAATGCTCCAGATTGCCGCCATACTCCCGGATAAAGTCATATTCTTCCTCGCTCAGGGTTTCATTTTTCAGTTCCTTTTCCGAAATGGTAACCAGCTTCTGTGCGATCTCTTTCAGGCGTTCCAGATCTTCTGCTGCAGAATCACTGAGCATACCGTAGCCTTTCAGCCCGTCCTCGGTTTTTACTGCCAGATTCACAAAACGATTGTATACTTCGATCTCCGGATCCACATATCCGCGGTCATCATAATTCGGTTCATCCGGGCCACCCATCTCTGCGATCACCTGCTTAGCATACAATACCGTATCATGTTTTAATTCCGTATAAGAGCCTGCAAACGTTTCCAGATCTTTTCTTGCCCAGTTTTTCGAACGCATATAAGACGGATAACCTTCCCCTTTTTCCGTAAGCAGCGGCCGAAGGGTATTCAGCCACCCGGCATAGAGACTCGCGTTCCACAGAGCCGGATCCTCATTGTCAAAGTGGAGCTTAAGATCATTAAAATTCTCGGCAAAATTCTTATAGGAAAGGTCTTCACTGCCTTCCAGGATCTCATAGGCTTCCCCCGAACCCAACACCGCCGCCGTATCCAACGCATTCGGGAGCATACGGCACTCCCCTCTGTCGTTTTCTTCTACCGCACTGTAGACCAGCTTTTGCATGATCGCCGCATCGATCGTAAAACGCTGTCCCATAAACCGATAACTCAAGATCACCGGATCCTCCCCATCATAGACCGGAATAGAATTGATCCCCGGCAGCTGATAGGCTTTTAACGCATCCCAGGTTTTCACAAATCCTTCACGATCCGCGATCGCCGCTTCCGTATCCGGCATGGTGCCATAAGCATCCAGCATCATCTGAGACAGTTCATAGTACCCCGGATCATCCGATGCCCCGGCAAAAAAGGAGGTAATATCATAAATACTGCGCCAATCCTTATCCCCGCCTTCGGAAAGAGAGATCGTCTGCAGTATGGCGCTCTTTGCAAGATCTTCCTCTTCTACGGTAAACGCCGTGCGTCCATACCACATCATAGCCCGGAAATACTGCTCCAGCTGCTCATCTCCCGCATAATACCCGCGAACGATATACTGTGTATAATCCTCAAATTCTCCGTTGATCGTAGAAGTGTCGATCCCCTCTGCCGCCATGATCCGGCGAAGCTCCGTCTCTGCATCCGCTTCGATCTCCTGCGCATCTACAGGAAATACCGTCCCGGGATTTTGCAGCTTCGCACCGACATAGAAAAGCTCCAGATTTTTTGCAGCAGCCGTTTCCCAATCGGTTCCTTTTGCCATCACATACTGCTCCGCCGCATTCGTGAGCTGTACAAGACTCATATTACTTAATGCAGGCGCCAGATCGTCTTTCTCTGTATGCCGCATCAGGCTGGCATAATACAGATGATAGGTATGCATCAGGGAATCTACGGTGATAAAATTCGGAAAACGCACATAACGGTTATTTTCATACACATCAAAGAACTCACTGTAACCGCCGTTTGCATCGATCACAAAACTATCCCGGATCAGACCTTGTGCAACTTCATTGAGCCGGTCTTCGTCATCGTAAAACAAACGTTTAAAGTCATCTTCATATACAACATTGGAAAAATCCTCTTCCACATAGTATTCCGGAACGGAAGGCACCAGTGTGCTGTCATAATACGCAGTAAAATCCTCTCCCAGAAGTCTCGGACGCGCCTTGGTCACCGTCTGGGTTCCGTTCCCGGCAGGATCCGCCGCCGTCGGTTCCGCATCGGGAGTGGACGTTGTCTCGGGTAATACCTCCCCCGTGGGGGCAGACGTAGGTTCCGCATCCGCAATACTGCCGCGATCACTTCCGGTACTGCCGCAGGATGCCAGCAGCGTCATCGTTAAGAGTATTCCGATCACCGATCTTCTTTTCATAGTTTAATCCTCCATCCGCATCAGTTTCGTTTCATCAGGATCTCCATTCCACGATCCAGCCCGTCTACTGTGAGCGGAAGCATCGGGAAGATCTCCTTGATCGCGGTCTCTGCTTCACGCCAGGGTGCCGGTACCAGTGACATCTTGGGGTTCATCCAGATCACACGCTTGTATTTTCTGCGCAGACGAAGGAGCCACTCCTGACCGGAATAGCCACCGTTCGGTCCGCGATAGTTTCCGTCTTTAGCATACAGCTCCTCCGGTGCCATGGCGGCATCCCCCACGATGATCACCTTAAAATCCTTGTCCAGATTGCGGAACATCCACTCCGTCTCAATCCAGTCCCCGTTTTCACATCCCGGCGTATTATAGACGTGTGAATAGATGCAATTATGGAAATAATAGGTTTTCACCTCTTTGTAGTGATTCGATTTGT
Source organism: Lachnospiraceae bacterium (assembly GCA_017634975.1). Lineage (GTDB taxonomy): Bacteria > Bacillota > Clostridia > Lachnospirales > Lachnospiraceae > NK4A136. Next base: position 31,154 of record JAGBMJ010000043.1, on the reverse strand, counting down.
GTACCGACTGAAACAGTTCGTTCAGCAGATCACAGTATGGGATCATGGTACCGCCGCTGTCCATTAAAAGCAGCAGTTTTACCGAATTCTTCCTCGGTTTGTCCATCACGATCTGCAGCACGCCGCCATTATTACAGGTTTCGTCGATCGTACTGTCGATATCCAGTTCCGTCTTGGGGATATCCAGTCGGGAAGAAAACTGACGCAGCTTGCGCAGCGCCGTCATAAACTGTCGTCCGGTCAGCACACGGTCGTCACGGAAGTCACGGTATTTTCTGGCTCCGACCACCTGAAAAGCCGATTGATAACCCGTAGCGCCTCCCACACGGATACCGCCGATGTTACCGCCGGTATTACCGAAACTGGTCTTGCCCATCGTACCGATCCAGTAGGAACCGCCATTGTGCTCACTGTCCTGATCCTTCAGACGCTGCTTATACTTTTTCTCCACGTCATCTTTGTCGAGCTCGAAACTCTCCACACGATTCAGATATTCCTTATCTGTCTCATGCAGCAGCTCATTCATCTCCGGTTTATCCAGCCAGCGCAGCATCTGCCTGCCGATCTCGGTCTCCATCTGTGCCGATTTGAAGCACTCTTCAAAAGCCAGATCAAATTTGTCAAACTCCGTTTCAGATTTGACCAGGATCGATCTGGACACATAATAAAACTTTGTGAGCGACGACTCACACAGCCCGGCATCCAATGCCTGCTGCAGGGTCAGCCACTCACTTAAGGTAATCTCGAGTCCGTATTTTTTCAGGCTGTTAAAAAACTTGTAGAACATAGATAGCCCCCGGTTATGTATAATGCCTAACCGTTTCCAGATCTTCGTCCTTTTTGACGATCACTCCAAGGAACGGCAGCTCCTCCCGCAGCTTATCGGTCGCAATACCACCGATCTGCAAAGCATTGACCCAGTCGATCAATTCGGACGTGCTGGGTTTCTTGCGCACATCCCGGATGCCGCGGATCCAGTAGAACACATCCATAGCATTCTTCAGCAGATTTTCCTCAATATCCGGATAATGCACCTTTACGATTTCCTCCATCAGTTCCGCATTCGGGAACTCAATGTAGTGGAAAATACAGCGCCGCAGAAAGGCATCCGGCAGTTCCTTTTCCGCATTGGAGGTGATGATCACGATCGGTCGGTTCTTCGCTTTTACCGTGCGTTTGGTTTCATGAATATAAAATTCCATCTGATCGAGTTCCCAAAGCAGATCGTTCGGAAATTCCAGATCCGCCTTGTCGATCTCATCGATCAGAAGGACCACCTGCTCGTCACTTTCAAAGGCTTCGCCGAGTTTTCCGAGCTTGATATATCTGGCGATATCATCCACGCCCTCCACTCCAAACTGCCCGTCATACAGACGCTGTATCGTATCGTACATATATAGACCATCCTGCGCCTTGGTCGTTGACTTGATATTCCAGATGATCAGTCTCTTTCCAAGTGACTTGGCCACAGCTTCGGCGAGCATCGTTTTACCGGTGCCCGGCTCTCCCTTGATCAGGAGCGGCTTCTGTAACGCAATGGCTACATTCACGCTTCCCATCAATGCCTCACTTGCTACATATTCTCCGGTACTCTTAAATCCTTCCATTGTTCCCCCTTCCATTGTTCCCCCTTTCACGCCTCCCACGGCAGTTCGTCATGTTCCGATTTTCTGCCGCGCATCATCAGTTCGTTGACTGCATCCTTGACCGGCCTATCCTCAAAGAGGATCTTGTTGACCTGTTCAACGATCGGCATTTCCACGTTATATTTCCTTGCCAGTGCAATGGCCGCTTTGGCGGAATACACGCCTTCCACCACCATCTTTACCTCATCCATCGCTTCCTTATAGGTCTTGCCCTGCCCCATCAGATATCCGGCCTTGCGGTTTCTGGAATGTACAGACGCACAGGTCACGATCAGGTCACCCATACCGGTCAGTCCGGCAAACGTCTCTGCCTTTCCTCCCATCAGGATCCCCAGACGCGACATTTCCGCCAGACCTCTGGTGATCAACGCCGCTTTCGTATTATCGCCATAGCCCAGACCATCGGCCATACCGGCCGCCAGAGCCACCACATTCTTTAATGCGCCGCCCAGTTCCACGCCCAGCACATCCGGGGATGTATAGACACGGAACACATTGGAGGAAAAGATCTCCTGTACATAGACCGCCGTTGCTTTCTTCTTGGATGCCGCTACGATCGTAGTCGGCAGACCGCGCCCCACTTCTTCCGCATGGGTCGGACCGGAAAGCACCGCAACCTCCGCCTGCGGAACCTCCTGGGCGATCTGCTGATCCAGGGTCAGAAGAGTGTCTTCCTCAATGCCTTTCGCCACGTTGACCAGGATCTGACCGTCTGCCACCAGTTCTTTCATCTGTCTTGCCGTCTTTCTGGTAAAGATCGAGGGCACTGCCAGTACGCACAGATCCATGCCTTTGACCGCACTTGCCAGATCCTTCGTAAACTTCATCTCCGGCTGCAGCTTTACCCCCGGCAGCTTATCCTTGTGCTCCCTGCTGTTTTCGAGCATATCGATCTCGTCTCCCAGAGCAGACCACATCGTTACCTCGTGTCCGTTGTTTGTCAGAAGCCATGCCAGCGCTGTTCCCCAGCTGCCTGCACCGATCATACCGATTTTTGCCATTTTTGTTCTCCTATCCGGCGGATCCGTCCGCCTGTTTTTAGTCATCGATATTATAAATCATAATTCTTTGATCAGCATTTTTATAAAAGACACGATCGCGGCAATACAGATCCCGATGCCGATCAGCATAAATACTGCTCCGAAGATTTCCGTACCTTCTGCCTTTGTCACATTGGTCGAGAAGGTTGCAAAGGCTCCAAATCCGCCAAACAGAATTCCAAATATCAGCATAAAGAAATATCCGGTGCCGCTGCGCATCACTCCCGAGATCTTCAAAAGCATTTGCACAAGCGGGGCATCCGTATTGCCACGAAATAAGAAGATCAGGGTGAGCAGATTTTCGAGAAAAGAAATAACTGCCAGAACCAGAAAAATGATCACAAGCACGCGCAGTCCGCTTCCCATAAAGTGCAGGAACTCATCACCGCTGTTTTCAAAAACCCGGAACAAGTCGAATCTCGTTAAGAAATATACTAACAGGATCACTCCCGCCAGGGCTTTTCCGGTCTCGGCTGCTACGCGGGCCGTCTGTAACTTTTCCGGATCGATCCGATTCGACAGATCATCTCTGTTAAAGCGATTGTACTCCATACCCCCTCCAATCTTGTCCCTTTCGGGTCTCTGCTTTGAACATCCGATACGATTACAGTATACCACAGGTAAACACAGTCCGCAAATGAGGAACGCAGGAGCCGAAACGTCCTATTCCGAGATCTTCACTACCAGTATTCCGTCTATATAGGCAACCGAGCCTTCTACCGGATAACATGGCATATCCTGTATACGCTCATCCTGTGCATCTACACGTGTCCGATTCATCTTCATATTTTCAAAATAACCCAGATACGCATAATCCGTCCCAATATAAGACAATGCAGTCTGTGCAGTTCCCCAGGTCTGCAGTTCTGCAAACGCATCCGGCGCTTTGATATACGGAGACGTTTCAAACGAACCGGTAAACGCTACCGGCGTTTCTCCCGGGATATACCCCTGTGTATGCTCAATATCCGTTTCGATGCGGCTCATAAGAGACTGAGCCGCCCTTTCCTGCGCTTCTTTCTGTAAATACACCTGATTGGCATACACCATATGTGTCCAGGTCTGAAGACCGAGGAGCACTATCATCAACAGCAGCGCCGGCGTACATCTTTTGAGATGATCCGCCACTCTCTCCGAAATCGATAACGCTGCTTCTTTTTCCGGCGGCATTTCAATATGGGATTCCGGATCCGGGATCTGCCGGTCCGTCAGGGCGACCGCAAGTACCGGCACCAGACAGAAAGCATAGGTCATCAGAGAATGTTCCATTCCCTGTGACAGAAAGCAGACAAAATTAATGCCAAGAGGGAATAACATCAGTAACAGGCACTGCATCGCCTTCTGCCAGGCGGCTGTCTGTTTCTTTCGGTTCAGTCGAAGGAGCAATACGATCAAAGCGGCGATCAGGAGCAGATTTCCGATCCGTAATCCCCAGGTCCACAGCAGGCTTAAGTTCTTTTCCCGGAAGGTCATCGTGATAAACTGCAGCGGATTCCAGAAATAACCTGCCACATTTCCGTAAGTGAGTCTGAGTACCGTTCCGATGGACAGCTTCGAATAGTCTCCCACGGAGGCCAGACCGTTATAACTGTCTGCCGTCCAGATATGCAGGCTTTTCTGGATCACCTTCCAGAATACGACATAAAGGATCGCTCCGGCCAATAATGCCCCGATTGCCATAATGCTTTTTTTGAAAAATGATCTTAAGCTGATCTCCTCCAAAAGATCCAGCAGCAGCCGGATCATAAACAGCCCGATCGCAACACAGATATATGCCTGATACACCGACAGGCAAAAAGCAAGCGCCACTGCTCCGGCAATGCAGGCGGATCGTTTCTGCCGACGGATCAGCCAGACACCGAAGACCGCAAGAAACAGGGCAAATGCATAAAAATCCACCCACGGAAGAAAATTTGCATTTGCCGCGATCAGGCTGATATGGCAGGACATGACTGCTGCGGTCAACACAATACTTACGTAATTTTTCAGCCGCAGCAGATTTACCGTAAATACTACCGACGCTGCGATCCAGCCTGCCGCAAGCGCCGAGATCAGAAACGGTGCGGTGATCCCGCCGCGCAAAAACACCAGAAACGGCTGACCGACCCGTCCCAGCGCGATCTGCCAGGCCGCATCGTTTTGATAGATCATAAGGAGTGCGTCCCCGGAAAAAAGGGAATTAAATAAACGGTAACCGTTTACCAGAAAATAGAAAACCATGGAAGACAAAGCTGCCAGCAGATAACTTGTATTCAGCTTATTCCGGCTTGTTCTTTTTAAAGACATAAGTCTTACGCTCCTCGCCTTTTATGAGTTTCCTGATATTGGTGTGATGGCGGAAGAACGCCATGGCTGTGATGATCACGGCCAAAACATACATTTCATAACGGATGGAGTTTGGGATCGCCAGTCCAAGCACAGCCTGTGCCGATTCTGCATACGGCCGGAAGATGCCCAGCTCGCCCATCAAAACCGTCTGCACCAGAAAACTCACAGACAGCAGAAGGGATGCAACGGATACATAATGTGTCACCGCAACCGTTCCGAAAAACAGCAGCAGATCGATGGGAATATACGTCCAGTGAAATGCCAGGATCATACCGCCCATAGCTGCGATCCCTTTTCCGCCCTTAAACTTCAGATAAAACGGATAGTTATGTCCCAGGATTGCTCCAAGCCCGGCATAGAGTTTTAATAAATAGATCAGATTCGGGTATTGTTCCCGGAAAATAAAGTATACCAGATTCACTGCAAGGATGGCTTTGAAGATATCCGCCAGCATCACGATCAGACCGGCTTTTTTGCCGAGTACCCGAAGTGTATTCGTCGTGCCGGCATTTCCGCTTCCTTTGTCCCGGATATCGATGCCGTTTGCCTTACCGATGATGTAGGCCGTCTGAAACAGCCCGAACGCATATCCGATCAGTAAACAGATCACACGGACGCCGATCGTCTGCAGTGTTATTTCGGTATTCATTTTGCGTCGTTCTCCTTCCGTTCACGGATAATGAATTTTAACGGTGTACCCTGGAATCCAAAGGCTTCACGGATCTTATTCTCAATATATCTCGTATAGGAAAAATGCATCAGCTCTTTGTCATTGACAAAAATAACAAAGGTCGGGGGCTTTACGGACGCCTGTGTGATATAGAACAGTCTCAGACGCTTGCCCTTATCGGTCGGGGGCTGCTGCAGGGCCACAGCTTCGGCCATGATCTCATTGAGCACACCGGTCTGAACACGCATGGCATGGTTTTCGATCACCACGTCGATCATCTCATACAGCTTCGGCAATCGTTGTCCGGTCTCTGCCGAGACAAAGAGCAGCTCCGCATAGGGCATAAAGGATAAGGTATCGCGGATCTTCTTAGTGAACTCATTTAAGGTCTTGTTGTCCTTCTCGACCAGATCCCACTTGTTGACCACGACGATCATACCCTTGCCGCGTTCATGCGCGATGCCGGCGATCTTGGCATCCTGCTCAGTCACGCCTTCCGTCGCATCGATCACGAGTACCGCCACATCACAGCGCTCCACAGCGCTTACGGTACGGACGATCATATATTTTTCCAGTTCTTCTTTGATCTTATTCTTGCGGCGCAGTCCTGCCGTATCGATAAAGATATATTCTTTATTGTTGCGCTTCAGTCGTGTATCCACGGCATCTCTGGTGGTGCCGGCGATATCCGATACGATCAGACGCTTTTCCCCGATCAGGCGGTTGATGATCGAAGATTTTCCCACATTCGGCTTTCCGATGATCGCTACCTTTGGCGTATCATCCTCTTCCGTTTCCGCCATTCCTTCCGGGAAATAGGAGATCACCTTATCGAGAAGATCGCCCAGTCCCTGCCGCTCCGATGCCGAGATCGGGTACGGTTCATCCAGCCCGAGGTTATAAAACTCATAGACATCCGGCATCATCTTTTCGTAGCTGTCCACTTTATTGACAACCAGTACAATGGGTTTGCCGGAGCGGCGCAGCATATCGGCAACCTTGCTGTCCGCATCCACGAGTCCCTGCCGCACATCGGTCATAAACATGATCACATCGGCCGTATCGATCGCGATCTGTGCCTGCTCACGCATCTGGGATAAGATGATATCCTTGCTGTCCGGTTCGATACCGCCGGTATCGATCAGTGTAAAGCTCTTATCCAGCCATTCCACATCGGTATACAGCCGGTCTCTGGTGATGCCCGGCGTATCCTTTACGATCGACAGACGCTCGCCGGCCAGTGCGTTAAACAATGTTGATTTTCCTACGTTCGGACGGCCGACGACTGCGACCACCGGTTTTCTGTTCTTTGCCATATCTGTACCTTTATTCTTCCAATTCGTAGGGATTTACCGTTCCCTGCCCCTTTCTCTCACGCCCGAGGATCGCATCAACGAAGTCTCTGCCGTCACTCTCTACGATGCCGACTTTTGTGTGCAACGCTTCTTCCACCCCGCTGACCGTCTCGTCATCCAGAAACGTCTCGGTGCCAAAACGCAGCATGCAGCGCGGGATCAGCAGCTCCTCACCGATCTCCACCGGCTTCATCTGCGCGATCAGATCCTGTCCGGTGATCAGGCCTGCTACTGTAATACGCGGTCCGAAGAAATCATTTCGTATCCATAACACCTGCACATCGATCCCCGGAAAATGTGCTGCCGTTTTCTCTGCCATCTCTTTGATCGCCGCATAGGCACTCTTGCCGGTAGCGATCGTCACTTTGCGTTTCGGTACTTCCTGCATTTCTTCCACTTTCAGTACATCATCGACTTCCGTGATCAGCGAACGCATCATGCCGACACCGTTTTCGATCTGCAGATACCCGTCGTAACGCTCCTCTTCCGGAAAATCCCGCCCCGCATTGATATACCATTCATCCGACGCATGGATAAAATGCACGCCGTGTTTTTCGTAGATCTCCTGCTGATAGGATTCGATGATATCGATCACCTCTTCCGCATCCTCTTTTTCAAAAGGCTCCAGCGGATACAACCCGTCACGATACTTGGATAGTCCGACCGGTACGACCGATACGCTCTGCATCACCGGTGCGTACTGTTTCAGCTGTTCGATCGTAAAACGCAGTTCATCGCCGTCATTCACACCCTTGCAGAGCACGATCTGCCCGTTCATCTGTATGCCGGCTTCATAAAAATTCCTAAGATATTTCAGCACTTCACCGGAATGCGGATTTTTGAGCATTTTTACCCGCAGTTCCGGATTCATGGTCTGTACGGAAATGTTGATCGGTTCCATACGATATTTGATGATACGTTCCACATCGGCATCTTTCAGGTTGGTCAGTGTCACATAATTACCCTGCAGAAAAGACAGTCTGGTATCATCATCCTTAAAGTAGATCGTGGGCCGCATCCCTTTTGGGTTCTGGTCAATAAAACAGAAGATGCATTTGTTGCGGCACGAATGGCATTGATCCATCAGACTTTCATCAAAAGAAAGCCCCAGTTCCTCGTCTTCTTCCTTGTCTACCTCAAGAAGCCACTCTTCCCCGTTCGCCTTACGGATCAGGACTTCCAGATATTCCGCCTCACAGGCATACTGGTAATCAAATACATCCTTGATCTCCTGATCATTCACCGAGATCAGCACATCCCCGGCTTCGATCTCCAGCTCTTCCGCTATGCTCCCGGGTTCTACTTTTATGATCGTATGTTCACGCAATTTAGCCTACCGTATACTTCATAAAGCTCTTCTTGCCCTTCTTCAGAACAAAATCGCCATCAAAATCATCCTTTGTAAATGTATGCTTGATATCCGTGATCTTCTCGCCGTTTACGGATACGCCGCCCTGCTCTACATTGCGCCGTGCATCGCCGCGGGAAGATGCCAGAGACGCCTTTACGAGCAGTGTCAGTATATCTACGGCTCCGTCGGTAAAGTCTTCCGCATTCAGGATCGTGGTCGGCATATTCTCGGAATTTCCACCGCCGGCAAACAGTGCATGGGAAGCCTCTTTTGCCCTGTCGGCTTCTTCCTTGCCGTGTACCAGGTTGGTCAGTTCCCATGCCAGGATCTCTTTTGCCTCGTTGAGCTGACTGCCTTCCCAGTTGTCCATCGCCCGGATCTCTTCGATCGGCAGGAAGGTCAGCATACGGATGCACTTGAGCACATCGGCATCCGGGATATTTCTCCAGTACTGGAAGAACTCGAACGGGCTGGTTTTCTCCGCATCCAGCCATACCGCGCCCTTCTCGGTCTTGCCCATCTTCTTGCCTTCGGAATTGAGCAGCAGCACCTGTGTCATAGCGTAAGCATCCTTTCCCAGCTTACGACGGATCAGCTCGGTACCGGCCAGCATGTTGGACCACTGGTCATCACCGCCAAACTCCAGATTGCAGCCGTACTTCTGGTACAAGGTGTAGAAATCAAACGCCTGCATGATCATGTAGTTGAACTCCAGGAAGGTCAGACCTTTCTCCATACGCTGCTTGTAGCACTCCGCACGCAGCATATTGTTTACAGAGAAATGAGCGCCGACATCACGCAGCATTTCCACATAATTCAGATCCAGCAGCCAGTCTGCATTGTTTACCATGATCGCCTTGTCATCACCGAATTCGATGAAACGGCTCATCTGTTTCTTAAAACATTCGATATTGTGATCGATCGTTTCTTTGGTCAGCATCTTACGCATATCCGTCTTGCCGGAAGGATCACCGATCATGGCGGTACCGCCGCCCAACAGTGCGATCGGCTTGTTTCCCGCCATCTGCAGACGTTTCATCAGGCACAGTGCCATGAAATGTCCGACATGCAGTGAATCCGCCGTCGGGTCAAAACCGATGTAAAACGTAGCCTTGCCATTATCGATCAGTTCACGGATCTCCTTCTCATCCGTCATCTGTGCCAGCAATCCTCTTGCCTGTAATTCTTCAAAAATCGTCATTGTCTTCTTTCCTCCGTTTATTCGCTTACTTCGTTATTCTCTTCGTCAAAACCTTCATATACATAATCATCCAATATATCGCGCAAAGCGCGATAGCCTTTGGCGTTGATATGCACGCCGTCATAATCGTATTCACTGTTCAGGGCCAGGTCGGCATTTGAAAATGCATCGGTCAGATCGATATAGGTGATGCCCCGCTCCTCACACATGCTTTTTACGGCTTTGTTCACTTCACGGCCATCCAGGATGATACGGGAAGCATCTTTGAGTTCCGGTCCGGCCGGAAGGATCGACTCCACATAGATCTTTACGCCGTCCTCGTCCCGGATCTTTACCAGTTTATCCAGTAATACTCCATAATCTTCTACGATCTGATCCACGGAATTGTTATTCATCAGATTGTTTACGCCAACCATCAGAAAGATCTTTTTCGGCTGTGTCTTCATCACGGTATCCAGACGCACCAGCACACCGTTTACGGTATCGCCGCCGATCCCGCGGTTTTTGACATTCAGATCCGGAAACAGTTCGTTCCAGCTGCAGCGTTCCGTAAGGCTGTCGCCCAGAAATACGACATCCGTAGGATAGGAATACATCGTCGCAAAAGTATACTGCTTGGTATCGTAAGGATCGTTTTCTTTTGCAAACTGCTGATAACGGATATCTTCGTAAATACGTTTTACATTTTCTTCGATCGTATATCCGGCCTGCGTATCCTCCGTTCCGGGATCCCCGCCTGCCTCCGAACCGTCCGGTTCCACGGTCTCCACCGGGCTTCCTGCTGTCGGTTCTTCCACCGGCACATCCACAGTCACTGCCGGATCCGCCGGTACTGCTCCGGCCGTCAGTTGCTCGATCTGTACCAGATATGCATCCCGTTCTGCCTGAGTGCTTTCCACCTGTGCACGCAGAGCAGCGGCTTCTTCCTGCGCTGCCGCCAGCTGCGCCTGTACCTCTCCCGGTGTGCCGGTCAGTTCACGGATCTCCTTTCTCTGCTTTACCAAAACAACGAGTTCTCCGATCCCAAAGACCAGCAAAACGACGATCACGGCGAGCATCACACCGTTACGGCGTTTTCTCCGCGCCGGCCTTCTTCTTTCTTCCCTTTCCATAATTCTCCTTTTTAACACTTCCGGATATTGCTATATATAGGTAACATAATTCTATATATAAACTTTCGCTAGTATAACATACCCCGTGGAACAAATCAACATCTACGAAAAAACCACGGTCATTTTATGCAAAAACAACAATATCTATTCTCTCTGCGCTAAAAATTCCGCCCGGTATAGGAGAAGGCATCCTTGATCCACTCGATCTTTTCCCCGTCCACTGCGATCACATCAAAACGGATCCCCTGATCCTGCGGGATAGCGTTTTCGTAGAGATAATAATCCGCCACGCCACAGATCTGCCGCTGCTTTCTGCGGTCCACGGCCTCCGAAGCATAACCGCTTCCGTTCTGCGATCTCCACTTCACCTCAAAAAAGACGAGATATTCCCCGTCTTCTCCGATGATATCGACTTCTCCTTTTTGTGTACGATAATTCCGTTCCAGGATTTGGACTCCGGCCCGTTTAAGATAAGCCGAAGCCAGCGATTCCTGCTCCATACCGGCCCGGCGCCGGTTGCGTGTTCCCTGTTCCATTTTTCCACCTGTTTTTTACTTTCCGCCCTTATCTTTGCGTTGCATCTTTTCTTTGATCTTGTCCATCGCGTCGACAAACATGAGCACTTCGGCAACCACCTCATAGAGTTCCGGAGGGATCATCTCACCGATCTGCAGGCGCGAGAGCGTATTAGCCAGTTTGTCATCCTTGTGCACCGGCACTTTGTTTTCTTTTGCCTTTTCGATGATCTTGTCCGCGATCGCTCCGCTGCCGGAGGCGATCACCTTCGGTGCAGCATCATTCGGGTCATATTCCAGCGCGATGGCGGTTCTTTTTTTCGGTCTGGCATCTGCCATAATTCCCCCTCATTCCTCAGCTGCGCTGACAGTTTCTTCAGCGGAAAGCCGGGTAAACAAACATTACTGTGTCCAGCCCCCGGGACTGTTATCGTTACAAATCACTATGCCCTTACATCAAAGCTCTGCTTCATGACCGGCCGGGCCGTGGCGGTCGGCGCTGTCAGACTTCTTATCTTTCCGGACGTCTCGTCTGTATCGCTGTGTTTCTTCACCTCTGAGCGCACGCTGTAGCCGCGGTTTGCCAGGCGGTCGTTAAGTTCATCGATGTGCGCCTCGATCAGATCCATCACTTCATCACTCTCAAGGTAAAATTTCGTACTCACCTGATTGCCCGGAGAAATAGCGGCATACACATCCACCGTTCCCAGGTACTGCATATCCAGATGCAGCATGGCGCTGACATTACCGTCATTGTTTGCCAGGCTCTTTTTGTCGGAATAAACATAAAGATCGCCGGTCGCTTCACTGCCGTTCATCTTCAGCGGAAGCTGTACATACTGCATCGCCTGATTCATCTGGTTCATAAAATCCAGATTATTGTTCATATTGCCCAGACTCTGTGCAAGACCTGATTCCGGCCTGGCGATCTGCTGCAGCATCTCGGTCAGTTCTTTGGACTGCGTCGTCAGTTTCTGATACAGATTCTCAACATTCGCCTTGTCGCCGACCTGCTCCGGACGCAGTGTCCAGGCGTCCTTCATCGCATTTTTTACCACTTCCTTAAAGTCCGGCGACTGAAACAGTTCTTTGAGCTGTCCCTCCAGCGCTTTATTCGCGATCTCTCCGCCGCTTGCATCCAGCGTTTTGAGCAGTACATTGGAAAGCTTGAGCATCTGCGCATCCGTTGCCGCCAGTTTACCGACTTCCGCCGCCAGCGGTGCGTCCGGGGCCAGTTTTTTGAGGATCTTTTCGATCGACTGCTTCACCTGTTCCGCAGCCGTCTTGTCGATGCCGCTTTCTGTCTGTGAGAGCTTTAGCTGCTCGATCACTTCTTTGACTTCGGGCTGCACCACGGCCTCCTTTTCCGGACTTGCCGCTGTTTTTTCCATCCACTCCGTCAGTTCCGTCAAGAGCCCCTGTTCCAGCTGCGCGCCCCGGGACTGCAAGATCACTTTTCCGGTCTCCGGATCCGTCTGTACCGGATCCGCCGGCAGGTCCGCCGCCGTCTCTCCCGGCAGATCCTTGGCAAAAAGATCCGTCAGCTGCCGCATAAAGTGCGTTGCTTCCGGACTGCCTTCTCCGCCCGCGAGCTCCTCATATAAGGACAACGCCTGTTCCGAGATCTCATGCATACTTTCCGAGATCTGGTTTTCATAGTTTTTAAACGCAGAATACTGTTCGATCGTTTCCTCGTTCACCGGGAGTCCCAGCTTCTGCATTTCCACCATATGGTTGATATCCTGTCCCGGAAAAGAGGACAGCAGATGATACATATCTCCGAGTGATGCCTTATCGATATTCATACCGGCATCCATCATTGCACTCGTCATGGCCAGCGTGTCTGCATTCACGGCCATGCCTGCCGCCGCCAGTGCCTTGGCTGCGGTCGGATCCATTGTCAGGTTGGTATAAAGCGGAGTTAAAGAAATCTGATTTGCCGAATTGGAACGTACCTCAAAGGTAAGCGTCTGTCCGGGCTGCAACGCCATCGCATTGTCAAGCCTCGCATTGACCTGACCGCCGTTTGGCAGTTCGATCTGCACTTCGTTGCCCTTGATACCTGTGATCTTGCCTTCTACGGTCTGTCCGCCGGAAAATTTGGAAAGATATTCGCTGCCGCGGTTATCCGCCTGCGTCTGTTGCTGGGAAGAAGCGGTCTGCTGCTGCGTAACCGAAGTGGACTGACCCACACCAAAGATCTGCGTTAGCATGCTCATACGCCGTTTCCCCCTTTACGTCAAATAAAATTTTTGATAAAGCTGCGACGATGGATCGGTGTCGGCCCGTACTTCTGCAGCGCTTCGATATGCGCCTGCGCCCCATACCCTTTGTTTGCCGCGAACCCGTATTCCGGGTAGATCTCATCGTACTGTACCATCAGCCGGTCTCTGGTTACCTTGGCAATGATGCTTGCCGCCGCGATCGATGCCGATTTGGCATCTCCCTTGATGATCGGCACCTGCTTTATCTCTACCTTCGGGATCGTTACCGCATCATTCAATAGCAGATCCGGCTGCGGATGCAGCTTGGAGACAGCCTCCCGCATCGCCTCATAGGTTGCCTGCAGTATGTTGATCTCATCGATCCGTTCCGGAGCGACATATCCCAGCCCCGTGGATACCGCTTCCGCCATGATGCAGTCATAAAGCTCCTCTCTCTTTTTTTCGGATAATTGTTTGGAATCATTTAGCCAGAGAAGAGAACAATCTTTCGGAAGGATCACCGCTCCCGCCACGACCGGTCCGGCCAGCGGTCCCCGGCCCACTTCGTCGATCCCGCAGATATAGACGTAATCGGAATACTGACGTTCAAAGGAAAACATCTGATACATCCGCTGTTTTTCCGCTTCCAACGCCGCGATCTTCTTCTGTGCCCGTTCTACGATCGTAACGACCGCCTTGCGCGTATCCGCCCGGTATTCCTCAACAAAAGCCGGCAATTCGCCTTCCGGGAGTGCTTTGAATTTTTCACTGATCTGTGCTGCGCTTTCCATTCTGCTGTTTACTCCACGGTATGCGGGATCTTTCCGAATTTACTCAAAGGAAACAGTCGGATCCATGCCCGTCCGATGATATCCTCTTTTTCGATCAATCCTACGGAAGGCACCCGGGAATCTGAGGAATGGTTACGATTATCGCCAAGGACGAAATACTGATTTTCTCCCAGTGTGATACCTCCGTATGCAAGCCCCGGATCGATCATCGTTTCCGCGCCGAAATGCTCCTCCAGGATCACATCGTTGATATAGATATTTCCGTCATCATCGATACGCACGGTTTCTCCGGGCAGACCGATGATACGTTTAATATAATAAGTCTCATCCTTATACTCGAAAGGAAATACGATCACATCGAAGCGTTCCGGATCGTGGAAACGGTAACCAATCTTGTCTACGATCAGGTTATCCCCGTTCTGAAGTGTTGTTTCCATACTGTCCCCGACAACTACGGTACGCTGTCCTACGTATTTTACGATCAATAAGGTCAATACCAGTACGACCAGAAGAAACAGCGAATTGCTCAGGATCTCCCTTGCGATCGCTTTCATCTTTTTCTTTTTGGCTTCCTCCGGGCTTTCCGTTTTTTCAGTCGGGCCCCCGCTTACGTTTTCTTCCATCAGATCTTCCATTGCTTTATCTGCCTCCATATCCGGATCTGTTTTTGCATCCGCATTCTCACACGCTTTCAAATCAGAATCCTTTTCAATTCAGAATCTTTTTTAATAAAAAGCTTTTTAATTCGGAACCTTTTCAATCGAAATCCTGCCCAGTCTGCCCGAACGCAGATCCTCGATCAGAAGTTTTGCCGCTCGCGTCAGATCCGCTTCGCCGCCCTTTTTCAGACAGCCGAGACGTTCTGCGATCCCCAGCAGCACGACATGATTTTCTTGGTCTTCCGCCACCTCATAGCGCTCTTTGAGCTTCCCGGCATATTCCTGTTTCAGGAACGCGATGCATTCCATCGCCAGTTCTTCCGTCTGCAGGATCTCATCGTTGATCGTGCCGATCATAGCCAGATGCAGACCGACGGTCTTATCCTCAAACTTCGGCCACAGCACCCCCGGCGTATCCAGAAGCTCCAGCGTCGGATTCAGGCGGATCCACTGCTTTCCTTTGGTCACCCCGGGCTTATTGCCGGTCTTTGTAACCGCTTTCTTTGCAAAACTGTTGATAAACGTAGATTTCCCGACATTCGGGATCCCCACAACCATCGCACGTACCGGACGGTTTTTGATGCCTCTCCTGCGGTCACGCTCAATCTTTTCGGCGCACGCGATCTGGATCGCCGCTTTGATCTCCGCCATTCCATGGTTTTTCTGTGCATCCAGAAGGACCGTCTGCAGTCCCTGCTCCTGAAAGTACTTTTTCCAGCGCTCGTTTTCCCGCGCATCGGAAAGATCACTCTTATTCAGCAAAAGCAGCCGTGCCTTGCCTTTTCCAAGTTTCTCCAGATCCGGATTTCTGCCGGATACCGGCACTCTTGCATCCACCAGCTCGATCACCAGATCGATCAGCTTCATGTCTTCCGACATCTGCCGCATGGCTTTTGTCATATGTCCGGGATACCATTGGATCTCCATCCCACACCTCTTGATCTCTTATTGAATAAAACCGGTCTCCACGCCGCCCGCCCGCAGGCGAAACCAGGCGCGTCCGATGATATAGTCCTTCTTTACAATACCGATATTGCTGGATCTGGAATCTTCACTGTCGTTCCGATTGTCCCCCAGCACAAAATATTCATCCTCTCCGAGAGAGATCCCGCTTTCTGCGATCCCTCCGTTTTCGATCCGGTCAAACATACCCTTGTCATCATAGATATCCCCGCTGATAAACAACAAGCCATCCTTGATGAGCACCGTATCTCCCGGTTCTCCGACGACACGCTTCACATAGTAATGGGCATTCTCGTTTCCGTTTGGCCGAAATACCACTACATCACCGCGTTTCGGCGATTTCAGCAGGAAAATAAAACGGTCGATCAGGATCTCCTGGCCGTTCGCCAGTGTCGGCTCCATAGAGATTCCGATCACACTGGTGCGCAGTCCGAAAAGATACACCATCATAAATGCAAGCAAAACCATGACCAATCCGGAGAATACCCAATGCATGATCTCCAGAAGCAGCCTACGATTTATTTTCTTCTCTTTCCTGTAAAAGGTCAAGCCCCTTTTTCTTTTTGCCATATACCTCTGCAGATTATAAAAACGGCCTATAATGATGAACAAGGGGTTCCGCTTGCGGAACCCCTCTCCAATGTCATTTCATCAGATCTAAATTATCTAAAAAGTACGTATTAAACTCGGGATTTGCAAGCTCATCCTCGCGGTGATCCGAATCGTTTTATCTAAGTACTTCCTTAACCTTCGCACGCTTACCTACGCGGCCTTTCAGGTAGTTCAGTCTAGCACGGCGAACCTTACCGCGGCGTACTACTTCAACCTTCTCTACGTTCGGGCTGTACAGAGGCCATGTCTTATCAACGCCTACACCATTGGAAGTCTTGCGAACGGTAAATGTGGTACGGGCGCCACCATTCTGGATCTTGGTAACTACGCCTTCAAATACCTGGATTCTTTCCTTCTCGCCTTCCTTGATCTTACCGTGAACCTTTACGGTATCACCTACGTTGAAGGTCAGCACATCTTCTTTGATCTGTTCTTTTTCGAGCTCTTTGATGATCTCTACGTTCATTTTATAAATCCTCCTGTCATTTCATCGGACATTCTTACATACTCTTATCGTATCAGCGGAATATCTCTTTACTTTTGCAACGTTGCTATTTTATCACAATGTATTTTACAATGCAAGCTGTTTTTTTATGACAACCTCTTTTTCTGTTCTTCCTGAAAATCCCAGAAGATATCGATCTCCGTATACTCTCCGGTTCCGTCCTTAAAAATACTTACCTGAAAACCACGCCTCTCATAATACAGTTTCAGTGCTTTGGCCTGTTTCGTGATCTCCTTGCGATCCGGCTTTTCTTCTTCATTATCGATCACATTGAAATTAAAATCCAGCAGGCGGATCCGCCCTTCCACTGTCGTATAGCCGTTTCTCGCCGCTTCCACGATCTTGTCATTTACAAAACCGATCAGTTCGGGATTGATGGAATCCTCCACCATCATCTGTACATCTTCAATGTTTAAAGATCTGAAATCTGCCATGTTCTCTGCCCCCTTTCTCGTATATATGAAAAAACGTCAGCGTTTTCGCAGTACGGCCCGGATCAGCTCCTCCGCATTCTGCGGGATCCCGCCTTCTTCAGGCGGCGTGACCGGGGTACCGCTATTCCCTTCGGAAAGATACTGCTTCCCGTATAATAACAGTTCTTCGGATAAAGTGCAACGCACCGTACCGTCCTCTGCCCCAAATTCGATCGCCACGATATAGTTTTTGCCGCCATCCGGCGCCGTTGCTTCCAGCGCCGATACCAGACAGGCACCCGACATCGTAGTCGTTCCGGTCTTCATCCCCACGGCTTCCGGCAGGTTATAGATCATCGGATTGGTATTGTTTACACTCGTCTGAAAACTCGGAAGCTCTGCTTTTACGCTGTCCGTAATCTCCATGACCTCGGGATATTCCTTCAGGATATGAGACACCAGCAGGAACATATCCTTTGCCGACATATGGTTCTGGATCTTGCTTGCCGCTACCGTATCCGTAAAAACCGGCAGACCGTTGGAATTATAAAATACAGCATCCGCCGAAAGGCCGATCGCAAGCGCCTTTGCATTCATGCGTTCCACGAACGCCGCCTCACTGCCGCAGATATGCTCCGCCAGCGCCAGCGCACATTCATTGCTGGATGGCAGGAGCAGCCCGTACAGAAGATCCCGTACCGTAGCTTCCTGTCCTTCTTTCATCGGGATCGTACCGTCCGCGCTCCTGGACAGCCTCTCTGCATTCCGCGAGATCCGCACGGTATCATTCAACGTCAGTTCCCCATTCGATACGGCATCCATCACGCACAGGTAGGTCATCAGCTTGGTCGTACTGGCGATCGGCACGCTCAGATCTTCCTCATAGGAAGCATAGATCTCTCCGGTCGTTGCGTTTCCCACCAGGGCGCTGTGTACCTCATAAAAAAATCCCTGTGCCTTCAATGCATTCATATCCATGTGAAAATGTCCTGCTGTATTCAGATGCAGTCCCTCACTATCCAGGGCGAGGTCCAGATCCAGCAGCATCGCCACGTCCGTCAGACTCATATAGCAGTCAAACACATCCGCATCGTTCTTCCCGATCAGGGTATGATACCGCACATTCCGCTCATCGATCGTGATCGTATTCAGCCGCAGCGCCCTGGTCGTCACCGCATAATCCGTCACATCCTCCGGGATCAAAAAAGGCTCATTTTCGCCGCCGGCCGCCTGATACGGTATCCCGGTCGTGATCGTCACAGACGTCTCCGCAACCGACAGCTCAAAGGTCTTTTCCGTGCCGGACAAGGCCGCCGCCAGATCGCGCATCGACACATAGCGGTTGTTTTCATACTTATAGTGGATCGTTTTGACCACACGGGTTGCTCCGCCGTTTACACTGAAGCGCAGATCCTCATATATGCTGTGTTTTTCATCTGCCGCCTGCACGTCGCCCGCCGGTGCCAGCCAGACGAACAAAAGCAGCAGGGCCAGTAACAGTCTCTTAATCCGCATTACGATAATACACCTCCGTTCCTTCACTCCCGGTCAATACCAGAAGATCCGTATTGATCAGAAACGCCTCACCGCTGCCGTTGCGCAAAAGCACGCCGGATTCCGCTTTCCAGTCACCGCTGCCTTCGTATTCCGCCCGGAGTTCTTCCAGCGCAGGTAACAGTACAGGCCCATAGGTCCTCAGATATTCCTGGCAGCTCATACCTATGGTATCTTCGATACTCTGTGCGGCTTCCTCCCGGCCGGTCATCTCCTGCCCCGCCTCCTGCGCACGCGCAAGCAGAAGATCTTCCAACGCCTGCTCCAGCGCGGTATATGCCTGCTGTTCTGCCGCCCGATAACTGTTCTCATCCACCATACATATCCAGCTGCCGTCCGCTGCCAGGGTCAGATCTACCCCCACTGTAATACTGCCCATATAGGCTTTCATGTCGATCGCACGCCCGCCTTCGGCATCCATCAGCCATTCTTTTGCCGCTGCCCCGGCTTCGGCTGCAAGATCGATCGTCCGGTGCCACCCGCCCGACAGCTTTCGCTCCGGCCGGCTCTTCCACCAGAACAGTATCCCGCCTGCCACCAGCACGAGGATGAACACAAACAAAAACAGGATCAGCAAAGCCCCGCTCCTGCGCCGCCTCTTCCGGCGCTTCGGTTTTACGGGCTTCTGATCCGCTTTGATCTCGTCCATTAAATATTTCAGATCATTATCCATTTAACCCCACTCCTTAAGCCAGGCCGCTTCGCAGCAAAACTCTTTTTCGGACAATGCCGCAAATGTCCCTTCCAGCTTCGGAAAACGCACGGCATACGCATGCAGAAGCTGGGATCGTATCCCTTTCCTCGTATGTCCTCCGTATTTCACATCTCCCGCCAGAGGATGACCGATGGAAGCCATATGCGCCCGGATCTGATGGGATTTTCCCGTGATCAGCTCCACTTCTGCCAGCGTCAGATCTTCTTCTCCATTATAACTCAAAACACGGTAAGCCGTTTGCACTTCGGGATCCTTTGCACACATCTGACTAGCGGTGATACGGACAAGGTTTGCTTTCTCGTCTTTGGACCAGTAGCCTTTCAGCAATCCCTCCCCGGATAAATGTCCTTCCAGTACGGCACGGTAGATCTTGCGAAATCCGTGGCTCCGGATCTGATCCGACAGAAACCGGCTGCCGGCATACGTTTTTCCGCACAATACAAGGCCCGATGTATTCCGGTCCAGCCGGTTGCATACCGCCGCCTGTAAGGACTGCTCCTCATCATCGTTCTTTTGCAGACAATATCCCAGAATCCAGTCATTGAGTGAAAGCCGTCCGCTGTCATCTCCCTGGCTTAAGATTCCGACCGGTTTATTTACAAACAGCAGGTGTTCGTCTTCGTAAACGATTTCGATCCCTTTGATCTTCTGATAGGCCTGCTCCGCTTTACAATATCTCTCATCGGATACACCGGGTACTTTACTTTCCGTATTCCCGGTATCAGCTGCCGTTACCGTGTTTTTCCCACGCATTTTTGCAAAGGTCTCGTCCGAAAAGAAGATCCGTATCACATCGTGATCCTGAAGCAGTTCATTTCCTTCGGCTTTTTTTCCGTTCAATGTGATATTTTTCTTTCGCAGCATCTTATACAGAAAACCGCTTCCGGCTTCCGGCAGATACTTACGCAGATATTTATCCAGACGCTGTCCGGCGTCCTTTGTACCGATCGAAATTTCCTTCATTTTTTGATTTCAAAAAAATTCATTCTTACAATGAGATCTGCAGCATCACTTCCATATGTGAAGCCGCTTTCTGTGCTTCCTGTTCCGTAGCCGATGCATTGGCCGACACCGCTGCCCGTATCCTGTCGAGATACTTATCTTCTTCCTGATACAGCTTGACCGTCACATTCTTCTGACCGTCCTTTTGCAGTGCCTCTTTGATATGTTCCTGCGCCTTGTTCACATCTGCCTTTTCCGAAAGCAATCCCAGCAGTTCGTTTTCCGTTGCCGCCATCGCATACACCGGATAGATCTTGTCATAGGAAGTAAAATACAGATCATAGCAGAACAGCGGCAGCTTCTGTTCGTTTTGCAATTCGCAGATACGATCATGCAGTTTTTCCGGACAGGTATGTTTCTTCCCTCTTGCAAACATGATCGTCGAGATCAGGGAGCGGGATGCCGGAAGAAGTCCCAGCACTGCTGCTACGGTCAGTATATTGTTCTTGCTGTCAGCCCAGGGGATACCGGGATACCGGTGCATGGTCGTGATCATACCGATCAGGAGTATTGCGATCGAGGTCGCAAACATCGCAACCGTCTTGATCAGCTCCTTTTGAAACTGCATCGGCAGATATCGGTATTGTCCCTTAACAACTTTCTTCATAGTTATCTTTCCTAATAGTTATCTTTCCTAAAAAACCGCCTGAGGGCACCTTCCCGCAGGCGGTATAAAAATCCTTTTCTTTTTTTGGATCAGTTTGCTTCTTCTTCTCCGTTATCAACCGGATCCTCATTATCAAAAATGCTCTTCGGCTCTTCCTGTACGACAGGCTGTATCTGCTGCGGTGCAGCATTCGCCTGTGCCAGCGCCGGATCTTCCTCCGGATGATTCAGAGAATACAGATCGTCTGAAACTGTCTGTCCGATGCTGTTGAGTGACTCCATAAACTTCTGAGTATTGCGCGTAGTCGCATCGATGCACTCACCGATCATATCGTTTAAGTTCAGCAGCATATCATTCAAATAACTCTGTGCGGATGACAGATATACCTGGCGCTCATACAGCGCTTCCTCGCGGATCCGTTCCGCTTCTTCCGCCGCCATCTGCACCAGTTCGTCCGCACGTGCCTGTGCCTGTGCCATGATCTCGGATTCACCGAGGATCGTTTCTGCCTGCTGACGTACATCGTTGCGGATCTTTTCTGCATCATCACGTGCCTGACGCTCAATGGCTTCGCGGTTACTGATGATCTTGCGGCAACGCTCCAATTCTTCCGGAATACTGTTACGCAGGTCTTTTAACAGCACTTCAATGCTTTCACGGTTGACCGAAATCTGTGTTGCGCTTAAAAATACGCTCTTACTGTTCCGGATCTCCTCCTCGATCTCTTCGATCACATTTTCAATCTTGCTGTTGCCTTTTGCCATAACTACCCCCTCTGTCGGATAATTTCCCGGTGTTTTTTATACTTTTTTATACTTTTCCTTGATCAGCGGGATAATGAATTCCGGTACACACTGGGAAAAATCACCACCGAAATAGGCGATCTCTTTCACCGCCGAGGAACTCAGATATGCATACTCCAGACTGGTCGTCAGAAATACGGTATCTACGTTTCCGTGTGAGAGTTTACTGTTGGTCTGCGCGATCTGCAGCTCATATTCAAAATCCGTGATCGCACGCAATCCGCGCAGGATCGTATGGATATGTTTCTGCTGACAGTAATCGATCGTAAGTCCGCTGAAGGAATCCACCATCACATTGGGTAAATGTGCGGTCGCTTCCTTTAGTATTTTAACACGCTCATCCACAGAAAACAATGGGGATTTCGCTTTATTATCCAAAACCGCAACCGTAAGTTCATCAAACATACGGGCGGCCCGTTCGATCACATCCAGATGTCCGAAGGTCACGGGATCAAAACTCCCGGGATACAACGCTCTTTTCATGCGCTCGTCCTCCTTATTAAGTCTGCCTGTCCGGTTTATGCCTTTTTTCGCAAAAATACATGCTTATTCGACTTATACACTTTTTCTTTGACAATGTCAAACCCCAGCTCTTCCGCATAGGAAAAATCGTGGTCTTTTTCTTCTTCGATCACGATCAGGGTATCTTCCGTCACTGCCTTGCTGCGGGCCGCCGCCGCCAGCACCTGTTCATCAAAGCCCTGTCCGTAGGGCGGATCCGCAAAGATGATATCCGCCGCTTCACGGATATTGTAGGAAAGTGCCGAGATCGCATCGGATTTGAGTACCATGGATTTATCGAACAGTTTCGTATGCTTTAAGTTGTATTCAATACAGCCGATCGCCGTCTTATCCGTATCCACAAAATAGGCTTTCTCGGCGCCGCGGCTCAAGGCCTCTATGCCGATCCCGCCGCTTCCGGCAAACAGATCCACAAAAACAGCACCGGGCACCTCGGTCTGGAGCACGTTAAACAATGTCTCCTTGATCCGGTCCGTTGTCGGTCTTGTATTCAATCCTTCCGGTGTCTTCAGCACCAGGCTGCGCGCCGTTCCCGCGATCACACGCATATCCTATCCTCCGTCTATGGTGGTTTTACCTGATCTTTGCCCCCTTGGCATCTCTCTTCTGTGCCTTGATCAGGTTCAGATCGATCTTCTTGTCATGAAACTCGATGAGGTTTTTGTCATTATAGCTGTTTCCGAAGTAAACCGCTTCGATATAATCATCGTTTGCCAGTTTCATGCCGCGCACACCGATCGCCGCCTTCTTCTTCATCGGGATCTCTTCCGCATCGATCTTTAACAGGAAGCCCTTGTGGGAACACATCGCCATATAGGACTGGTCGTAAAGGATCGCTACGGAGACCACTTCGTCGCCGTCTGCCAGCTTGGTGGCCGCTACGGTACGTTTGGCCACGTCAAATTCATCGCCACCCACATACTTGATCATACCCTGTTTGGTAACAAACGCGATACGATACAGATTCAGTTCGGACTGGCTTGCCACAAAGAGGATATCCTCCTGCTGGGAATCATAGTTGCTGACATTATCCACCGGCACACCCTTGTCACGGAAACGTCCATGCGGCAGGTCGGATACCTTGAAGGTATACAGATTGCCTTTGTTGGTAAAGGCCGCCAGCTTGCCGGTATTCTTACATTCCACGATATAATGGTTTTCCTGTTCGATCGTTTCTTTGTTGCGCTCCAGCGTAGCTTTGTCCACCGTCTTACAGTAGCCGAAACGATCCATCAGGAAGATCACATCCATCTCTTCGACTTTGTTCTCTTCGTAAACTGCCTCGGCACCGTTTTCGATCACGGTCCGGCGCGGTCTGCCGTACTGTTTCTTCAGTGCTTCCAGATCCTGTACGATCACAGCCGCCATAGACTCTCTGCGATCCAGGATATCCTCATAGCGATAGATATTCGCCGTCGTCTGCTCATAATCCCTCTGCAGTGCTTCGATCTCCAGACCGATCAGTCGGTACAGGCGCAGTTCCAGGATCGCATCTGCCTGGCGCTCGGTAAAGCGCAGCATCCCGGCCATGATCTTAGATTCCTTGCTCTTAAAGTTGATGCCGTCCGTCACGCCGTCTACCAGACAAGCCTTTGCCATGGCACGGTCACGCGATCCGCGCAGGATCTCGATGATCAGGTCGATCACATTGCAGGCCTTGATCAGACCTTCCTGCACTTCCTTCTTTTCGCGCTCTTTCTGCAGCAGGTTGGTATATTTGCGGCGATTCACCTCAAACTGGAATGCCACATTGTGCCGGATGATATCGCGCAGTCCCATGGTTTCCGGGCGCCCGTCCGCGATTGCCAGCATGTTCACGCCGAAGGTATCCTCCAGACGCGTCTTCTTGTAGAGCATATTTTTGAAATTCTCGACATCCGTATCCTTCTTCAGCTCGATCACAATACGGATGCCTTCCTTGGAAGACTGGTTGGAGATATCGATCACATCCGTGGTCTTGCGGGTCTCCGCCAGCGCTGCCACATCCAGCAGAAACTTGGAGATGCCCTGTCCCACCATCGTAAACGGGATCTCCGTCACCACCAGCAGTACATGTCCGCCCTTGGCCTGCTCGATCTCCACTTTACCGCGCATCTTAATCTTGCCGCTGCCGGTCGCATAGATCTCGGTCAGTTCATCCTTATTGATCACGATACCGCCGGTCGGAAAATCCGGGCCTTTGACATATTTCATCAGACCTTCGGTGGTAATATTTTCATCACGGATATAAGCGATCGTCGCATCGATCACTTCTCCCATATTGTGCGGCGGGATCTTTGTCGCCATACCGACCGCGATACCCTCGGTACCATTGACCAGCAGATTCGGGAAACGTGCCGGCAGTACCGTCGGTTCCTTCTCCGTCTCGTCAAAGTTCGGCATAAAATCGACCACGTCTTTATCCAGATCGGACAGCAGGCCCTCCTGGGAGATCTGTGCAAGCCGTGCTTCGGTATAACGCATCGCAGCAGCGCCATCCCCTTCGATATTGCCGAAGTTTCCGTGTCCGTCGATCAGGATCGCCCCCTTCTTGAAATCCTGCGTCATCACGACGAGGGCATCGTATATGGAGGAATCACCATGCGGGTGATATTTACCCATCGTATCACCGACGATACGCGCGCTCTTACGGTACGGCCGGTCATAACGGATGCCCAGCTCATGCATATCGTAAAGTACACGGCGCTGCACCGGTTTCAGGCCGTCCCGTACATCCGGCAGCGCACGTGCGATGATAACACTCATCGCATAGTCGATGTAGGATTTCTGCATCACATCGGAGTATTCCGTTTTCAGGATCCGTTCTTCCTGATTTGAAGTACTTTCTTTAGACATTAGTTCATCTTCCTTTTATCAAGAGCTAAAATATCGTTTGCTTTCGTTTTTTACCTCATCCGTTGCTTCGCGACACCTAGGGTGGATTTATTAAATATCCAGCATCGCCTCGGTCGCGTTCTCGTGAATGAACGCCTTACGCGGTGCCACATCCGCACCCATCAGCAGCTCCGTGGTATCCGATGCCAGGATCGGATCTTCGATGTTCACACGTTTCAGCAAGCGGGTCTCGGGATCCAGTGTGGTCTCCCACAGCTGCTGCGCATCCATCTCGCCCAGACCTTTGTAGCGCTGCAGGGTGAAACTTCCCTTGTGGGTCTTGCGGTATTTTTCCAGAGCTGCATCGTCATAAAGATACTCTTCCTTGCCCTTCGACGGGATGGCCTTATACAGCGGAGGCATGGCGATATATACATGTCCCTCCTGGATCAGCTCCGGCATAAAGCGGTAGAACAGTGTCAGGAGCAGCGTGCAGATATGCGCACCATCGACATCGGCATCGGCCATGATGATGATCTTGTCATAGCGCAGCTTGGTGATATCGAAGTCATTGCCGTAGCCTTCCGAAAAACCGCAGCCGAAGGCATTGATCATGGTCTTGATCTCGGCATTCGCCAGGATCTTGTCGATACTGGCTTTCTCTACGTTCAGCGTCTTACCGCGGATCGGCAGGATTGCCTGATATTCACGGTTTCTTGCCGTCTTGGCACTGCCTCCGGCGGAATCACCCTCGACAATAAAGATCTCGCATTTGGAAGCGTCGCGGGATCCGCAGTTGGCCAGCTTGCCGTTGGAATCAAAGGAATATTTCTGCTTGGTCAGCAGATTGGTCTTGGCCTTTTCCTCACTCTTGCGGATCTTGGCTGCCTTTTCCGCACAGCCGATCACATTCTTTAAGATCTCCAGATTACGGTCAAAGAAATGCACCGTTTCCTCACCGGTGATCTTGCTGACCGCACGCGCCGCATCCTGATTATCGAGCTTTGTCTTGGTCTGCCCTTCAAAACGCGGATCCCGGTGCTTGATCGATACGACTGCCGTCATACCGTTTCGTACATCCGGACCGGTAAAATTCGCATCCTTATCCTTAAGGATCCCCAGCTGTCTGGCATAGGTATTGATGACTGCCGTAAACTGGGTCTTGAAACCGGTAATGTGGGTACCACCCTCGGCATTGTAGATATTGTTACAGAAGCCCAGTACGTTTTCATGGAACTCATTCACATACTGGAAGGCGATCTCGGCTTCCACGCCTTCCTGCTCACCCGTGAAATAGACCACGTCATGTACCGCTTCCTTGCCCTTATTCAGCGCTTTCACAAATCCGCGGATGCCCTCCGGCTCGTGGAAGGTCACTTCCTCCGGTTCCTCGTGACGGTCATCCTTAAAATGGATCGTCAGCTCCGGATTCAGATAGGCCGTCTCATGCAGACGGGATTTGATATCCTCCGCCTTAAACCAGGTTTTATCAAAGATCGTATCGTCCGGTGTAAAATTAACTTTTGTACCGGTCTGGCGGGTGTTGCCGATCTCCGGAAGCAGACCGCCGATCAGTTCCGTGACCGGATTGCCCTGCTCATATTCATCTTCGTAGATATGTCCGTTACGCTTGATCGTAACCTTCAGATGTTTGGACAGTGCGTTTACGACAGAGGAGCCTACACCATGCAGACCGCCGCTGGTCTTATAAGCAGAATCATCAAACTTACCGCCGGCATGCAGGGTCGTAAATACCAAACGTTCGGCACTCATCCCTTTGGCATGCATCTCTACCGGCATACCGCGACCGTTGTCTTCCACGGTAGCGGAACCGTCTTTTTCCAGGGTCACTTTGATCTCGCTGCAGTACCCGGCCAGATGCTCGTCCACCGAGTTGTCCACGATCTCATACACCAGATGGTTCAGACCTTTTGTGGATACACTGCCGATATACATTCCCGGACGTACCCGGACGGCTTCCAGCCCCTCGAGTACGACGATATTCTCGGCGCCGTAACTGCCGTTGTTCTTTTCCTCTGCCATTCCAACCTCCTAAACCAAGCAATATTCCTGTTTTATAACTGCGTAAAACGCCTCATCCGTCATCTGTACAGACCGCTTTCTCCGTGAAAAAACAAGGCGTATGATTTCGTTCTTATGTCAACGATCCGGGACGGATCCTATCCGCAAATGCCCCGAAAACGTCAAAAAGCACACTTGCTGATTATAGCATCTTAAACCATTATCCGCAACCACAAAAACAAAATGTGGTGCCCTGCATCCCCAATGCACGCAAAAGGAAGTATAGAACATTCGTTCTGTTTTGTCAATAAGGTCTTGCGGTAATTCTTTTTCTTATGATAGAATAGCAGACGATTAAGCCGACAGAACCAGACCGATCTGGTTTCCATAATATTTTTATGTCCGGCATCCGGAGTAGAACATGTTAGTCCATTTATTATATCGAATGATCATATCGCCGATCGAATATATGCTGGAGATCGTTTTCCGGCTGTTATTGCATTTCTTCACGATCAAAACGAGCCTGATCGGCTTGAGCATCGTCGTATCCCTGCTCTGTCTGCCTCTGTATATCCGTGCCGATGCGATCCAGCAGGAGGAGCACGACAAACAGAAGGCCATGGAAAAATGGCTCAAACATATCCGTTCCACCTTCACCGGCGACGAAAAGCTGATGATGACCAATACCTATTACCGTCAGCAGAACTATCGTCCGGCTTCCGCGCTCAAAGGCACGCTTTCTCTGCTGTTGCAGATTCCCTTCTTTTTGGGTGCTTACCATTTCCTGTCGCATCTGGAGATCTTTCAGGGTGCCTCTGCCTTCGGTATCGCGAATCTGAGCCGTCCGGATGCCCTGCTCAAGCTCGGCAGCCTGTCCGTAAATATCCTGCCCGTTCTGATGACGTGCATCAATCTGGTCTCCGGCGCCGTATATACCAAGGGACACCCCCTGCGGGAGAAACTGCAGATCTATATCCTGGCTGCGTTCTTCCTGGTCTTTTTGTATCAATCTCCCGCGGCGCTGGTCATCTACTGGACCATGAACAACCTGTTTTCCTTAATGAAAAATATTGTCACCAAGTACAGCCGTAACCCCAGACAGGTGCTGTATCTTTTTCTTTCCCTGTTGGGCGTTTTGTTTGCCTTGCACGCGCTTTTAAAAGGAAAGTATCGCCAGAGTTATCTGCTGGATGAATACGGCTGGCTGGCCTTTGGCATCCTGTTGCCCGTTGTCTCCCAGATTCCGTTGCTTCACCACCTTATGGCAAAGCCCACAAAGCCGGAGACTGCCGTTCCCTCTGCCCCCGCCATTCCCCATTGGCCGTTTGCGCTCGCGCTCGCTTTGTTTCAGGGCATCCTGATCCCCCTGTCCGTGATCTCCTCATCGGCGCAGGATTTCGTGAATATCTATCACTATGTCAATCCGCTGCACTATGTCCTCACCGGTGCCTTTATCGCATCCGGTCTCTATGTGGTCTGGGGCAGCGTATTCTACTATCTGCTCCCCGCTTCGAAACGCCGCATGGGATTAACCATCTATGCTGCACTGCTTCTGTGCTTTATGGCGGATTACTTTTTCTGGGGGCACGATTTCGGACAGTTATCCTCGATCCTGATGTTCCACGACAAGCCGCTCTATCCGATGGCCGATAAGCTGCTCAACCTGCTGGTCCTGACAGTTATCATTTTTCTTGCCGGCTTTCTCCTCCGCCGTTTTGCAAAGCAGACGATGCAGATCTGTGTGATCCTTCTGCTGACCATGCTGACCATTTCCGGCAGATACCTTTTCATTGCCCACCGGGATATCTCTGCGATGGATCTCAGTGCCGGGCAAACCGCATCTTCCGACTATCCGGAGATCACCTTCAGCAAAAGCGGAAAAAATGTCGTCGTGATCATGCTGGATCGTGCCATCAGCGGTTTTGTGCCGTATCTCTTTGCCGAGAAAAACGAACTCTATGCTATGTACGACGGCTTTACCTATTATCCGAACACGATCTCGTTCGGCCAGTGTACCCTATACGGTGCGCCGGCGCTTTACGGTGGTTATGAATACACGCCCACGGCGATCAACGAACGAAGCAGTCAATCCCTGCAGGAGAAAAACAACGAAGCTCTGAAAGTCCTGCCCGCGATCTTTTCACGGGGCGGCTACTCCGTCTTCGTGGCAGACTCTCCGTATGCCAATTATTCTACCGTACCGGATATGAGTATCTATAATGATCTGCCGGGAGTAGATGCGTATAACCTCGAAGGGCGTTTTGCCGGAGAATTTGAATCGGTTCTGGATGTGGAACAGATGGAGCGCACCTTTTATTTCTACAGTTTATTCAAGACTGCCCCTGTGATGATGCAGACCTGGCTGTATGACGGCGGGGATTACCAGGCCTTTGGCAGCAATAGTGCCGGTGCACAGCACTTTATCGATACCTACAGCGTGCTCACCTCGCTTCCTTCTATGACAAAGATCACAGAGGCGCCGAAAGGTACCTTATTCCTGATGGATAACAATACCGCGCATGAGCCCATCATGCTTGCCCGCCCGGATTACACCCCGGTCACGGATCTGTCCGTCGATACCACCGATAACGATCCGCGTCTTTCCTGGGACGGCAACGAATTAAATACCGAGTATCCGGAAAGTATGGAACATTATCATGTCAATATGTCCGCACTGCTTCGTCTGGGAGAATGGTTTGATGAACTGCGCGCCCTCGGCGTTTACGACAATACCCGCATCATACTGGTTTCCGACCATGGCTGGCTGGAGAATAATTTCGGGTATCCGAAGATTGATGATAACTATGACTTGGAAAAAGTGAATCCCTTGTTTATGGTCAAGGATTTTGACGCCCATGGCTTCACCGTATCCGATGACTTTATGACCAATGGGGATACGCCATATCTGGCGACCAAAGATCTGTTCACGCCGGCCGTTAATCCCTACACCGGAAATGTTTTATCCATGGATGGCAAAGAAAATGTACGCATCACCTTCTCGACGGAAGGCACGAGCAATATCCGCAATCAGATTGGAAAAAGTGTTTTTGACTGTGCCAATGACAACTGGTATACGGTAGACGGGAATATCTTCGATACCGATTCTTGGCGGAAAGCAGACTTTCTTTTGCCTTGAACAGCCCCTATGAGCCACAGGAACCGTTCCCCGGTGCAATTGGCAGACTAAAGACTTTATCCTGCATTCCGATAATATCAATACCCAAAGCCTCATAACAAAACCCGCCCGCTGCTTCAAGCGGGCGGATCATCATATTGTATCAATTATCCCGGCTCAACGAATCAATCGACTACCACACCGCTGACTACTTTGCGTGTGATCTCGCCGCCTTCGATGCTCTGATCGGTGATCTCACCGCTGCCCCATACCTGACCATTGGTGATATGATACCATCTGTCTTTATGCTTCGGATCATAGGCGAATCCGGTGTAGTCCGTACGCAGACGGCCTCCATGTACCAGGAAGACCGAACCGTTCCAATGGACCAGCGCCGCATAGTTATCATCGCATCTGCCCTCGTCATCGATCCAGAACCATTCATCGTTGTACATTACCAGACCTGCGTGCCCCGTCACTACGTGGCCGGCTGCAAGGAATCGGAAGCCGTCGGTTCCCGTATAGATCAGGCCGTTTGCGTTCTGGTTGACCACGCCGCCTGCCACAAAGTACTCCACTCCGTCGTATACATAAGCACCTTTTTTCGCGGAATCATATCCGGTATCCCATACCCC
>JAGBMJ010000002.1 GCA_017634975.1 Lachnospiraceae bacterium | reverse complement strand
GATCTGCTTCCGGTCAATCTTGTCATGCCGGAAGATCCTGAAGAATTAGCTCTTACTCTAAACGGCAAAAAAAGAAATCTACGTAAAAATGATTTTCTGAAATTTGCAAATACCTGCGGCATTACCGATATAACCGCCAAACGATTAATGGAAAAAATAACATCTTTCCAAAAATCTTTTCTTCAGGCCTGCCAGGATTCTCTTTTACCGTCAGACATGAAAGACAGTATGATGCAGCTGGTCAATATGCGTATGGACCAACTGAGATAAAATGTGATCCACGGAGTCTGACCACAACATCTATAACTATCTTATAAAAAACCACAAGGTCCGTCCCCGTGGTTTTCTAAGTGACCGTATCATTACATCCGATGATTGGGAAAAGCTATTCGGTGTGCTTTGAGACAGACCTCATGGTTTTTATCCTGCCAGTTCCACCAGCCGGTAAATTTTACGATACATTTTGCCGGTAAACAGCATCTTGAAGAATACTCTGTCAAAACCGGGAAGTTCATTTACCAGTTGCGGCGGGGTTAACGAATGTTCTTCCTTGAACTGTATCCGCAGTCCGGCAAGCAGAGCGGGTACATCATCGATCCCATATACAACGGTCACACCGACATCGTTTATGGGATTTTTGTATTTGGATGCTTTTGCACCAAACACCGTATAGATATCCATCAGGACATGCACCTCGCCGTATTTCTCCTGCAATGTCCGAAAGGCCGATCGCAATTCCTCCCCGGTAAGATACATACTGATCCCTTCCAGGATCACGATCACCGTATCTCTAGCAGGCAACGCTCTTACCTGTTCCGGATCCGCCAGATTCAGTTCCCGCATCGAATACCAATCCGACTCTTCATAATACTCTTTTCTGGCGGCGATCACATCCGGAAAATCACAATCGATCCACTGCGCAGGATGCTCTTTGATCCTTTTGCACCGGCTGTCGAGTCCGCATCCGATGTGCAGAACAAGTGCCCCGGGATGCTGTCGGATCATCCCATCCGTCCAGTCATCAAAGATCCTGGCCCGCATCGCCATATTATAGGCAAGCCACTTGGATCCCGACTTTCCCCGGATCGGAAATTTTTCCGCTTCCCAGGTCTTCTCGGCATACGGGTCTTTCAACAGGATCTGCTTCCTGCTGACCAGAGATTTGCCATATAACGGTATGAATAATGTTTTGTTTACTTCGTTCATTTATTCTTCCAAATATCTCCGCGCCACTCATATACCGCTATGCTCAGGCTGCATCCTGAAGCGGGTCCGGTTCGGTATCTCCGGCTGCCTGCGGTTCCGTATACTGCACATCCGATTTCGTAACCTGTTCAGGATAGATGTGCAGAAAATCATTTTGCATCGAAACCGGGATATATCCCTGTTTCACATATTGTGCAGATTTTTCTTCCCAGTTCTGCGCGCCCCATTCCCGCACATTATCATCCGCAACTACCATAAACGCTGCAGAAGGATAGGGATTCTTCGAATCCAGCACATAATTCATCATGCTGGTATCGCTCCCGCTGTTTCCAAATGCCAGTACCGGACGCTGTCCGATCTCGCGCTCGATCCAGATCGCCTTGTTTGCATTCAGGTTCTTCTGGATAAAACCACCGGTGATCACAAGGTCGTCGCCATCCGCATACTTAAAGTCCATATTGGAAGTGACATTTTCATTGCCACGTACTTTCACCTCAAATTCCGTACCGATCACGTGTGCCGGCGAAACATAAGGCGCGATCGGTGAATTGGCCACGATGGCTCTGGTGGTGGTCCGCTCTGTTCCACTCACGACGTAAATGGTGAATCCGTGATCATAAAGGTATTTTACCACTTCGACCATCGGTAGATAAAAGCCGTCGATATAACGCATATTGTGAAAGCTTTCGGTCGGTTTCTTTCCGAATTCCACCGCATAATCATAAAGCTCGTCCACTGTCATACCTGCATAGGCTTTCGCAAAGTTTCTGGCAAGCTCCTCACCGGCCGTATATCCCGGCTTGATCTCCAGCGCCGCTGCTTTCAATTCTTCAGATACTCTTTCCGGATGATCCTTCAGACAATAGTCTATGAACATACAGGTATCATAATAGGTAAAATAGGTTTCACATGTAAGTGTCCCGTCCATATCAAAAACGGCTATGCGATCCTGTACCGGGATAAAATCTTTTGAGCGGACATCCGTTGCTGCATTGACATAATCCACCAAAGACTGCATCGCCACCGAAGACGGATTCCATTCCGGGATGTAGTTCGGATCCGTCATTACTGTGGATGCCGGATTCATTAAATGATCCTTGGTGTCAACGATCACAACGCAGTCCGCTTTCACTCTCTGCATAATGAGCTTCATAATGTTTTCGGGTACAGCCACACAGCCGCCGGTATACGGCTTTTCCCGGCCAAAGCAATGCAGGAAGATCGCCGATCCTCTGCCCGCCGTACCGTCCTCGTTAAAGCTTATGTTCAGACAGTACTGATATTCATACTTATAGTCTATGATATGCTCACTGTTTGCCTTATCCAGATCCGGATAGTTACGTATATCCACCATTTCATTATAATGTCTGCCGCTCCGCATATCCCCGGACCAGTATGTGTTTTGATCCACCTGTACATACGGGATCTTACAGCCCGGATCTCCGGCAATACCAAATGCCTTATTAAAGCGGTAAGTACCAACCGGTGTCTGACCGCAGCCTTCTTTATGATCCGCGTCCAGACAGAGTCCGTTTCTCCCGACATATCCGGGCGTTGACAGCACCTCTTTCCATGTACCGTCTGCATCCCGTTCATGCATCGATATCGTAGCCGTCGTCTTATCCGCTCCTGCGCCTGCCACGATAAAAAGCTGAGTCACATCCCCACTCTGCGCCGACGGCAGAGCATATATCCATTCCGGCGAATCCTTGATCTCCTGACCGGATGCATACAGCTCCTCCGCATCTTCGGATCGTACCGATTCCTCACCGGCCGCCTCTGCGCTCAACGCAGTGCCGCCAAATGCACCGACAAGCAACAACGCTGCCAGTCCATTTACAAGATAATTTCTCATCTTCATAAATAATAATCCCCTTTCTGTGATACGTGTATCTCTGCTTTCTATTCACATAAAGCCACTTTATTATCCGACAAGTTCCACCAGCCGATCACTCATCTTCCAGATATTCAAAACCATCTTCAAAGATATCAATCTCAAAATCCCCCTCCCGGATATCTCCGTCATCATCCAGCACAAAAAGCTCTGCTGTTTCGGGATCAAAAACAAGGATATCAGAGCACCCTGACAGGTCGGCGATCACGATATATCCCTTCTCATTATCCGGTCCTACGGCAAGTTCCTCTGTATCCACCTGTTCCAAAGAGTATATATACTTATTGCCAAAGCTTGCGCCATTGGACAGCTGCAGCCAGTTCTTATAATCCTCGGGAAGCCTGATATGATGATTGCTCTCCCACGCCGCTATTTCCTCTTTGCTGAGCGGTTCGTATATCTCGATACGCTTGAAATCCTCATTCTTTTCTTCCCGGTATTTCAGCAGTTCATCATACATTTCCTTAAAGGGATTTGTTTCCGCTGCCGTTAAAAGCTCCTCTTTCTGCTCAAAACGTTTTACTTTTGTTTCCAGATAACGGATCACTTCATCCAGGATCTCTTTTTCAAAGTTCTCTATTTTCTCATATTTATATCTTTCTTTTTCAATAAACATCTCGGCCGTATACGGGTTATAATAAAGCATTTTGTGATTGATCCAGCCAAAAGACGGCTTACAGTTTTCGTAGGAAGAGTATTTTCGCTCCTTCATCTCTTCCAGACTTCTGTTATACAGATCATTTACATCGCTGTCCGTAGAAAAAGAATATAGCGTAAAGTATCCGACCTCGGAGTCGTAATCTACGCAAAAGCCGTTCGTTAATGTAAGGATATGAATGTATTCTTCCGGCATGTGCACATAATTCTCCCAGTTCCACTTCAGGATCTCCTCTTTTACTGCCGGAGCATTTGTTTTGACATACCATTTTCCGTCCAGCTCTTTCAGTCTCCCGGAAAGATCCATGATCTTCTGAAATTTGCGCATCGCAGAAGCGATCCGTTCCTCCGGAAGCTTTTCTTCCGGCTCCGGAGCTGTCGTCTTTTTCGGCGGCTCCTCTTCGATCCCCAGGCTTTTCTTATGCTCCTCATAAAGCGCCTGGTTTGCTTTCGTGTATCCGATCATCGCTTTCTTATTCGCTTTTTGGATCCTCGACAGGATCTCCTTCTCATCCTTTTTGTCCCGGATCTTAACGATCAGTTCCTCGCCGTTATTAAAAACGACCAATACGACGGCAATGTCTTCCCCGCCCATAGTCGTAGCTTCTCTTCCGCACGCCCAGAAAACATCCTTGTACTCAAAAAACAACGGTCCCGGCGTTCGCATCAAAGCATAGCTGCTTCCAAAGCCCGCGATCCCATAATACTCGATCTCATATTTCAGTCCATCTTCCACATCTTTTCTTACCGTTTCAAAATCAAGTCCTCTTTCCTCGACCTGTTTTTGTAATTTTTCCTCGATCGATGCCATGATCTCGGGATACTTTTCACTGAATAACATATTCTTTTCTCCTCATAGTTTCATCCTCTTGCATATCCGCAGGTACTCTTGGTAGGGCCTTCATCGCCGGATTCGTAATTCGCATGAAAGGCCATATTGATCTCACGGATCTCCCGCTTTCCGTCAATATAGTCCTGGTACATCTCGACCAGCCCACTCGCGCATCCGTCGCAGGCTCCGTTTACATTTCCGATGGATTCGGCAACGATCCGCTCCCGCTCTTCCCTCGTCGTATCTTTGATCAATATACTCATAATGCAGTTTCTCCCATCCTTCGATCTTACAGAATAATTCATTCATGGACAACCGATCCCCCTTGCCGGTCATCCACCCGGTTCGGTCCTGTATGCATATTCAAGGATCTGCGCCGGATGCTCTGCGTGTTTAAATTCCTCCAGGATCGGGCATGGAATGTGCGGTTCAAAGGCGCGTTCGTGAAACCATGTGCATTGCACCGGCTGCATCCCGGCTTCCCTTGCCGCATACAGTTCTCTTGATCCGCCATCCCCGACGTATAGGCATTCCTCTGCCCTGACTCCGAGATCTTTGATCATCTTTCGGTACATCTCCGGAGCCGGTTTGCAGATGCCCTGCTCATAGGAGATCAGCGCCACATCAAAGTAGGGAAACAGCGGACTCCTCCGAATATAGTCTCTCTCATCCGAAAAGGTATTCGTGATCAGACCGATCTTAAATCCTTTTTCTTTCAGACCTTTCAACAGATCGAGCGATTCCTGCGGGATCGCAGAAAAGGTATCTCCCAATGCTTCCCATCTCCCGGAGGCTGCCTTCTTCACATGCTCTTCCGAATAGATTCCCAGTTTCTTAAATACCACGGCCAGGCCCTCTTCGATGGTATAGGTTCCGATGCTCCGGTCATGTTCTATCGCATGCCATTCTTTTCGAAACGCTTCCGGATCCGCTCCGACATCTGCTGCAATATCTTCCCCGAAATAAGTCCTGCCCTCAAACAGCGTCACCAGAGTTTCAAACATATCAAATACGACCGCTCTGATCATGATCTCTCCTTTTCCGATAAACCGATCCTGACAAAAACGGCGGCCTTTCACAAGCCGCCATCTTTTTCCTCATCTGAGTTCCTTACTTGCACTTCGCAAGCAGCTCCTCCCATTTCTTATCGACATATTCCTGCGCTGCTTCCAATGTCCACTCATTGCCCTTTGCAAAGCAATGCTTGAAGCGTCCCTGCTTGGACATAAACTCTTCCACCGGCAGTTTCTTCTTCGGCTCATAGGTCAGGCGGTATTCGCCTTCCACCACTTCGTACAAAGGCCACACACAGGTATCGATCGCTGCCTTGCAGATCTCGATCAGGTTCTCTGCCGGATACTGCCAGCCACGCGGACACGGAGTAAGTACATTTACGAACGTAGCACCCTCTGTGTAGATCGCACGATGTGCTTTCTCATGGAAATCCTTCATATTGCCAAACAGTGTTGTCTGTGCCACATACGGAGACCCGTGTGCCACCACGATCTGTGTCAGATCCTTCTGTGTCTGTTTCTTACCCACCGACTCAATACCCGAAGGTGTTGTCGTCGCATTGGCAAAACGCGGAGTTGCAGAAGACCGCTGCGTACCCGTATTCATGTACGCATTATTATCATAGCAGAAATAGGTGAAATCATGTCCGCGCTCCAGCGCTCCGGACAAGGACTGGAAGCCGATATCATAAGTACCGCCGTCGCCGCCGATCGCCAGGATCTTGAATTTCGTATCCGGATCGATCTTGCCTTTTCTCTGCAATACCTTGTATGCCGATTCCACACCGGAAGCCGTTGCAGACGCATTTTCAAAAGCTGTATGGATGTAGGAATCTTCCCATGCCGTATACGGATACTGGAAGGAAGAAACCTCCAGACAGCCGGTTGCATTGCAGATCACTGCTTTATCCTCCGGATCTACCGCACGCATCATAGCCCGGCAGACAATACCTGCGCCGCATCCCGCACACAGTCTGTGTCCGGAGTGGAAGCGCTCTTCTTTATTCATTTCGTTTTTTAAATTGTATGCCATGACTTACCTCTCTCTCTGTCCCATATGGGTATAAACCGCGCCGATCTCACCGCCGTCTGCGATCTTTGCCAGACGATCATATACTGTCAGGGCTGCATCCACAGTGAAATCACGTCCGCCCAGACCAAATACGATATCGATCATCTTCGGTCTCTGATCCAGATTAATGATCGCTCCGGAAGTCTCTGCAAACAGCGGACCGCCGCATGCACTGAAGCCTTCACTCTTATCCATCACTGCCACTGCCTTGCAATGCGCAATGGCTTTCGCCAGTTCCTCTCCCGGGAACGGTCGGAACACACGGATCTTTACCAGTCCGGCTTTCACACCGTTCTTACGCAGCTGATCTACTGCAGCCTTAGCGGTACCTGCAGAAGATCCCATGATCACCATAGCGATCTCGGCATCCTCCATACGGTATTCTTCAAAGAAACCGTACTTGCGGCCAAAGGTCTTTTCAAAGTCTGCTGCCACATCCAGGATCACCTGCTTGGCATTCTTCATCGCCTGTGCCTGTGCCACTCTGGCTTCCATATAATAACCGGATACTCCGTAAGGGCCTACAGCCAGCGGATTTTCCTTCTTTAATAAGTAATTCTCCGGCTTGTATTCACCGACGAATGCTTTTACCTCATCATCTTCCTCGATCTCGATATTTTCGATGGCATGGGAGGTGATGAAACCATCCTCGCAGACCATCAGCGGCAGTCTTACATCCGGATGCTCCGCGATACGATGTGCCATCAGATAGTTGTCATATACTTCCTGATTGTTTTCTCCATAGATCTGGATGAAACCGGAATCACGCTCTGCCATAGAGTCGGAATAGTCGTGATTGATATTGATCGGTCCTGTCAGTGCACGGCAGGCTACCGCCAGTACCACCGGCAGGCGGGAAGACGCTGCTACATACAGCACCTCATTCATATAGGAAAGACCGGCAGAAGAAGTCGCCGTCACCGCACGGCAGCCGGCTGCTTCTGCGCCAAGGCATGCAGAAAGAGAAGAATGCTCACTTTCCACACAGATAAACTCCGTATCTACTTTACCATCCGCCACATACTGTGCAAAATACTGCGGGATCTCGGTAGACGGTGTGATCGGAAACATCGCAAACACATCGGGATTGATCTGGCGCATTGCAGTTGCAATGGCTTCATTACCCGAAAGCCTCTCGCGGATACTCATACCTCTTCCTCCTTCCACACGATCGCTTCAAAAGGACAGGCTTTGATACAGATACCGCATCCCTTGCAATGGTCGTAATCAAAATCGGCACGCTTGCCATCTTTTACGGGAATGGAAGCGTCCGGACAGAACGGTGCACACAATACGCACTGCTTGCATTTATCCTCAACCCATACCGGTGTACGGCTGCGCCATTCTCCGGTCTTGGTAAGGCGGCTGGTTCCCGGCTCATAGATCTCACAGCCGGTGGTCAGATCCTGCCAGGGGATCTGTTCATTGATCTCTGCTGCTTTTTTACTCATTATCCTTTCACCTCATCCATTGCCTGACGCAGACACTTTAAGTTGCCTTCAACGACCTGCGGCTTCTTTGCAAACTTGTGACGATAGGAACCTTCCATATCGCTTAAAAACTGTTCTTTATCCACACATCCGCTTACCGCTACCACAGCTGCCAGCATCGGTGTGTTCGGGAAATACGCACCAAGATTGCTGATGGAGATGTGTCTCGCATCGATCGTGCATACACGGCCTTCATAGCCCTGCAAAAGCGGACGGATCTCCTCCGGCGATTTTGCGGTATTCACGATGATAGCGCCTTCCTTTTTCAGACCGGCAGTTACATGTACACTTTCCAATAAAGTCTCATCTACGACTGCCACAAAATCCGGCTCATAGATATTGGAATGTACCGAGCATCTCTCCGTGGATATACGGTTATATGCCGTGATGGGTGCACCCGAACGCTCCGGACCGTATTCCGGGAAAGACTGCACATATTTACCGGACATAAATGCCGCATCGGCCAGAAGCTGGCTCGCGGTTTTTGCGCCCTGTCCGCCACGGCCATGCCAGCGGATCTCGATCATGTCGTTTTCCATTTTTTTATCCTCTCTAAATAAAGTAAACCATAGTTCTGTATATTTTATAGCATTCTTTCCTTTGATACAAGGGGAAATATCAATTTTTGGTGGTTTTATGAGCCATTTTGGGTGATTTTCTGCTATAATAGATGCAAAATATGCCCGGGGAGAGTGGAAATGAACGAGCAGGACGAACGATACAGCACCGCAGAGGATGCCATTTTTGACGCATTCTTTCTATTATTAAAGGAAAAAGATCTGGAAAAGGTCACGGTTTCGGATGTGATCAAAAAGGCCGGTATCGTCCGCAGCACCTTTTACAACCACTATGAGAACATACCGGCACTGATGGCTGCTGCCGAAAACAAGACCATCGCAGATATCTTTGAACTGATGGAAAGTTTTCACCCCAAGAATGACAAAGACCGCTGCTACTCCTACTTCCTGGCGATCTGTAACTATACAAAAAAGAATCCCTTCCTGGCCAACCTGCTGCAAAGCCCGAGAGGGGACGCTTTTTTCGAAAAAGCCATCATGATGTTTCATAAATACGTGACCGATGTGACGCAGACCGTACCGGATGCGTCCGTGGACCGCGTCACCTTTTCCTATCTGATCGCCGGCACCATCGGCAGCAACATCGGTGTCCTCCACAAATGGACCGCCGAGGACTTCGCCACCCCCGCCGAAAAAGTGGCGGACATCCTGTCCCGCATCTTTTTATCCGGCATATTGCCGTACCTCGGGATGGGGATTTGAGCTACTCGTCCACCTCCGCCTCCGTCCTTTTGATCTTCCCCGTCGCATTCCGGCGGAACGGATTCTTCCGGATCACCATTTTCGTGATCTGCCGGTAGGTCGGCTGCTTCTTATTATATTCATCCAGCATTTCCTGAATGCCGGCTTTTACCTGCTCTTCACTTAACGCCTTTACCTGCACCACATCCTGATCCGGATAGATACGCGCCGTCAGGCCGTTGTTCTCGCCGGTCACGATCACTTCGCCCACCAACGCATGCAATGCCAGTTTCCCTTCAATCTCCTCCGGAGAGATGTTTTCCCCATTCGATAAGATGATCAGGT
Source organism: Lachnospiraceae bacterium (assembly GCA_017634975.1). Taxonomy (GTDB): domain Bacteria; phylum Bacillota; class Clostridia; order Lachnospirales; family Lachnospiraceae; genus NK4A136. The sequence goes on along the minus strand of JAGBMJ010000002.1, from coordinate 54,305 downwards.
TCTTCACACGACCGTTGATGAACAAAAATCCGTCTTCGTCCAGATACCCCTTATCACCCGTATGCAGCCAGCCGTCTTTTAAAGTCTTTGCCGTCTCTTCCGGCATATGGTAATAGCCCTGCATCACGCTGCTGCCATGCACGCAGATCTCTCCGTCTTCAAAACGCACCTGCACATTCGGCAGCGGTCTTCCGATGGATCCGGCCTTGTGATCCTGCGGTGTATTGGAAGAAATGACCGGAGAGCATTCCGACATTCCGTACCCTTCCAAAACCTGTACACCGTATGCCGCAAACTTTTCAATATAGAACGGATCCAGATGGGCCCCGCCTGTAAAGATGATGCGCAGCTTGCCGCCAAACACATTCTCGGCCAAAACCGCAGGCGGTACATCCGCTCCGGCAGCGGCCAGTTTCTTATAGATCGTCTCGATCATGAGCGGCACCATCAGCATCACTTCCGGCTTAAAGATGCTCATATTCCGCACCATATGCATATAGGAATCGTTGATGCAAAGCGTTGCGCCCAGGGAAAATCCTTTCAGCCAGTCCATCACCAGACAGAATGCGTGATGAATGGGAAGTACGCTGAGCACTGCACTGCCCGGCTCTACTGTGAAGTCAATGGCCTCCACATTGGAACACAGGTTGTTCTGGCTCAGCATCACACCTTTGCTTTTGCCCGTTGTTCCGGAGGTATAGATCAGGGTAACGATCTCATCTGCCTTGCGGCCTGCCACATCCAATGCCGTCTCACCGGCTGCCTTCAGTTCCGCCAGAGTGGCAAATCCTTCTTCCTCTGTCTCCTGCAGCAGCCAGATCTTTCGAACCAGCGGACACTGCGCTTTGACCTGCTCCGCCAGATCCTTTCGCTTGGGGCTTAAGAACAGCGCCTGCGCTTCCGCATCCTGCAGGAGCGCGATCAGATCCTCTGCCGGCAATCCCGCATCCAGAGGCACCGCCACATTCTGACCGGTCGTGATGCCCAGATAACTGCCGATCCATTCCACGGAAGAAGTGCCGATCAGCGAAATGTGCGCCCCGGAAAAGCCTTCCGCCTGCAATCCCTTTCGGAGCAACGCAATATCCGCACCCAGATCTTTATAGCTGCGCTCTCTGATCTCCTTTTTCTCCAGCCATTTGACAGCCATTACCTCTGCATAATTTTGTAATGCCGTATCCCAAAGCTCACGGATCGTTCCCATATCCCCAGTCCTCCGAAATCTCTTTTATGCTGCCAGTTCTTCCAGCATCTGCAATGCGTCGCCGATGGTGCGTACCTGTACGGCGCTTTCCTGCTCCAGCTCCACATCAAAGGTATCTTCCAGCTCGCCCAGGAAGGACATAAAATCCAGGGAACTAAAACCCAGGTCCTCGCGGAAACGCATCTCGTCCTTCATCTCCTCTGCTGCCACGCTGCAATACTGTGCTACGATCTTTTTGAATTCTGCTGCTCTGTTCATGGTTTTTCCTCCCTTTTCGGTTTTTCTACATTGCTAATATTCCGACCGGCATTGTTTTCCACCTCATCCGGCCTTCGGCCACCTGTCTCGCCTGCCGGCTCGGTCCGCGCTAAACGTGTGCCACTGGCACACAGCGCCCTCAAGGGGAAGGCAAGAAACCGATGTACAATTTATACGATCTCCATCAGTTCCCCAATCTTGATATCCGGTCTTGAAATGCCGGTAAACAATATGCGCATCATATAGTAGTACAAAAGTTCCATATCCTTTTCCGTCAGGCACGCGGTCTGATAATGATAGGAAAAGTTCATACCGCCTTCCGGAGTATGCGATACGGTCAGGTACATCTTCTTGGTCGCGGCCCCGTTGGCAAACCATTTGGAATGCATCTCGATGTTTTGCAAAAACGGATTGTCCACATGCACCGGCATCGGCTGATAGGTCAGATAGCAGCTCTCGTAGGTCGTATCCTCCGGTGTGCCGTAACGCTTCTTCATCTCTTCGCGGATCAATGCCGGATCGTAATTGCTGTGCATATAGATACGGTTCTGTACATTCTGGATCTCATAGGCTGCGGCTAGAAACTCCGTATCCGGTGGGATCACCGTACGGCAGGGGAACATGATCGTACGGCTGCCGCCGGAAGTCCATTCATCGTGCGTAGAACGGCGCGAAATGAAATTTTCGATCGTGATATCTTCCTGTCCGTTATTCACTTTGGAAAGATAGGTCCGGATCCCCAGCAAAAGCAGGTTGGTCATTGACAGCTGATGATTCATACAAAAGTCGATCAGTCCCTTCGTCGGCTCCGGTTCCAGGATATAATCCTTTACAGCCACAAACAACTGCTTTCGCTCGATATCCGCTGCCCGCAGTTTCGGGTCGTTATGCTTCTTCCTTGCTTCTTCCAGAACCGACGGTCCCTGGATATCCGAGTACAGCGGCTCTCCCAGCGCATCCAGCTGATCGTCCCAAAACTTTTTATCCTTTGCAAAACGCTTTTCGTTATTTGCTTTCTGCAGATCGTTTGCGAGTACGCTTTCAAAATCCGCCAGATCTGCAGGATACTCTGCACCGAATCGGTAATGAGTGTACAGCGACATCAGATCGTTTACCATCACCACCAGGCCACAGCTGTCAATCAGACGGTGATCCATATGTACAAAGAAACCGTTGAATCCCTCCGGGAGTTTTACCATCACCACTTCGCACATCGGACGATTGTCGCCATCCAGTGTCTGATAGGCCCAGTTTTGCATTACATCATCCGCCTCGGCAAGACTCATACCGCTCATATCTTTCAGCGGAATATCTCTGGCATCATGTTTGATCAGATACTGCCGGATCTCGCCCTTCTCATCCGGCTTGGTGAAGCGCAGCCGCATACAACCGTATCTTTGGATCTCCAACTGAATGCATTTTTTCAACAGTCCGAAATCCAGCGGTGCTTTTAACGATGCCACGATGCTCACACCGGACACCTGCTGTGTCTTATATTCCCGGATCCATTGATAATGCATATTCTGCGCTGCGGTCAGCGGATATTCTTTTCTCATTTACAGCTCCTTTCTTTCAGACAAAAGAACCGTCCCCCTGTCTGCTCGATAACGAGACATTAACACACACAAAAAAAGAATGCCATCCCCCCGAAGGGTTAATGAACATTCTTTTCAAAATTGACCGAAACATATCAAACAGTCTTTGAAAAAGTGTTTGATAAATCGGATCTCTCTAAGTACTCTCCTCGCATCAGTTTAAAATCCTCGTACAAGGCAAAGAATACATATTGCGCTTCTTCCTCATCCTGGGTTCGATCCGTGATCGTTTCAAACCAGAATTCAAATCTCGTGAGATTTACATCCAGCTTTGACCGGACAAATTCGGGAAACTCTTTCAAAAACGTTTCTTCAAATGGCGTTCTTTCTTTCCCTGTCAGAAAGCCCTGAATGAACATACCGTAATTATCCAAAGTACACCTGTCTTTACGTCCCATATAGATCCCGGGGCGTTCTTTCAATACTTTGATCAGGTTCTCCAGATCCATTCTCCCACCTCCCGAATTCTTGTCTTTTATTCTGCTTCCTCTTCCATAGTTTCCAGCAAAAAACTCACCGGGCGAAACCCGTCATTACATGAGATCATTGCCGACTTCGGATCCTTCATCCATCCGTCATAGAAGTTTTCGCCTCCATGAGCCAAAGTCATTACAAACGGAGAAACCGTATCCCACGCACTGCCGCAAAAACCTTCCGGGCGTTCCCAGCCGTTACAGATAAATGTCTGTCCCAGCTGCATCGTGCAGGCATGCTCCATTGGATTCTCATATTGCTCCATCAAATCGTCATAATGAGCGATCCTCTTAACCGTGATCCGTACTTTCTTCATAACAATCTACTCATCCTCTGTCGCATCTTTTACATCCAATAACCTGTGCAATATCTGCTCTCTGTTATTGATGAACATCTCCGTTACCTGATAACTGTCTGTTTCCTCATAGCTGCAAGGGCAGATCTGACCACTATCAAAGGTAAGGATCTCCGCATCCGGTATACCTAACAAAATCGGTGAATGCGTTACAATGATAAACTGTGATTGCGCCCTGGCGCATTCCACGATCTCCAGCAACAAGGTAAGCTGTCTTTGCGGTGACAATGCAGCTTCCGGCTCATCCAGCAGATAAACACCATTTGGTTTAAAATTGCTCTGCGCCATGGCAAGGAAACTTTCGCCATGAGATTTTTCATGAAAGTGCTGCGGTCTTCCGCCCGGTCCGCGGCTGTATTCATCCTCGGCAGTCGCCACATTATAAAAGCTCTCCGCCCTGAGAAAATATCCCCATCCGGGTTTGTGGATTCCCTTGATCAACCGCATGGCATTGCATAATTCCGAATGGGAATCATAGGTGGAAAACTTATAATTTCTCGTACCGCCTTCCGGATTAAAACCGTACGCTACGGCAATCGCTTCCAATAATGTGGATTTGCCGCTTCCGTTCTCTCCCACAAAAAAGGTGATCCCCTTATGAAATTCCAACTGATCCAATCCCGCGATGGATTCGATCTTTTGCAGATAACTGTCCGTTTCGATCACATCCCAGTCAATCTGAAATCCTTTTATGTGCAACTGCCCGTTGTTATCCATACTCACATTCCAAACTCTTTGCAAAGACTGTCAAAACGCGCCTGCTCTTTTTCTTTGATCGCTTTGGACAGATCATTCATACAATGATGGATGACATCGGCATCTTTCAGCACTTCATCCATCGGCGCATCCGTTATCAGTTTGTCATCGTGATGATAGATCGCAGAGCAGATGATCTCGGTCTCCGCTTCGTCTGTCAGTTTCAGTTCCCCTAGGATTTCTCTCGCCAGATCCGCACCCTTATGCGCGTGATCATCATAAGAACCGGTCTTATATGCATGCAGATCATGAAGCATGGCTGCCATCGATGCAAGTTCCGGATCCAATCCCCGTTTCTTTGCGATCATCGTAGCCGCCAGGGATACACCATACAAATGGGCGATCGCACTCGTTCGTTTATCCGCATCCTCCATCTGATCCAGTTGTGCATCCACATATTTTCTGAGTTCTTTTAATCTGCTCATAACACTTTCCTCCAGTCTTCCTCCTTGAAGCCGGTAAGCACTGTATCTGCCGTAATCAACAGCGGTCTCTTTACGAGCATTCCGTCCGATGCCAGAAGTTTAAACATATCGTCTTCACTCATCTCCGGCAGTTTCTTTGATAATTCCATCTCCCGATAAAGCTGTCCGCTGGTATTGAAAAATTTCTTTAACGGCAGACCGCTTTTCTTATGAAGCTGACGCAGTGTCTTTTCATCCGGATGATTTTCTTTGATATCGATCAGCTTATACTCCACTTTGTTATCATCCAGCCACTTCAGTGCTTTCTTGCAAGTAGTACATTTGGAATAGCAATATACTTTTATCATCCGCTTGTCCTCCCATCCTTTTTACGGAAACACCATATCCGGCATATTTATTCAATCCGATATGATGATCCAATACATCATCTATTATATGTGAAACCATGCTGCTTGTCATCATTTTGTTCCATTACTGAAAGCCACATAACTATCAACTCTTTTGGAACATGACCATCTCTTTTTCCAACAGGCGGAATACATTTGCAACCAGATATCCGTCTGCTATTGCATGATTCATACGAACCGTTACCGGCATCAAGAGTCTTCCGTTTTCCTCACGGTATTTCCCCCAGTTGATGATCGGCAGAAAATAAAGGTGACCGTCAGGCAACTCAATGTTCAGAGAATCATAGGATAGCCAGGATATATAAGATGCATCAAACCAGTTGGGATGATTTGATGCATCCAGTCCGTACTCTCTCGTTTTCTTGGCATTCTCAATATCCGACACGGCATTCTTATAGAATGTCTCATACTCGGGATCATAGTTTGTATATACCGGCGTACAGGTTTCGGTATCCTCATGAAAAATATATTGTATCGGATTGATGACATCGTAGCAGATCAGCGTTTCCGTCTGCCAGAGATATCCCATCCTGTAATCATCCCGTGAATTCAGTACCTTGGAAAGGATATACAGGAAATTGACATAGAACTTCGTACCGTTCTCCTTCGAGTACTTAACAAGTTCCGTCACATCAATCCTTGCCGTCATAGAAGTCGAGCACTTGCAATCCTCCGTAAAATGCCTGTACACACCCTTCCTGTAATATGTTTCTTTATCAATAACTCTATAGTTCATATCTCTACCCTCGTCTTTTCATCCTTAAGCCAAAAGCCGCTTCCTGACGGATTGATACTTTCAAAATCCACTACTGATTTTACCCACTTTTTGGCAGCTGCATGATACAATGCTGCAACGCCGAAGCAATTTCCAATACTTCATTTCCCATAGCGCACTGTGGTAAAACCTTCTGTCCAACCGGTTTGATCCACTTCATATTCATCTATCTCAAAACATTCCGACGGACAATCTCGGAATCCTTCCAGATCTTTGTGTCCCTCAATGGCCGTTTCTGCTTTTTCCTTTGTTGAGTATATGCCTATCAATTTCTCATCATCATGTTCACAATAGTCGTCTTCTAAGGTATGAATATGCCACAAAACATAAACCTTCATACGTCCCTCTTTTTATCCCGGATTATTTCCACCTATAATCTTTCAAACCCTTCTCTGATCTTTTCGATATCGTATTGTATCAGTCATATTCCGTCCCCATCGTTCTGTCCGTAACGAACTCGGTCCGACAGAAGCGATCTCTTTTGGTATTGATCGCATACGCGGTCACCAGTCCGTCCGGCTTCATATCATTGATCAATATCCGTTCGCCCTCTCCTGCATTGAATATGATATGATCGTATCGAATCTTGTTTTCTTTCAAAAATCGCAGCGTATGTTCTTTTTCATAATCACTTCTGGCAGTCAGAAAAATGATCATATCTCTGGCCGGTATCGAATCAAGAAACTCTCTGGCTCCCGGCAAAAATTCATCCCTACCGATAATATATGGTCCATCATGTACCACCAGTGTTCCGTCAAGATCCAATATCCAGGTTTTGGGCATCGGAGAAATCCTCAATTGTTTTGGTTCAAGTTCTGTCATCGTATACCTCTTTTTATTTCTAATTTTTTACTTCAAATGCACGATCCATTCATCGCCTTCAATCGTATACTGAAACTCATTGATAGTAGGATCATTCAGAACTTTCATCAGATCATTTCGCATTTTTTGAAAAACTGTGACAGTTTCTTTTTGTAACGCTCAGGTGCAGCGTAGGAACTGCACAGATGTCTTGCACCGGGTACCATCATAAGCTCCTTCGGCGCACGACACAGTTCAAAGTTTTTGCATGTATTTTCCGGCCATACATAGGTATCCCGTTCTCCATGGAAAAAGAGGATTGGCAATTTGTTTTCCTGCAATGCTTTGGTAGTATCGGTTTCTTTCATAGAAAAACCGGCAAACAAACGGCAGAAAATATCCACGCGCCACAACAGCAATTCCACATAGTGCAGATGAAACCAGCCGGATGCAATATCCCGCAGCTGCTGTTTCATCGAATGAAAACCGCAATCCGCGATCACACCTTTTACTTCCTGCGGTAATTCATGACCTGCCGCCAATATAACCGATGTTGCTCCCATGGACTGTCCGTAGAGGTAGATGGGGAGCTTCTTTGGATTGTTATCATTGATCTTTCGTATCCATCCGAGAATATCCAACTGTTCCTTTGCGCCGAATGTAATATATTCGCCTTCACTCTCCCCGCAGCAACGCTGGTCAATGAATAGCAGATCGCATTGATGCTCGTGCAGATACGGTGCGATGTGCGCGATGCTTCCGAAGCGGGTTCCTCGGTAACCGTGGCTTAACAGAACGATACGTTTTGCGTCTTTTGCAGGTAGATAAGAGGCGTGAAGTTTATAGCCGTCGGTACTGTGAATGTACCGATCCTGCATCTCCTGCACTTCACACCATGCCTTTGTGGCGTTGTATTCTTTCTCGTATTTGTGCTTCGGATGATTGATGGTCGTGTGTTTTAAACGAAACCATTTCTTTCGCTTTTCTGCACCGTCTTTGGTCGGTTGCCCGTTTTTCTTTTTTCCTGCGTACGTGATGAAATAAAAGAAAGGCCAGCCAAAGGATAGAAAGATACCGCTGCCGACAGAGATAGCGGCACCACAGGCAAACCATTTCAGGGATGAGTTTTTGGTGTTTTTCATTTTGTTTTCCTCTAAGTGATGGCGATAGGAAGACCCCTCATCCGCCCTGCGGGCACCTTCCCCCCGGAGGGGGGAAGGCTTTTAGGGAAGTCACCCTCCCTATACATTTTTTAGAGACGCCTTTAAATAGTCTCGTACCGCAAAACCATAGACATTCTCTAAGGCATCCGTCTTTAAAATCTCTTCTTTGGTGCCCTGAGCGGCGATGCGGCCATCTTTCATCAGGATAAGGGAATCCGCCAGCTCCATGGCAAGGGTAATGTCATGGTAGACGCCGATAAGGGTGTGGGGTCTCGTTTTCTCCACTTTTTCCACCTCATCCGTCAGCTCGCGACACCTGTCTCGCCTCCCGGCTCGGTCCGCGCTAAACGTGTGCCACTGGCACACAGCGCCCTCAAGGGGAAGGCAAGATTTGTCTCCGGTCACAGCATCCTCAAGGGGAAGGCAAGAAACATTTTCACTCCAATTCTTTAAGTAGCCTGCCAGTTCGGAAACGACCTTCAGATCCAGGTGATTATTGGGTTCATCCAGGATCAGGATCGGGCTGTCCTGCGCAAAGGTTCTTGCCAGAAAAACGCGCTGCAATTCACCGCCGGAAAGCGCAGACAACTGTCGGTCTTGTAATGCTTCCACACCGGTACTGCGCATCGCGTTCATGACAGCATCCGTATCCTCCTTCGATGCCCTGCCAAAGGAGCCGGTCGAATGTACATAGCGTCCCATCATTACCGTTTCATATACAGTATAGGAAAAGAACACTTCGCTCAACTGTGTCATATAGGCAATGCTGCGCGCGATCGTCTTACGGTTCATCTTGTCCAGCGCAGTACCAAAGATCTGCACACTGCCCTGATATGGCAGCATTCCGCAAATGGCTTTGATGAGGGTACTTTTTCCGCTTCCGTTAGGACCGATGATTGCGGTACGACTGCCCTCTTCGATTGCAAAGCTCACACCCTTCAGCACTTCGAATTCCGTTCCGGTATATCGTTTTTCATATGCGACATGCAGGTCGCTGCATTCGATCACCTTCATCTCTTTCCCCTCGTTCCGAAATATACCCACAGGAAAAACGGTGCACCCAAAAGCGCAGTGACCGCTCCTACCGGGATCTCCTGCGGGGACAGCACCGTACGCGAGAGCAGATCCGCCAGCGCCATGAAACTGCCCCCGATCACGGCACTCATCGGCAATACATAACGGTGTGAAGATCCGAACAGCCGTCGTACTGCGTGCGGTGCAGCCAGATCAATAAAGCCGATGACACCGGTAAAACATACGGCTGCCCCTGTCATCACGGCAGACAGTACCAGTAAGATAAACCGGGTGCGTCTGACCTCCACCCCCATCGCCTGCGACTGTTCCTCTCCGAAACTCATCAGATCCAGTTCTTTGTGAAAGAAAGCCGCCGCCAGACAGCTCAGGATACATACGGCCAGTAATATTCCCACATGCATCCAGCGCCGTCCGGCAAAAGTACCCATCTGCCAAAGGATCAGACGGTTCATATGCCGTGAATATGCCGCGGAAAGCATGGTTAGTATTCCATTTACAAAAAGCGAAACGATCATACCAAACAGTATGATGGTATGATTCCGAAGATTGTTATCCAGTTTTGCGGAAAAAAAGATGACCAGCATCACGGTGGCCAATCCGAAAAGAAAACCCGTCACCGGCAACAACAGCGTGCCGATCACGGGGATCGTGATCTCATTTACAATAATAATGGCTGCGCCGAGAGACGCGCCGGAAGATACTCCCAGCGTATAGGAAGATGCCAGCGGGTTTTGCAGGAGTGCCTGTACGATCGCACCGGATACGGAAAGCATCGCGCCGACGATAAAGGCAGAACACGCTCTGGGCAGACGGATGTCCCAGAGGATCGATACCATCGACTGTGGCAGATCTTCCGGCAGGGGACGAGCAAACAATCGGTTTGCGATCACACCCAGGATCTGTCCGGGAGTAATGCGCACACTCCCAAGCCCTGCTGCCATGATCAGTACCACAACAGCAAAGGCGATGGAAAGTATGCACTTATATACTACATTCTTTTGCTTCATTTAGCTATGCTTATGCTGCCGGCTTTACTTCATCGTTTTCGTCATACTCAAAGTATTCCGGATACAGAAATACCGCCATATCCTTCAGTGCCTCGATGATACGGTGGCAGGGCTGGTTCACTTCATCCGCATCCAGCAGATATACATCGCCGTTTTTGATCGCAGTTACATTCTCCCAGCCTTCCATGGTAAGGATCGTGTTGATCGCATCCGGGGTATACATATCCGCGCTCAGGATCACCTGCGGATCCGCTGCTACGGCAGCTTCCTCGGTAAGTGCCGGCCACTTCGCATCCTGATCTGCTGCAATATTGACTGCACCGACCAGTTCCATCATCTCGTTGATATAGGTGCCCGGGCCTGCCGTATAGATCGTCGGATAATCTGCAGACGGCGTGTAAAGCTCAAACAGTACGGTCTTCTTCTCTTCTTCCGGGATGGTTGCAGCGATCTCCTTGATCTCTGCAATCGTCTCTTCCATCTCATCTACCAGTACCTGTGCAGCCGCCTCATCCCCCACGCACTGCCCGATAAACAAAACATCGTCTTCCACATCTGCGATGGATGCGCTGCTCGGGATATCTGCTACACACAGACCTGCTTCCCGGACATTCTCATAGGCATCCACACCGTCTTTACTGCTCATACCGGAGGTAAAGACGATATCCGGAGCCAGTGCCACGATCTGCTCCTGATCGGGTGTCATCATATTGAAGTAGATGGTATCGGCATTCAGTTCATCCGCATAGGAAGCCTGTGCATTCTCGTCCGCTGCCACGATCTTGTCTGCATAGCCCATATCGATCAGTACTCTTGTGGTTGCCGGCGACATGGAAATAATGGAATCTACCTCCTCCGGCAGGACAATCTCATTACCGCTTCGGTCCTTTATTGCTACACTTTCCGCAGCTGCTTCTTCCGTCGGCTCGGCTGCCTCGGTCGGTGCTTCCGTCGCCTCGGCAACGACTTCGGTCGGTTCTGCCGACGCCTCTGCGGTTACCGGTTCGGGTGATGTCGCCTCTCCGCAGCCGCTCAGCAATGTAAATGCCATCACTCCCGTTAACAGTTTCAGTGTCTTCTTTTTCATAATCCTCTCTCCTCCGTTTTCACCATTGAACAGACCGGGTATATGATGCTCTATCGCATACCCGGTCTGTATCTGCAAACGTATGAAATATATCACATGTTGTTATTTTCGTCAAATTCACAATCCGGTTCTGCCGAAGGGATATCCGGCTTGCTTGACAAGTACTGATGCACCCTGTAAACTGAAAACATACAGGGTATTTTCACCCGGAGACGGTTTTCAACCATTATATTCAGGAGGTTATAAAAATGATCCAGACAAATCTGCTCAATGCAACACAGGTACGCAAGATCACGGCACAGAACGGCATGTTTTCCGTATTGGAATACGATCATGACGTTTCCGTTACCGCAGATTCCGCTATGCGGGCTTACTATGCCGCAAAGATGAATGTACGCAAACGCCAGCTGATCGCCCAGCTGAATAATTCCGCCGTAGTCGTACAGGCAGGCGCAATGCAGCTGATGATCGGCGGGATCAACGCAGCTGCCGATATCAAAGGCGCCGGCGATCTGCTCAAAAAAGCGGTCGGCAGCAAAATGACCGGCGAAACCGCGATCAAACCGCGCTACGAAGGTACCGGTACCCTGGTTCTGGAACCGACTTATAAACACATCATCCTGGAGGATCTGGCAAACTGGGGCGGACAGATCGTGATCGAAGACGGACTTTTCCTGGCCTGCGAAAGCACCGTAAATCTCTCGGTAGTAGCAAGAAGCAATCTTTCTTCTGCCGTACTGGGCGGAGAAGGTCTGTTTAACTGTGCCCTGTTCGGTAACGGCGTGATCGCGCTGGAAAGCCCGGTTCCCGCATCCGAGATCATCGTTGTGGATCTGAACAACGATCAGCTTAAGATCGACGGCAATATGGCCATCGCATGGTCCGCCGGACTGCAGTTCACCGTAGAAAAGACCACCAAATCCCTGCTAGGCTCCGCCGCCTCCGGAGAAGGTTTCGTCAACGTATACCGCGGTACCGGCCGCGTTATGATCGCACCGGTGTGTTAAATAAGATCAGAAAGGCGGACACTTCTACGGTGTCCGCCTTTTCACTGCTCTATCCTGCGCTGCTTCTTTCACGCTTTTCTCCGTTTTTTACTCTACTCCTTTCAATGCATCTACCATATCGATATTCTTTACCTTAAGGGTAATGAACAGGTTGACCAGTACCGAAACCAAAAAGGTTCCCAGGATCGCGTATACAAACGGCATAGGCGAAAAACGCACCACCAGATCTCCGTCTTCGCCCATAAACAGATCCACCAGCACCTGTAACATAATGATCCCGAACGGCACTCCCAAAACCGCCCCAACTGCAGTAACCGTCAGATTTTGCTGCAGCAGGATCCTCCGGATATCCCCGGTCTGAAATCCCAGCACTTTCAATGTTGCGATCTCCCGTACTTTTTCGATATAGGAGAGTACCCCCAGGTTATATAATACGATCACGCCCATCACTACTGCCATCACCACCATGATCGTTGTGATCGCATAGCCCATCGTATTTGCATTTTCCAAAGCTGTCTTTAAGGTTTCTATGCTGTCTGCCGAACTCACCTCCGGCCGTTGCTTCAGCTCTGACGGTACCGTCATTCTGGTATAGACATAATTCGGCAAAAATTCTCCACCGATCTGTTCCCAGTATTCCCGGCTCATCAGGATCCCCTGGTCGGAAGCCTGCCGCACGATCTTCCGGATCGGCGCACTGTACATCTTCTCATTTCCGGCAATCTTCCATCGCAGCGTATCGCCGACACGGACATCTAACAATTCCGTCAGACGCGATGTCAGAGCGATCCCATCCTTTGGAAGTTCCGTATACGTCAATGTTTCATCTTCTACCCAGAACATATTTCCTTGATCAAGCACGATCATCGGCCGTACACTGTCCGTTGTATCCGAATACAGTGTGGTACTTACTTCCTCGACCATCTGGCCTTCATATTCTCTGGCATAATCATAGACCGTTCCCCGGTCTACACCGTCTTCAAAAGAGATGCGATACCCGGCCCGGATGAGTTCTCCATACATCCAGTCTGACTGTGATGCCAGGCATTCAAAAAAACCGGTTGCGGTATAAAGCAGAAGACTGCACACCAAGATCCCCATGACACTTGCTAAAGTGCGCATCCTGTTCCGATATACATCGCGTATGTTCCAGCGTGTTGTAAAACTGAGCCTTTTCCATAGCGGAGTCTTTTCCAGCGCTCCTGCTCCCACTGCTTTCGGCGGTTCCGGCCGCAGGATCTCCGAAGCATTCTGCACCAGCAGTTTATGTGTGGAAAACCAGGTCACCAGAACACTCAGTCCCACCGCAAGTATTGACATATAGAAACTCTTTCCCGTCAGTTTCAGACAAATGTACGGATTCTGATAATAGTAATCGTTCAGATCGTTTAAATACACTCCGAGCGTATTGACCCCGATCACTACGCCACTGATACATCCCAGTATCGCTACGATCACGGAATAGCACATATAATGAAACATGATCTGTTTGTCCGAAAATCCAAGTGCTTTCATCGTACCAATCACGGTGCGCTGTTTTCCGGTGAGTCTTGCCATCGTGGTAATGATCCCCAGTACCGCCACCAGCATAAAGATCAGCGGGAAGATCGTAGTGATCGCTCCGGTAGAATTGATGGCTCCGACATACTCATCGTAAGTATCATCCTCGGTCTTCAGTTTGACCAGCAATCCCGGATCATCAAATTTCCGGGTAATCTTCTCGCGCATCTCCCGCATGACCATCTTCTCTGCATCCGTCAGCCGTCCACCCTGCCCACGCACTTCGCTCAGATCTACGATCAACTGATCAAACTGTTTATATACTCCCGGCGCCTCCTGTATATCCATGATCACAAAACCATGGGTACCGTATTCCGGTTCGGTATAATTCGAATTCGGAATGTAATACAGATACTCCGGAGAATAAACCAGTCCGCGTACCGTCTCCTGAAACGTCATACCTTCGGTCGTGATCGTCAGCGTATTCCCCGGTCGTATACCCATCGGTTCCGCAAACAGTGTTTCCACCCACACACCGCTGCTGCCGGGGGTATAAGCCTCTCCGGCTGTCAGGAGCATCGACGACACTTCGTTGCCGTCAATATAGCTGATCACCAGCGGGCGTTCCTGATCCAGCATCGTCGTACCGGTCCCATGCCGGATCCCGTTCACATGTGCCACGCCATCCATCTGTTCCAGCATGGCAATATCCTCGTGCCCGAAACACCGGCCTTCGATATTCAGATCCTTAAAATTCTGATCCGTCAGATATTCCGCAGCAGACAGATACACACCGTAATCACTGGCATCAAATCCACTGGTGATCAGCAGTGCAAGAAGCGTCATGATATAGATTGCAAGAAACTGTACCGCGTTCTGCTTCAGATCACGCAATACTTTTCGCAGCAGCATCATAGCTTATTCTCCCTGCTTTTCCGCGGTTACCTGTCTGCCGATATCCTCTGCGGAACACGGTGAAACGATCACCTGTCCGCCTTCCGCCAAACCTTCGGTGATCTGCACACAGCCGTTACCGCTTATCCCCCGGACAATACTCTGCTTTGCGATCACACCATCCTTAATGACATAAACATAGCTGCCCTCATCCTCCGTATAAACGGCAGATTCCGGGATACCGAGTACCTCTTCTTCCTCCGAAACAAAGATACACACCTCTGCTTCCAGCCCGATGACCGGATCCGCATCCGGATCCGTCAATGCAACTTCTACTCTTACCCTCGGTTTCCCGGAAGCATCCGAAGTGGCCACTGCAGCGATCCGCTGTACCGTACCTTCATATACCGTACCACCGATCGTTACCTCCGCTTTTTGTCCGATCGCTACACTCCCGATATCAAAACGCGAGACCAGAAGCTCTGCTTTATAACCTTCGGACGGCTGGATCACAAAAAGCGGGGTTCCCGCATCCACATAGGCCCCTTCATCCACCAGCCGTTCCATCACCGTTCCGGATACTCCGGCATGCACACCTTCCTTCCCGCAATCCAGCGCTTTTTTTGCTGCTTCTTCCTGCAGCTTGGCCAGTTCCATGGAGTCTTCCATCTGGCTTAAGGCGGCCGGATCACTGATGTGCTCTTCCGCACCCGCTTTTCTGCTCATACTCTGTTCCCAGTCACGCAGCACCATTTCCCGTTCCAGTGCCAGACTGCTGTACTGAAGGCTCTCTTCCGTCGTCATCGATGGCAGTGGTACGGCTGCGATACATCTGCGGTACTCCTGGATCTGCGCCTTCAGTTCATTCACCGCACGCTCGCATTCCGCTTTCCTGCCCGCTGCCACATCCCGTGCGGTCTGCAGCGTACTCCATTCGATCTTCTTTGCATCCCGTTCTGCAGCGATCTGCTCCTTTTCCTCTTCGTCCGAAGTACGATCCGCCTTTTTACACAGTTCGTTAAACTCCGCCTCCGCCATGACGGTCTGGTTCTGCAATTCCGAATACTGCGACTGCGCCGCTTCCAAATTGGCCGTATGTACACTCAGTTCCAGGTTCAGGTTTTCCAGCACGGCATTCAGCGTATTCAGATCCGACTGGATGAAGTAATTCTCCAGCTCCTGTCCGATGCTCAGCTCATCCATTTTCTGAGCGGTCGTGATATACTGCTGCCGAAAGTTCTGCGCCTCTCCCGCTGCCGCATCCGCTCTGCCTGCATATTTCTCATTTTCCGCCACTGCTGCACGGTAACCGTCCGTATAATAAGCCGTATTCCAGACCGCCATCTGATAAGCATTTTCCAAAGCCGTCAGATCATATTGGAGAAGTATATCATCTGCTTTCACAATATCGTTTGCCTGAACAGACACTTCCGACACCCGTCCCGCCGCCGATGCATAGACCGTTACACATTCATCCGCCATGATATGTCCTACTTCACTGACCTTCGCTGCGATCGTCATCGGTTTCACCGTTGCCGTATCCACCGGCTCCGGCTGGTTAAGATACCAATAAGTGCCGCCTGCGAGAGCGGCCACAACGCCTATACCAATGATCACTTTTCCGACTTTTTTCATTCTTTGTCTCCCCTTTGCTGTCTCGTCAAATCATTTCCCTTACCATACAATGTCGTCCGCATCTTTGGGATTCTCATTGATCACCACATCCATTACCGTACCGTTCTTTACATAGATCACCTTGTCTGCGATCTCAGCAAAGAGACTGTTATGCGTGACCATAACAACGGTCCGGTGTTCCTCACGGCTTTGTGCCTGCAGCAGTTTCAGGATCTCCTTGCCGGTATTGGTATCCAAAGCGCCGGTCGGTTCATCACACAGCAGCAGTCTCGGGCGTTTGGCGATCGCCCGGGCGATCGAGACTCTCTGCTGCTGCCCGCCGGACATCTGAGACGGAAAGTTATCCTTCCGATCCTCCAGTCCCACCAGGCGTAATGCTTCCACCGGATCTATAATATCGAGTCCCAGTTCCCGCATCAGTCCAACATTTTCCATTGCCGTCAGGCTCGGTACCAGATTGTAGAACTGAAAGATGATCCCTACATCTGCCGCCCGGAACCGTCCCAGCGCCTTATCGTCCAGGGACGTGATCTCCCTTTCCCCAAAGGTGATCTTTCCGCTGGTCGCAGCATCCAAGCCTCCAAGCATATTCAGAAGCGTACTTTTTCCCGCTCCCGAGGGTCCCAGGATCACCACCATCTCTCCTTCATCGATCGTCAGGTTCACATCGTGAAGCGCCTCGTATACGATATCCCCGGTATGATAGATCTTTCCAACATTTTCAAATCGGATCAGTACACCCATTTTCTGCCCCTTCTTATCGATCTTATAAATAACATTATATCACCTTATGTGCAAACATAGTACAAGCACTTTGTAAAATATCAAGCTAAAAAAAGCAGATAACCCTTGGGATTATCTGCAACCAAAACATTTTTCGCCCTTTTCTCCTACTCATATTCGACCGTGGCCGGCGGCTTCGGTGTGTAATCAAAGAGCACACGATTGATGCCGGGCACTTCTTTGATGATACGATTGACCAGATGATCGATCAGTTCATCGGAAAGATGCTCTACCGTTACTTCCATTACATCCGTCGTATTGATCGCACGGATGATGCACGGCCAGTCAAATGTACGCTTGCCGTCCTTGACACCGGTGGATTTGAAATCCGGAACTACGGTGAAGTACTGCCATACTTTTCCTTCCAGCCCGTTCTTTGCAAACTCTTCACGAAGGATAGCATCGGATTCGCGTACTGCTTCCAGACGGTCTCTGGTAATGGCACCCGGACACCGCACTCCGAGACCCGGTCCCGGGAACGGCTGACGATATACCATATTCGCCGGCAGCCCCAGTCTCTCGCCTACGATACGCACCTCATCCTTAAACAGGATCCGCACCGGCTCTACCAGTTCAAATTTCATATCTTCCGGCAGACCGCCCGCATTGTGGTGTGCCTTGATACCCGCTTCGCTTTCCAGGATATCCGGCCAGATCGTACCCTGTGCAAGAAACTCAATACCATCCAGCTTTCTGGCCTCTTCTGCAAACACTTTAATGAATTCGCCGCCGATGATCTTTCTCTTGGTTTCCGGATCACTCACACCGGCAAGCTTATCCAAAAAACAATCCGTTGCATCCACATACACCAGATTGGCTTTCATCTGGTTTTGAAACACTTCGATCACCTGCTCCGGCTCACCTTTTCGCAGCAATCCATGATTGACATGCACACATACCAGTTGCTGTCCGATCGCCTTGATCAGCATTGCCGCTACCACGGAAGAGTCCACACCGCCGGAAAGTGCCAGCAATACTTTCTTATCGCCAACCTGTGCTTTCAGTGCGGCGATCCGCTCTTCGATATAAGCATCAGCCAGCTCTGGGGTTGTGATCCTGACCATATCATCAGGACGTCTTTCGTTTACCATTTTGCGTTCCTCCTGTATATTATTTTATGTTTTTTGAAAAAAATTCCAGCATCCTCCTGTTGGAGATGAGACTTTCTCTCCACTCCCAGTTGCTGATATTGAATACATGCACCAGATGCGGACCATCCTCTTTTTTCCAGACCAGCGTCTCAAACTCTTCCTCACGGTCCTTCATATAGTCCATCAGAAAACAGCTCTGCGCATAGAGGGATTCGCTCTCGGATCCGATCAGCAAAATCGGCGGCAGTTTCAAGCCTTTCGATGCCTGAGAAAAACTCATATAGTCTCTCCAGGGCGCATCTTCGCCGTCCTCTCCCAGCATCAGATCACGATACGCCTTTGCCGTACCTTCTCCCTCTTCCGTACCTGGCGCTCCGTTGATATAGAGCGTATCCGTTTCCACACAAGGACAAGAGATCGCCAAAGCGCTGACGGAAAAGCCAAAAGGTTCTACCTTATATATCTGCTGCAGCTTTTCGCTCTGCTGTATGCATGTGGTCAGCAGAGTCAGATGCCCACCGGCGGAATCTCCGGTAACCAGTACTTTGCTCAAGTCGAAACCTCTGGCAGGACCGTACTTTGTCAGCCAACCCATGGCTGCAAAGATATCCGATACCAATCCCTGCAGATCCGTCTCCTGCAGCAGGCGGTAGTTCATCGCCATCACGGCATAGCCCTGCGATGCCAGCCAGCCCAGATAGCGTTCGCCGTCATCTACCGTACCATAAAGCCAGCCACCGCCATGGATATAAACGATAGTAGGCAGCTTGCCCTGCGACTCGTCCCAGCTTTCCGGATAATACAGATTCAGCCCATGCATCGGATGGTAATCGCCATAGTAATTGATATGGCTTTCTTTACGCCAGCCGGTAGAATCCACGCCGTATTTCCACCCGGCGTCATTGTTCTTCTTGACCATATCCCAGAAATCAAACAACTTCTGCTTATAATCGATTGCCATGGTTGGAGCCCCCTTTTGTCTTGTGAGGAATTCTCGATGGTTTACTGTATCGGTTGAACACCTCATCCGGCGCTTTGCGCCATCTGTCCCGCCTATGGTTATTTATCCAGTTCAAAGTCCCTCAGCAGCAGTGTGGACAGTTCTGCATCCGGCTCTGCCACCAAACGCTTGGACTGGTTTAAGATCGCTTCCTCGACCATATTTCTGGCCAGACGACCGTTGCCGGCATCGGCTGCACGGGTTGCCTGCACACCATCAAAGAATCTGGTCAGTTCCTCATCTGCTTCCGCATCGATCGTATAGCCCTTCGACTTTGCGATCGAGCGGGAGATCTGCAGCAGTTCTTCGCCGGTATAGTTCGGGAAATTGATCACATTCGGGAAACGGCTCTTGAGTCCCGAGTTGGAGGTCAAAAATTGCTGCATCTCGATGGAATAGCCTGCCAGGATCACGATCAGGTTTTCGCGGTTATCCTCGATCCCCTTCACTAGTGTGTCGATCGCCTCCAGACCAAAAGTATCGTCTTTGCCGCGGTACAGGCTGTATGCTTCATCGATAAAGAGCACACCGCCGATCGCCGAAGTGATGACCTGATTGGTGAGCGGTGCGGTATGTCCCACATAACGCCCCACCAGATCTGCACGGGATACCTCTACCAGCTGTCCGCCGGTCAGCACACCGATCGCCTTGAGATACTTGCTGACGATACGCGCGATCGTCGTTTTGCCGGTACCCGGATTGCCGGTAAAAATCATATGCTTGTTCACGCCGCTGGTCTTTAATCCTTCCTCGGCACGGCGCTGCTGCACCTTGTAGTATTCTTCCAGACTCAGTACATATTCCTTTACTTCCTTGAGGCCTACGATCTCGTCCAGCTCTCTGCGGATCTCGTCGATCTCACCGCGATAGCCTTCCGGCAGAAGCGCAGACAGATCGATGGTCTCCTCACCGTACTTCGCACTGATCTTTCCGTCGGCTGCCTGCAGGGTAAGCTCCGTTCCCTTCGGATAATCTCCTTCCAGCCTTGCCTGTGCCAGCGCCTTCAGTACATTATCATAAAAGTCCTGCACACCTTTCAGACCGGCCTGCCGTTCGGACTGCTTCACACTGTAATCCAGAAAGTCCTCTGCGAAAGATACTTTAAAGAAGCATTTCTCGGATGCCTTTTCTTCCAGTTCTTTCAGCTCACGCTCTGCCAGGGTGCGGATGGAATCCTCATCCAGACTTGTCGTTGCACACACATCCCCAAGCGCATCGATGAAGGGTGCACCCATGATGCCGGCCGCCTTATCCAGGGATTTCTCGGTTAAGAAAACAAGATATTTTCCCTTTGCCTCAAACGCACTTACCGCCTCGCTTGCCAGGGAAGTCTGCACATTCACCAGCTGTCCCTTCTGCAGGATGTAGCGTTCCGAAAGCCGGAAGCTGCCGTTCGTTACCAGCGAAGAGATGTGTGCCAGAAACGACGGATGGCAGTTCTCAAAGTGTTCAAACAGGATGATGCTGGAATCGCTTGCCAGCGCCATATAGATATCCTGCAGGAACAGTTTTTCCATCGATGCATCGGTATAGATCCCCAGATCGATCGTTTCGATCTTATCGGTTTTTAAGATCTTGCGATTCTTCAGTTCCCCGGCCAGTTCCGTCAGGGCAAAATGCTTCCCCGTATCGTCATGTCCGGTCAGCAGGATCGCATTGAGCGCCTTACTGCCCTCGGGCGGCATCACGTATGGCCGTTTGAAGGAGATCACCAGCTTCTTGATGAACTCTTTCTGGCCGACCACCTTTTCCTCCAGCACATCGGTTAGTCCCGCAAAGCCGTCCAATGCATCTTCGCCTTCCAGAAGCGCTTCCTCTTTCTTCTTTTCCTCGGCTGCCGCATCTGCCAGATCTGTCTTTGTTTTTTCGCTCATGCCGAAATATTTATCCGTCGCCAGATTCTTATTCAGCTCTGCGAGTTCCTTTTCCAGATCCTCGTGGTTCTTCGCCAGCTGCGCATTCATAGACGCGATGGCGTCATCCGCATTCTTTACATTCCGGGTAGCCTGTGACAACGGATCGGCAGAGGTGCCTGACGAACCGGTGCTCAGCTCGGCAAAGGGATCCGGATAGCTCGGCTTTGCCGGCTGCTCCCGCTTTGCGATCTGACCTGCCAGATCTTTGATCCCCGCCACGGAAGATCCGATCAGTTCCGACATCCCGGATCTGGACGGATTAAGAGGTGCAGCTTTCCGGCCGGTCACGATATCCAGATTCTCCTGCAGGGTACCGCCCTTCTTCTTCATGCGCTTTTCCGCCTGCTCAATCTCTTCCAGTGTATAATCCAGCGCCTTTCTCGGGCGGCTCATCGCGTTCAGAAAATCGTCATTCATCTCGTTCTTTCTCCCTCATTCATCCTAATGAAAGCACAAAACGGAAAGCAACTTCACGTCACTTTCCGATCTTATCCGATACGATTCTTTAAAAATGCTCTCATAGCCCTCATCTTACCATGATTTACGGAAAAAGTGAAGTGCTGCCGCAGCAGCCCCCTTGCTCCCTACCGCTTCTTTGTTACTATTCACAGCTCTTCGTGCTGTGATAGTAACGCTTTTTTTCATATCAGTATTTCTGCGCTTCCAAAGTATTATATTCTTCAAACAGTTTCAGACACGCATCCCGATCCATCTCGACCAGATACTCCTCGAACCCCTGCCGGCCGCCAAACTTCTCATCAAACGCTTTATCCCGAAAACCGATGGCTTCGTTGTCCGCGATCGTACAGCCATAATATACCTTCTCGATATTGGCCCACATACAGGCGGCAAGGCACATCGGGCAGGGTTCTCCGGTAGTATAGAGCTCATAGCCGCTCAGGTCATGCGTCCCCAGCAGGCTTCCGGCATTGCGGATCGCAGTGACCTCCCCATGCGCCGTAGCATCATGGTTTGCCAGCACCATATTGTGGCCTTTTGCCAGGATCTTTCCGTTCTTTACGATCACGGTACCAAACGGACCGCCATGGCCGAGATGTATCCCCTCTCTGGCTTCCTCGATCGCCTGCTGCATATATGCATTTTCTGCCTGATAATTACTTTCCGGGATTTTTTTATCTGCCATAGAATACCTCCCCACCGGTCTGTATAAAACATCCTTCCAACATTATTTTCAGATCCAGGTATAATCTCCGCCGGTGATCGCCAGGCTTAAAAGCGTATCGTATTTCTCTACCTCTTCGCCTTCCAGCATCTTGATCAGCTTAGCCTTTTCTGCCATCTTCGGCATCTCATCATCCGGTCCCAGTTCCATATCCGGTTCTTCCCCGCAATACGGGCATACCAGCGCCGGTGCAATGCGCAGATCCAAAAAACGGTTCCCGCATTCCTCACATTCATAAAATCCGCATTGCTGCGTTTCATCCGGTACATAAAACATAATCATTCACCTCGTCTTCCCTTTTTTCCTTCCGTTCCTCTTCCTTTATGCCTGCCGCCGGTCCTCTGAACAGATCCGATCCGCTGCCAGCTCTTCATACTGTCTTGTGAACAGGCGGTAATAAGCGCCCCTCTTAGCCATCAGCTCTTTATGGCTGCCCTGTTCGATGATCCTTCCATCCTGTACTACCAGGATGATGTCTGCACCCACTATGGTAGACAGGCGGTGTGCGATCACAAACGAAGTTCTGCCTCTGGTCACTGTCACGATCGCTTCCTGGATCGCTTTTTCCGTTACCGTATCGATCGATGCCGTTGCCTCGTCCAGCACCAAAATGCGCGGATCCGCCAGCAGCGCCCGTGCAAAGGACAGCAGCTGTTTTTCTCCGGTGGAGAGCATGCCGCCGCCTTCCCCCACATCACTGTCCAGACTTTTCTCCATCTGTGCCACAATGCGGTCTGCCGATACCAGCCTCAACGCTTCCATGATCTCTTCATCCGTCGCTTCCGGCCGGCCGTAACGCAGGTTTTCCCGTATGGTGCCGGAAAAGAGGTGCGGCGTCTGCAGGACATAGCCGATATTGCTGTGCAGCCACAGCTGCGAACGTTCCCTGACATCCCTGCCGTCGATCAGCACCTGACCGTCCGTGGGTTCAAAGAAACGGCATACCAGATTGACCAGCGTGGATTTGCCGGCACCGGTCTCGCCCACGATCGCCACATTCGTCCCCTGCGGTACCTTCAGATAAAAATGCTCCAGCACATACTCCTCGCCGTCCGGATAATGGAACGATACGTCTTTAAATTCCACATCGCCGTGCAGCTCCTCCCAGTTCTCCTTTTTCGGATGAAAGGCGTCGCCGTATTTTTCGATCACCTCCGGTGTATCCGATACATCCGATTCCGTATTCAAAAGCGTTGTCAGACGCTCGATATTCACCTGGATCGAGATCATCTCCGATATTGTCACGATCACATGCTGGATGGGCTCCATCATGCCCATAGCGTAGGATAAGAATACCGAAAGCGTTCCGATGCGTCCCACATCTTCGATCGTCACCATCCCGCCGCGCCACAGTACCAGGGCCAGGGCAACGGAACTCATCATCGTGACGGATGCGGTAAAGAAGGCCGAAAACTTCGTTGCCCGTACGGAGGTCCGCCGCATCAGTTCCGTATCTTTTTCAAAATCTTTCTGGATCTTATCCTCGATCACCAGGGTCTTGATCGCCCTGGCTCCGGTGATACCTTCATTAAAATTGCCGGTGATGGTAGAGTTGATCTCGCGGATCTGACGGTTGAGCACCACCAGCTTCTTCTGAAAATAACTGACCAGGACCGCCACAATGGGTACCAGCAAAGCCACCGGGATCGCCAGCTTCCAGTCCAGGAGAAACATCATGAGCAAAACGCACAGGATATAGGCACCGTTCCAGACGATGTCCATCAGACGCCACGCCACCATCACACCGATCTTTCCGGTATCGCTCATGACCCTGGCATGGATATAACCCACGTTGTTGCGGTTGAAATAGGAAAAGGACAGTTCCTGCAGATGGTTAAAAGCGGCATTGCGAAGGTCCCGGTCCACCGACATCTCCACCTGTCCGCAGCGATAGGTACAGAGCAGGTTATCGAAGACATACAAAAGCAGCAGTCCCACGTAAAGCGCAATAAAGCCCCCCAGTCCCTTTAATGTACCTTCCGCCACAAAATGATTTAAGGCATAGCGGTTAAAGAGCGGCCAAGAGGAATCCAGCAGACTGGACAACGTCCCCAGAAAGATCATAAATATGATCCGGGGGATATATTTTTTTATGAACGGTAACAGTTTCGGTATCCCAAACCATGGAAGACTGCCGTTATTTGTTTCGGTTTCCTGATTCTGCATATCTTATTCCGCACCCGCCATCTGTATGGCAAAGATCTTCGCATACAGACCGTTTTTCTGTAACAGACTCTCGTGTGTTCCCTCTTCGGCAATACGGCCGTGATCCAAAACGAGGATATGATCCGCCTGCATCAGTGTGGTGATGCGGTGCGAGATCAGAACAACTGTAGCATCTTTGGTATTCTCCTTCAGACCCCTGCGGATCTTTGCATCCGTTTCCATATCCACCGCACTGAGTGAATCATCAAAGATCATGATCGGGGTATTGCCCATCAGCACCTGCGCGATCGCCGTACGCTGCTTCTGTCCGCCGGATAAAGTCACGCCGCGCTCTCCGACACAGGTATCATACCCTTTGGTAAATTTCAGGATCGCCTCATCCAGCGCTGCGATCTTTGCCGCTCGCCATACCAGCTCCATATCCGGCGCTCCCGGCTTCGTGATCGCAATATTCTCCGCCAGACTGCGGGAAAACAAAAACGGCTCCTGCAGCACCAGACCAATCTTCCGGCGCAGTTCCTTCCGGTCAAAGGAGCGGATATCGGCACCGCCGATGGTGATACGGCCGCCGTCTTTCGGCAGGTCATACAGCCGGTCCAGCAGATACATCAGTGTGGATTTGCCCGATCCCGTACCGCCAAGGATCCCCAGTGTTGTACCTTTTTTGATCGTAAAGCTCACATCCTTTAAAACGTCCGTACCTTCTTCATAAGCAAAGCTCACGTGATCAAAGACGATATCCCCGGGATGCTCGGGAACCGGAAGCATATCTTCCTGCTCTGCATCCTCCCGCGCGCTGTTCATGATGTAGCAGATACGGTCCACGGAAATGCCGGCCTTGCTCATATCCGAGATCACGCGGCCCAGTTCCCGCACCGGCCATACCAGCATACCGTTGTAGGAGGCAAATGCGATGTATTCCCCCACCGTGATATAGCCTTTCACACAAAAGACCGCACCGGTTACCGTCACCAGCATCACCTGCAGTCCCGTGATCAGATCGTTGGAACACCAGAACGCCGAGAGCCAGCCCATCAGGCGGATCCACATCCGGGTATATCCATGGTTTTGTTTTTCAAATCGCTCACGCTCAAACTGCTCCCGGCCGAAGGCTCGCACCACTCGTACGCCGGTCAGATTTTCCTGCGCGATGGCGGACAACACACCTTCCTCTTCATCCGCTTTCTGAAACGAGGATGCGATCCGGTTGTGGAAAAAGAAGGAATAGAGGATAACGATCGGGATGAATATGCCGGAGATCAGTGCCATCTTCGGATGGATGCCGATCATAAAATACATGGCGATTGCGATCAGTATCCCCACGCGAAAGAGGGAGGTCAGCTGTTCGGACAGAAAACTCTTGATGGTCTCGACATCCGAGGTGCAGCGCTGAATGATATCACCGGTGTGGTTTTTTCCATGCCATGCATAGGGCAGATGTTCGATCTGTTCAAACAGACAGTCCCGCATGCGGCGGATCAGCAGTTCCGCCCCCATGGAGTTAAAGAGACGATAGAGATAACGGCTCACCGCCGCAACAACGGCGATGCCGATGATCACAGCAGCGATCACATACAGGTGCGAACGCAGGTAATCCCTGCCGCCGGCATCCCGGATCAACTGTTGTACCACAGCCGAGGATACCGCCTCTTCTCCTATGATATGATCTACGGTATACTGTACGATCTTCGGTCCCAGCATATCTAGGAACGCCACCAATAAGGAACAGACGATCCCCAACGCAAAGAAACGCTTATTTCCCTGTAAGAAATAAGCGACCATAGAGACTCTGGAGTATTGTTTTGTGGTATTATCCACTGTCATTTCTTCTTTACCGAATAGCCAAATTTCCCAAGCAGCTCTCCCAGAGAATAATACTCCCCGTGGGAATAACTGATCAGACCGGCTTTTGCCAGGTCGAATTTTCCCTTTTCGTCGAGATACTGCTCATCGATATCGGTGCTTAGTACTTCCGCGATAAACATATCGTGGCTGCCCAGTTCCAGGATCTGTTTCACTCTGCATTCCAGACAGACTGGACTCTCCGCAATGCCGGGTGCCTTTACGAAACGGGATTCGCACTTTGTCAGTTTCAGATCACCCGTCAGGGCGAATTTATCGATCTCTCTTCCGGACTTCACACCGACATAATCCGTTACTTTCGCAAGCTTCTCCGTCGTCAGGCTCACCACAAATTCTCCGGTACGTTTGATGATCGCATGGGAATAGCGCTCCTTGCGGATGGACACGGACAGCATCACCGGATCGGAACAGATCGTCCCCGCCCATGCTGCCGTCATCACATTTGCCTTTCCGTTTTCGTCCGCACAGCTTACCAGCACTGCCGGAACCGGATAAAGCATATTGGAAGGCTTCCAGTATTGTCTTGCCATGGGTCATTTCTCCTTTATTCTCTCGTCTGACGTCTTGCCTTCATGTCTGCGGTTTGAGATGATGCGCATATTCTTTTTTATTATATCGTTTATCCCCCTCCGTGGCAAATAAAAAAACCATGGGGACGGACCTTGTGGTACTTTAGTACCAGAAGGTCCGTCCCCATGGTTTTTCATGGTTTTTCGTTCCTCTTGCTTATTCACCGACAATGGTGATTCGCACATAATCGTTTGCGGTATCCTCATCCAGCGGATAAGCCTCATACTTCTTGCCACTCTCATCGACCACGAAGCCGGATCCGTCTTCATAGAAGTAATATCCGCACTCCATAGTGCCGATCGTCATAGCGGTATAGGCCGTTCCGTCTTCCAAAACCGCATCCTCTGTTGTATAGTTATAGCCGTATTCCACGATCGTACCATTTTCGTATACAAGAGTCAGCGGATCGTCCTGATATCTGAAAAAGGCTATGGTCAGATCACTTTCATCACTATCCGCAGCCAGCCCGCCTACGTACACCAGATCCGCCATTACTGCTGCCACCTGTTCCTCTGCGGATGGCATCTCGTCTTCGCCGCTGCCGTTGATCGTGGTATTTACCATATCCATTGCAAAGCTCTCATCCATTGCCTTGGCATCATAGACATTACCATCTTCATCTACCAGGATCCCGGTATATTCATCCAGGAAGAAATATCCGAATTTATGATCCTCTACGGTAAGCAGAGTATACTCGGTACCGTCCTCCAGTTTTGCATCTTCGGTTGTATACGTTCCATAATACAGGATATTCTCTGCCGGGATCTCTACGATCGCTACCGGTTCACCCGCAGACTGAAAAAGTGCAAGGTTCATATCACAGGTAGACGAAACTGCATAAAGACCTCCCAGATATACGATATCGCTGTTTTCATTCTCGTTTGCGATCGTTGCGGAAGGTGTCGTATCTGCCGGTGCTGCCTCCGTTACTGCAACGGTTTCGGTGCTCTGCACCTTTTCTTCCACCGGGGCACTCTCCGTAACCGGCGCTTCCGTATTACTGCCGCAGCCTGCCATCATACCTACACTCAGGATCGTTGCCATCACCAATGCGTTCTTCTTCATAACTTTTTCCTCCGTTTTTCTTGTTTAGTATCCCTGTTACAAATCGCATTATAAACCCTCAAGTGCAAGAAATGTGCAAGCGTTCGGCTGTTTTTTTGTAAATATTTCATAAATTTCCGTCTGCGGATCACTTCTTATTTCGCAGCTCACGGATCAGTTTCGTCTTTGCCATCAGTTCTTCATTCAGGTTTTTATTATATCTTTCGATGCCTTCCAAGTGTTGCTGATGTGCTGTATCATCCGAGATCTCCAACAGATATCCGCGCTTACGTTTGCCATCATAGAGACTGGAAATGCGGATCAGATAAATACATCCTTTTCTCCGGTACGTATGCACGGTCGAAACCTTCTTTTCCTCATACTCTTCGATCCACTTCCCGAAAAGATCACGCAATTCCGAATTTTCAATCTCACGATCCGTATGATTTTTTACGATTTCCGGCAGAAAACGACGGGCAGCCTCGGTGGCACCCAGATATTTATGATTCAGATCCAGCGAAAGATATCCGAATTGTCCATCCTTCAAAATGGAACTGCTTACCAAATCATCCACACGGTATAATACAACGCGATCCATGATCAGCAGGAATCCGATCTCGTCCACCAGATCCGCCAATGCCATCCATTCAATATTTTTTGTAATGGAACGCCCGACAAAAAAAGCAAAAATGGAAGTGATCTGCATAATGGATGCAATGAGCAGATTTCTCCTCGATACATCCGGTCTCTTCATCCATCCGTAGATCAACACACCGATGGTAATGAGCAGATACAGGATGATCTCGGCGTAAAACAGCATATGTGCCGGTCCGTATTCCTTAATCAGAACCGTGATCCCGTTTCTTTTTTCGATTTCCACACTTTTGTAAAAAATCGGAAGATATCCTGCTGTCAGTACACATCCATACACGGCTGTACTGAAAAGAACCATCAGAAAACGGATCCATTTGAGCGGCCGTATATTGCAAATGGTTATGATCAGAAACATTCCGATCATCTGCAGATAACAGCCGCCAATATAAAGCATCTTATTCGCAAGCAATGCTTCCCGTACGTTTTCGGATAATGCGAGCATAACATAACTCAGATGTGCCAGCAATGCCAGGATAAAGATCAGGGAATATAACGGCGAAAAATTGGAACGTACTCTCCAAAAAAAGATCACGCAGCACAGAAACGACAGGATACAGATTATTACATAATATGCCAGCACCATTATGCATTCACCACCCTTACATAATCCCGAAACACCTGTTTTTCTACCGGTTTTGAGAAATAATACCCCTGAAAATAATCACATTCCAGCTTTTCCAGAAGCATCTTCTGTTCGAGCGTTTCCACCCCCTCGACCAAAACGGAATACCCCATTTCCTTGAGCATACGGATAGTATTCTCCAAATAGATCTGCGCTTCCTTCTTCCCTTCTCCCTTAGAAGGATCCATCGCTTTCCACAGAATACTCTTATCGATCTTGATGATGGAAAACGGCATTTCATACATATAGGAAATATTAGAATATCCGGTCCCGTAATCGTCCAGGGAGAAGGAAAAACCAAGCTGTTTCAGATAATCAATGGTTTCTACCATGGTTTTCTGATTGCTCGCAGTTGCGGACTCTGTCACCTCCAGATTGATGCATCCGGCATCCAGAGCGTATTTTTTCAGGATCTCTTCAAAGATCTCCTTCAGATTACTGCTCATGCACTGTACCACCGACAGATTGACCTCGATATAATCCAGTCCCAGTTTCTTTAATCGTTCTTCCTGATAAAAACGGCAAACCTCTTCAAAAACCATCCTGCCGATGTCCAGGATCGTACCGCTTTGTTCTGCGATAGGGATAAATTCATCCGGCGGGATCAGCCCGTATTCCTCATCCTGCAGCCGGCACAGAGCTTCGGCAGAATGCACTTTTCCGGTATGAGCATCCCAGATAGGCTGATACCAGACAACAAAATTCTTCTTTTTCAAAGCCTTGTCGATCAACTGCTCTACCAGTACTCTTCTCTCATAATCCGCTATGGTTTCGGCAGCGTCCAGGTTAGCAGATTCTTTACCGTCAAAAGGTTCGTCTATCAGCATCTGTAGGTTTTCCACCGTCCTGACATCGTCCGGCAGGCGAACCACACCAAATTGAACGGGAAACGTCAGTGAAAGATTATCTTTGCTCCATGACTCCTGAAACCTGGCAAATACTTTCTTCCTGCTCGTTTCGGTTTCTTCCCGGTCAACGTCACCACAAAGGATGGCAAAGTGCCCCCGTCCGCAATCATAGCAGGAATATAACGGATATTGTTTTTCCAGCCACACGGAAATACGGCCCAGAATAGCATTCATATTCTCGTAACCGATGGTTTTATTATAATAATTCAGGTTCGCGATCTTGATCAGGATCAGCGTGTTTCCGCCTCCGTTCATCGCCGCATCCAGGGCTGTCTCCAGGACAAAACGATTCAGCATACCGGTCACGGGACTGATCGTGTCCTCTTTATTTTCGATGGAAAACAAT
Source organism: Lachnospiraceae bacterium (assembly GCA_017634975.1). Lineage (GTDB taxonomy): Bacteria > Bacillota > Clostridia > Lachnospirales > Lachnospiraceae > NK4A136. The sequence goes on along the minus strand of JAGBMJ010000002.1, from coordinate 23,781 downwards.
ATCCCGAGCAGGCCGACTGTTTCAAAAAACAGCGTCAGAAGATACTCCTGGAAAAACATCTGTACTACGACCGGTACAAAAGAAATGAACAAAAAAGCCAAAAGTGACTTTACCTTGGACTGTTCCAGATATTTCCGATGCCGGATCACAAAAATGATCGAAAAGACCATATAGAAAAAAGCGATTCCGTACATTACCGAAAAGAGCGGTCCATGCTTGTAATAGCCCTGCGCATCATAATAAAATGTCAGCCCGGTAAACGGATTGATCAAAAGAAGGAACAGATCTCCGATAAACGGAATGGTCAAGAGATATAATTCTTTTTTCTTCTTTTTTACCAGATCCAGCAAAAAGAACAGATAGACCGTAAAACTATACGCCAGCGCATTATGCGCTACCAGATAAATGTAATTCCAGATATCCTGCGACCACCTTTGTGCGGAATCCGGATCATTATTGCTAAGAGAGCTGAAAATATCGGATATTTCGGAAACAAAGACCAACCCGATCAATACCAGAAACACCCGGTTGGCACGCCTTACAAGACCTTTTTTGTAAAAGATAAAATACGTGATAAAGATCGTCAGTATAATTGCTGCGATATCAAACTCTATGTGATAATGCATATATTATCCCCCATCACTCGTCGTTCTCTACCGACAGCCCCTATATATCCAGGCAGCACAGAACCCGGATCCTGTACTGCAGCCATTTCATTGTATTCTATTATATCAAATCATAACATATTCCACAATCTGCTGTTTTTCTTGCATTATCGCTGAATTTACAGAACTTTTCCGAATCCCTGAGCACACCGAGCAGCCCGTCCAGATTTATCTTCTGATAAGCCGGTTGCTCTCCCTGCTTACATAAACAGGCAAGAGTCATATTCATCAGCTTTGTATCCACTTTCATCATTTTTGAGTATTCCTTTACAGTTTCTTCTGCATCCATACGAGATCATACCATCGGTCAAATTTCTTTCCGACGGTTATCATCCGGGCCACTTCTTCATACCCTTCCTTCGAATGAAACTCGCAACTGTCATGGGTCAGATACTCATCTTCTTCTTCACAATATGCAATACCGGCAAGAAGATTTACAATCCCCTGTTCACGAAGCTTATTCTCCAGTTCCCTGTATAGCAGGGTACCGATCCCCTGTCTGCGATACTCTCTGTCGATATAGATCGATGTCGTCACCGTCCAGGCATATGCTGCCCTGCCGCTGTAGGTACTCGCATATACATATCCTACTACATAACCATCTTTTTCACATACCAGATACGGATATTTCTCCGTGATCTTTCGGATCCGTCTTTCGAATTCCACCGCCGAAGGCGCCTCATACTCAAAAGAGACTGCTGTCTTCTCTACGTAATAAGAATAGATCTCCGCCAGTCTTCCTGCATCCTCTGTTTTTACCTCTCTGATCTTATACTCTCCCATATGGTATCTCCTCCACCTTAATTTTCTCTTCTGCACTACTTAAAATCCGACTTTATCTCTATCAGATTCGGGCTCCTGTTATTACTTACACGATAATACCTGTCGTTCACACAAGGAAATTGTCCCTGTAACTGACCTATGATATACTTATAAATCAAATATAAGAAAAAGGAAAGTATTCTATGAAACGATTATCGATCAAACTGATACAGCCCAAAATGCTTCGGCGTCCCATGGATACCGGCCTAAAGCTGCATATGGCACCTCCGCTGGGGTTGTTGACGATCGTAAATCTGGTCCGGAAGGACCATGACGTGAAACTGGAAAACGAAAACATCTGCCACATTGACTATTCGGATACTCCGGATATCGTCGGCATCTCCGTTACGGTCGATACACTGCCCCGTGCCATCCGTATCGCGAAACGTTTTCGAAAGAAAGGCTGCATCGTTGTGGCCGGCGGGATCCACATCACGACTTCCTGTGAAAGTATTCCCAAAGATGCCTTTGATATACTTTGTATCGGTGCAGCAGAGGGAACATGGCCGCAGATTCTGCAGGATTACGAAAACCATGCCTTAAAGCCGGTTTACCGCTGCCAAAAACCTCTTTCCGGAGATCAGATCGTATCTCCCGCTTATGACTTTATTAAAAAGGGCGAGTATCTGTACTGTAACGTGGTCCATACCAGCAGAGGCTGTCCGTTTCGCTGTGATTTCTGTTATAACAGTGCCAAGAACCGCCAGTACGTCAACCGAAAAATCAAAGATGTGGTTGCGGATATAAAGGCTGTCCGCTCGAAGCACATCATGTTTATCGATGATAATTTTGCCGGAAATCCAAAATGGACAAAGCATTTTCTGAAGATCATAAGTCCCATGCATCTGAAATGGAGTGCCGCCGTCTCGATCAATGCCGCTTTTGATGAAGAACTATTGGATCTTATGAAGCATTCCGGATGCCAAAGCCTGTTTATCGGTTTCGAAAGCATCAATCCCGCTGCTGTAAGCGGCGTTCATAAAGTACAGAACCACACGCAGGAATATGAAAAAGCGATCAGGGCGATCCATTCCAGAGGTATTATGATCAATGCCAGTTTCGTCTTCGGTCTCGACGGGGATACCTCCGATACTTTCAAGTCAACACTTGACTGGATCGTAAAAAACAAGATTGAAACCGTCACTTCTCATATCCTGACTCCCTACCCTGGAACCGCCCTCTATGATCGTATGAAGGCAGACGGAAGGATCCTCACCGACGATCTGTCTCTGTACAATACGGCGCATGTTGTTTTTGAGCCAAAAGGTATGACAAAGCAGGAACTGTACCGGGGTTATCTGCAGATCTACAAAGATATCTACAGCTTTAAGAATATCATCCGCCGGTTACCGGATGCAAAAGAGATCCGCGCCGCCTATCTGTTATTCAATTTCCTGTATCGTAAATTCGGCAGAGTCACCGACCGGATCTGTCAGGCTATTACCTATGAACGGATCGGACTGCTTGCAGAGCGTCTGGCCGGATCGATCTGAAAAAACCACGGGGAAAACCACGGGGACGGACCTGATGGTACTGAAGTACCACCAGGTCCGTCCCCATGGTTTTCCATGGTTTCAAATTAATAAATCCTCCAGGGTTTTGAATAATATTTCCGGCTTAACCGGTTTGCTCAGATGCGCGTTCATACCGGCCTGAAGACTTTTCTGAACATCTTCATCAAATGCATTGGCTGTCAGAGCTATGATGGGGATGGTTTTTGCATCCTCCCGATCCAGCGCGCGTATGGTTTTCGTAGCTTCCAGACCATCCATTTCCGGCATTCTCATATCCATGAGTATAGCGTCGTAATAACCTGCCGGACTGGATGTAAATTTTTCTACAGCGATCCTTCCGTTTTCCGCAGTATCCGCTGAGATACCTCTCATCTCAAGAACCATCACCATAATATCGGCATTGACATCCACATCCTCCGCAAGCAGCACTTTCTTTCCGGCAAGTTCCGGATTCTGTTCCACTTGATTATCATTTTTTCTTCGAAAGGCTTCTTTAAACTCATCGATTACATTCCCGGCAAAGAGGGGCTTGGAAACAAAGGTATCTACCCCTGCTTCTTTGGCTACTTCATCTATTTCGTCCCAGTTATAAGAAGTAAGAATAATGATCGGTGTATGGTAGCCTACGATCTCTCGTATCTGTCTGGTGGTTTCTATCCCGTCCATTTCCGGCATCTTCCAGTCGACCAATACCAGATCGTAATCTTCCCTTCTTCCATGCTTTATTCTGACCATCTCCACGGCTTCCCGGCCGGATGTGACTGTTTCACACTTTATACCGACTTGTTCCATAACAACACTTGCATGCTCGCAGGCGATCGGATCGTCATCAATGACAAGTATACTCATCTCACGTGGGTCGATCTCTCCATCATAGAGCTTCATCTCCTTATTATCGGATTCCTGAAGAGTTACCGTAACCTTGAAGATACTTCCCACATTTTTCTCGCTTTCCACCTCTATGTGTCCGTTCATCAGCTCCACTACGCTCTTTGTAATGGGCATTCCCAGACCGGTACTTCCATACTGGTTCGTCGAAGAGGAATCCTCCTGGGTAAACGGTTCAAAAAGCTGAGGCAGATATTCTTTACTCATACCGCATCCATTATCCCGGATCGTAAATCCGAGCGTTACATTTTTGTCGTACTGATTCAGCTTTTCTATGAGAAGGGAAACCCTGCCACCCTCCGGTGTAAACTTAACCGCATTCCCCAGTATATTGATCAGAACCTGACGAAGCTTTACATCATCTCCCACATAGCAGTCATCGATGGCTCCCTTCATATGACACTGGTATTCGAGACCTTTCTCCTTACACTGACCGCTTATCACAGTATTGACCTGTTCCAGCATTTTGGAAAAAGAGAATTCTTCTTTCCGGAGAACCAGTCTGCCGGATTCGATTCGCGACATATCCAGAATATCATTTATGATACCAAGCAGATGATTGGCGCTGGTTCCTATTCTTTCGGAGTGTTCCCGTACATTTTTGCTTATCTCCGGATCATTCAGAATGATACTGTTCAAACCGATAATGGCATTCATAGGAGTCCGTATCTCATGACTCATATTGGAAAGAAATGTTGTTTTCGCCTTGTTTGCCTGTTCTGCAGCGGAAAGAGCTTCCTGAAGCGCCCTGCTCTGCTCCATGGTTTTTCTGGTTTCCGCATCCACATTTACAAAACAGGCTCCTACTGCATGTACGATATGATCCTTACGATCCTCCGGATGTCGGACTCCTGCAAAGCGAATTTCTTCATAAGTATCTTCATCATGACGGTGTACCATGTAACGATAGGCGATCACCCGTTGTTCCTTTAATCTCCTGCGGATATTGTCCGGCTGGACAAAGTCTATGAATTCCTGCTTATATTCTTCCTTTATGGTACTATTGGCATACTTTTCCAACTCATACAGATAATCAAACCGGTCACCGGGCCTGAGCCCGTTCTTTATGGCGGAATGCTGCTGATAGCATACCCCCTCGCCGGTATCCAGTTCCAGATAATACACACTCCAATAATCTGAAGCAAGCGCTGTTATAAGCTTGTCCTGTTCTTCCCCCAGCTTCTTCTGATTTAGCAGTTCCTCCTGAAGGGAAAGACGGTTTTCCAGCTCTGCCTGTTTGATGCGGTTCGCCGTTTCCGCCGTTTCCTTTTCCAGGATCAGACTTGCGTTATTTCTCATCTGTCTGGCGATTATGGAAAACATGATCAGCAGGATCGCCGTTGCGAGAAGGGACTGGATCACACTTCTTCGGATGGTTGCCTGCGAAATAGACTGTATCCTGTCACTGATGATATTCTCTCTGATAAGATACGTAAGCATCCAGTCCGTTCCCTGGATCGGAACATACTGCAAAGTCTCCTGAATATCATTGTAAGTAAAGGTGATCACGCCTTTTTTATGCTCACTGAAATCATTTTTTACCTGGTTTAAAGAATAACCGTGATCGAATTTTGCCGATTCCAATGCCATAAACAGGTTATTCACATTTGCCTGTCCGCTGAGTACGGTATTGCTGAGCGCTATACCATCTGCGGAATAGAGATTACAGTAGGTAGTATTTGTTTCATTCGACGCTACCGATACACCCTGCAGCATTTCATCCATACCGATTTCCATAAAGCAGGTTACCAGTCTGTGATTTTTAAAAGTGACAGAGTCCAGCGGAACGGCAATGATAACCGTCTTTTCATCCTCATTGATATCCTTTACAAAGATCTCTGCCTGCGTCAGATCTTCCGGATGAAACGGATACGTATCGATATCATCCCGGGTTCCCACGGATGTATATATCAGTCCTTCCTCATCAACAAAGGCAAACCGGTCAAGGTGAAAAAGGGTTTTCATCCGAAGCTGAAAGGCCTGCAGATTTGTCAGATCATCCAGATCATCTTCCGTAAGAGAATCCACCGCTATGTTTATGACTTCGATGTTATCCTTCAGGTTCTTCTCTACTACCTGTTCCCTTCTGCCGGCAAGTTCATCAAGATACAGAAAACTGACCGATTGAACCGCCTGTCTGGTACCTTCTGTAGCAGTATGCCCCATCCACAGGGTACCAAATATCATGATAAGGGCGACTAGAATACTACCTATGATCCCTACCCGTACATTTATTTTGTTTGAAAGATATTTCATTTATCCTTTCTATCCTCCATAAACAGCTCCGCAAGTGCATTTCTTTGATCCCATATGGCGGACAGCAGATCACTGTAATCCGCATTCTGTCTCGTCCGGAGAAGCTCGGTTATTTCATTTACCGGCTCAAATACAGGAGTCAGGGACAGATTTGCCAGCACTCCCTTGAGCGCATGGGCGGCATCGAATGCCGCATCCGGATTTCCGGACCGGATACATTCCTCCAGTGTTTTATACCTGTCACACTCCAGCGCCTTTGCAACCATTTTCAGATAGAAGGCTTCATTCCCGGCACATCTGTTTACTCCTTCTTCGGTATTTACACCAAGTTTTTTCAATTCTTCAATACGCATCGCACATCTCCTGCAGCTGTTTCAAAAGGTTCTCAAACTCATCGCAGCATAAAGGCTTCGAAAAGTAATATCCCTGTATGACGTTACATCCCATTTTCTTCAGCAGATCATACTGCTCCTTATATTCGACTCCTTCCGCGATCACCGATACATTCAGATATCTGGCGATGTCCATAATAAATTCAACCAGCCTGAGAGCCTTTTCGTCGGTATGAATATTTTTCACAAATGCCATATCCAGCTTCAGTACATCAAATGGCATCTCCGTAAGCATGTTAAGAGAAGAATATCCCGTTCCAAAATCATCCATTTCAATCGTAAAGCCTTCACGCCGAAAATCTTTCACAATGCTTAATACATCTTTTCTGTTCTCGGTATAGGCAGACTCCGTTACTTCCAGATAAAAATCCTTTACGTCTATTCCGGAATTGTCTACGATCTTCTTTATATCGGAACACAGGTTTTCATTCAGCATATCCACTCTTGATACATTCACCGAAACGGGTATGCTGTGGTGAAAACTTTTTTTCCATTGCGCTACTTTAGCAGCAGTCTCTTCCCATACATATCTGTCGACTTTACCGATCAGTCCTTTATTTTCAAAAAGCGGGATAAATACTCCGGGGCTGATCATCCCAAGCTCTGGATGCTCCCATCGGATGAGCGCCTCGGCGCTGCATAGACGCGGCTGCTCTCCCTCAACATTATATTTTGGTTGAAAGAATACTTTGAACTGCCTTTCCGCAAGGGCTTTGTCCAGATCATGGATCAGCTTCGCCTCAAAATGCTCCTTCTCTCTGATCTTGTCATCATAATACGCAATCTTCTTATTATAATTTCCGTTTATACTGTTACAGGCAAGAAGCGCATAATCGAGTCTCTTCCCAAAATCGAGACCGGTGTCCGCATCCTTGTATACACCAATACGGATCCTTATATCGTAATCGTCCACAAAACCCTTTATGGATCCGGCTATGCGTTCATACAGTACCTTCTCATGTTCACCGCTTTTTATATAAATGTAGTAAGAGTCCGCATTGTATCTGCACGCAACACCCTGATTTGCATGTGAATACTCTTTTATGGTCTCACCTACGGCTTTCAGTACTCTGTTTCCAAAATCTCTCCCGTATACTGCGTTTATTATATGGAAACGGTTTAGATTTACGGCGATCACATCCTTTGCATTATCCGGGTAAAAATGATCATATATATTGGAATACTCATAAAAGTACTCCCTGTTAAAAAGCCCCGTAAGCATATCAAACTGGGTAGCCGAGATAATGTTTCTGTCTTCGTATAACTGAATGATCCTTGCTATTCTTGCTTTAATCACCTCAGGCATATCGTATGGCTTCGAAATAAAGTCTGCCATACCCATTTTCAGACTTTTAACTTCAGCCTCTTTTTCGGAGGTCAGGCATATGACCGGTATGCGTGAAAAGCTTTCATCCTTCTTCATCTTTTCAAAAAAATCATACCCGTCCATAACCGGCATCAACAGATCCAGAAGCACCAGCGACAGCCGTCCCTCTTCCAGTTCTATGATATCCAGTGCCTCCTGTCCGTTGGATGCCAAAAGCACTTCATAGTCGTCCTTCAAGACCTCGTTAAGCAAAGCCCTGTTGATCTCCTCATCATCGACAATAAGGATCCTTCTCTTCATTTTTAAGCGACTGCCCACAAAATCATTCATATTGTTTTTCTCCTTTTACGCTTCCTCAAAAACCATACCTTCCCCTGTTTCTCATTCTATTTTTTCTCTTATGGCAATACATTCGGAATCTTATACTTTCATTATTGCCTTGATCGGATTGATCTCTTTGGACATAGCAAGAATATTATCCTGAGACTTTCTGGTATACTCCACCAGCTGCCCGATCTCATCCTGCGTAAAACCGCTGTTGTCCATCAGCTTATAATCCGGCAGCCGGATCTCTGCGCTATCCTTTCCTCTGGTATAAAGCACATACAACTGTCTTTTTCCGTCCTTTTTGGAGCCCGCGGAAACCTGCATCCGTATCTCATTTTCTTTCATGGTTGTTTTCTCCCATCTCTTTCCGGTATGTCTATCATATCATAAAGAATGCATCTGACAAGAACGAAAAAAACCACGAGGTCCGTCCCCGTGGTTTTCGGTTTAATATAGCTGCGTGAAAGATTCGTAGTGGTCATCGGTGTAATAGATCGCGCCGGTATCGGAATAGATGATGCGTTTTGCACCGCGGCTACTCTTGCCCAGGGTGTCGATATCGCATTCATGATAATTGCCATCCGGGAGCTTGCCCTCGTAGTTTCCGAAATAGTCGCCGCCGATGCATTTGCCCGGTGCGTAGGCATCCAGGCCACCGCCCGGCCAGCCGAGAGCCTGGGCTTCCTTCTTGGTGATAAAATTGCCCGGCAGGGTTCCGTAGGTATGAAGATATAATGCCACATCATCCTTGGAAGTATAACTGCCGTTGGCATCGATCGCTGCCGTTACCTGTACCGGTTCCGGCGTGGGTGTCGCGGTTGGCTCAGGACTCGGTGTCGCCGTTGCTTCCGGGGTCGGTGCCTCGGTAGGCTCGGCTGTCGGAATCTCTACCGGCTCCGGCGTGGGTGTCGCGGTTGGTCCCGGACTCGGTGTCGCCGTTGCTTCCACGATCGTTTCCGACGCAGGTGTTATGGTTGATTCAGACGTCCCGGAATGATCCGGCGCAACTGCCGATGATCCGGCATCGCTTTGTGCCCGGCTCGTATCCGCCGCACCGGTATCCGGCATTACAGCCGTTACCTCTGCCGCAGCATCTTCTTTTGCAGGATCGGTCACTGCTACCGTTGCGGTCGTTGCCACTGCAGTGTCCCCTGCCGGTGCTGCTTTGCTGCCGCCACAGCCGGTCAATACCATGACTGCGATCAGCAGACTGAGTAATGCTGTTCTTTTTTTCTTTCTCATAATCGTTATCCTCCATCCGCGGTTTTAATAGATCACGCGGTTTCTTCCACTCTGCTTTCCGATATAAAGCTTTTCATCCGCTTCTTTGATCGTTATTCCCGTATTGCCGGCAAAATCATACTCAGCAATACCGAAGGTCATTGTAACGGAGATCTCCGTATCCTTTACCATTACCGGATGATCCATCACATAGATGCGGAGTTTGTCGATCAGATCATAAGTCTCATCTCCGTTCTTTCCTGCATAGATCAGCAGGAATTCTTCCCCGCCCCAGCGGCATAATAAGGCATCTTTTCCGCACATTTTACGCATATACTCCGCTACGCCTTTTAGCACTTCATCCCCGGCATCATGCCCGTAGGTGTCGTTGACTTTTTTAAAGAAATCGATATCCCCCATAACGATACTCAGCGTTCCGATCTCGTTCGACCTTTCCAGATCCGCAAGATACTCCAGCGATTTGCGCCGGTTAAAAAGACCTGTGAGCTGATCCGTCCCGGCCTCTTTCACCAGACGGTCATTATAAGCCATCAGTTTGCTTTCGGCCTCGTTTTCCCGATGACTGTATATATAGGAAATCGTGACGATGGATGCAAATACCGCAGTGATATTGGCGGTCTGGATCAGACGGTTGCTGATGTCGGAGATCGGCACCCCCGGCAGCATCAGACCATAGCAGAAGATAGACATAATACGGGCAACCAGCACCACAACTGCCAGTGTAAACTTGAATCCCCTGCTGCCATGCGTTGCAAAGAAACACATCATCAGGATCGGAATGAAATAGTTCTGCATCCCCGCACTCCAGCCAAAACATGGGATCATCTCCAGCAGCCACAAAAATGTGAACATCGTATAGCAGACGACGGCGGTTTCACTTCTGATATGATAGGTAAGCAGAAAGAAGAGGATCATACACGCGAGTGCAGCAAGGATACGCACCTTGAAATAAACAAACGTGTCCCATCCGGCAAACAGCAGATCCAGTGAAAAAACAACGAATTGTACAATATACAGCAAACGAAGCGTGACCATACCACGCCCGGATTCGTTTTCCGATGATACATCCTGATTGATCAGATTCAAAATATTCATCTTTGAAACCCGTACATCACCATTATAAAATACCTGTTACAGGTCATATTTTAATACACCCCCCTGCGCTTGACAACAGTATTTCTGCGGGTAAATCACCGGAATGGGACATGAAACGGCAGTAAAAGAAAACGCTTACACCACTGAAAATACGTTTTTCGTTATTTTTCACATTTTTTTATGAAAATAAATGGTTTTTTTGGCGAAAAGGTGATATAATTGTCTGTGCATGAGTATGGATAGGGGGCAGATATATGGCTGATGAGATCTTAAGTTCGGTTGCACAAATCGTTCATCAGAGTCAGGAATATTACCGATATGCTAAGGGATTGGCAGACGCTAACGGCTACAATCCTGCGGATCAGGATGCGCCCTGCAGCCAGACCGTAGCAGCCCTGGAATATGCTAAGGAGCAGTGCAAGGAGCAGATCCAGCTGCGTCGCGGCGAAGGTTCCATGAACAATCCGGAAATGCTCACCTATATGACTTATGGTGACGAGTGTACGAAGCTGATCAAAGATTTCTATACACTGATGCATCCCGAAGGAGGAGGAGAACCGCCGGCACCGGTCGAGATACCACAAGCCGATGAGGGTGCGGTTTCCGAGATCAAAGGACGGGTCAACGATCTTTTAAATGCTCTGTTTGCTTTGGACTGGATGCCCAAATATACCGGCTATGATTCTCCGCAGGCGTTGGCCGGCAACCGTATCAAACATGCACTCCTGCAGAAACCGGGACACAGCAAAATGCTGATCTCGTATATGCTGGAGATCAAGGAATTTGATACGATCCTGGAGGCACTTTCGGTATTTGTCAATTCGGACGCTTCTGATTTTACACCGAATGAAGAAAATGCGATCAACGAGACTGTGACCATGCTGCGAAACTCGATCCTAGGTGAAGGGGATATCCGTATGGCAAAGGCCGCTGTAAACAAATATATGGCGATCTACCAGAAACTGGCGGATAAATTGGGATAACAGATATTGAAAAGGTCTGCGTAATGCAGACCTTTTTATTTTGGGAAAACCGGGGGAAAACCAGGGGGACGGACCTAGTGGTACTGAAGTACCACTAGGTCCGTCCCCCTGGTTTTCCCTGCTTTTTTGATTTTTATCTCAGATTTCAGATCTCGAAGAGGTCGCTCAGTTCCTTCAGAGCGCCGTCGGTCTCATGTGCCAGTACTTTCTTTGCCAGCACTTTACCGAGCTGTACACCTTCCTGGTCGAAGCTGTTGACATTCCACAAAAAGCCCTGGAACATGATCTTGTTCTCGAAGTGGGAAAGCAGTGCACCCATGGCTTCCGGTGTGAGCTGCTTGCCGATGATGATGGAAGAAGGACGGTTGCCCGCGAACTTCTTGTTATTATTCTCATCATCCTTGCCGCATGCGAATGCGATGATCTGCGCTACCACATTTGCACACAGCTTCTTCTGGCTGGTGCTGCCCTGGATATCCACATCCACACCCAGCTGGCTGTCCTTAAATCCGATGAACTGCAGCGGGATGATATCGGTTCCCTGATGCAGCAGCTGATAGAAAGAGTGCTGTCCGTTGGTTCCCGGCTCTCCGAAGAGTACCGGACCGGTCGGATAACTTACAAACTCGCCGAAACGGTTTACGGACTTACCGTTGGATTCCATATCGGCCTGCTGCAGATGTGCCGGGAAACGGCTGAGTGCCTGGGAATACGGAAGCAGTGCGGTGGACGGGAAGCCCAGAACGTTTCTTTCGTATACGCCGATCAGAGCATCCAGCATTGCCGGATTCGCTTTTACGTCTTTGTTGGTTGCCAGCTTGTCTTCCTCAGCGGCACCGTTTAAGAAACGTGCAAATACCTCCGGAGTGAATGCCAGGGAAAGTACGGCACCACCGACTGCAGAGGTAGAGGAAAATCTACCGCCGATGAAATCGTCCATAAAGAACGCCTGCAGATAATCACTGTTGCCGGCTAACGGAGAGGTCTCGCTGGTTACGGCTACCATATGCTTGGAAGCATCCAGACCGGCTTTCTTCAGCGCATCCTTTACAAAGGATTCGTTGGTCAGGGTCTCCAGCGTGGTTCCGGATTTGGATACCAGCACGAACAGAGAGTGTGCCACATCGATGCCCTGCAGTACGCCTGCTGCATCATCCGGGTCTACGTTGCTGATGAACTTTGCTTCCATATTGAAATTGCCGGTCTGCTTTGCCCAGTTCTCCAGAGCCAGATAAATGGCACGGGGACCTAAGTCGGATCCGCCGATACCGATCTGTACCACGGTAGTAAACTTCTCACCGGCAGCGTTTACGATCTTGCCTGCATGCACATCATTTGCAAAATCTGCGATCTTCTTCTGCTGTGCCACATAGAACTCTCTCTTATTCACGCCGTCTTTTACCACATCGCTGCCCAGCTGGGAACGTGTCAGATGATGCAGTACCAGACGCTTCTCACCGGTATTGATCACTTCACCGTTATAGAGTTCTTCAAACTTCTTTACCAGCTGTGCTTCCTCTGCCAGCTTGGCAAATCCATCCAGGATATCATCATTGACTGCCTTTGCAGCATAATTATATGCCAGACCGGCTGCCATCGGCATCGTGTACTTCTTTACACGTTCTGCTCCGCTTGCACCGCTCATGACTTCTTTTACACTTACTTTTTCCTTTTTTCCCAATGCCTCAAATGCACCAAGGGTGTCCAGGTTCTTCCAGTCTGCCATTTCTTATTTCCTCCGTATCTTTTTCTGACTCTGTCCCGACTTACGGACAGTTTTCACGCAGAATATTATACTTGATTATGCGCCGATATTCAAGTGATGACATGTGAGGACGCAGGGACGGTCCTTCTGTCCTCAAAAAATGAGGACGGCAGGACCGTCCCCACGTCTTCTTTTGCATTATTCCGGTGTGTATGTTATCATTATTTTGTGAGGAGATTTTTTTGACTATGTATGAGGAAAAACACAATCATGCACTTCTCTATCTTATCATCGCCACAGTCCTGATCGGACTGGTTATCTATCTGCGTCCGCAACTTGATCCGGGGAAACAGCGTGCGGTAGCAGGGATCCGTGACCCGCTTCAGACAGAGGCGCATGGTTCGGAACAGATCTCACTGGATGGCTATGATCTGACGTTTACCTATCTCTATTCCTATGACATCGAAGCATTGGTGATCAGCACCCATAATTACAGCGGCGCAGGTATCGGTGATAAACTGGCGCCCAAAGATCTGGCACTTGCCTGGGGAAAAGTCGCAGAGTACAATACACAGATTGATTTTCACTGGTCACAGTCCAACCGCTGGTATTATTGGAAAGTAGACAGCTACGAGGAAATGAAAAAAATCGGCAGCACCGAAGAAGTAAGTCTGCATTCTGCCAACAATCACCTGATTGCTACGGATTCTTCCGTACGAAAAGCGATCAAACGGATCAAAACCGGAGATCATATCCGCCTGACCGGTTATCTGGTCAATATCGACGGTCATTCCGGTACACGGACCTTTTTCTGGCACAGCTCCACGAGCCGCGCGGATACCGGAGGCGGCTCGTGTGAAGTATTCTATGTAAAAAGTGTAGAATGGCTGGATTAGATCCTCAGAACAGGATTCCCTTCATACAGACTTTCTGCTGCTCTTTTTCGTAATCCCAGCTGTGATACGCTCCGCCGCGGCACCACTTTGCCTCCGGACAGGCAGCACATGTGGCGTTTCGTTCGGACAACGGTCTGCGGAAGATTTCGAACCGGTTGTTCCAGATCTCGGTAAATGATGTCTCGTGAATATTTCCCTGTACCGTTTTTTCATTATGCGGAATATCCAGGCAGGCGGTGACATCCCCGTTGACAAGGACGCTGGCTACCGTGATGCCTGCGTTGCACAGAAAATACCAGTCACGCACTTCCGCTTCGTTTTCGACACCCAGGAAATGACAGCACGAATAGGTCACCGGAAGACCGGCCTGTCGTTTTTCTTTGATATAGGCCATCAGTCGGCGGTTATCTTCGGGAGTCAGATGCATCTTTGGCATCAGCTCCGCACGTCCGATCGGCTCCAGTCCGGTCAGACGCCACTCATTGAAATCGATCGTATCAAACAATTCAAACAGCCGGTCCAGTTCGTTAATGTTCTCATGGTTCACCACCGTCGTGACCATGGTATTGCAAAAGTCCAGCTCTACCAGATTCTTCAGTCCCTGCAGCGCCAATTCAAATCCGTTCTTCAGACCACGGTACTGATCATGGGTTTTCGGCAGACCGTCGATACTGATGGAGATACTCTTTAACCCGCATTCTTTCAGACGCTTTGCGTTTTCTTTGGTGATCAGGGTCGCATTGCTGGTCATCCCCCAGGGCACACCCTGCTTATGCATGTATTCGATCAACGGGAAAAAATCCGGATACAGCATCGGTTCCCCGCCGGTCAGGGCAATGATGGTCCTTTTATCCTTTGCGCAGAAATTATCTTTGATCTCATCAACAAGTCTTTTATACTCTTCCAAAGGCAGGCCATGCGGCTGTTCCGCGCTGCAGCTGCTCCCGCAATGGAAACAATGCTCATTGCATTTCAGGGTCAGCTCCACTAAAATCTGCCTCAGCTCCGGCTTTTTACAGAGCCTCTTTTGGTACTCTGCCACTGTATCCAGGTTTTTTAATTTGATTTCGGTTTTTGTCATTCTCTGTTTACCTCATTCCGGGGTATAACTGTTCGACCACATCGTCCGGGAGTTCAAAGTGCTGATAATCTTTTGCATTTTCCCAATCTCCGCCCCATTCAAAACCATGCTCGATAAACAGCTGATAGCACAAATCATCCTTCTCGATCTTATACGGGAAATCCTCTTCCCGGTGGGTATAGGGTTCTGCCGTGACCGGTTCGATGGAAAGCTCACCATCCACCATCTTTACATACGGATTATAGAGCGTATTGATATCCACCGCCAGTCCAAGACCATGTTTGGATACTTTGGTAGTGTGGGAGATAAAGCGGAAATTGAAACTTGAGGAATTGTTCGCTTCCATCGAAAGTTCATCATCCGCATCATAATCATCTACCAATTGGATCCGCTCAATCGGATAGTCCGCCTCATACAGTTTCAGCATGATATCCAGGACGTCTTCGGCAATGTATTTGTTGACCACCATCTCGCCCTCCAGAGTTTCTCCCTCCAGATTCTTATGCAGCACATGAAGATAGCACAGATCCTCTCTCGGAAGCGTGCAGTCTTCCTTAAAAGACTTTCCTTCCATACGTGCAAAGATCTCATCCGTGATCCCGGTACTGTAAAAGTAATCCTGATAATCTTCATAGGGATCATAGTAATCAACACCGTATTCCGGTACCGGGTCCGGATCGTAATAGGTATCGTCAATTTCCACACCATATTCCGGTACCGGATCCGGATCGTATGGTATGCCATATACATCTGGTGTTTCATTGTTATACACACTGTCTACACCATATACAGGTACACCCTGATCTCCACATGCTCCCAGCACCAGAATGGTCGATGCCGCAAAACCTAACAATGCTTTTTTTCGTTTTGTGATCTTCATAATCAACCCTCCCATAACAGAAACGTTTTTACCGATTAACAATTATGGTATTTCTATACAAAAACAGTCCACAACCTTACGGGCTGTGGACTGTTTTACGTTGTTTACTCTTCGTCGTCGTTATCTTCCTCTTCCTTCGGGAAGATCATATCATCATCATCGTCGTCAAAATCATCGGGCATTTCCACAGGCATATTGGCTTTTTCTTTTTCCATCTCCTGTTCTGCGGCTTCCAGATCATCGTATTCGTTCACGCCATCGCTGATCTTTTCCCGCACCTTGGCGATCTTGGCTACCTTGACGTTTTCTTCCACGTTCATCATCTTCACACCGGAAGTAATTCGTCCGTGTACCGGAATCTCACTCATCCGTACCTGGATGATCGTACCGGCTGTGGTGATCATCATGATCTCGTGATCATCGGTCACGGCCTTAACACCCACCAGATCACCGGTCTTTTCCGTGATCTTATAACACTTAAGGCCCTTGCCGCCACGGTTTTGCAAGCGGAAATCCTCTAACGGGGAACGCTTGCCGATACCGTTCTCGCTGACTACCAGGAGCGAATCTCCCTGATGATCGAGCTGCATTCCGATGATCTCATCATCGTAATTCAGGTTCATACCGATCACGCCGGTTGCCCCGCGGCCCATCGCACGCACATCCGTCTCCTTAAAACGGATGCACATACCGTATTTCGTTACCAGGAAGATATGCGTATTTTCGTCCGTCTGCTTTACTTCGATCAGTTCGTCATCATCCCGCAGGTTGATGGCTGCCAGACCGTTCTTGCGGATATTGGAAAAGTCCATAATGCTCGTCTTTTTCACGATACCCTTGCGGGTTACCATGAACAGATTCTTACCTTCCACATATTCACCGATCGGGATCACAGCGGAGATCTTTTCCTCCGGCTGCAGCTGCAGGAGGTTGACGATCGCCGTTCCTCTTGCGGTACGTCCGGCCTCCGGGATCTCATACGCCTTTAAGCGGTACGCCCGGCCTCGGTTGGTAAAGAACATGATGTAATGATGCGTCGTGGTCATCAGCAGGTCTTCGATATAGTCATCTTCAATGGTGGTCATACCCTTGATGCCTTTGCCGCCACGACCCTGTGCCTTGAAGTTATCCACGGTCATACGCTTGATATAACCGAGACTGGTCATCGCCAGTACCGTATTTTCCAATGGTACCATATCCTCATAGGAAATCTCGGAAGTATCAAAGGAAATGGCCGTACGCCGCTCATCGCCAAATTTCTCGGAAGTCTCCAGCAGTTCCGTACGGATCACGCCAAGCAGCAGTTTTTTATCCGCCAGGATCGCGCGGAATTCTGCAATGCTCTTTAACAATTCCGCATGTTCATCCTCCAGCTTCTGCCTTTCCAAACCGGTCAGTGCACGCAGACGCATTTCCACGATCGCATTGGACTGTTTTTCCGTGAGACCGAAACGCTCCTGCAAACGGTCCTTTGCTTCCTGTGTGGTCTGGCTGCTGCGGATAATGCTGATCACTTCGTCGATATGATCGAGCGCCGTGAGCAGACCCTGTACGATGTGATCTCTTTCCTCTGCCTTATTCAGATCGTACTGTGTGCGGCGGGTGACCACATCTTCCTGATGCTTTAAGTATTCCTGCAGGATCTCAAGCAGGTTCATAACCTTCGGCTGGTTATTGACCAGAGCCAGCATGATCACACCAAAGGTATCCTGCAGCTGTGTATGTTTATAGAGTTTATTCAGAATGATATTTGCGTTGGCATCGCGGCGTACCTCGATCACGACACGCATACCTTCACGGTTGGATTCGTCACGAATATCGGTGATGCCGTCAATCTTCTTGGCCTTGACCAGTTCCGCCATCTTCAGGATCATATTTGCTTTGTTCACCATATACGGCAGTTCCGTTACGATGATCTGCGATTTGCCATTCGGCAGTGTCTCAATATTCGTTACACCGCGCATACGAATCTTGCCGCGGCCGGTACGATAGCTTTCCTGGATACCCCTGGTTCCAAGGATCTGTGCACCCGTCGGGAAATCCGGACCTTTTACAATATCCAGAAGCTCTTCGATCTCGGTATCCCTGTCTTCGTTTACGCGGTTATCAATGATCTTAACGACCGCATTCGTCACTTCCCGCAGATTGTGCGGCGGGATATTGGTCGCCATACCGACCGCGATACCGGTGGTACCGTTGACCAGAAGATTCGGAAAACGGCTGGGAAGTACGGTCGGCTCCTGTTCCGTCTCGTCAAAGTTCGGAACAAAATCCACCGTGTCTTTATTGATATCTTCCAGAAGCTCCATGGAAATCTTGGAGAGTCTGGCCTCGGTATATCGCATCGCGGCGGCACCGTCACCATCGACGGAACCGAAATTTCCATGACCGTCTACCAGAGGATAACGCAGATTCCAGTCCTGAGCCATATTGACCAATGCGCCGTAAATGGAAGAATCGCCATGAGGATGATACTTACCCATCGTATCACCGACGATACGCGCACACTTACGATGCGGCTTATCCGGCTCATTATGCAGCTCGATCATAGAGAACAGGATACGACGCTGTACCGGTTTCAGACCATCTCTTACATCCGGCAATGCTCTGGCAGCGATAACGCTCATCGCATAGTCGATGTAGGATTTCTCCATCGTTTTTTTCAGGTCAACATTATTGATCCGGTCAAATACCTGATCATTCATGGACTCACTCATTAAAATTTCCCTCTTTTTCGATTTTCCATATTGATTTTTAGCACGAAATCTGTTATATTATAGCATTTTTACAGGAATTTTGCAAACAAATAGAAAGAAAAAAGCCTTCCCCTTCGGGGAAGGCAATTTTTTTATTACTCTTCTGCGGCCGGTTCTTCTGTCTGTACCGGAGCCATATTCTGTACAGGGGTTTCCTTCAGTTCAAAGCTTCCGTACAACAGCTTTGCCATCTCGGAATCCTTATCCAGGATCAGCGTGTTTTCGCCTTTCATAGACTCTTTCAGAGCATCCAGAGAACGGATAAAGTTGTAAAACTCTGCCTTATCCGGATCGTTATATGCCTCGGATAAGATGCGCATATATTCTGCTTCACCTTCCGCCAGAAGCGTTTCCGCCTCTTTATTGGCATTTGCGAGAGTAATGGTCACTTCCTTATCCGTTTCGTTACGGATCTTCTGGGCTTCCGCTTCACCCTGTGCCTTATAACCGGCAGCGATATTTGCACGCTCCGAGATCATACGCTCATAAACCGCTTCCTTGTTATCTTCCGGAAGATCCAGCGCCTTGATCTCTGCCGTCAGGATCTTGATCCCGTAGCCTGCCATATCCGAGTTGGATTCCTCTGTGATCATATCCGTTAACGTAATACCGCGGGCTGCGATCACTTCATCCTGTGTCATCGAGGAAATCGTATTTTTGGTCGCATTATAAACTGCTGCATCGATACGCTCCTCCGCTCTGGCGGATACCCCGCCCAGTGTCTGATAATACTTCACCACATCCGTTACCGTCCAGATGACATAGTCATCCGCGATCATAGACTTCTTGTCTCTGGTGATGACATCCGACTGCGGGATATCGTAGATCCTGGAACCCACGTAAATCGCTTGTGTATCCTGAATAAACGGGATCTTAAAATGCAATCCTTCCGCATTCTGTACGCTGACTACTTTTCCGAACTGTTTTAAGATCACGGCATCGTTATGATTTACCGTATAGCAGCCGGAAAAAAGTACGATCACTGCCAATATCAGCAGAATAACGATAAAAACTTTTCCTTTTGTTTTCATATTCCGTGCCCTCCCTTAATTAAACTGTCCCAGCGGAAGCATGGTCTGTGTGGAGCCGTCGGTGATGATCACTTTCATACCGGGCAGTACATCTTCCATTGTCTCATAAAACATACGTTTCTGGGTGATATACGGATACAGTTTGTACTGTTCATACATTTCGTTGAAACGTACCACCTGACCTTCTGCTTCCGCGATACGGGATGCTTTCTGTGCTTCCGCATTCTGTATGATCTTGTCGGCATTTGCTTCTGCGGAAGGAATCTGCTCATTCTGATATGCCAATGCATTGTTCTTTGCGGTATCGGCACCCTGCTTTGCGGTTTCCACTGCCTTAAATGCCTGCTTGATCGCGTCCGTTGGCGGCTCGCTGTCCTGTACCGTGATGTTCACAACCGTCAGACCGATGTTATGCTCGGTCAGTTCCCGCAGCATATCTTCTTTGACATCTGCCTGAATCTGCCCCTTTGCGGTCGTCATCGCTTCATCTACCGTATAGTCCGCAACCACGGAGCGTACACTGGAAAGCGCAATATTTTCCAGGATTTCCTCCGGGCTGTTGGAATTGTACAGATATGCAACCGGATCGGATACTCTGTATTCCAGATAAAAATCGATATCCAGAAGGTTTAAGTCCGAAGTGATCATAATACCATTGCCTGGATCTGCGATATTCTGGCCTTCCGTACTAATGGTGTATCCCACACCGGTACCATGTGTCGTGATATCCACTTTCTTTACCTGCTGGATCAGCGGTATCTTAAAATACAGACCTGCCGTATCGGTCCTTACCACCTTTCCAAACATGGTCACCACTGCATTTTCCTGCTCGGATACGTTGTAGAAACTGCCGGTCAACAGTAAAAATACGACTGCTGCTCCTATGGCGATCCCTGCAAACTTTTTGATCGGAAATCTTTTTGCTGCAGAATCCACATCTCTTTTGTCAAACGGATTACTCATAGTTTTCTTCCTCCCTTTTATTTATTCAGCAGGTAATGATACTGCTGTAATACACATATATCACAGAAATAATACGCTTACTACCAAAAGGATATTACATTTTCGCACATCTATAGTGCGTTATTTTCATCCTTTACATAAGAAAAAGCCTTTCGGCTTTTTCGAATTTATCTATTCCGGTTTTTTTCCGGGGCCGCCTGGCCCGGGCATCTCGATTCCTTTGAACGCGATCTTCATTAAGATCGGCTGTGCAACATAGATCACGAAGAATCCAAGCGCATAACAGATCAAAAAAGATCCGATAAACATATTCAGAAAAGGCGGAAGAGAAGCACTTACCTCTGCCGCTGCTCCCGCAGCTGCTCTTGCAGCCACGTCTGCCGGTGCCCCACTTGCCAAAGCTTCATGTTCCGCAGCCTTACTTACAAGCACCGGTGCAAGATTACGTACTACCAGGATCATAAAAAAAGTGATGATCGGTGTATAAATAGCATCGGAGATCAATGCTTCCACGGCACGAAGCCCGGGACCCGGCTGCATCTTCTGCGCCAGAGCCTTTGAGATCTTCGACATCGGAACGATCATACCGATCAATATAGAGATCACAAAGCTGACCACAAAAGAAACCAAAAGCATAGCAGGACTGAAATTTCCGGAATTAAAATTGTTATACAATGACATATACAGGCTCAATACCACACCCATCATAACCGTCATTTTAAATCCTGCTTTTTTGATCTTTTGCTCCATAAATACCTCTTTAGATATCCAGATTCTGAACGTATTTTGCGTTGGCTTCGATGAATTCGCGGCGCGGTTCTACCTTATCGCCCATCAGTGTCGTAAATGTCATATCCAGTTCGGATTCCGCATCTTCATCCATATTAACACGAAGCAGTATGCGGCGTTCCGGATCCATAGTGGTTTCCCACAGCTGTTCCGCATCCATCTCACCCAGACCTTTGTAACGCTGGATCTTGTTATTCTGGTCACGGCCTACTTCGTTGATGATCTGTGCCAGCTCTTCATCCGAATATGCATACCAGATTTTTTTATTTTTCTCAAGCTTATACAGAGGCGGCTGTGCCAGATATACATAACCCTGCTTGATCAGTTCCGGCATAAAACGATACAGGAACGTCAGCATCAATGTGGCGATATGAGCACCGTCCACATCGGCATCGGTCATGATGATGATCTTGTGATACCGCAGTTTGCTGATATCAAAATCGTCATGGATACCGGTACCAAACGCCGTGATCATGGCTTTGATCTCTTTATTTGCATAGATCTTATCCAGTCTAGCTTTTTCGACATTCAGGATCTTACCACGCAGTGGCAGGATTGCCTGCGTTGCACGGCTTCTTGCGGATTTTGCGCTGCCGCCTGCGGAATCACCCTCTACGATATAGATCTCACAGTTTCTCGGATCCTTATCGGAACAGTCTGCCAGTTTACCGGGAAGGGATGCACCATCCAGTGCACCTTTTCTTCTGGTCAGATCCCTTGCCTTACGGGCCGCTTCCCTTGCACGCTGTGCCATCACGGATTTTTCCACGATGGACTTGGCAATCTGTGGATTCTGCTCTAAGAAATAGGTCAGCTGTTCACTGACGATCCCGGCTACCGCACCACGGGCTACAGAGTTACCGAGTTTCTGCTTCGTCTGTCCCTCAAACTGCGGATCTTCGATCTTGACAGAAATGATCGCTGTCAGTCCTTCACGGATATCATCACCGGTCAGATTCGGCTCGCTGTCCTTTAAGATCTTCTGGGAACGGCCATAATCGTTAAATGTCTTGGTGATGGAAGTCTTAAAACCTTCCACATGCGTACCGCCTTCCGGCGTATTGATATTATTTACAAAACCGTAAAGCATTTCATTAAAGCCGTCATTATGCTGGAAAGCTACTTCTACATATACATTATCCCGTTTTCCTTCGAAATACAGGATCTTATCATAAAGCGGTGTCTTGTTGTCATTTAAGTAGGCAACAAATTCCTTGATACCGCCTTCGTAATGGAAAATCATATTCTTTCCGGTATTGCCTTCCTCATCTTCGCGGTCGTCAAAAAGCTGAATCTTTAAGCCTTTGGTCAGAAAAGCCATTTCCCGCAGACGGTTCTTTAAGGTATCGAAATCAAATGTGGTATCCTCAAAGATCTCCGGATCCGGCTGGAAGGTAACCTTCGTACCGGTTTTGTTTGCATCGCATTTACCGATAGTCTTAAGCGGATAGCATACCTTACCGCGTTCATATCTCTGATTGTAGATCTGTCCGTCATGGTAGATCTCTACCTCCAGCCAGGTGGAAAGCGCATTTACAACGGATGCACCCACGCCATGCAGACCACCGGATACTTTGTATCCGCCACCGCCAAATTTACCGCCGGCATGCAGGATCGTGAATACAACCTCCACAGCAGGCAGCCCTGCCTTACTGTTAATGCCGACCGGAATACCGCGACCGTCATCAATGACCGTAACGGAGTTGCCCGGATTGATATGTACTTCAATGCATTTGCAGTATCCGGCAAGTGCCTCATCTACGGAATTATCCACAATTTCATAAACAAGATGGTGAAGACCACGCAAAGAAGTGGTTCCGATATACATACCGGGACGCTTTCTTACGGCTTCGAGACCTTCCAGGATCTGGATCTGGTCGGCACCGTATTCTCCCTCGACATGCTCGCTTTCAATCTCCTGCAGATTCTCCAGGATCTTTCTGCCTTCCTCGTCGATCTCCTGTTGCGTATTCATTTCTTCACTCATTTTTTCTGTTCCCTTTGCCTTTCAAAAACTGTTCGTTTTGTGTTACCATTCACAGTCGAATCGCGCACTTGCTGCGCGATTACGACTCAAAACACTTTGAGTGAGATGGGTTTTGCCCATCGCCCCAGGCGATTTTTATTGGCAAAACCCGTTACTATCACAGCACGAAGGGCTGTGAATAG